>JAHFCO010000017.1 GCA_023249475.1 Bacillota bacterium | reverse complement strand
CTTATCGTTTCGGTCAACGGAAAAACCGTGAAAAAGAATCATGTCCTGCACGACGGGGATACGGTGAGTTTCCTCACCCCGTTGGCGGGGGGATAGGTGCGAAACGCACCTATCTTTTTTTAGGAAACAAAGCGGACGAATGATGAAAAAACAAACCGAAATGCAAGAAGACGTTGCTTTGAACCCTGCATCACGCTACACTTACATCGATACGAGGTAAACCCCATGATCAAAGCCATTATCAGCGATATCGATGAAACCCTGTTGGACGACAAGCACAAGCTTCCCCAAGCCAACATCGACGCCATCCGCAAAGCCAGTGCGGCCGGGGTCAAGTTCGTACCGGCGACCGGGCGCGGGTATTGGGCGATCGCGGGCATCCTGAAGGAACTGGATCTCTTCGATCAAGAGAACGAGTACGTCATCTCCTACAACGGATGTTGCCTCAGTGAAAACAAAGGCGACAGAATCCTCGAGTTCAGAGGCTTGCCCTATGAAAAAGTAAAAAAACTCTTCGACTTCGGAAAAGACAAAGATGTCTGCATCCAAATCTATACGCAGGACAAACTCTACATGTACAACATGGGCGACGACGAACGGGAACACTACCGCCACTTCGCCAACAGCTTCACCGAATTGGGGGAAGACATCGCGTTTCTCACGGATGTCCCGGTCGCGAAGATGCTCTACCAGAAAGTCGACATGCCGTACCTGCGACGACTCGCGCATGAGATGGGCGATGTCCTTGACGGGATTTCGCACACCTTCTCCTCCAACCGCTACTTCGAGATGAACAATCAAGGCGTCGACAAAGGGGAGATGGTGAAGGTGTTGGCCGCGAAACTGGGGTTCACGCTGGATGAAGTCATCGCCGTGGGGGACAACTACAACGATGTCAGCATGCTGAAGGTGGCGGGGATCAGCGTCGCCGCCAACAACGCGGTGCTCGACGTAAAGAAATTGTGCACCTATACGACGACCAACGACAACAACGAAGGGGTCTTGGCGGAAGTCATCGAAAAGTTCGTATTCAATTCGATCTAACAGGCGCAAGCCTGTTTTTTTGTTAATCCGATTTAACGAACCTTTTACGCGAATGAAATCAATCTCTTGTTGGACTTTGGTACACTTACCTTGCATACAGAAAGAAACATGCGAGGAAATGAAATGAAACGCAACATGAAAAAGACGACGATCGTCCTTGCCTTGGCCGCACTGCTCGGCCTGGGTGCCTGCAGCACCACGAAGAAACTCGAAGGCAACATCGCCATCGACGGGTCTTCCACCGTTTATCCCGTAACCGAAGCGGTCGCGGAAGAATTCAACGCCCAATACCCCGATGTGAAAGTCTCGGTCGGATTCTCCGGAACCGGCGGCGGAATGTCCAAATTCATCGCCAAAGAAATCGACATCGCGAACGCATCCCGTAAAATCAAATCATCCGAAGCCGAAGCCGCGACGGCCGCAGGCATCGAATATCTCGAAATCAAAGTCGGATTCGACGGTCTCTCGATCCTCGTCAATCCGGAAAACGACTGGGTCACCTCGTTGACCGTCGAACAACTCAAAGAAATGTGGAAGCCGGGCAGCACGATCATGAACTGGTCCGACATCGACCCCACATGGCCGAATGAAAAAATCGTATTCTACGCGCCTGGCGTCGATTCGGGAACCTTCGATTACTTCACCGAAGCGATCGTCGGCGAACTCGATGCGATGCGCTCCGACTATACCGGATCGGAAGACGACAACGTGCTTGTCCAAGGCATCGCCGGCGATAAGTATGCGATCGGATTCTTCGGATTCGCCTACTATGAAGAAAACGCGGACAAGTTGAAACTGGTCGGTGTCGATAAAGGTGCCGGTGCCGTCGTTCCTTCCTTTGAAACCATCGCAAACGGAACCTACGCCCCGCTCTCCAGACCCCTATACATCTATGTCAACAAGGCTTCCCTGGAACGTGAAGAAGTCCTCGAGTTCGTCACCTTCTACCTAGAAAACGCCAAGGAACTGGTGGCGGACGTCGGGTATGTCCCCCTACCGGATGCGGATTACGAAGCGTCGCTCGAACTACTGAAGTAAACAAAACTGACGAATCCCGAAGGCGTCCACGCGACGTCTTTGGGCGTCTTAGGAGAAGTACATGAAAACTTTGAAACAACGCAGAAAACGCAACGAAACCTGGATCAAATACCTGTTGAGCGCCTTGGCGACCATCTCGGTCCTCACCACCCTGGGCATCATCTATTCCTTGTTTTCGGAAACGTTCGTCTTCTTCCAACACGTCTCGATCGTCGAATTCTTCACTTCGCTCCAATGGTCGCCCTCGCTTAAGCCGCAACACTTCGGTGTCTGGCCCTTGGTCGTCGGGACCGCCATGATCGCCGTCGGTTCGGCCGCGGTCGCGATTCCGTTAGGACTTGGCAGTGCGATCTATCTGAGCGAATATGCGAAAAAGAAAACCCGCAAGGTCATCAAGCCGATCTTGGAAGTTTTGGCCGGGATCCCTTCGGTCGTCTACGGTTTCTTCGCGCTGACATTCATCACGCCGATCCTGCGCGACTTGATCCCGAGTACGAAAATCTTCAACGCCGCCAGCGCCAGCATCGCGGTGGGCATCATGATCATCCCTTTGGTCGCCTCCTTAAGCGAAGATGCGATGAACGCCGTCCCGGACTCGATGCGTCAAGGCGCATATGCCTTGGGTTCGACGCGTTTCGAAGTCGCGACCAAAGTCGTCGTCCCCGCCGCGCTCTCAGGCATCGGATCCGCGTTCGTCTTGGCCATCAGCCGTGCGATCGGGGAAACGATGATCGTCGCGATCGCCGCCGGTCAAAGCCCGATCCTGACGTTCAACCCTCTGAACAGTATCCAAACGATGACCGGATTCATGGTCAACGTGGCCTTGGGGGACATCGAATACGGATCGATCGAGTACCAAACCGTCTTCGCCGTCGGCGCGCTCTTGTTTCTCTTGACCTTCAGCCTTAACCTGATCGCCCGATACATCGTGAAAAAGAACAGGGAGACCTACGCATGAAACTGGATTCCATCGAAGCGCGTCGCTACATCGCACGCAAACTCAAACAACGCAAAGCCTTGGACAAGATCTTCCACGGCATCGTCTTCCTAGCCACGATGGTGGGCGTCGTTTTCCTTGCGGTCCTATTGACGAAGATTCTCCGGGACGGACTTGGCAATCTGAATTGGAATTTCCTGACCTCCTTCCCCTCCCGTTTCCCCTCGAAAGCCGGGATTTTGACCGCGCTTGTCGGAAGCGTGTGGATCATTTCGCTGACGATCCTCATCGCCTTGCCGATCGGGGTCGGCACCGCGATCTATCTGGAAGAATACGCCAACAAGCGTTCGAAGTTCTATAACCTTCTCGTCGTCAACATCGCCAACCTGGCGGGCGTCCCTGCGATCGTCTACGGGATGTTGGGGTTGATGGTGTTTGTCCGTCTGCTTCAATTCGGCAACAGTATCCTCTCCGGCGCCTTCACCCTGTCGCTTCTGATCCTGCCCGTCATCATCGTCGCCTCGCAGGAAGCCATCAAAGCCGTTCCGAGTTCATTGCGCGAAGCTTCCTTCGCCCTTGGCGCGTCGAAGTGGCAGACGGTCGGCCGCGTCGTGCTCCCGTACGCCATCCCCGGGATTCTGACCGGTGCGATCTTGGCGATTTCACGGGCCATGGGCGAAGCCGCCCCCCTCATCATGGTCGGCGGCGCCGGATATGTCGGTTTCCTCCCCGATTCCCCGATGGACGTCTTCAGCGCCTTACCGCTTCAAATCTACAACTGGACCTCGCGTCCGCAGACCGAATTCCAAAACGTCGCCGCCGCCGGCATCATCGTCCTGTTGGCGCTGTTGTTGACCCTCAACGCCATCGCGGTCTTCATACGAAACAAATACTCCTATCGGATGGACTAAAAAGAGCGACTCGCGTCGCTCTTTTTTCTAGATTTTATCGACCATGGAGATCCACTCGTCCACGGTGATTTTTCGAAACAGTTCAGCCAAGAGGTCATACGGTATGTCTTGTGTCGGTCGAAACCGCAAACACGATTTCCCCAAATCCGGTTTCTTGCCGACCCGTTTGGCATATTCCTCCTCGAACCATTCATGCAAGCCCGGTTTCGCATACATCCCCATATGATAGACGGCGATGTGGTTTTTCTGGCTCGCGAGGCCGGCGAACGGCAGGGGGACACTTGGATCACACCGGTACCCTTGCGGATAGCGGGAGAAAGGGACCACGTACCCCGGCATACCATAACCCATCGCTTCCTCGAAACCATCGGGAAGATTCTCTTTGATCAGCGTACGTAGACGATGCATGACTTCTTTGCGATCTTCGGGGAGTTCGTCGAAATATTGATCGACGGTTTTCGCTTCGCTTTGCATGGAAACACCTCGCTTATGGACTTAGTTTATCATAGGCCGGTCGATGAGAAAATCATTATGCCATGAAAAAAAACCGTGGTTTCACTCACGGTTTCGCTTTCCATTTATCCGCCCAGGCTTGGATCGGATCCAAGGCCTTCTCGAGTTCATGCCCCTTGACGGTCAACACATATTCGATGCGGACCGGGACTTCGGGGTAGACGTTGCGTAGGATCAACCCTTCTTCCTCGAGTTCCTTCAAACGCGCCGCAAGCATGCGCGCGCTTAAATCCGGAATCGCATGTTCCAGTTCCCCGAAACGCAAGGGCTGGTCGGCCAAGATCCGGATGATCAAGCCGTTCCAACGTTTCCCGAGGATTTCAAACGCACTCTCGAACTTAGGACAAAGGTGAAGGTTTTCCCGCATGAGTAGTCTCCTTTAGTGACTTTATTATACCATGTTTCTAAAAATTCACAGGAATTTGACTTCGGTGAGAATGTCACGAAAACCGCGAAGAAAAGCGGTAAGAACGGGGCGGGTTTGATACAATGGGAGCGAGGTGCACATATGGACGAAACACGTTGTGTAAACTGCGGGGGCACGCAGGTGATGAAGGTGGAATACGGGATGCCCGACGACGCCATGGTCGCGCGCATCGAAGCAGGGGAAATCCTGCACGGGGGATGCAAAGTGAACGGGCTGACCCAATCGCTTTTCTGCATGGAGTGTGAGACCCGCTTCGATCAAACCAGTACGCCCGAGTTCATGTCGGCCCTACGGCGGATCAAATTCACGCGGAACGGCGAGTCGTTCGACATCGTCCTTGAACATGCGGATTCCAAGATTGCGAGACTCGTCTTGACCCAGGAGTGCAAAACGACGATCATCACGAAGGAAGAACACATCGATCGGTTGATTCGATGCGGACTCGAGTTCTGGGATCAGAAGGGGTTCAGGGAGAACGACGAGGCCGGGGAATGGCGGCTCGAATGGATCGCGGAAGGTTATTTTCGAAATATCGAATATTTATCCGGAAACCGTCACGCCCCTTATTTCTTTGGTCGATGGCTAAACTTCCTTGCGGAGCTTCCGGTTTTTGAGCGGTGAAAACGAAACAAACCATGATTTTACAAGGGTCGCACGACTCTTTTTCCTTTTCCAAAAAAATGTGGCATAATAAGATTACAAACGTGGGGAAGAAAGGAGCATCGATGGACAAAACCGTGATTTTCATACGTCATACCGAAGCTCAGACCATTGCGGAAGAGAGCGACGACAAGCTCCGCAAACTAACGGAAAAAGGGAAGATCGACGCCAAGAAGATCGCCCGCAGCATCCGTCCGATCCTGAAGAAGGATTCGATCACGATTCTCAGCAGTTCGCTGATCCGCGCCATGGAAACCGCGAACCTCATCGCCAAGAAGTTGGACAGCGTCGCGATCGAAACGGATTGGATCGCCGGCGGAAGCATGGGGAAACTGCAGGACGCGATCCTGGCCTGCACGACCGAAGTCTTGATCATCGTCGGGCATGAACCGACCTTAAGCCAGTGGATCGAAAGTTTCACCCATGCGAAACTCCCGATGAAAAAAGGAACGGCGTGCGCCTTGAAATTCGGGGAGGATGTCGCCGAAGGGGCGGATCTGCTTTGGTACATCGACAAGAACGCCCTACCCTGGAATGAATGACGATCCGAGTTCGATCACAATCCTTTTTCATGATTCCGAAAACTATCGTAGATTGATTTCGATCGCCAACCGGAATCAGAAGAACCACGGCGAAGAGTACGAACTCACCTTCGGTACGTCGTCGGTTTTTCTGCGTCGTACGTCGAATCCGAAAGAAATCATGCTTTATACCCACACCTCCTGGACGAGCCTGCTTTTCGGCACGATGCTGCTGATCGACCCCAAGCACGTCTTTTTGACGGATTTCCATATCGCTTCGCTGGAGGATCCCTTCACGCTTGAGTTTTTACGATGCGTTCGAGAATGCGCACTCGCTTGCGCCGACTGTTTCACGGCGACGGACGATCCCGAGAAATTCCACCGCTTCCGTTTGTCATTGCGGGCGTATCGTTCGTTTCTTGCCATCGCATCTACGTTCGGGGTGAACGAGGTCGAACCGCTGCGTACCCGTTGCCGCTTGCTCGCCAAGTCCGGGAATCCGCTGCGCGACAACGATGTGCGCCTGGCTTATTACGCGAAGTTCGAAGATTCGCCGACGTTAGGTCTGTTGGACGAGAACGCAATGTTGCGCGATGCGGTCCTTGAAGAATTGGTCGAATCGGCGAGCGCTTTGTGGTTTGAATCCTTACACATCGCGACCCGGATTTCAGCCCCTCAAGGGTTCATCAAGAAATTAAAGCAAACTACTCGCGAAGAAAACAAACGGATCGTGAAGCGCTGGTCCGGGTTGGATCTTCGCGACGACGACGCTATCCATGCGTTTCGGATCCGCTTAAAGAAGCATTCGTATGCGTTGAACGTATTGAAAACCCATGGATCTTCGACGGAATCGTTCATCAAATCCGTGAAGGCCGTCCAGTCCCGACTCGGCGACATCCGCGATCTGCGACGCTTCTATGTCCTGCCCGGACTGGATTGCGAGACCCGCTATCGCGCCGTTTCACGCCTATCCACGCTTGAAGGGGAAGTGCGTACGCTAAGCATTGAAGAGTGGAAGAAATCGAAACCCTAAACACCGAGGAAAACCGCGGTGTTTTTACGTCGTAATGGGGAATCAATCGTTCAAAATCAATAAATTATGCATAATAATAGAAAAAGATATGATAAAATATCCGTATGAAAAAGCGAGGTGGCACGATGGAGATAAAGATGATCGTCATGGATATGGACGGTACGCTGCTGAAACACGATCAGACCATCTCGGAATTGACGCGTCTTGAGTTGCTGAAGCAACAAGGGAAGGGCGTCGTTTTCGTGTTGGCTTCCGGTCGGCATCACAAGGTGTTGCAACGCCACGGGAGCCTCTTGGGGATGGATGACCATAAAGGCTATTACATCGGTGTCAACGGGGTCGAAATCGTCCGTTCGGATACGATGGACGTCCTACGCAAGATCACCTTAAGCCGGGAAGAAGTCCGTGAAATCATCGGGTTCGTCATGCCCTACGGGATGGAAGTCATGGCGGTCAAAGACCAGAGCATCTACGATTTCATCCCCGATGCCCTGATCAAACGCAAAGAAGCCTATCGCGACGAAAAAGGGATGGCGAAGGACGTCCCCCTATGCGCCGGCACTTTCGGCTTGGTCGTCGACCAACGTCGCAACTATACGTCCATCCGATTCGGGAAAGACCCCGAAGAAATCGACACGTTCTATTATAAAATCTGCGTCGCGGAAGAACCGGAAACCCTCAAGTCGTTCTATCCGATCCTGATGGAAAAGTTCGGTGAACGCTATTCGATCGCCCGCACCAGCGAGCGCTGGATCGAGCTGACCCCCAAGGAAGCGGACAAGGGATTGGCCCTTCGCCATGTCATGGAAATGGAAAACATTCCAAAAGAAAACGTCCTGGTTTTCGGTGACGGCGAGAACGATCTGCCCCTTTATCGCGAATGCATCCATACCGTCGCCATGGGAAACGGGATGGAAAGCGTGAAGAAAGTCGCCGAATCGATCACGGAAAGCAATGAAAACGACGGAATCGGGGTATTCCTAAAAAAAATAGGCGGTTAGCCTATTTGCGTGTGAGTCCGAATACTTTCGCGTGAATCTCTTTCTCCTTGGCGTATTTGTGGAAAAGTTTCGCGATCTTCGAACTCTTGAAACTCTCGATCGCGAAGTGTTCGCCGTTAAGCATGTTGACTTCGATGGCTTCCCCCATCGCGACCCCCGGGTTGAATTTCCAGTCGTTCATCTCGTTCCACGGAAGATGGTGGACGATGCTTTGGTCCTGGGGAGCGAAGACGCTCACCCCGTCTTCATAGATTTCGGTGACCAGGCGGTCCTTGATGCGATAGAGCGAAAAGGCGATCGTCGCCAGGATGATCAGCCCGAAGACGACCATGACCGGTTTGGTCGTGACCACCAGGACCAGTCCCAGCACCCCCATGAAGATCAGGTTCGGATAAGGTCTCAGATTGACCCTCAACAACGGTTTGACGCCTCGTTTATGATCGGCGTTGACAAGATATTTCGACGTTTCCATCTTCATCCCTCGATTTCTTACTGACATCAGTATAGTGTAAGAAGGCGAAGTTGGCAACGAGGACTTACGGAAAAAAAGACGTGAAGAAGTGCGCTATGTTACAATAGTGAGGAAAGACAAGGAAGGTAGCACCTTATGTGGATCATTCTCTTCTCGATCGCGTTGGCGATCAGCTTTGTATATTTGAATGCCGTGCCGTATCTGCGTTTGAAGGATTTCTTGAAGGCGCAGGCGGAAAGCGGACGGACGTTCACACGTCTCAACGACGCGAAAATCTGGGTGGCGATCCAAGTGGCGATGATCCTTTTCTCGATCATCCTGGGCATTATCGACCGTCAGAACGAATCCACGGTCGCCATCGCGATCGCCTTGACCGGCTCGTTTGGCGGCAATATCTTCGCGGCGCAGGTCAACCGCTGCCTCTATTACAACGAGTCCGGTTTCATCATGGGGAACAAATACATCCCCTACAAGAGCGTCAAGGATTTCGAGCGGAAACGCGGCGTCCTGCGCATCGTCGATGTCACCACTTATAGCGGCGAAAGAGGCAAGATGACCCCGGGATGCGCGAACATGGTCCGCACTCAGAAAGAAGCGCGCGAGAAAAGGAAGGAAAAATAATGCTGAAAGAACGGTTCTTTTCGGAAGCCGAGAAACTCTTCGAGACGATCCGAAACACGCAGACGACCGCGATCGATCAGGCCGGTGAACACATCGCCGATAAGATTGCCAACGGAGGCAACGTCTATCTTTTCGATACCGGACACATCGTCGATTCGGAAATCTACAACCGGGTCGGCGGTTTGGTCCTGATGCGCCGTTTCACCTACGACATCCAAGTCAACGACCACTCCCGTGAAAAGAATTGCCGTGATTACCGCCATGAAGAAAACATGGCCGGCGTCACGCGATACATCCTGCAACTTTCCAACTTGAAGTCCGGCGACGTGCTGATCATCGGTTCGGTCTCGGGGAAAACCATCAACGTGGTCGACCTGGCGATCGAAGCCCGTAAAATGGGGATCTTCGTCGTGAGTCTCACCTCCGTCGTCTTTTCCTCCCAGCTGACCTCGCTTCATGCAAGCAAGCAACTTCTTTACGAAGTCAGCGATTTCGTCCTCGACAATTGCGCCCCTTACGGGGATGCGATGATGGCTGTGGACGGGCTGTCCAGTAAAATCATCCCCGCTTCCGGATTGGCCGCCGCCTACATCATGTGGGCGCTCAACGCGCAGATCATCGAATGCCTGATGAAACGCGGCATCGAACCGGGGGTACTCCGTAGCGTCAACATCGAGGGGAACCGAGAATACAACCAAACCCTCGAACAAAGATATATCGAAAAAGGGTATTAACCCAAGGAGGTCATCGTGGTCATTCAAAGCGAAAACGTTTGGATCAACGAGCGGTTCTCACCGGCCGCCTTATGGGTCGAAGATGGGAAAATCAAGGAAATCATGCCCTACGGCAGTGCGAAAGCGGATGTGGACTACGGGAAGTCGCGGATTTTCCCCGGCTTCATCGACATCCATTCCCACGGCTATCAAGGCGCCAATGCCAACCGCATGAGCGTCGAGGGCTTGTTGCGCTGGGTCCACGACCTTCCCGACGAAGGCGTCACTTCCTTCTTGTTTACGACCTCGACCGCACCGGTCCAGGAACTCTTCGATTCGATGGATGTCTATCGCCAGGTCAAGGAAATCAAACCGCAAGGGGCGCATATGCTGGGTATCCACATGGAGGGTCCGTTCCTTTCGAAAGAATTCAAGGGGGCGCACAATCCCGAATGGTTGCTTGAACCCAAACTCGAGAATTTCATGCCCTTCTATGACCGGTTCAAGGACGAACTCAAGATGATCGCAATCGCGATCGAGCGCGACGAAGACTTGGCCATGAGTAAATTCTGTATCGAAAAAGGCATCAAAGTCGCGATCGGACATAGCGCCGCGACCTTCGACGACTGCAAGAAAGCCCGTGAAATCGGCGTGGACGATTTCACCCATACCTTCAATGCGATGAAAGGACTTCACCATCGTGAGCCCGGGGCAGCCGGGGCCGCGATGCGCTTCGACGATATGTACGCCGAGTTGATCGCGGATGGCGTGCATGTGCATTTCGATGTCGCCAATTTGCTGGGGATGCGCAAAGGGAAAGACAGGTTGATCACCGTGACCGATGCGGTCGCCATCAAAGGACTACCGCAAGGGGTCTATCATTTCCCCGACCGTACCGTCACCATCGACGACAAAGGGTGCGGGCATCTTGAAGACGGACGACTGGCCGGAAGTTCCAACAAGATGAACGATCTGATGCGCAATCTGATCGGACCGATCGAACTGCCTTGGGACATCGCCGTCAACAGCCTGACGATCAATCCGGCGACCTACCTCGGACTTGAGAAACACAAAGGGAAACTGTCGGTCGGCTATGACGCCGACATCACGGTCCTCGATGAAAATTTCAACGTCGTCAATACCTATGTGAGCGGCGTAAGCGCCGCGGGAGTGTAAGATGAGCCAACATGACTTTCGCGACGTGGTCGCAAAATACGGAGTGTTTTTGGGGCGTAGGGACACCTACAAACGCAAGGCGTTGCTTGTGGCGACGCTGAAACAAGAAATCGAACCCTACGGTTACCCGGTCAAAGGGATTGCGGATAAAGTCCGCTTCTCCAAGGCCATCAACATCCATATCGGCAACGTCGACCATGCGCACACCTTGGTCGTCGCCCATTACGACCAACCCAACCGGATGTTTTTCGCGCACGGGGAATTCGACCCTTTCTATGAAACACGCCACCTTCTTCCGCAACTCTTCAGCGAAAACGTCGTCCAGATCGCCGTCTTGTTGGTCGCCATGGTGTCCTTGACGCTGATCAACCAAGTCAGCGAACTGTGGGTGACCTTGGTTTCACTGGTGCTGTTCACCATCGCCCTGCTTTACACCTTCGTCAAGTACCCCAAAGGACTCAAGAACCGCTACAACTTCAATAAAAACAACTCGTCTTTGTTTACGATCCTCGAATATGTCAAAAACAACCCCCAGAAAACAAACATCGCGTTCATCCTGACGGACAACCAATGCCTCAACCATCACGGGGATGTCATGGTCAAGAAGATGCTGGAGGAGAATCTGAAGAAAGCCCGCGTGATCCATCTGGACAGCGTCGGGAAGGGAAGTGCGCTGCAGGTCGCATGCAAGATCCAAAACGAAGACTTGGCCGATCGGGTGATCGGTGCCTACGAGGGGTCGCTGAAGACGTACAAAAGGGTCGTGGAGAGTGAAGTGGCCAATCGGACCTCGCTCTACTTCTATGAGAAAGCCGTCAGCCTCAGCGTCGGGGAATTGCGTAAAGACGATTTCGTGGTCCTGGGTCCGCAGACGCCAAACGATACCGACGTCGACGAGAACCTCATCCATGAAATGGCGAAACTCCTGGAAAAAATTCGTAATCAATAAAATATGCGAAAAATTAAAGAGACTATTGCATAATTAAACCACGCTCTATATAATAGAAACATAAGGGAAAAAATCCCTCCGAGGTCCGCATGATTAAGTCAAAGATCAAATCGATGATGCAATATTTATCGAAATCGGAAATGATGATCGCGGATTTTATTATGGACCTGCATGCCGATCCGCGCACCTTGACGTCGTCGCTCTTGGCGGAACAACTCAACGTGGCGCAAAGCACGGTCATCCGTTTCACCCAGAAACTGGGTTATCCCAGTTTCCGCGAATTCCTGGTCGACCTGAACGCCGAATACTCCCGCGAGATCCCTTTCGAAGAAGAAGTGGTCGCCGACGAGAACACGGAAGACACCAACCTCAGGATGTTGGCGCAGTATTACGATGTCCTCAACATCACCAACCGCTACAATCCGGCGGAATATTATGACAAAGCCGTCGCGCTGATCCGCAAGGCACGCAAAATCGTCCTCTTCGGGGTCGGGAATTCGTCGATCTTCTGCGAATACCTCGGCAACCAGTTGACGAAACTCGGGTTCCTTGCATCCAGTTACCGCGATACGCATACCTTCCTTGTCGGATGTTCGATGATGGAGAAAGACGACTTGTTGATCCTGGTGTCGGAATCCGGCGAAACCAAGGAAATCCTGGATGCGGTGGCGGTCGCGAAACACAACGGCGTACCGATCCTGGCCATCACGGGGAAGGCGAAATCCCATCTCCAACAGGCGGCCGACGCTTGTCTGACGACGATCGTCTTCGAGACCGATACGCGTTTGAACCTCTTGACCGTACGGGTGTCGCAGATGCTGGTCATCGACCTGCTTTACATCAATCTCTTCAAATCGGACTTCAAAGTGCATTTCGATAAAGTCCAAAGTTCCGACGAACTGTTGCGTAAACAGTTGAAATCGGAATAGAAAGGGCTTACAGTATAACTAAACGGAGGAAATATCCATGCAAGAAATCGTAAACATCCGAATCGACGAACGTCTGATCCACGGACAAGTCGCGGCGTTCTGGACCAACACCCTGAAAGCGACGCGCATCATGGTCATCGACGATAGCGCGGCGCGCGACGATGTCCAGAAGATGGCGTTGAAGATGGCCTGCCCGGCGGGCGTCAAGCTTTCCATCTTGTCCATCGACAAGGCGGTCGAGAACCTACAAGCCAACAAATATGACGGGGACCGCATCTTCGTCGTATTGAAGGGTCCGGAGACCTGCACGAGGATGTGGGATCTGGGATGGCGTTTCGAAGAAGTGAATGTCGGCAACATGTCCAGCGGCCTTGGCACCAAACAAGTCAAGCGTTCGGTCAACGTGAACGACGAAGATGTCGCGAACTTCAAGAAGTTGAACGCGTTTGGCGTTCGGTTCACGGCGCAGATGGTTCCCAATGAAGACAAGATCGATTTCATGCCGTTGATCTCCAAATAGCCAGCAGAGATCAAGGCAAGAAACCGACTTATCGATAAAATCCTAAGAAAGGGGAAAATTATGGAACTACAGTTTTGGCAAGTCTTATTGTTAACGGTCTGGTCCGGCGTAGCCATGTTGGATGCTCTGTCCTTCAACATCGGTATGAACGGAATTATCCAGACGGGTATTTTCACCGGTTTAGTCGTCGGTGATGTCAACCTCGGCCTCGTTGTCGGCGGTACCCTCCAATCCTACGCTTTAGGTATCGGTACGTATGGCGGAGCTTCGATTCCCAACTGGACGACCGCGGCGATGTTAGTCACTGCGTTGGCCGGAGGAATGGAAAACGCGGATACGTATATCACGTTGGTCGGAGTTCCGATCGCGGCCTTGACGATCCAGTTCGACGTTATGGCGCGTTTCGCGAACACGGCGTTCCAACACCGTGCAGACGCCTACGCTTTGAAGGGTGATTTCAAGAAAATCGAATTGATGAACTGGCTAGGTACCATTCCTTGGTCGATGTCCAGAGCTCTCCCGGTCTTCTTCGCCCTCTTGATCGGTCCGGAACTGGTCGAAGGTTTATCGAAGGCGATTCCCGCGCAGTTGGTCGATGGATTCAGGATTGCTGGCAGAATCCTCCCCGCCGTCGGTTTCACCATCCTGCTTCGTTACTTGCCGACCACCCGTAATGTTCAATACTTATTGATCGGGTTCGTCTTGGCAGCTTACTTGTCCATTCCTATCCTGGGGATCTCCCTGGTCGGTTTGGCAGCAGCGGTTATGATTTTCAAGAAACGCACCGAAGAAGTCGCCGTTGTTTCGGGAGGAGATGAGTACGATGAGTAACACATTCACCAAAAGAGAATTACGTGCATTGAACTTCCGTTGGATGTGGCATAGCCAAATCGGATGGAACTACGAACGTATGCAAGGTTTGGGCTACTTGACCACCATGCTTCCGGTCATGAAGAAATTATACGCCGACAAACCTGAAGCCATGAAACATGCTTTGTATTCGCACAGCCAATTCTTCAATACGCAACCTGCGATGGGTGATATCATCGTCGGGATGAACATCGCGATCGAAGAAGCGGGCGGCGAAAACGCCATCGATACCGCGACCGCCGTCAAGACCTCCTTGATGGGACCGTTCGCCGGCATCGGGGATACGATCTTCGGAATGATCGGCGGAACCGTCTTCGGTTCGATCGCCGTCTCCACCGCCGCCGAAGGAAACTTCTTCGGTATCGGATTATGGACCTTGTGGAACTTGTTCGTCTTGTTCCTGCTTCGTCCGAAAATGTTCGACCTCGGCTATAGCCAAGGCATCAAGCTGGTCACCACGATGGCGCACCAACTCAAAGCCTTGACCGAAGCCGCATCCGCATTGGGCGTCATGGTTGTCGGCGGCATGGTTGCCACGATGGTCAACGTACAGTTCGGTGCCGCGAAAGTCGCCGCGAACACCTTCGATTTCCAAGTCTTGGCCGACAAGATCATGCCGAAACTCGGAGCCGCCGCATTGGTCGGTCTCTGCTACTGGCTATTGGGCAAAAAGTCCATGAATTCCAACAAGCTGATCCTCGTTGTCATTCTGATCGCGATCGTCGGTGCCTACACCAAGTTCTTAATCTTCAAATAATCGTGTTCACAGCGGACTCCGATGGGCAGGCATTCTGCTTTCGGAGTCCGTTTCTTTTCCTGAAGGAGGAAAAAACGATGCGCAACGCCTATTTCACAGTCATCGAAGCGTTATTGAAGGAAGTCGAAGCGACCCAATCCGAAAACATCCGTCTTGCCGGGGAGTTGATTGCCGAAAGCATCATGAAGGGCGGGATCCTGCAAGCCTTCGGCAGCGGGCATTCGTTCGCCGGTGCGATCGAAATCACGGGCAGGGCAGGGGGTCTGATCCCTTCCAAAGCCATCAAGGAACCCGCAGGCGGCTTATATGAAACCATCGAAGGCGTCGGCGCCTTGTTTCTGAAACGCTGTGACATCCGTCAAGAAGACGTCGTGGTGTTGATCTCGAATTCCGGTCGCAATCCCTTGCCGATCGAAATCGCGCTCAAATGCAAGGAAGTCGGTGCCAAGATCATCGTCGTCACCTCGTTGGCACCTTCCAAGGAATTGACATCGAAACATAGCTCCGGGAAGAATCTGTGGGAGTTCGGGGATGTCGTCCTCGACAACCGCGTCGTCAAAGGCGATTCTTCGATCGACGTCCCGGGATTACCGGTCAAAGTCTGCGGTACCTCATCCGTCTCCGCGGCTGTCATGCTGAACGCGGCGGTGTTGGAAAGCATCCAGATCATGGTTTCCAAAGGCTTCGTCCCACCCGTCTACATGAGCCAGAACATCGACGGCGGCGCGGAATTCAACGACAAGTACCTTGCGCAATACGCCGACCGCCTCAACCGCATCTAGCCAAAGGGGGAGCACTTATGGAATTCGGAAGTCTGAAAGTCAACATCAACCCGATTCAACCCGTTAAACAGTGCGGATTCATCCAGCAAGTCCAACCGATCCTGGATGTCCACGACGACCTTTATCTTCGCTTGGCGCTGATCAAAAACCAGGGCAAACACCTCATCTATGCCTCCCTCGACAACATCGGGATTTCCGAGGCGCAATCCGATACGTTTAAGCGGATCGCCAAAGAAAAATTCGGCGAGGACACGGCGACCTTGGTTTCCTGCACCCACACGCATTTCGGCGGCGATCCCAAAGATGAAGTCTATGGCGCCCAACTGATCGACGCGTTCCGTTTGGCCTTGGAGACCGTCCATCCCCACGATGTCGGCGAAATCACCTATGCCTACCGCCGTCGCCCGTTCAAGGGCATCGGGAACAGCCGGATTTCCGGTCACGACGCGTTTGTCCTGCTTGAAACCTTCTCCCTCCATGCGGAGAACCATCGCATCGCCACCTTCGTCATCCACAACGTCCATCCGACGATCATGAACGGCTTCACCCCGTTCTTCAGCGCCGAGTATCCGGGCATGTTTCTGAAACTTTGTTCAGTGAGCTGCCCCGGCGAGTTCTTCACCTTCATGCAAGGTGCGGACGGCGACGTCAGCACCCGCTTCGTCCGAAAAGAACAATCCCACGACGAAGTCCGACGCCTCGCGTCCATCCTCCATGATGAAGTCGAAGCCATGTTGAAGGAGGAAGTCGAACGTTCGCCGTTTGATTTCATGTTCGATGAAACCGAAATCCCTTTGGAACACGAGTTCATCGATCCCGAAACGCGAAGCCAAGGCGAAGCGCTGACGCCGCGCGAACTTGAAACCATCGAATACGGTCGCAAAGTATTGGAACGCTTACGGGCGAACGAGAATCTTCTGCCCAAAACGATGAAGATCCAGCGTCTGCGTTTCCCGGGCTATACCCAGGTCTTCGCCCAGAACGAGCTGTTCTCCGAATACATCGAAGCCCTTCCCGAAGGGAAAGCGTCCCTGATCTGTTATACCCAAGGCTATCGCCCCTATGTCACCGGTCTTCGTCCGGTACGCTTGACCTATGAACTGTTTTCGGATACCTTATCCGCAAAAAGCAAACAATTGTTGTTCGACACGCTCTACCAATTAACCCACTAAAGGAGACTCCCTTATGCGCGCATTCCTCTTAATCAGCCACGGTCCCTTGGCACCGTCCATGAAAGAATCGGTCCAGATGATCGCCGGCGAACACGACAATCTCTTCGCGGCTTCCCTCAACTTCGACGATTCCCCCGAATCCTTCGGCGAGAAGCTGGCGGCGCTTGAACCCGCGCTCGCCGCGTACGACGACGTGGTCATCTTCACGGATCTCTACGGCGGTTCCCCGGGCAACACCGCGATCACCCGCTACATGAACGACCCTAAGAAAACGTTGATTTCCGGGATGAACTTCCCGATGATCCTGACCGCGCTTTTGGAAGAAGGGGCGGAAATCCCCTACCTCATGGAAACCGGAAGACAGGGCATCCTGGATATCCGCACCATGTTGGCATCGATGTCGGATGATGAAGACTAACCCGTCCAACCACGGGTTTTTTTCAATGAACCCCGTGAAGGAAATCCTCAAGCAAGCCGTCGATGAAGGAAAGATCCCCGGAGCCCAACTTTCGGTTTTTCATGACGGGATCATCGAGGAATTCAATGTCGGGAAAACGAATGTCTTCGACGAGACTTCCTTGGTAAACTCGCAAACCTTGTATGATCTGGCGAGCCTCACCAAAGTCGTGTCGACCACGACCTTGGCCTTGATCGCCCTTCAGGAAGGCAAGCTTCACCTTGAAGATCGCGTCAATCTCTATCTGGTTGGATTCAGACACCACGAGGTCACAATCAAGCATCTTCTAACCCATACTTCGGGTTTATGTGCCGATGATAAAAACTATCGGAGCGTCCGAAATCCAAAGGAGATGTTGGCATTCATCCTTGAGAAAGACTTGGACTTCGTTCCGGGATCGTTTGTGGAATACACCGATTTCGGCTACATTCTACTCGGGTTCATTTTAGAAAAAATCTATGGGAATCTGGAAGACGCGGTCACAAACAAAATCTTGATTCCGCTAAACATGTCGGATACGTGCTTCACTCCGATGAAAAAAGGCTTGGCGTCACGCTGTGCGCCAACCGAACTTACCCTCGATCGGGGACTGATCCAAGGGGAAGTCCATGACGGGAAAGCGTTCCGCATGGACGGGGTGAGCGGAAATGCGGGTTTGTTTTCCAACGCACACGACCTGATGAACTTCGCCCGATGTCTTCTTCTAGGCGGAGCCCCCATCCTGAATCCGCAAACCCACGGACGCTTGCTTTCATCCTATACCGACGGACTCAACCTTCGTCGTACCTTGGGATGGCAGTTCAGCGACCATGGCGTCAGCCATTTCGGCGACCATGCCAGCGATCTGACGCTCTTTCATACCGGGTTTTCCGGGACTTCGCTTTGTTTGGATTTCAAGCGTCGGATCGCCATCGTGCTCTTGACCAACCGCGTCCATCCCAAACGGGACAACGATGCCATCAAAGGCATACGCAACGCGGTCCACGATGCGATCTTCGTATCCTTCGACGAAGGTCAACGAAAGTAAAATAAGACCTGGAGTCACGACCCTGAATCCAGGTTTTTTTCATATTCTCCCCTTTGAATTTCGTAACTTTAAGAAAGTAGGATATAATTAAACTATAGTGGAGGTCCCCTATGTCAATTCTAAACCTAAAATGCGGTCAAACCGACTATCCGATCCGGATCGATGCGAGCCATGTCTCGGTGATCACATCCAAGCCGGTCGTTTCAGACCATAGCGAAACCGAAATCGTACGGAAAGCTATAATCAATCCGATCGATTCGCTTCGTCTCGATGAACTCCTGAAAGCGGGCGATACGGTCGCGATCGTCATCCCCGATGTCACCCGGGCTTGGCAGAAGCCGAGTCTTTATCTTGGCGTGTTGGTCGAGGAACTCAAGAAATGCGGGGTACAGGACGACCAGATGATTTTCATCAGCGGCGTGGGGACGCATCGCAAACAAAGCGAGGCGGAACACCGGGAACTGATCGGGGATGAACTGTATCGTCGCATCAAGATCGTCGACCACGATAGCCGCGACGACGGTAATCTGACCTATGTGGGGACGACTTCAAGAAAGACCGAGGTCTTCATCAATAAACTCGCGTTGTCCTACGACCACATCATCGTAAGCGGGGGGATCGTGTTCCATGACCTGGCCGGATTCGGCGGCGGTCGTAAAGGCATCGTGCCGGGGATCGCGGGATACAAGACGGTCATGCAGAACCATGCCCATTCCTTGAATCCAAACGGCAACGGGGCCAATCCCGATGTCCGAAGCAATTTGACCGACGGGAATCCGTTCCATGAAGACCTGATGGAAGCCGTCGCGTTTGTGAACCCTTCCTTTTTACTGAATGTCTTGGTCGATGAGAACGGCAACATCATGCATGCGGTCGCGGGGAACTACATCACGGCCCATCAAGCCGGATGCGAGTTTCTACGGTCGATCGACTTAAGCCGGATTCCCTATAAGGCCGAAGTGGTCGTCGCGTCGTGCGGCGGTTACCCCAAAGACATCAACTTCTACCAAGCCACCAAATCGTTGGTCAACGCGATCCATGCCTGTAAACTGGGCGGGGACATCCTGCTTCTGGCGGAATGCAACGAAGGCTTGGGGCATCCGGAAATGGAAGCCATCTACCATGATTTCGAAACCAACGCACAGCGCGAAGCGCATGTGAAGGAACACTATACGATCGCGAAGTTCTTCGCCTACATGACTTGCGTCTGGGCGGAGGAATACAAGATCCACCTGGTTTCATCGCTGGATAAGGACGTGATGAAGCGTGTCGGGATCGATGTCTACGATTCCTTGGACGAAGCCTTGCATGTGGTTCATCAACGCTATGACGGGGCGTACCATGTCTATGTCATGCCCAGCGCGGGAAGCACCCTGCCTGAATTGACGGGGGAGGAAGCATGAGAAATCGTTTTTTAGCCGAAACCTATCGCCACCAAACGACCAATGCCTTGGGGAGTGCGGCCAAGAAGATCGGAGATCCGGAGTTGATCAACCTGAGCATCGGGGATCCGGACTTCGTCACCCCGCAGGAAATCATCGACGAGGCGTTCGTCCAGGCCGGCGAAGGGCATACCAAATACACCAAGCCTTCGGGGGATCCGCAGTTGGTGACGGCGATCCGAGGGTTCTTGAAGGAAGAATACCAGGCTCACGTCGAACAGGATGAAATCATGGTGACCGTCGGGGCGTGCCATGCCATGTATGTGGCGATGAGCGCGATCCTGGATGAAGGGGACGAAGTGATCGTCCCGGATCCGTATTTCGTCCCGTACTCTGATCAAGTCACGATGGCGGGAGGGAAGTTCGTCCCGCTTGAAACAAGCTTCGAAGAGGGGTTTCAACTGGATTTGGATGCTTTGGAAAAGAAGATCACTTCACGTACGAAAGCGATCTTGATCAATAGCCCAAACAATCCGACGGGTGCGGTCTATGGCCGCGAGACGCTTGAACGACTCGGGAAGATCGCACAGAAACACTCCTTGATTGTCTTGTCGGATGAAGTCTATGAAGCGATTTCGTTTGGGCAGAAACATGTTTCCGTCCTTGAAATCGCCGATCTGAAAGACCGCAGCATCGTCTTCGGGAGCTTCTCGAAATCCTATGCGATGACGGGATGGCGGATCGGATATGCGATCGCGCCGGAATATGTCATCGCGACCATGGTTCACATCAACGAGTCGATCTGCTTCTCGGCCCCCTCGGTTTCCCAACGGGCCGCGCTCTCCGCATTGCGTCAGCGCCATGCGCTCCAACCGTCGCTTGTGGCGGCGTTTGAAGAACGGATGGTCTATGGCTATCGGCGGATCGTCGCGACGGGCACATTAGACGTATTACGCCCGAAAGGCGGGATCTATCTCTTCGTCGACATCCGTAAAACCAAACTCGGCAGCGAAGCCTTCGCTGCACGGCTTCTTGCGGAAAAGAAAGTGCTGGTGCTACCAGGCAACGTGTTCGGGGAAGCGGGGGAAGGGTTCGTGCGGATCGCCGTGACCGTCGATCTTCAGAAACTGAAGATCGCGTTCGACCGAATCGAAGAATTCATTAAAACGACCGGGGATTGACCCGGTCGTTTCTATCTTTCATGGAGTGGGATATACGGTGTTTCATCACCCAAGGTGACATAGGCGGGACGCATGATCTTCTCGTCCAAAATCTGTTCAAGTCGATGGGCCGACCATCCCGCGATGCGCGAAATCGCGAAGAGCGGGGTATAGAGTTCTTCCGGGATCCCCAAGGTATCCAAGACGAACCCCGCATACAAATCCACGTTGGCCGCCATCTTGTTGTCGCTCTTGACCTTGGCGTTGAGAAGTTCGCAACCGATCCTCTCGATGTCGGCGATGAGGGTGAATTCTTTCTGAGTCCCCGTGACTTCGGCGAGTTCTTTCGCCTTGTCTTTCAAGATGATCGCACGCGGGTCGGATAAGGTGTAGACCGCATGGCCCAACCCATAGATCAGACCTTTCTTATCGAAGGTCTTCTTCGCCAGGATCTGCTTCAGATAGTTTCTTAACTGTTCTTCATCGCCGTAATCCGCGACGTTCTTGCGGATGTCGTCGACCATTTCGGCGACGACCCGGTTGGCCCCGCCGTGTTTGGGACCTTTCAGCGACCCGATCGCCGTGGCGATGGCGGAATAGGTATCCGTACCGGTCGATGAAACCACGTGGGTCGCGAAGGAAGAGTTGTTCCCCCCGCCGTGTTCCGCCATCAAGACCATCAAGAGGTCCAGCAGTTCCACTTCCTTCTGCGTGTATTTCCCGTCGGGGCGGATCAGGTAGAGGAAGTTCTCCGCGGTACCGACGCCGGGTTTGGGGGTATGGATGACAAGCGACTCATGGTCGAAGTAATGGCGCTTGGAGGCGTAGCTGTAGGCGGCCATGAGGGGGAGTTTGGCGATCAGGTCGATCGACTGACGCAGGACGTTGTCGACGGAAATGTCGTCGGGGTTCTTGTCGTAGGAATACAGGGTCAAGACCGTGCGTTGAAGCTTGTTCATGATGTTGGGGGCGGGGATTTTGAGGATGACGTCTTCTTTGTATCCTCGTGGCAAGGTCCGGCATTCTTCCAACATCATCCTGAAGTCTTCCAATTCGGTTTCGTTGGGTAAAGCACCGAACAAGAGAAGATAGACGGTTTCTTCGAAACCCGTCCGTTTCTCGGATTGGAACCCGTTCACGATGTCGAACAGGTTGATTCCGCGATAATAGAGTCGTCCTTCGCAGGGCACTTTCAGGCCGTCGATCTTTTCATACCCGATGACGGCGCCGACTTTCGTGATGCCGACCAACACCCCGGTTCCGTTGGCATTGCGCAGACCGCGTTTTACGTTATGGAATTCATAGAGTTCGGGGTCGATGCGCCCGTTTTCCTTGATGCGTTGAGCCAACGCATGGATCTTTTCATCCGACAGTTTTTTGACCATATGCGTTTCCTTTCAATTCATCCACCGTCTGGATGATTTTCAACCCGATCGCCGTACTGCCCAGACTTCCGCCCAGATCGACGGTGAAGTTTTCACGGTCGCGATAGACCGTATCGACGGCGCTTTCGATCCAACCCGCTTCCTCCGTATGGCCCAGATGACGCAGCATCATGGCGGACGTGAGGATCAAGGCGGTCGGGTTGGCGATGCCTTTCCCCGCGATGTCGGGGGCGGATCCGTGGACCGCCTCGAAGATCGCCATGTCTTTCCCGAGGTTGGCCCCCGGGACAAAGCCCAGGCCGCCCACCAGACCGGCGCACAGGTCGGACAGGATGTCCCCGTAGAGGTTCTCGGTGACGATGACTTCGAAGGTCTCCGGTTTGACCACCAGCTGCATGCACATGTTGTCGACCAGGATTTCCTGCAGTTTGATCGTCGGATAGTCTTTGGCGACATCGCGCGCCACGTCCAAAAACAAGCCGTCGCTGAGTTTCATGATGTTCGCCTTGGTGACGACCGTCACCTTGCTTTTATGATGTAATTGCGCATAGTCGAAGGCCGCGACGCAGATACGCCGGCTGTTGGAACGCGTGATCACCTTGATGCTGCGCATTTCATCGGGCGAGACTTCCTCTTCCAAGCCCATGTATAAATCTTCCGTGTTCTCGCGGAAAATCGTCAGATCGACGTTTGAAAACTTCGAGGATACGATGCCGACCGATTTGACCGGACGGACGCAGGCGAAGAGGTCGTATTTCTTCCGTAGGGCGACGTTGATGCTGCGGAACCCTTTGCCGATGGGCGTGGTGATCGGACCTTTGAGCGCGATGCGGTTGCGTTCGATGCTTTCATAGACGGAAGCGGGGACCAATTCCCCGACGCTCTCGAAAACATGCATGCCGGCTTCCTGCACTTCCCAGTCGATCTTCACTCCGGTCGCGGCGACCACGTCCTTCATGACATCGGTGACTTCGGGACCGATGCCGTCCCCCGGGATCAAGGTGACCCTAGTCATGGTTGCCTCCCAGATCCAGCGCCATGACATAGTTGAGGTAACCGCCGCCCAACAGGACTTCCTTTTCACGGTCGGATCCGTTGAAGGTCACTTCGAACACCGTGTCCTTCGTCGTGTTCTTGATCTGGATCGCACGGTCTTCCTGGATCGAGCGCGCCACGTCGTCCAGTACCAGGACGTCGTGTTGGTCGACGGTGTCATAGTCGAGCGGGTTCTTGAACGATAAGGGGAGAATCCCCGTGTTGATCAGGTTGGCGCGATGGATGCGTGCGAAATTCTTCGCGATGACGGCGCGTACGCCAAGATACAAGGGGACCAGGGCGGCGTGTTCGCGCGACGACCCTTGTCCGTAGTTTTCGCCGGCGACGATGAATCCGCCGTCCATCCGTTTCGCATCGTCGTGGAAGGATTCCGTCACGGTGGTGAAACAATGTTTCGCCAGGTAGGGGATGTTGGAACGGTAGGGAAGCAGACGCGCATGCGAGGGGACGATGTCGTCGGTCGTGATGTTGTTGGGGACTTTGAGGAGGACGGTCTTGGTGAGGGGCCCTTCGACCTTTTTCGCCAAGGGGAAAGGATGGATGTTGGGACCCATCATGGCGTCGCAGTGGAGCTTGGCCGGATCCGGGTACACGAAGTAGCTTTCGATGGACCCATAGGTGATCGGTTCGATGACGCTGAGGTTTTCGGTCAGTTTCGTCGGATCGCTGATCACGCCGGTGACGGCGCTGTAGGCGCAGGTTTCGGGGGAAGCGAGGTAGACTTGCGCGTCGGCTGTGCCGGAGCGCCCTTTGAAGTTCCGGTTGAAACTACGTAAAGAAACGGCACCGGATTTCGGGGCTTGCCCCATGCCGATGCAGGGTCCGCACCCCGATTCCAAGATACGGGCTCCCGCGTTGATCATCGTCGTCAACGCCCCGTTTTCGCTCAAGAGTCTCAGGATGTTCGCGGATCCCGGGGAAATGACCAAGCTTACGTCCGGATGGACCTGCTTGCCCTTAAGGATCGACGCGACCTTCATCATATCCGCATAGGAAGAGTTCGTACAACTCCCGATCGCCACTTGGTCGACCTTGATGCCGACGACTTCGCTCACTTCCACCACGTTGTCGGGGGAATGCGGCTTGGCGACCATCGGATAAACCTGACTGAGATCGATCGTTAAGGTTTCATCATAAATCGCATCTTCATCCGCACTCATCGGAGTATAATCCTGGGCGCGGCTTTGTTTGGTTAAGTAGACCAAGGTGTTTTCATCGCTGGGGAAGATCGACGTCGTCGCGCCGAGTTCGGCGCCCATGTTGCAGATGGTCGCACGGTCGGTGACGCTGAGGTATTTCAACGCTTCGCCGCCGTATTCCAGGATGAAGCCGATGCCGCCTTTGACGGAGCGCGCTTGCAGAACCTTGAGAATGATGTCTTTTCCGTTTAAAAAGGGTGCGGGTTTTCCGACAAGGTTCACTTTGCAGACTTTCGGTACGGTCAAAAAATACAAGCCTTTCGCCATTCCGACCGCCACGTCCAAACCGCCGGCTCCGATCGCAAGCGATCCTAGCCCGCCGCAGGTCGGCGTATGGCTGTCCGATCCGATCAGAATCGCACCGGGTTTGGCGAAACGTTCGAGTTGGACCTGATGGCAGATGCCGCCTCCCGGTTTACTGTAGACGATGCCGTAACGGGCGGCGACGCTTTTGATGAACTCATGGTCGTCGGCGTTCTCGAAACCCGCCTGAAGCATGTTATGGTCGATGTAGGCGACGGAAAGATCCGTTTTGATTTCCTTGGGATCCATCGCCAACAATTGCAGATAAACCATGGTACCGGTGGAATCCTGGGTCAAGGTCTGGTTCACGCGCACCGCAACTTCCTGTCCCGGGACCACCTCGCCCCGCAACAGATTGTTCTCAATGATTTTATACGCTAAGGATTTGCCCATATCGCACTCGCTTTCTTCCGAAAAGTACGGATTAAAATATCTCTTATTGTACTTGAAACAAGCATGTAAATCAATGTAAACGTGTATGATATGTTTGGCAAGCCAATTTCATTTCATTTACATCGTGACGGAGGGTTCGTCCGCTTTCATCAACGAGAGGAAGTCACGCTTTGATTCTCGCGCCGTGCGATCCATCTGCCTAAAAACGGAGGCGGAATCGTTGATTCCTTTCCCCGAACGCAAGATTTTGCGATACAATGGAGATAGATTCAAGGAGGTAGCCATGTCCATCCTAAAGCAGCCGATCAACCGTTATTTCGACCATACCATCCTTAAGCCGTTCGCGACGAAGGAAGAGATCCTGAAGATCGCGGAAGAATGCAAAACCCATCATTTCGCGATGATCGCGATCAATTCCTATCCGGTGAAATTCTGCCACGAGTTCCTTAAGGATACGGATGTGCATGTCGGGGCGGCCATCGGGTTTCCATTGGGTCAAACCACCGTCGAATCCAAGGTGTTCGAAACCTTGGATGCGATCAAGAACGGCGCGGATGAAATCGACTACGTCCTCAACATCGGGGAAGTGAAGGCGGGCAATTTCGTCTACATCGAAGAAGAGATGGTGCGGATCGTCCACGCGTGCCGCAAGCACGGTACCCTTGTCAAGGTCATTTTCGAGAATGCCTATCTGACCAAGGAAGAAATCGTGCGTTGTGCGGAAATCGCAAAGAAGGTCAAACCCGACTTCATCAAGACCTCGACCGGATTCGCCCAAAGCGGAGCGACCGTCGATGATGTGAAGTTGATGAAGCAAACGGTCGGCGATGATGTGAGCGTCAAGGCCGCCGGCGGGATCCGTGATCTGGATACGTTCATGGCGATGGTCGAAGCGGGGGCAGAGCGCATCGGTTCATCCTCGAGCGTCAAAATTCTGGAAGAGTACAAGCAGCGATTCGGCAGTCAGTAGATTCTGAACTTTGTCGGGGAAAGACAAAAGGAAGAAATGAAAGGGGACTTACCTAGAAAAGGTAAGGAAAAAAACAATGAAATATCTTAAGGCGGCATTCGATTTTCTCGTTAAGCATTGGATCGTTTTGGTACCGGTCTTCGTAGCGACGTTCATCCCGGCGTTATTGATTCGACCGACCGCGGGGAACCTGCGCGAAGTCTGGCAGGAGTTCAGTCTGAACCGGGAGTACTATGTTGCCAATACGGAAGCCTTACAGGCATTGATCACAAGCGCCAAAACCGGTACGAATTCGGGAGGGATGTTCGCGACGATCTTGAATCTTGCGGCGTTCCCGATGACGGCCGGATTGATCAAGTTGGGCTTGATGGGGGAAAACATCACGTTCAACGACTTCACCACGGCGCTAAGTGAAAACATCGTAAAGTATCTTAAGTTGATCTTCGGCGGGATTTTGCTTGGTTTGGCGGTCGGATTGGTTTCGGTCATCTATGTCATCGTCACCTTCATGGTCACCTTTAGCGGCGACACCCTCAATCTTTTCGCTCTGATCGGATTGCTTCTCCTTTTGATCCTTGTCCTTGCGGTCGGCGCGGTTTTCTTCACTTTCTGGTTCGCCGCGATGGTGTTGGACGATCTGACCGTGATGAATGCGATCAAGAAATCCTTCGCTTCCGTCAAACGTTGTTTCTGGACGGTGGTCGGCGTCACGTTGTTGATCCAGATCCTCACCAACATCCTTTCGAGCATCGCCGGCGGATTCAGCGGAATCCCGCTTGTCGGCGCCTTGCTGAGCAGCGTGGTCGCCACCGGTTCGACGGTGTTGACGATGGCGTTCACCTTCATCCTCTACCGTTCGATCAATAACCAAGCATCCCTTGAAACGTCGGATGAGTCCGTCATTTACTAGCCAGGGTCGATTCACATTTCATCGGCATCACCGATCGACCGACGTGCCTCGATTGACTCTACCCCCCGTTTGTGCTATATTATGGGTGTAGTTGTAGTGCTTCGATCGGTTAAGATTTCTTAGCTTCGCATCGAAGAGAATGGAATAGAATGGATTGGAAGAGATGAGAATAGAAGAGAATACCGAATGAAGATCTTCGTCGGGATTGGATTCGAATGGAATGGATATCTGTTCGTATCGAGTTACTGATTTGAGTCGGATAGTTTGGAATAGAGTGAATCGAATTGCATCGGACCGCCGAATCTTGGCGGTCCTTTTATTTATGGTATCATTGGAGGGTAAGAAGCTTAAAGAAGAGAATCGCATTTCCTAACCGATTAGGAAAACGCTTATTTGTGGCGAATGTCGATACTCACTATGATATAGACAGAATCAAGTTCATAAGGGGACTCTATTCTAGGAGGAAAGTCATGAAGAACTTTGAAGAGTTGTTGAAGAAATTATTGCTTCCGTTTGCAGCGAAATTGGAAGCCAACCCCCAAATGGCCGCGGTACGTCGTGGAATGATGACACTTATTCCGGTGACGCTTGTCGGCTCCATCCCGATTCTATTCTGGCAGTTGCCTTCGATCCCGAATATGCCGAAATGGTTCGTCGATGTCTGCAGTGCGATCGCCAAAGTCACCAATCCGATCTACTTCGCATCGTTTGGTTTGATGGCCTTATTTGTCGCCGCGTTCATCGGTTACTACTATGCGAAAGAACGCAAAGTCTGGGATATCGGCGGTATCGTCGCTTCGGTCATGGCTTTCGCGCTTGTCGCAACGCTGACGACTGAAACCGGCGGCCAAGACTTGTCTTATTTCGGCGGTACCGGCATCTTCACCGCCTTGGTCGTCGCATTGTTGACGGTTGAAATCATGCATATCTTCGTGAACAAACTTCACTTCACGATCGACTTGGGTGCCGGGGTTCCGACACCGATCAAACGCTCTTTTGAAAATCTGTGGCCGATTCTATTCTCCATCCTGATTGTCGCTCTGCTGAAGTACGGGATCGAAACCGTCTCCGGCACGCCGATCGTCAAGTTGGTTGAAGTGTTGTTCTCCCCGCTGACGGCTTCCGTCAACACCTTGCCTGGAATTCTATTGATCCTCCTCTTCGTTCAGCTTCTCTGGTGGTTTGGTATCCACGGTTATGCCGTCATGGCTCCGATTTGGATCGGTGTCGCCTTCCAGAACGCCGATGCCAACGCCGCCATGTTGCAAGCCGGTAAAGCCATGAAAGACATGTTCATCTTCACGCCGGACTTCATGTGGAATCTGGCGGGGTTAACCGGATCGGGACTTTGCGGATCGATCATGATCCTCATGCTTCTATCCAAGTCCAAACGTTTCAAAGCCATCGGACGACTCAATTTCATCCCTTCCTTCTTCGGGATCGGAGAACCGATCGTATTCGGACTCCCCATCGTCTACAATCCTGTCATGCTGATTCCTTGGGTGCTATCGGCACAAGTCGCTGCGATCATCGGGTGGTACTCGATTAAGCTCGGCTTCATGAATCCGTTCGTCTTGGTTTCGCCCTATACCCCGATTCCCATCGGCGGGGTCGTTGCAACGACCGACTTCCGTTTCATCCTTGTCGCAGCCGCGATTCTCTTGGCTGGCGTTCTCGTCTATCTTCCGTTCTTTAGAATCGTTGAAAAACGTGCGATCGAGCAAGAAAAGGCTGCCGCTGAAAACAAACAGGGTTCCTTGGACGATCTCGATCTCGATATCTAGTCATTGAAAGAAGGGTCGCCACACTCTCTGGCGACCCCTTCGTCAAGAAAGGAATGCTCATGAAAATCATGCTCGTCTGTTATGGAGGATTGTCCACAAGCATCCTCGTCAACAATATGCGTAAAGTCATTCAGGATTCGGAGAAATTCAGAGACAAAGGCATTCAGATCGATGCTTGGGGCAAAGAAGAATATGTCCAGCAACTCGAGGGATGCGACTGTGTGCTTCTTGGTCCGCAAGTGTCGATGATCAAACAGGACGTGGAAAGAGTCGTCGCGGAGAAGGGTCTGAGAATACCGGTTCTGGTGATCAATAAAGAAGACTACGGTATGATGGCGGCTGTTCCGATTTTGGCGGAAACCTTCAAGGCGATCAAAGCGTCCCGATTAAGTCAATAATCATGTGGAGTAGCCAAGAGATCCGTCCCTGGCTACTCTTCTTTATGAAAGGAGAATCATTATGTTGCAAACGATTCTGGAGAATGTCAACTATCCCATCGAACACCTTGTGTTCCAACTCGAGGATCCGACGAAAGTCGAAGAGTTCATCCGTTTGGATGAAGCCATCTGGACGGAGGAACTCTCACGCTATGCGGGGTTTCTGTCCAAAGAGGTTTGGGTCAACGCCAACGTACCGGGTGAAGTCCACACCTTGCTGATTTGGAAAACCATGGAAGACTGGAAATCGATCCCTCTTGATAAATTGAAGGAAATCGACCAACGGTTCATCGCGACGTTCGGAAGTCCGTTTCGTATCGTTCGAAGGATCCACAAGGAAAACAACCACGGGTTGTATAAAGTCAGAATGACTGTGAAGGCGGATTGAGATGAAGGTGATCGTTTTTGTCGGGTCGCCCAATCGCAAAGGGCATACCATGGCGTTGGTCGATGAATTCGTTCGGCATGTCGAGGGTGAAGTCGAAATCATCAACGTGTTCGACGCGCTCGATGTCAAGCCTTGCGTCGATTGCGGGTATTGCCGCAGAAAACCCGGATGTTCGATCAAAGACGGGTTTCAGGGAATCCTGGATCGCATCCATGCCGCCGATGCCTATGTCATCGCATCCCCGATGTGGTTCGGAACGATCACGGGACCGTTATTATCGTTCTTCTCACGTCTGCAAACGATTTCCTGCGGACTGATTTTCCGAAAGGATACGGTGTCGAATTGGGAAAAAGCGGGCGTATTCATCATGACGACGGGGTCGAAATGGCATTCGATGGCCAAATCGGTCGAAACGACGGTCGAATTCGTCTTCTCCCATCTCGATGCCGGGATCATCGATTTCATTTACGCCAGCAAGACGGACGTCCTACCGGCGAGACAGAACCGTCAAGCATTGACAAGATGCGAGATGGCCGCCAAGCGACTCAATCAATGGTATGCGGACAAACAGGAAGGGAAGTTCTACAAATATCTCTATCAGTCCGTGAATTATCTAAACGTGGAAGAAAACACGATGAAGGAGAATCAGCATGCCTAGTCTCAACGATCGCGTATTCCTTGTCTCCGGCGCAGCTTCCGGGATGGGCAAAGCCATCGTCGAACGTTTCTTGTCCGAGGGGGCGAAGGTCGTAGGGTTCTCTCTTGAAACCCGTTGCGAAGTCACGCATCCTTCTTTCGTATACGTGAGCGGCGATGTGACGAATCTTCAAGATTGCATGAAAGCGGTCGAAACGACCGTCGAGAAGTTTGGAAAGCTGGACGGACTGGTGAATTCCGCCGGCATCACACGTGAAGGGACGCTTGAAACCATGAGTTTGGATACCTTCCGCCAAACCTTTGAAATCAATGTCTATGGGACGTTCGCGATGTGCAAGGCGAGCATCGGGGAACTCAAGAAACAACCCTCGACGATCGTCAACATCTCGTCGAACATGGCGGTCAAAGCCATCCCCGAGAGGGTCTCGTACAATGCGTCGAAGGCGGCCGTCAACATGATGACCGAATGCATCGCATTGGATTATGCGCCGCGGGTGCGGGCCAATACCGTCATGCCCGGCATCGTGGATACGCCGATGATCCAAAAGCGGATCCGGGAATCGGAAGACCCGCAGAAGTTGCTTGATCTGTATGCGGGGTTTTATCCCATGAAACGGATCGGTACCGTGGAAGATATCGTCGAAGCGGTCCTCTTCCTGAGTTGCGATGCCTCCGCATGGATCACCGGGATCCATCTTCCGGTTTGCGGGGGTGACAAATGATGTCCTCGAACCTACCCAAGATGGGTTTCCCTTACGACCAGATGAAGCTTACGACGCTCTTCGCCCATCCGGCCTATCAGAGCGGAGACGTCGTCGTCGATTGCGATTCGGTCAGGAAAGTCCTCGGGGAACCGCTACGGTTTCAAGGGCACGATCTCCTGCGCCCCTTCATCTACAACTCGGTCGTCACATCGATCGATGGCAAGATCGCGTTTCTTGACGCACCCGAAGGACCGCTCATCGCTTCAAAGAATGAGTATGACCCGACGGGGGCGCTGACGGACTGGTGGCTATTGAACCTGTTGCGGAGCAGTGCGGATGCGATACTCTTCGGGGCCAACACGCTTCGCAGCGAACCGACGGCGACGGGGCACATCTATGACCAAACCCTGGAAGACGCACGGATCGCCAAAGGTTTGTCGCCGGTTCCGATCAACGTCATCCCGACCTTGGATGGCACCGACATCCCGTTCGATCACAAGGAGTTCACCTGTGGCGAAATCCCGGTCGTCTTCTATACCGTTCTCAATGCCTTGGACAGACTCAAGGAACATTTCCCGGACATGGTGGTTCTCGGCCCGTATGGCAGTCCCGACGAAGTGGCGTTTGACGAATTCACGGTCGACCCTTCGAAGAAGTACGCCCTGATTTGCGGTCACGGACATCTGCCGGATCCCCACATCGCGATGCGGATGCTGCATAAACTGGGCATCAAGCGTTTGTTGGTCGAGTCCCCGATGATGACGCACTTGTTTTTGGAAGAGCGGTTGATGGATGAACTGTTCATCAACATCTCCTGTCTCTATGTCGGTGGCGATGCGCTTTCGATCGGTAAGAGGGGAAATTCGTTCACTTCGAGAGTCCATCCCCATACCGAATTGATTCATCTCTCCATGCATTCGCCGCATTTCATGTATACCCGCCATCGTTTGATGGAGTAAGGAGGACGAGATGTCCAACCTAAAGAAAATCGCGTTCGATTACCCTCGGTTAAAATTGACCGAACTCTATTTCAATCCGCAGATCGATTTACCCAATGAAGGGGTAGCGCTGCCTCAACTCAGGGAAGTGTTCGGAAGGGATTTGATGTTCGGTGCATTTCCTGAAGACCGTCCGTATGCCTACAACTCGCTTGTCATGTCGGTGGACGGGAAGATCGCCTTTGCGGACGCCCCGCAAGGCCCCCTGGTCGCCCGTAACAACAAATTCGCGGGGGATGGAAGCATGGTGGATTATTGGATCTTGAACGTCCTGCGCGGTTCGGCGGATGCGATCCTTTGCGGAACGCAGTCCATCGCGAAAGAAGTCGGGTCAGGCGGGACGGGGCATTGCTACGACGCCAACATTTCCGCCCATCGCGTCGATCGTCATAAGAACGAAATCCCTTGGCGGATCGTCGTGACGCTTGACGGAACGGACATCGCGTTCGAAGCCGCACAGTTCACCCATCCCGAAATGCCCAGTTTCTTCTACACGACATCGGCCGGCATCGAACACATCCGCTCGCATTCATCCAAAGAAACCGTAGTGATCGGTCCCTTCGACGATATCGGTTCGGTGGATGTCGGCGAATTCGTCTATGATCCGCAGAAATCGTACATCCTCGTAACGAACCATGAGCGCAAATTCGACAACAAGATCGGAATGAAGATCCTGAAGAAACTCGGGGTCGATACCTTGCTGGTGGAATCACCGACCGTCACCCACATCTTCATGAAGGAAGGCTTGATGGATGAACTCTTCCTGAACCAATCCGGTCTCTATATCGGCGGCGATGCGACGTCGATCGGCCAACGGTGCGAACCATTCTCGTCGATCCTCCATCCCCACACGGAGTTGGTCTCCATCTATATGCATTCCCCCCATTTCATTTATTGTCGATATCGTTTACACTACGAATAGATAGAACATGGAGGTAGAGCGGATGAAACCGATGCTTTCCAAGCGACAGGAGAAAATCCTGGTTACCTTGTACATCAAGGAAGACTGGGTCAAAGGGAGCGAATTGTCTGAACTTTTAGCCGTAAGCGATCGTACGATCCGGATGGATATCGAGAGCATCAAGGCGGTTTTCAACGAACCCGTCATCCAGACCTCGAAGCAGTACGGATATCGCTACAACCGCGAGGTCGATTTCAAATCGCTAAACGTCGAGAACGTCCTGGACGCACGGGAACGGTTGGCGGTGGTCATCAAAGAGATGATCCTGTCCCCGACCGGCATCGACTACTTCGACCTCGCCAACGCGTTGTATGTTTCCGAATCGACCTTGTTGACGGACCTGCATTTGATTCGAAAAGAAATCCAATCCCATGGCTTCGCGCTTTCCCTGGAGCGGCACAACGATACCTTCATGTTTCAAGGGAGACGTCTTGACCAAGTCAAATTCTTGATCCATTGGATAAAAAACAATTTGGGTTATTCGACGCCCGAACAATTCGCCCGCATTTTCCCCAAGATCGACGTACCGGCCATTTCGGACATGCTTCTTGAACTGTTGGTGGAAGAGAAATACTTCTCGCGCTATCTTTCGTTTCGATCCTTGCTGATCACGGTGCTGATGATTTCCGAACAAGCCGTGACCTCAAACCCAAGCGGAAGCAATGAAGAGAATACGGAGTCCCGTCAGAACCCCGAGAGCGGATTGGTCGTGTGGATCACGCGCCGTCTCTTGGAAATCTTCGACCTTTCGATTCCCCCCCAAGATGTCGAGCTGCTTAACGAGAGTTTGTCCATGGTGAAGACGATGGAGGAGGTCGAAGGGTTTGGTCGAAGCGGGGATGTGCTGAGCGAGCCTGTTTTCATGGCGATCCGCCACGTCTTGACTGAAGTGAAGACCCATTACGCCCTCGATTTCACCCATGAAACGGAATTGGCGATCGATCTCACGATCCACATCAAGATCGCCATCCTGAGGATGGAGAAGGGGATTTTCATCAAGAACCCGATCATCGAACAGATGAAACGGGAATATCCGTTCCTGTTCGACGTTGCACTCTATATCGGGAACCGGCTCTCCGAAATCATGGGGATCCGTTTCCATCAGGATGAAATCAGTTTCATCGTTTGCCATCTGGCCGACACCTATGAAAGCCTGCAACGCGGGAACATCGTGCGTGATCGCTTGAAAGTGCTCGTCGTCGCTCTTGAGGGACGATCGGTCGTCAAATACATCATCAAAAACAACGAGGTCCTGCGTCAAGAAAGCATGATCGAACGCATCGAAATCGTTTCCGCGGCGGAGTTGGAACAGTTCGTCCAGACCCAGACGATGCCGGATGTCATCGTATCGACATCGATGATCAAAGTCGGAGGGAAAACCCCCGACCTCATCATCCGTCCGGAAGTGTCGATGGGGGATCGTTTCTCCATCCAAGCCGTCCTGACGAAGGAAATCGAGAAAATGAAGAAACGCAACTTCAACACCTTGACCCGTGTGTTCTTTGCCCATGACCAGTTTTATCCGTCGATTCGCGTCAAGAAGAGCGAAGAGTGCATCCGATATCTCTGTAGCCGGCTGAAGGAAGGGTCCTTCGTCGACGATGCGTTCGAGGCTTCCGTTTTGGAGCGCGAGTCGCTGATTCCGACCTCGATCCAGACCGGGGTCGCGCTACCCCATGCGACCATCGTGCATGCCTTGAAGACCAGCGTCGCGATCGCGACGCTTCACGAGCCGATCGAATGGGGCAATCAGAGGGTTTCCGTCGTCCTACTCTTCGCGATCGCGAAAGAGGACATCCATTATCTCAATTATTTCTACGCCATCATCTCTCGTTTCGCCATGGATGAGGCCAATATCCAACGATTGGCCAAATGCGCGACCTTCGATGCGGTGATTGCTTTACTGTATGAATTCTATCTACAAAACGTCCAATAGGAGAACATCATGGAAAATTTCAATGAGAATATACCGTTTCAACTCATATGCAACGGAGGGGATGCCTCTTCGCTCTTCCTTCGCGCCATCAACGAAGCGAAGTCGGGGCGGATCGAAGAAGCGAAAGCGTTGGTGGAACAAGGCGAAGCTTCGCTGTTGACAGCCCATAAGATCCAAACCCAACTGATCGTGCAGGAAGCCAACGGCGACTCCGTTCAGATGAACGTGTTGATGGTCCATGCCCAAGACCATTTGATGAACGCCATCCTGCTGAAGGAACTCGTCGGTTTCTTCATCCAACTCTACCAGCGCACCGCGGGTCTGGAGGATGTGAAGTGAGTCTGAATTCACACTATGAAAAACACCCGACGGTCGTCGTCGCAGACTATGACGACCAGGCGTATCGCGGGTATCCTGAGATCGCCCATGCGCTGAATCAAGCGATGTTGGGGAAAAGAAGCCTGGTCATCGATTGTTATCCCGGGGTCCGGGTCGAAGAAATCATCGAACGCTTGGTTTTACCGATGGGGATCACGGAGATTTTTCTCTTCGATGATGCGTTCATCCCGGGTGAAGAGATCACGAAGAAGATCGAGCGCAACCTTACCGACGATCGTGTTTTCGGTGTCCTTTCAACCCATCGCTTGGAAGAGTTCATCGATTCCGACGCGCTGGATTCACTGAAGGAAAGAACCGCTTTGTGCAACGATCGCTACTGTGTCATCGGGGTCGGGGCGTCGTTGATCGGTCGTGCGGATGTCCTTGTCTATGCGGATTTGGCCCGGTGGGAAATCCAGCAACGTTATCGGAGCCAGGAAATCGGAAACTGGAAGTGTTCGAATCATAAAGAAGATATCTTGCGTAAATATAAACGGGGGTTTTTCGTGGAGTGGCGCATGGCGGACCGACACAAACGGGATGTCTTTGCCCGCTTTGATTTTTTATTGGACACGAACACGCAAAACGACCCCAAGCTGGTCACATCGACCGCATTCCTCGATGGATTGAAACAGACGTCCCGTCAACCATTCCGGACCGTCCCGTTCTTCGACCCCGGGGTATGGGGCGGGCAGTGGATGAAGGAAGTCTGTCGACTCGATCCGGACAAAGACAATTACGCCTGGTGTTTCGACGGCGTCCCGGAAGAGAACAGCCTGCTTCTTCAATACGGCGAGACGATCGTGCAAGTGCCGTCGATCGACCTGGTCTTCATGCAAGCCGGCAACCTGCTCGGTGAATCCGTCCATGCCCGTTTCGGGCTCGAATTCCCGATCCGATTCGATTTCCTGGATACCATGGATGGGCAGCATTTGAGCCTTCAAGTGCATCCGTTGACGGAATACATCCAGGAAAACTTCGGGATGCATTACACCCAGGACGAAAGCTACTACATCCTGGATGCGAAGGACGATGGAACCGTTTATCTGGGGGTGAAGGAAGGAATCGATCCCAAAGACATGATCGCGGACCTGAAGGCGGCCCAACAGGGCTCGACGCGTTTCCCCGATGAAAAGTACATCAATCGCTTCCCGGCGAAGAAGCATGACCATTTCTTGATCCCGGCGGGGACGGTCCATTGTTCGGGCAAGAACGCGATGATCCTGGAAATCAGTGCGACCCCCTACATCTTCACGTTCAAACTGTGGGATTGGGATCGGGTCGGGTTGGATGGCCTGCCTCGTCCCGTACATATCGGACATGGGGAGAAAGTGATCCAGTTCGATCGGGATACGACATGGGTGAAAGAGAATCTGATCAACCGATTCGAGACGAAAATCGAGTCGAAACACCATCTTGAGGAAAAAACCGGCTTGCATGAGCGTGAGTTCATCGAAACACGCCGGCATACTTTCGATGAACCCATCGAACTCTCCACCCAAGGCACGGTTCAGATGCTGAACCTGATCGAGGGAAGGGAAATCGTCGTGGAAAGCATGGACCATTCCTTTCAACCCTATCGGATCCATTATGCGGAAACCTTCATCATCCCTGCGTCCGTCGGGAAGTTCAGATTGCGTCCGTTACACAATGAAAGCGTGAAGGTGATCCGTGCGTATGTGCGCTAACATGAAAGATACAGTATCCTTCGATCCGGGATTTGCGATCGAAGTCGATTTCGAGAAGATGGAATATCGATACGGTGAAGATACGTTCGGACCGATCGTCGAGCGAAGGATGCTGGATTCGATCCGTCCGTCGTTGATGGATCCGACATGTACCGGTCCGGACGTCGTCTATGCGATCGCGATGGATGTCGGTCAGACGAAGAATCAAGAAGAATTGATCCGCCGCAACCTGCTTTACGGGACGGTGCTTTATGCGAAAGGCCGCCTCGGGGATGAGCCGATCCGAAGCCAAGGCCACATCCATGCGGTCTCCGCGAGTTGTAACGAATCGACCCCCGAGGTCTATGAAATCTGGAGCGGGAAAGCCGTCATCTATATGCAGGAATCCGCCAAAGATCGATGCGGGCGGTGCTTCGCCGTCGAAGGCTTGCCCGGGGACATCATCCTGGTCCCTCCGGGATGGGCGCATGCGACCATCAGCGCCGACCCCGACCAACCCTTGGCGTTTGGCGCCTGGTGTGTACGCGATTATGGATTTGACTATAAAGAAGTGCGCGCGCATCGCGGATTGGCCTATTTCCCGATTCTCGCCGACGGGAAACTCCAGTGGCGGCATAACCCCGCATACGACGCCGACCCGCTGATCGTGAAGCGACCCCGGGAATATACCGAATTCGCAATCGAACCTTCTGTCGCGATTTATACGCAGTATGAAAAGGACCCGGAGCGATTCATGTTCGTGGTCGACCCTTCGCGTACAAAAGAACAATGGGAAAATTTTATCCCGTAAGGAGAAACATGATCAATCTATCCAAAGCGACCTACGACATTCGATCCGGGGCGATAACCGGAAAAGATAGTGAAATCGCCCGTGCGCAACGTACGATTTCAAATACCTTGGGCATGTATGCGAATACGGAAGGACTCGATCAAGCGACGTTGGATCGATTGAACTACCGGGTCGAAGTGCTGAAGGTGGATGAAATCGAAGGCGGGCTTCAGTTCGGGACGAGTTATCTCTACCCGGGGACGATCAACGGGGAATACTTCATGACCAAAGGGCATTATCATGCCATATCCAACCGATCCGAGTTCTACCTCTGTCTAAAAGGGGAAGGCTTGCTTGTCCTGATGGATCGCGACCGTCGTTGGTGGACGGAGAAGGTTTTACCGAACTCCCTGCATTATATTCCGGGCGACGTCGCCCATCGGCTGATCAACACATCCGACGAAATCCTGACGGTCTTGGCGTGCTGGAACAGCGACGCCGGGCATGACTATGCTAGCATCGAAGAAGAAGGATTCTCGGTTCGATACTTCAAGGTCGACGGAAAACCGACCCCCGTCGAACAAGGATAAAAATTCTTCGGGCATATGCGTTGTTCTCTGCGAAGTCACATGCAATAATATACTTACTTACAAGAAATAAGTAAGTAAACATCCGTATGTGATGGAGGAGAAACCATGAAAAAAGAATTCACCGATGTCTTGAAGGCAAGACGTACCCACTATGCGCTCAACAAGGAAATCCAGGTTTCCGATGAAGCGATCCAATCGTTGCTTGAAGATGCCGTTCTGCATACGCCTTCCGCGTTCAACTCCCAGAGTGCGCGCGTCGTATTGTTGCTGAACGGGAAACACGACACCTTGTGGTCGATCACCCGCGAAGCGTTACGCAAGGTCGTACCGGCGGAAAGCTTCAAACCGACCGACGACAAGATCAACGCGTTCGCCGCGGCCTACGGCACCGTCTTGTTCTTCGAGGATACGGCGGTCGTCAAGGGTCTACAGGAAGCCTTTCCTCTGTACCAACATAATTTCCCGATCTGGTCCACGGAATCCAGCGGCATGCTTCAATATGTCGTATGGAGCGGATTGGCGACCCAAGGGATCGGCGCTTCGCTTCAACACTACAACGAGTTGATCGAAGAGAACGTGAAAGAGACGTTCGAACTGCCTGAGACTTGGAAACTGGTCGCCCAGATGCCCTTCGGGAATCCGGTCGCCCCGCTTCGCGAGAAGGAATTCCTCCCGATCGACGGACGTTTACTCGTACAAGCCTAATCGAAAAGGATGTCCATGTCGGACATCCTTTTTTCATACATTCCCCAGATAGACATGTTTCAAGTGTTTCTTGGCGATCGCTTCCAGTTTATGCAGGGTTTCGATCGGTGTGATCGGACGGTCGTTCCAATGATAGTGGGGGAAGAATCGGGAGAGATGGAGGGGGATGTCGGGATCCAAGGACGCGATCCACTTCGCCTCATTCTCCATGTCCTCTTCGCTGTCGTTTTCCCCGGGGATGATGAGCGTCGTGATTTCCACGTGCGCGCTTTCGTTGGCGATTTGAATCGTCCGTTTGACCGAGGCGAGGTCCCCGTGCAGTTTATCGTAGAAATCCTGGGTGAATCCCTTCAGGTCGACGTTCAAGGCGTCGATGTAGGGCATGAGCTTCCGCAGAGGTTCTTCGTTGATCGTCCCGTTGGTCACCAATACGTTCTTCAAACCCGCCTCATGAATCAATTTCGCCGTGTCATAGACATATTCGTAGGAAATCAAAGGTTCGTTATAGGTGTAGGCAACGCCGATGTTGCCTTGGTTTAGGAGATTGAGGGCGAGTCGTAGGGCTTGTTCAGGCGGCAAGGGCGTCGTCTTCGCATGGATCTCATCCGCCATCGAAATGTCGTGGTTCTGACAGAAAGGACAGCGTAGATTGCATCCGAACCCTCCGATCGACAGGATCCTTGTTCCGGGGTAGAAGCGATGGAGCGGTTTTTTCTCGATCGGATCGAGGGCGACCGAGGTGACGTGTCCATAGGACACCGGCACGATCTTTCCGTCCACGTTCTTGCGTGCCCGACAAAACCCGGTTTGGTTTTCCGAAAGGAGACAATGATGGAAACACAAGGTGCATTCATTCATGATGCCGCACCACTTCGAAGCGTTGAAGGACATAGTCTTCATCGGCCTCGATCCCGCCTTTCGACAGGGCGATTTCGATTTGTTTGGCGATCGTGTCGACCCCGTCCAAGTCCGGCAACAATAAGCCTTTACGGTGTCCCTTGGAAACGATGACGCCGTATTTCTTCACATCCAGCTGCGACGCGTATTGGATCGTTTCGGGAGGTAGCAGGACATCGACGTTATAGACCAGCTCGGAGAGTTCCTCCGGTCGAACGGGATAGAAACGCGGGTCTTCGCTACAGGCGGAAACCGCGTTGCGCAGCACTTCCTTACCGACGCAGAACTGGGTCGGACTGATCGTCCCGATGCATCCGCGCAATCGGCCCCGGCGATGGAGAGAGACGAACACACCCGCCCGTTTCTTCAAGAGTTCATCCGGGGTATCCAAGGGGAGTTCGGTTTCGCGTTGGTTGCGGACGTAGTTTTCGACGGAGAGTCTCGCCAAACGGAGATACGGGTCCTGTGCCTTCATGGACTTGGGAAGAAAACTCGCGGTCGCATAGCCGACCCCGAAAGTCCCTTCATAGGAATGCAGATTCGCCGAAAAGCCCATGCCGTCCACCACGCCCGAGAGGATGACCAGCGAACGGTAGCCGCATTCCCCGGCTTGTTCGCACATCCCGGCGGAGATCGAACGGAGTTTCTCGAAATCGCCGTCTTCCAACACCGATTGGATGATCTTGTCGAAACGCGGTCCTTCTTTGGCATAACCGTAGGGTCCGTCGTGGGCTAAACGATGGGATAGATCGCCGCTGGCGATGAAAACGATCCGGCGACCCAAGGACTCTGCGACATCGCGGATCGTTTTCCCGATGGCCACATGCGTATCGAACGGCAACATCGACAGACCGATCCGCACCAGCTTGAAGTCAGGATAGGCTTGTTTGATGAAATGCAAAGGAACCATGACCCCATGGTCCAGCTCTGGAATTTCCGACGAACCGACAAGGAAATTCCGGTTGCTACGCTTCAAGGCTTGGACGAAATCGAGATCCGTCTTGACATCGATTTTGACTTCCTTCGCACGGAACCGACCGAAATCCCCCTGTTCCCGCAGATTGTCGGACACGAAAAACGCGTCGCCGTACAAGGGGGAATGGGGTGAACTGATGACGATCGTTTCCGGTTGAAGCACCGCGATTTCGCGTGCGACCTGACGGAACCCTTCGATCGTCGATTGTATTTTCGCTTCTTCCCCTTTGCCGACGGCACTCAGGGCGATAGGGGGGTGAGGAAGGACAAATGCAGCGAGTACGCTCATATGAAACCCTCCGTTTCATCTGATTTCATTATAATCCTAATTCTTGCGAAGTGCGAATTTTCATCGATTCGCATACTTATTGCCAACCATTTTGTTCGATTTACGATTTACAGACGCTTGAGGTAAGGGTACACTGAATGAAGAAAGACAGGTGGCACCATGATCAAAGTGGGTATCGTCGGGACGGGGATGATCAGCGAATTATTCGCGGAAGGGGCGAAGTTCGTCGACGGGATGGAAGTCGTCGCCATCCAGAGCCGGGATGAAACCAAGGCGAAGGAATTCGCACGTAAGCATGACGTTGAACTGACGTTTACGGAGTATGAAAGGATGCTGATGGATGTGCGGATCGACGCCGTCTACATCGGCTTGCCCAACAGCCTGCATTTCGCGTACGCAAGCAAAGCGTTGAGGGCGAAGAAGATCACGATCCTTGAGAAGCCTTTCTTATCCAATCTTGGAGAACTCGATGAATTGATCGATATCTCCGAGGAAACGCGGACCATGGTGTTCGAAATGAACCGCGTCCTCTGCCTTCCCAATACGCAGGTGATCCGCGACCACCTGGACGACATCGCACCCGTCCGCATGATCACGATGAACTTCAGTCAATACTCCCGCAAATACAACGACCTGCTTGCCGGGAAGACGCCCAACGTATTCTCGGATGAATACTCGGGCGGCGCATTGGTCGACCTGGGAGTCTATAGCGTCCATCTGATGGTGGACTTGTTCGGGATGCCCGATGATATTACCTATATCGCCTCGAAACTACCCAACAGCATCGATGTCTCGGGGAATCTGACCTTAATCTATGACGGTTTCATCGCAAGCCTGGTCCAAAGCAAGAACAGCCGTTGCGACAACCGCATTACCATCCAAGGGGAGAAGGGGACGATCTATGCTTCGCCGACCGCGTCGCGGATCGATAAAGTGATCTTGGATCTGGGGGAAAAGAAGGACATCACCGTAGCCCATGAGTATGAAAGCATGACCTACACCTTGCATGAGATCGTACGTGTTATCAACGAGAAGGATGAAGAAACGTATCGCAAGCAACTCCGCCATATCCGCACTGTCATGGAAGTCCTCTGCGCGGCACGCAAGAGCGCAGGGATCAAGTTCACGGCGGATCGTGAGTAACCGTTTAAAATACCGTATGTATAGTAGTGACTGTGAAAAAAGGGAAGAGCGGAGGTCTCAGTATGCATGATGAACAAGGCAGGGAAATGCGACTCATCTATCACCTCGCACAATCCAAGACGCCGCTGACATCCGAGATGTTGGCGGGTTTGGTTTCCGTCAGTACCCGGACGGTGAAGTCGGACATGATCCAAGTCCGTGAGCGCTTGGTTGATCTGGGTGCCGAACTGGTATCGCGCAAGAGCCAAGGGTATTCGATCAAAATTCTGGATGAGGAGAAGTTCAAATCGTTCTATGATCAATTGACGTACAACCGGATGTTGCTGGGGACCTTTGTCAGCGACCATCTGGCACGTACGATTTTTCTCGCACGGACCTTGGTCGCAAGCGACGATTATGTAAAACTCGACGACCTGGCGGATCGAATGTTCCTGTCAAGATCATCCATCAAGAACGAAATGAAGACGATTTCATCCTTTTTCAACTCGTTTCGGCTACAAGTCGATTCCAGAGCGGGAAAAGGGGTCAGAATCATCGGAAGTGAGGAAAACCTTCGGTTGGCGATGACGGAGTTGGTCGTCGTCCATTATCATCAAATCAAAATCAGCGATTCGAGTCCGGAGTATGCCCGTATTTTGGAATGCGACGAAGAGGAACGACAAGGGATACGCCGTAATTTCTTGAAGACCTATCGTGAAAGCGGCATGGCGGCGACCGACGATGAAACGCTTCGATTCGCCTTCTACTTGATCGTGATGCGCAATCGGATCCGCGACGGGCATGTTATCCGACTGGAGGAGAAACTGAAAGAGGAGTTGCAGGGTTTGGTGGAATATCCTTTGGCGAAGAAAGTCGTCGCGAATCTCCAGGCGTTTCCGGGATATGACGTGTGCGATGATGAAATCTGCCATATCGCGATGTTTTTCCATTGCATGCGCGACCTGAAAACCGACGACATCCATGAGGGGATGCCGTTTCTTGACGAAGCGAGGATCTTGGCGGATGAAGTGGTCGAAAGGATACGCTGGCTATGGTCGATCGATTTCACCTGTCATCTGACTCTGAAAACCGATTTGGTCACGGCCTTCCTACCCTTGCTCGCCCAGATCCGATACGGACAGTCCGCGCAACAATCCATCGGCATGAGCATGCGGAGCGCCGAAATCGCGGGATCCCCGTTAGCGATCGAACTGGGGCGGAGTGCGATGCGTCTGATCGAGGAGAAATACTATTGTCGGTTGAATGTCCGAAGTTCGATCGGTTTATCGTTCCGGTTTTTCGGCGCGTTGGCGTCGATCCGCTACGATATCCGGAAATTGAATCTGTTGACCGTGTCTTCCGCAGGGAAGCAGGGGGCGATCCAGCTGATCCAAAGGATCGACCATCGGTTCGCCGACATGATCGCGACCAACACGCCGGTCGAACTCTATGAAGTCCGCGGTCTGAACCAACGCGAGTATGACTGTGTCATCATGAACGACCCCGAGTTCTCGTATTATTACGACATTCCATACATTTTGATCGATACCGTGACGAGGCCGTATCAATTCAACAGACTCTTCGATGAAGTGCTGGTGAAAGCCTACCAGTTCGAGGAGTTGATACCCGATCCATCCTCGACCCGGGTCTATCGCCACTTCGAGTATGAGAACCCGACCCAATTCTTCAAACTGATCGCCTATAAACACGGCAAGGATGAAACCTACAGCAGCTTGCTTTTCGATATGCTGAGTGAAAACGAGAAATTCGTCTCCTACAATAAACTCGGGGACGTGGTCGCCGTCTTCCTTCCGTATCGGATGGCGAAAGAAGAAGGCATCGAACTCTACAGTCTACAAAACAACGGCCTCTGGGGGGCCCACGAAGTCCAGACGATCATCGTCATCATCCACGACTTCGACGGTTCCCAGCAGAAAACCAAGGTGATCGAAAACATCAGTCGGCAGATGGTCATCTCGAAAGAGAATCTGGATGAGTTGATCCGACAACCGTCAAAAGAAGTCTATGAGAAAATGATTAAGGAATGCTTAACGTCCGAGTGAACCTCGGACTTTTTATTGCACCTTATAAGATGAAAAAAGTGAAATTACACTTTCTTTTCGTTCTATTGTTCCATACAAAAGAAGTGAAAGTGCAACTAAACTGTAGTTGTATGTTTGAGAGCGCTCACAAGCGAAAGGGAGAGACCATGCGAAAATTCTTTATCGCTTCACACGGACGCTTGGCGTCCGGTATGAAGAGTTCACTGGAGATTTTATTGGGGAGTGCGGAAAACGTCACGGTCTTGGATGCCTACCTGGACCAGACAAGGGTGGAAGACGGGATCGAAGCCTTCTTCGCGGCTTGTTCGAGCGACGACCAGAAATTCCTGCTTTCGGATCTTTATGGAGGCAGCGTCAACCAAGTCCTCTTCCGTTATAGCGATCAGGCGGATACCTATCTGATCGCCGGTGTGAACCTGGCCGTGGTGTTGGAGCTTGTGGCGGGGGAGACCCATCTGAACGAAGATGAGATCCAAGCCATCCTACAAGAGAGCAGAAACGCATTGTGTTTGGTGAAACACGACCATGCAGAAATCGTCCAAGAGGACTTTTTCTAGAAAGAGGGCAGTATGATCACATTCTTCAGAATCGACGAACGTTTGATCCACGGACAGATCGCGATCAAATGGTCCAAGCATACCGGGGTCAGCCATATCGTCGTGGCCAACGATGCCGCGGCGGCCAATCCATTGATCCAGAAGTCGTTGATGATGGCGGCACCCGCCGGGATCAAGACCGCCATTAAAACCATCGATGAATCCATCGCCTTGATCAACGATCCGCGAGCGGCTTCGTTGAAAATCATGATTCTCGTCAACAATCCCAAAGACGCCGTCACCATCATCGAACAGGTCAAGAACATCCCGTTCATCAATGTGGGCAACTACGGACGAATCGCGCCGGATGTTCCCGGTAAACCCAGAAAAGCATACGGCAGAAACATCTATTGCAACGAGATGGAAGTCGAGGAATTCCGCAAACTCGTCGCGACCGGCCTGAAGTGCATCTATCAAACGACGCCCGAAGAAGCCGCGGAAGATGTGAGTCGTATCTTTAAATAAAAAAAGGAAAGGGAAAGAAATTTTATGGCACAAAGCGCATTATCACTTGTATTCGTTTACTGGCTATTGAATGCTTTGGACTTAACGTTGACTTCATGGCAAGTCTTCACACGTCCCATCGTCGCCGCTCCGATCGCAGGGTTGGTGCT
>JAHFCO010000040.1 GCA_023249475.1 Bacillota bacterium | reverse complement strand
CAGGTATGAATACAATTAGCAATTGCTTGTCCTAGCACTGGATACCTCCTTGTCTTTCGACATCATAAATATATCAGATAGATATGAAGAAGTTATGTAGAACCAAAAAATTGTTAGAAGAGTATTAAAAACGCTAAGTTATCGAGTTTTATACATTCGAATTTTTTTTCGAATCGAGTTGTTTGGAGTGCTGCGGGAGTATGGAACAAGGTATTTCTGTTGTAATATTCAAATAGCATTAGCATTTTCATACTAATGAACAACACTCGATAAATACCAAAAACCAGCCAGGCTAGGAGAAAGTCATGGTTCTTATGAATCCTTTAGAAATTTTGAGGATTCTATGATATTGTAAACACATACAGTGGTGGGAGACGATATGAAGAAAAAACAACGAGCATTTTGGATCACTGTATCCATTACTGTCATATTTGTATTCTATCTCATTTTTAGTGCAACCTTCAATGTCGACAATCTTGGTAAGGGGAAACTTGAATCGATCACGGTTGTGGAGGAATGTATTGAAAAGTCGTGTTACTTCAATACTCAAGAAAATGACGAAATCGAAAGCGAAGATGAAATGAAGTCCATTGAATCCATTTTCTTTTATAAATTCGCAAGCAACTTTCTTGTATATACAAAGGAAGAGGGGAATTTTAAGTTCATTTTCCACTATGAAAAAACAGATATCGAGTTCTCGGCTTCTCTGGATTTTGAGGCGATGAAAGGTAAAATAAAGTACTTTGAAAGAAGGAAGGATTTTTTGATTGACAGGCAAGGAATGACATCATTGAAGGAAATTCTAAAACCTTAATCGATGTTTCCCTATGTGGAAATAACATGAAAAAACCGACAATTAAGTCGGATATTCATGAATCTAGACTAGAACGTAGAATGTTTCTTGTATCGTTCCATTAAAAACCAATTGATCAACCAAGTAAAACCAAAATCTAGTTAGTTGTCAGTTTTCGAATCGACTAGTTTTCGAATCATGGATTGGATTCGAAGAGTGCAGTACCAAACAATGAACGAACAAAACAACGTACAACTGAAAATAAATCGAAGTTCATAGCTACCGTTCGTGGTTAAGGTCGGTACATAAGAGACGAAAATAAACCCGATCGGCACGATGACAATCCATCCGATGATTAGTTCAATCCAGAAATCTTTTTTCATGATTCCCCCTCATTTCTATATTCATTCGCATTTTATCTGCGAGTATGAATTTCGAAGAATTTGAAGACATGGTTAACGAAAGCCTAATTAACTAGTCAAGTCTTTCGCTCCAGTGGCGAGTTAAGCCCCATTTTTAAGGTTTTTTGATGTTTTTGTGCCATCGACCATTCATTGACCAAACTAACTTTATCCGATTAAAATTGCGAAAGATTCTAGTCGATCTTGTTTCTTGCGTCGTTGCTGAGTCGTACTTCCCGTAAAATCAGAAACAATAGAATCGGAATTGAGATATAAAAAAACGATTTTTAGTAATTCATAGAGCATGAATACAAATACTGGAATTTCAGTCAGTTTCATTGTTTTCCCCCGATGGATCTTGAAAAATCATAAACTATAAACAGTCAAAAAACAACAACCCAGTCTCCTTATCCTAGAAAACGAGTGAGATATCAAGATGAAATTCGAGTGACTAGGCGGAGAGCATCTTTTGAATGACGAAAAAGAATGAAAGACTTAACATGACGGCGACGATTGCGATCGCACTCCTTTTTGGGTTCTTGTCGAAGAATTTCTTCAGCTTCAGGACAAATACCCCGATGATCAGCAATAATCCACACAAGAGCAGGGTCCATAGTCCGACACCGATACCGGCATCGCCGATGGTGAACCAACCCAGTTTCTTGTAATCGAGAAAGAAGTATGCGACCGGCATGATTCCGGTGATCGCATAGGACGAGAAGAAGTAGATCGCATAGGCCATCGTGGGAAGCAGGCTTAGCCAAACATGCTTCCCCTTGGAAACGAATTTGGGGTCGGTGATCAGAAAATCAAGTAGCGCCAAGATCGAAGTCAGGTTGTGTTGGAAGAAATTCGCCGTCGACGTAAGAAAGCGAAGCGACATCAACGGGGAAAGCAACACGGCGAACACCAGGTAGGTCAACATAATATCGACCGTAAACATGAACTTGACATGATAGAGCCAACGGGGGATTTTCGATTCATCCTTCCACTTCAGGATGAGAATCAAGAAAACCAAGCTGGTGATGCCGATCCACAGATTGCTTTGAATGGTGAACGCTTTGAGGATCGGAAGAAGCCCTTTGTAGTTGGGTTCGAACACTTGGAAGAAAACCGCACCGATGCTTGAGAGGACAATACCGCACTTTAAAAGGATGCTGGTTTTGGAAACGGCGATGGATTGTTTTTGTACTTGCATGTTAACCTCTTGCCCCACACGTTATCTTTATCTTATCACAAAAAGTTAGGATGGATTGTCGATGACTGTGTGCATTTTCGGGATGTTGTACGAATTGATGGGGGATTCTGCGAATCTGCTTGACAGAGAATTCGTTATGGGGGTCAATAGAATCAAGATGAACCCAAGAAGTGGATTCTTTAACGGTGGGTTTTGCGATAGGAGAAACATGGAAACGACAAATCAGACTCAAATCGTGGATATCATCGTCGTCGGTTCGGGATTCGCCGGTTTAGCCGTTGCGATCGAGGCGGCATTGGGAAAAGCGGAAGTGATCGTACTTGAGAAGATGAAGGCGGTCGGAGGGAATTCGATCATCAGCGATGGCGGGATCGCGGCCTGGGGGACGGAAGAACAACAGGCCGAAGGGATCATCGATACCGCGGATCGTATGTTTGAAGACATGATGCGATCGGGGGAAGGATTGAATGATCCCAAAATCGTTCGTTTGGTATGCGACCACGCATCGGAAGCGTATGCTTGGTCTAAACATTTTCTAGGTGTGAAGTATAAGCCTCGTGTCAATCTCTTCGGGGGACATAGCGTCCCGCGATGCTATACGCCGGATGACATTTCGGGTGTATCGACAATCCTACGAATGAAGGAGAAATTGGCGTCCTTATCGGTTCCGATTCATCTGGGCGTATCCGTAGCTTCGCTGATCGTGGATGATCAGCGTCGCGTCGTCGGCGTGCGGGTGATCGACGACTATTCGATGACTTCCCCGCATGAAGGGGTGTATCGCGACATCCTGGCGCGTAAAGGGGTCGTGATCGCGTCGGGGGGCTTTGGGGCGGATGTTCCGTTTCGTCAGCGACTCGACCCGAAACTGACCTCCGACATCCTTACGACCAATAAGCGCTCCGCGACATCCGAACTCCTGCAAGCCTGCATGGCCATCGGTGCGAAGACGGCGAACCTGGACATCATCCAATGCATCCCATGGACGACGCCGGATGAAAACGGCTATGGCAAGGGGGCTCTGTTCGGGGACTATATCGTTTCTTCCTACGGCGTACTGATCGACGTAAAGAGTGGTGAGCGCTTTGTGGATGAGTTGGGCAATCGCAAGATCATCGCCGATCGATTCTTCGACAGGAAACAGGGCGTAATCGGGATCGCCGATGAGAGTGCGGTGAGGGATGCGGGTTGGGATTTGTCGTCGGTGATTCAAAAGAAGATCGTACTGACCTTTGACGATCTCGAATCGCTTGCGGACCATTATGGAATCCCAAAAGAGACTCTCGTCAAAGCGATGGATGACTATAACGAAGGACTACGCAACGGGGAAGACCCTTGTTATCATAAATCGATCCAACCGTGGATGAATCCCATCCAAAACCCGCCTTTCTATGCGATGCGGATGTGTGTGAAAACGCATTACACCTGCGGAGGCTTGGTGATCGATCCTTCGGGTCGTGTCCTTTCCATCGACGATTCGATTATCGAAGGTTTGTACGCGGCCGGCGAAGTCACCGGATGCACGCATGGCGCCAATCGTCTGGGCAGTTGTTCCGTCACGGAATGCCTGGTCATGGGACGGATCGTCGGACAAGCCCTTGCTTCCTCGACGAATGAATCCCGTAAGTAAAGGGTAAAGAAGAACATAATCATGGCATGCGTGAATTAAAAATGATAAAGTAGAAGTAATGAAGAGAGAATACCACCCATCATGAAAGAAAGGCAGGTCGATGTCATGAAAAAGAGAACGATCCTCAAAGCCGTTGGGGTGCTTGGCGCCGCGGCGGCAGCCGGTGCGATAGCCTATAAGTCGTACCAAACCGATCAGAAGATGAAGAATTACAATTTGAAATTGAAATTCAAAGGCGAGGTCATCAAACTGGATGCCGAGTTCGAATCGGATTCGATCGCCGTCAATTTCACCGGACTGGAGTTGGACTTCACGCAGGCGACTTTGAAGGATAATCACGGCGAACTGAAACTCTATGCCGAATTCGCCGGCATCGACATCCTGGTCCCCGCCGAGTGGCACGTCGTCGCCACCGGGACCAACAATAAATCCGGGGTCAACAACGCCTTCGTGGGGGATCCGATGGAAGGTCAGCCTGTGCTGAACGTGGTCTATGACTTGAATTTCGCAGGTCTGAACATCCGTAAACCCGAAGCGGAAAGCGAATAATCCGAAGCCACAAACCGATGTCCGCAAGATGTCGGTTTTTTTGTTTTCATGGATGAATCGAAATGTATCGCGGCTTGTTTTTCTTACATCTTTTCTTTCGCATTATCATCATTTACATTCCCCCGATTCATTGACAGCGCTTACAGGCATGAGTAAAGTAAAGGTAGACCAAAGGAGATGCCTATGAAGAACTATCCCGCAGAACCGTTTCGTATCAAAGTCGTCGAGATGATGAAGACGATGAGTCGTGAAGAACGCGAGGCTGCGATGATCGAAGCCGGTTACAACACGTTTTTAGTCAAGAGCGAAGATGTCTACATCGATTTACTGACCGATTCCGGTACGACCGCGATGAGCGATAAGCAATGGGCCGGGATGATGGTCGGCGACGAGGCGTATGCCGGTAGCCGCAACTTCCTTCATCTCGATGCGACCGTGAAAGAATACTATGGATTCAAACACATGGTTCCGACCCATCAAGGAAGGGGCGCCGAGAACCTCTTATCCCGTTTGAAAATCAAACAAGGGGACATCATCCCCGGAAATATGTATTTCACCACCACGCGCTACCATCAGGAAGCCAACGGAGGCATCTTCAAGGATGTCATCATCGACGAAGCGCATGATTCGCAGTCCGAACATCCTTTTAAAGGGAACATCGACTTGCGCAAACTGCAGGCGCTGATCGATGAATTCGGGGCGGAAAGAATCCCTTATGTCTGTTTGGCGGTCACCGTGAATCTGGCGGGGGGGCAACCCGTGTCGATGCAGAACATCCGCGAAGTCAGCGCGTTATGCAAGAAACATAAGATCGACATCTTCTTCGATGCGACACGATGCGTCGAAAACGCATATTTCATCAAGAAACGCGAAGAAGGGTACCGCAACGTCTCCATCAAAGAGATTCTGCAAGAAATGATGAGTTACGGTGACGGGTGCACCATGTCAGGTAAAAAAGACTGCATGGTCAACATCGGCGGGTTCTTGGCGATGAACGACGATGAGTTGTTCGCCCGCGTCAAGGAACTGGTTGTCGTGTTTGAAGGCATGCCTTCCTACGGCGGCATGGCCGGCAGGGACATGGAAGCCATGGCGATCGGCATTAAGGAATCGGTCGACTACGCCTACATCGCCCATCGCGTCGAACAGGTCGCCTATCTCGGGGATCGTTTGATGGAAGCCGGCGTCCCGATCGTCCGTCCGGTCGGTGGACACGCGGTGTTCCTGGATGCCCGTTTATTCCTTCCGCACCTTACCCAAGACCAATTGCCGGCCCAAACCTTGGCCGCCCATCTCTATATCGAATCCGGTGTCCGTTCCATGGAACGGGGCATCGTCTCCGCCGGTCGCGACAAGAAAACCGGGGATCATCATCGCCCCAAACTGGAATTGGTACGTTTGACGATCCCGCGCCGCGTCTACACTTACGCCCACATGGATGTCGTGGCGGATGCGGTCATCGACCTCTATCATCATCGCGATGAAATCACGGGGCTTGAGTTCGTCTACGAACCCCCGATGCTGCGTTTCTTCAACGCACGATTCAAACCGATCGAAGCGAAATAAAGGCGAATCCACATCTATGACACGACGGATCGGTCAACGAACCATCAAAACGGTCATCGCAGAAAATCAAGATGGAACCATCTTGGTTTTTCGTGTGTGCCGATCCAATAAGGAGAAGAACGCATGAACATCAGCATCGAACAATTACGCTACGCGACCTATTTCGCGCCTCGCGGACGCATCCGTCTGCAGAATCTTGGGAATCAGATCAGTCAGAAATACCTTCAACCCAACGATAAACTCATCGGGGTTATCGGGGATGCGGGAAGCGGGAAATCGCTCTGCATCAAAGGGATGTTCCCCGGGCTTGAACTCACCAACGACGACGACGGGATCAACGTCCGTCCTTCGCCGTTGATGCGCGATCACCAGAACGCGAACTTCAGGGCGCACACCTATCATATCGACGTCCGTTTCGAACTGGCGTTCACCCAATTGTACGAACTGGTCGATGCGATCAAGGCGGCGCTGAAGGAGAACTGCCGGGTGGTCGTCGAGCATTTCGACCTCGTCTATCCTTCGATCGGGAAAAACGGCGACATCCTGATCGGCATCGGAGAGGAAGTCATCGTCGTCCGTCCGAACCTGTTCGGACCCGAGCCCGAGGATGTCCGCAACACCGTTTTTAAATCCTTGCGTTATCGCCGTATGGCGCATAGCGCGGAAGATTTGCTGGTCCACATCCTGGAAAACGAGTATCACCTGGTATGCGACGGTCATGGGGATGTGAAACACGGATTCATCCTGTCCTTCACCAAGAAACCGCGGATCTCCTTGGCGGTATTGGAGAAAAAAGTCAAACAACTCATCAAGAAGGATCTTTCGATCACCTACCTCGACCCCACCCACATCAAGATCGGGGCAGACATCGTCCAGTACTGCACCGGACCGCGGACCCATGTGACCCATACCGCGCAAATCGAGAACTTCAGACTTTTGGATGAATACATCTATGATGAACAAAGGGAATGCTACGACATGGTCGGGATGGTCACGGAAGAAACGATCCGCGACATCCACAGCATCAACCATTTCGGGGAGTAAGGAGAACCATGGAAAAAACAACGATCGTGATCGGCGTCATCGGCGCCGACGTGCATGCGGTAGGGAATCGGATCATCGAATATGCGATGAACCAAGCCGGGTTCAACGTGGTGAACCTGGGGGTCATGGTGAGCCAGAAAGAATTCGTCGACGCCGCCATCGAAACCAATGCGAAAGCCATCATCGTCTCCAGTCTTTATGGACATGGCGAACTGGATTGCCGGGGCTTGGGCGATGCATGTAAGGAAGCCGGGCTCGATGTCCTCCTTTATGTCGGGGGGAATCTGGTGGTCGGCAAGAGCGACTTCGAGGTCGTGGAGGAGAAGTTCAAGAAAATGGGCTTCGACCGGGTCTATCCGCCCGGCAGCGATATCGAACAGGGGATCCGCGATTTGATGGCGGACCTGAAAAACAAAGCGTAATATGCCGACGTATCTCCTATTCGACGTCGGATCGACCTATACGAAAGGCTGTATCGTCGACATCGACCAAGAAAGAATCCTCGCCCAAGCGAGCGCCTTGACCACCGCGACGACGGACATTTCGATCGGCATCCAGGCGGTCAAAGACCGGATGATGGATGTGTTGTCGAAGGTTACGATCGACCAAACCCTGGCCTGCAGTTCCGCCAAAGGGGGACTGAAGATGGTGGCGGTCGGTTTGGTTCCCGACTTGACGCTGAAAGCCGCTACATTGGCTTGTTATAGCGCCGGGGCGAAAGTCATCCAGGCGTATTCGTTCATGCTGAACGACCATGAAATCAAACAGATCGAAGATTCCGGCTGCGATCTCCTTTTATTGACGGGCGGAACGGACGGCGGGAACCGCGACGTCGTGCTTCATAACGCTTCCAAACTATCGAAACTGAACCGTAAGTTCCCGATCCTCTATGCGGGAAACAAATCCTGTCAGGATGACATCAGGGCGATTCTATCCGCGGGGGGCTTCGACATCACGATCTGTCCCAACGTCATGCCCGTCTACGGGGTGTTGGAAGTCGAAGAATGCCGGGACAAGATCCGTGATCTCTTCCTCTCTACGATCGTCAAAGCCAAAGGGTTGAGTGAACTGAATTCACTCATCAAGGAGATCGTCCTCCCGACCCCTTATAGCGTAATGGAAGCGCTGAAGCTTCTTTCCAGCGGGACAAAGAGCGAAAGCGGGATCGGCGACCTGATGGCCGTCGATATCGGCGGTGCGACCACCGATGTCTACAGTATGAACAAACAGTTCGTCGTGAAAGACAACGTGGGATACAAAGGTCTCAAGGAACCGCTGCAGAAACGAAGCGTGGAAGGGGATTTGGGCGTACGATTCAACGCGCATAGCGTCTATGAACTGAAAGCGGATGAAGTCGACGATGAGGGGATGAAGGACTATGTCCAAGAGATCGAAGAAGGCAAGATCGATTCTTTCGATACTCAGAAAGATTCCCGACTCGCCGCCTGGTGTTGTGAGATTGCATGCCAACGCCATGCCGGGCGGATGGAAACCTCGTATACCCCGATGGGGGTCGGCTATTACCAATCCGGTAAGGACCTGCGCGATGTGCGGGTCATGATCGGGATCGGCGGACCGATCCTTCATTCGAAAAACCCGGTCGAGATCTTAAAAAAAGCACTAACCCAAAAAGCACATCCCGAAATCCTTCTGCCCCTCGAGATTGAAGCGTATCTGGATCGAAACTATGTGGTGAGTTGCCTTGGCTTACTGGCTCATCGGCATCCCGATGAAGTCTTACGTCTACTCAAGAGAAATGTGGAGAAACTCAACGATGAATAACGGAAAAATCCCGACAAGCGCGTTTCTGGAAATGCGCAAGGAAGTCTTGAATCAATGGATCACGGGGAAGGAAGTCGATTTGGACGAAGCCATCGCCTACCAGGCTTCGATCAATGCGGAGAAACGTTTCAGCGCCCGCTTGGCGAAAGCAATCATGGAGAAAGAAACCTTGGTTCAACCCCGTGCCGGCGTCGCGCTCCCCGCCGAACACATCAAACTACTCAAACACCTGCAGGACGAGGGGACGGCGGATCTTCTGCCGACGACCATCGACAGTTATACCCGTCACAACCGCTATCACGAAGCGCAGACCGGCATCGACGAAAGCGTACGGACCGGGAAGTCCCTGTTGAACGGTTTTCCGGCCGTCAACCATGGCGTATCCGTTTGTCGCAACATCGTCGAAAGCCTCAACGTTCCCCTGCAAGTCCGCCACGGGACACCCGATGCGAGATTGTTGGCTGAAATCACCCTGGCGGGTGGGTTCACTTCCTTCGAAGGCGGCGGGATCTCCTACAATATCCCTTATGGAAAAAACAACTCCTTGGAAAAAACGATCACGGACTGGCAATATGTCGACCGCTTGGTCGGCTACTATGAAGAAAAGGGGATACGCATCAACCGCGAACCCTTCGGACCCTTGACGGGGACCTTGGTGCCGCCTTGCATTTCACACAGCGTCGCGATCCTGGAAAGCCTCTTGGCGGCGCAACAGGGATGCAAATGCATCACCGTCGGGTATGGACAATGCGGGAACCAGAACCAGGACATCGCCGCGATCCGCACGCTTGAAAAACTGACGAAGGAATACCTTGGACGATTCAACTACCGCGATGTCGTCGTCTCGACCGTCTTCCATCAATGGATGGGCGGTTTCCCGCAGGACGAAGCCAAAGCCTACGCGGTCATCGGCTGGGGCGCCGCGACCGCCGTCTTGTCCGGGGCCACCAAAGTCATCGTCAAATCCCCGCATGAAGCGTTCGGCGTACCGACCGCGGAAGCCAACGCCAACGGACTGAAAACCTCCAAACAACTCACCGTGATGCTGAAGGATCAAATCGCCGTCGAAACACCGTTGTTGGTCGCCGAGATGGACATCATCGAGAAAGAAACCCGCAGTATCCTCGAAGCGGTGTTGAAACTCGGAAACAACGATTTCGGTCTAAGCGCGCTTCGCGGCTTTGAAGCCGGCTTGATCGACGTCCCGTTCGCACCGGCCCAGTGCAACGCCAACAAAGCCCTTCCCGCCCGCGACAACAACGGGGCGATCCGTTTCTTGGATTTCGGGAATCTCCCGTTCGATGAGGAAATCAAAGCCTTCCATCGCCAAAAACTACAAGAAAGAGCCGACGTCGAGCGTCGCGACGTCAGTTTCCAAATGGTCATCGACGACATCTACGCCGTCAGTAAGGGACGTCTCGTCGGACGTCCGAGATAGGGGAAATCATGAAAATCATCGATGTTGTCACAAGCCGGGGAAGAACGGGGTTCTTCTTCGATGACCAAAAAGCCATCAAAAAAGGTGCGAAATCCGACGGGAACTTCTATTTGGGGAATCCCGTGACGTCGGGCTTTACAAGCATCCGCCAAGCCGGCGAATCGTTGACCATCCTGCTTGTCCTTGAAGACGGGCAAGTCGCGATGGGGGATTGCTGCGCCGTGCAATACAGCGGATGCGGCGGACGAGACCCTTTATTTTTGGCGAAGGAATTCGAACCGGTCGTCGAAAACGGATTGAAACCGTTGTTGATCGGACGGGAACTGGTATCATTTAAAGCATTGGCCCAAGAATTCGATTCCTTCATTTATAATGGGAAACTGATCCATACCGCGCTTCGCTACGGCATCACGCAAGCGCTGTTGGACGCGGTCGCCAAAGCGAACCACACGCAGATGGCCAATGTCGTCGCGAAGGAATACGGGACAAGCGTCAGTGAAACCCTCATTCCGATTTTCAGCCAAAGCGGGGACAACCGCTATGACAACGTCGACAAGATGATCATCAAGGGAAGCCAGGTTCTACCCCATGCCCTCATCAACAACGTCGAGAAGAAACTCGGTCTCGACGGTGAAATCCTACTTGAATACATCGGATGGTTGAGAAAACGGATCGACGAGTTCAAAACGGATGAATCCTATCATCCCGTCCTTCATATCGATGTCTACGGCACGTTCGGTGCGATCTTCGGTAAGGATTACGAACGGATGTGCGACTATATCGCGACGCTTCGGGAAGCCAGCGGATCCTATCGTCTGAGGATCGAAGGCCCGGTGGATTTCGACGACCGTGAAGCCACGATGGTCGGACTCAAGGAAATCACGGCGATGCTGGACCGAAAAGGGATCGACGTGGAAATCGTCGTCGATGAATGGTGCAACACCCTCGAGGACATCAAATACTTCGCCGACAACCGTGCCGGACACATGGTCCAAATCAAAACGCCGGATCTGGGCGGGGTGCAGAACATCGTGGAAGCCGTACTCTATTGCAAAGCAAAAGGCATCGGTGCCTATCAAGGCGGAACATGCAACGAAACCGACATCAGTGCGAAAGCCTGCGTCCACATCGCCATGGCGACCTCTCCGGTCCAAATCCTGGCGAAACCCGGGATGGGCGTGGATGAAGGCTACATGATCGTATACAACGAAATGCAGCGGATCCTGGCATTGAACGCCGCTCAGAAAAGAAGATAGAACGAATCATCCCAAGAACGTCTTGGGATTTCCTTTTTCTATTTTCACGTCAAATAGTGTATGATAAATAGGATAAACGAGGTGAACCGATGAAAACCCCATTTCTAGTCAGACTGATAACCCGGATGAATTACGGCGCATTCATCGAAACTTGGAAGAGCGTCAAGAAAAAATCGAAGAAGAACGGCATTTTTCTCTTCTTCGACATGATTTATTGCGGACTAGTCTACCAAAGCGGATATATCGAGTATGATATTTTCCAATTCTACCGACTGAACGCCAAACAACGTGATTCCTACATCACGCGTGGAAGATTGAATACCATGATCCGTCGGCTCAATGATCCCAAAAACTGGAATCAGCTCGCAAACAAAGCGGATTTCGATGAGAAGTTCAAAGATTACATCCACCGCGGGTTTTTGGATCTGCGGAACGCGACGGTCGAAGATGTTTGGAAATTCGTCGAAGGCCGCGAGTACATCATCGGGAAGGTGCTTAACGGAAGCTGCGGTAAAGGGATCCATAAACTCAAAATTTCGGACTACCGGGATGCGCAATCGTTATTCGACGATCTTCATAACAAAAACATCGGGTTGATCGAAGAACTGGTGGTCCAGCATCCCGTGCTTGCCGCCATCCATCCTTTTTCGGTCAACACGTTGCGTGTCATGACCATCGTGGTCGACGATGTCGTCCACATCCCCTGTGTCTACCTGCGGATCGGTAACGGAAAGCACGTGGATAATCTGAACAGCGGCGGGTTCGGCGCGGTGGTCGACGTGAAGACGGGGATCGTCCCCTTGGTCGCCGTCGACAAGGACGGGCATCCCGCCACCCATCATCCATTGACCGGAACGGCGATCGTCGGTGCCCAGATGCCGATGTTCGATGAAGTCA
>JAHFCO010000016.1:22388-47600 GCA_023249475.1 Bacillota bacterium | reverse complement strand
CAACGCCGAACTCCCGCAAGTCTTCTCCGCGATGTTCGGGGGAGGGAAGGCGCGCCTGGTGTTGGAAGACCCCGACGACCTTCTGAATTCGGGCATCGACATCGATGTCCAGCCACCGGGGAAATCGGTCCAGAACATCCGTTTATTTTCAGGGGGCGAAAAGAGTTTGATCGCGATCAGCGTGCTGTTCGCGATCCTGAAAGCCCGCCATGTCCCGATGTGCATCTTCGATGAAATCGAAGCGGCGCTCGACCAAGCCAACGTCGACCGCTTCGCGCGTTATCTCAAGCAGTTCAGCGAAGAGACGCAGTTCATCGTCGTCACCCACCGGCCAGGAACCATGGCGCAATGCGATGTCCTCTACGGCGTCACGATGCCCCAGAGCGGCGTATCGCAGATGTTGAGGGTGAAGTTGTCCGAAGCGGTCACCTTGGCCGAGGAAACGGAGGCGAAAGCATGAGTTTCTTCCAGAACCTCAAAGAAAAATTCACCGGTAAGAAAGACAAGGAGATTTATCTCAGCGGGTTTAGGAAAACCAACGAAGGGTTCTCCAAGAAACTCCGCACCTTCTTTCTGGGCAAGTCGACGATCGACGACCTTTTCTATGAAGACCTGATGATCATCCTGCTGGAGAGCGACATCGGATTGAAGACCTCCACCAAGATCCTCAACGCCACCAAGAAAAAAGTGAAGCAACAGGGATACACTTCGATCGACGACGCCTTGGATTGCGTCAGCGAGGCCATGGCCGACCTTTTCATCGGGATGGATACCGAAGTCGTCCTGACGCCAGACCACATGAACGTCATCCTGGTCGTCGGGGTCAACGGGAGCGGGAAGACCACCAGCGTCGCCAAACTGGCGAAACACTACCAAGACCAAGGGAAAAAAGTGGTGTTGGCGGCCGCGGATACGTTCCGCGCCGGGGCGGTCACCCAGCTTGAAGAATGGGCGGACCGGCTTGCGATCGAATGCATCAGCGGGTCGGACCATGCCGACCCCGCCAGCGTCGTGATCGACGCGCTGCGTAAGGCCAAGGAAGTCGAAGCGGACATCCTGATCGTCGATACGGCGGGGAGACTGCAGAACAAAGTCAACCTGATGAACGAACTCGCGAAGATGAACCGGGTCGTCGTCAAGGAGACGGGGAACACCCCCGACCATGTCTGGCTGGTGTTGGATGCGACGACCGGGCAGAACGCCCTGGTCCAGGCCGAAGCCTTCACCAACGCGGTGAAAGTCACGGGGATCATCTGCACCAAGATGGACGGGACGGCCAAAGGGGGCATCCTCCTGGCGATCGCCGACCTCTTGAAAATCCCGGTCAAATTCGTCGGTTTGGGTGAGAATGCGGAAGATATGAAACCCTTCGATGCGGTGAGCTACCTCTACAGCATCACGGAGGCCTTCCACGATGTTGGATAAGACGCAACGCATGAACAGCCTGCTGGATTGGTATGACAGCTTGTTGACCGCCAACCAGAAGTCGATCGCGGACATGCATTTCAGGGAGGATTTCTCGCTCTCGGAAATCGCGGAGCAAACCGGCAGCAGCCGCAGCGCCGTCTATGATACAATCCAAAGGGTACAGAAGATCCTTGAAGATACGGAAGCCAGATTGCATTGCGTGGCGAAATATGAGGCACGCACCCGACTCTATCAAACACTGCGCGATCTGAAGATCGACGCGGTCGATGAAATCGTAGACAAACTGATTGAAAACGAATGAAGGAGAACCACAATGACAAAAGTGATTTCGGTTAACGCAGGGAGCTCGTCCCTCAAATTCCAGTTGTTTGAAATGCCGCAGGAAACGGTATTGACCAGCGGCATCGTCGAACGCATCGGCTTCGACGACGCGATTTTTTCCATCAAGTTCAACGATGAAAAGGTGAAGAAAGTCCTCCCGATCCACGACCACAAGGAAGCGGTCCAGATGGTTCTGGACGCCTTGGTCGCCCATCGCATCGTCGAGAACCTCGATGAAATCAAAGGGGTCGGACACCGGGTCGTCCATGGCGGAGAACTCTATGCGAACTCCGTCGTCGCCGACGAAAAGGTTGAAAAAGACATCGAAGACCTCGCCGACCTGGCACCCTTGCACAACCCCGCCAACCTGATCGGATACCGCGCTTTCGCGAAATCCTTGCCGCATGCCCGCCATGCCATGGTCTTCGACACCGCGTTCCACCAGACGATGGCACCGGACATCTACCTCTATCCGATCCCGTTTGAATACTACCAGCACTACAAGATCCGCCGTTACGGGTTCCACGGGACCTCCCACTATTTCGTCAGCCGTCAAACCGCGAAACAGATGGGCAAGAACGTCGAAGACATCAACATCATCACCTGCCACCTGGGCAACGGGGCGTCGATCACCGCGATCGAGAAGGGAAGATACGTCAACACGTCGATGGGCTTCACCCCCTTGGCCGGCATCATGATGGGGACCCGCTCGGGTGACATCGATCCGGCGATCATCACCTTCCTGATGAAGAAACTGGGCAAAACCGCCGAACAGGTCATCGACATCCTCAATAAGAAATCGGGGATGCTGGGGGTTTCGCAACTTTCCAGCGATGCACGCGACATCGAGAAGGCGGTCGAAGAAGGCAACGAACAAGCCATCCTGACCCGCAAGATCTATGCCAACCGCATCGCGCAGACGATCGGCAGCTATTATATGCAGATGGGCAGCGTCGACGCCATCGTCTTTACCGGCGGCTTGGGCGAGAACGATTTCGGTGTCCGCGCGGACATCACGCAACGGGTCGAGAAAGCCTTGGGGATCCAGTTCGACTACGCCCTCAACGCGAAATCCCGCGGCAAGGACGTCAAACTTTCCCTTGAAGGTTCCAAGGTCGACGTCTGGATGATCTCGACCAACGAAGAACTCGTCATCGCACAGGATACGTCACGACTGCTTGGCTTCTAACATGCAGAAAACGCTGCTCAACTGGGTGGAAGAGGCGCAGATCATCACCGTGTTCCGGCATCAGATCCCCGATCCCGACGCCCTGGGGAGTCAGTGGGGCTTGGTCAGTTGGCTCAAGGAAACCTATCCGAACAAACGGGTCTATGCCCTTGGGAAACATACCGGGGTCAAACCGGAGTTGTTTGAACAACCCGACGTGGTGTCGGACGAGGAAATCGAAAACAGCCTGGCCATCGTCCTGGATACCGCCAATGCGGCGCGGGTCGACGACCAGCGTTTCGTGAAAGCGAAACGGATCGTGAAGATCGACCATCATCCCCAGCCCGACCCCTATGCGAATCTTGAGATCGTCATGGAGAAAGCCGCCAGCACCTGTGAAATCCTCACCGGGATCCTGAAGTCCTTTTCCCGCGACGAAATCTTGTCCACCAAGACCGCCCAGTATCTTTATATGGGCATTTTGACGGATACGATGAAGTTCTCGACCAACAATACGACCTCGCATACCTTGAAGATGGCCGCCTACCTGGCGCAAAGCCATCTCGACCTACCGCGCATCAACGAAGAACTCTTCGCCCTATCCATGACGGAGTACAAGTTCATCAATTACATCCGCAGCCACGCCACGATCGAGGAGTGCGGACTGGTCACGATCTTCCTGACGCTGAAAACGCTTGAAGAACTCGACATCAGCCCGAATTCCGCCAAGGAGCGCATCGGGGAGTTGGGCAATGTCCGGGATTTCGAAATCTGGGCGATGTTCATCGAAACCGAAGACCCGGCCGTGGTCCGATTCAACGGAAGCCTTCGTTCACGTAAAGTCATCATCAACGATATCGCCCGACGCTACGGCGGGGGCGGACACCAGCATGCGGCCGCGGTCAAAGGGGTCGATGTGGAAACATCGCAAACCTTGTTGGCCGAACTACGGTCCCGCATCAAAGGAGAATCATGAGTAAGAAGTATCGCACCGATTTCGCTTGGGCGTTCGAAGGGCAGAAAGCCCGCGGCGCCAAGAAATCACTGATCACATCCTTGTTTCTCGTTCTAGTTTTAGCCTTCGTCGTCGACTATCTGACCTTACCCGCCTATAATCTGCGCAATTCCGGCATCTACCTGCTCTTTGCGTTCTATTTCGGCGTCTTCGGCATCTTGAATTTCCTGATGACCCAGAAATTCTCCGGACCATCCCGTTTTAGCTTGACGCTGAGCGGCTTATTGGTGGCGTTCGTGGTCGTGATGTCGATCTTGGGGAGCGAGTTCATCAACGCATCCAAGTACCGCAACCAGATCGTCATCAGCGAGACCACCGATTTCTCCAGTTCCTTCGACTCGATCAGCCTGGCGAAGATCCCGGTCGTCGACCGCGACACCGCGATGCAATTGGGCGACAAGCAGATCGGCAAGGTGCAGGGTCTGGGTTCGCAGTTCAACATCGACCCCGCCTATACCTTGGTCAGCACCCAGGACCAAATCCTGCGTGTTTCGCCCTTGGAATACCAAGGCTTGATCAAATGGTTCCAAAACCGTGAAACGGGCGTCCCCAATTTCGTTCGCATCAACGTCAACGATGCGTCGGACGTGGATCTGGTCTCCCTTGAGAAGGGGATGAAGTATGTCCCCAGCGCCTATTTCGACCAAGACTTGTTGCGGCATGTCCGCTTCGCCTACCGTACGGAAATCCTCCAGGATTTCTCCTTCGAGATCGACGATGAAGGCAACCCCTATTACGTCATCTCCGTCGTCGAACCGGAAATCGGCTTGTTCGGCGGTTTGGATGCCGTCGGCGTCATCGTCGTCGACCCGATCACCGGCGACATGCAGAAGTATAGCGTGGAAGACGTCCCGGATTGGGTCGACCGTGTCCAACCGACCGCGTTGGCCTGGTATCAGATCGACAACTGGGGCTACTATGTCCGCGGTTTCTGGAACACGATTTTCGGTCAGAAGGACATGATCCAGACCACCGAAGGCTACAATTATGTCTCCATCGAGGGCTATACCTATGTTTTTTCGGGTCTGACGTCCGTCGGTGCCGACCAATCCATCGTCGGCTTCACCTTGATCAACCTCCACACCAAGGAAGCCAAGTTCTACCGCATCGGCGGAGCGGATGAATCCAGCGCGATGAGCAGCGCCCAAGGGCAAGTCCAAGACCTGGGGTATCGCGCCACGTTCCCCGTCCTCTTGAACGTGGAAGGGCAGCCGACCTACTTCATCTCCCTCAAAGACCAGGAAGGCTTGGTCAAACTCTATTCCTTCGTCGCCGTCACGGACTACTCGTTGGTCGGCGTCGGTCCGACCGTCGCGGCCGCCCAGATCGCCTACATCGAGAAACTCACCGAAAAAGGCATCATCGACGGCGGTTCTTCGCAGATGAAAGTCGTCGAAGCGAAGGTCGTCTCGATCGATACGGCCATCGTCGACGGGAACTCGAACTATTACCTACGCTTGGAAGGCTTGGATAAACTCTTCATCGCACCCATCCGGATCGATGCGGAACTCCCCATCACCGCGGTCGGCGACCTCGTGCGTGTCACGTACCTGGACAATGAATCCGCGACCTTGGTCATCAACGCCTTCGATAATCTCCAATACGACTACTAAGAACAGCACCGCTGTTCTTTTTTACACCCAATCCCTGTATAATGTACCTATGAAAGGAAGGTGAGCGACATGGCCGTCCATTGTCTGACACGCAGTTGTTTCTCTTTGCTTCAAGGCACGATGACCCCGGAAGTCCTGGTAAAAACCGCCGTCGAAGCCGGATTCTGCGCCATCGCCCTCACCGACCGCAATAAACTGCATGGCGTCCCCGATTTCGTGAAAGCCACGCAGAAACATCAAATCAAACCGATCTTGGGCATGGAACTCGACACCGAAATCGAAGGGTCGGTTTTCCCGTTCTTGCTTTTGGCCAAAGACGACGAAGGCTACCGCGGTCTGATGCGCCTAAGCACCATGATTTCATGCGCCCCCTTCAAAACGACGCTCAATGACATCGCCCTTTATCATGAACATCTCTGGGTCGTCGCGTTCGGCGAGGGCGGGGTGTTGGAAGAAGCGATGATCAAGGAAAACCGTTCACGATTAGAGGAACAGTTGATCGCACTCAAACAAGTCATCCCGACGATCGTCGCCGCGTGTTCCTATGAGGAATCCTCGTTCTGGCAACTGCGCAACGAGGTGCTAAGGGAGACCTGTCGACAGTTGAGAATCCGTACGCTCGCGGTATCCAAGGTCTATTACGCCAAACAAGGCGACGCCACGACCTTCCGCGTCTTGAACGCGATCGGTACCCAGCAAACCCTGTCCGACAAGAACCTTCCGTCGTTCGAAGGACGATGGATGCTTTCCCCCGTGGAAATGGAGCGACTCTACCCTGAATCCGAACTCCTCTTCAGCGATGAAATCGCGGCCTCCTGCCATTACGACTTCAAACCCGTGGGGGCGAGGTTGCCTAAGTTTCAACTCCCGCAAGGGGTGGATGCGAAACAATACCTGACCCAGCTCTGCCTTCAAGGGTTGAAGAAGCGTTTGGATTCCGACCAACCCGATCCGGTATACCGGAATCGCTTGAAATATGAATTGGACGTCATCACCGACATGCATTTCGAGGATTATTTCCTCATCGTCTGGGATTTCATCCGCCATGCCCGCAAGCAGTCGATCTACGTCGGTCCGGGACGCGGAAGCGCCGCCGGCACGCTGGTGGCCTATTGCCTGGGCATCACGCATGTCGACCCCATCAAATACAACCTTCTGTTTGAACGCTTCCTAAATCCCGAGCGGATCTCCATGCCCGACATCGACATCGATTTCCCCGACAACCGGCGCGACGAAGTCATCGCCTACGTGGTCGAGAAATACGGGAAGAACCATGTGGCGCACATCTCGACCTTCGGCACCTTGGCGGCCAAACAGGCGCTGCGGGATGTCGGTAGGGTCTTGGGCTTGTCCGTACGCGACCTCGACATGATTTCGAAAACCGTCCCCAACACGCTGAAAGTCACGCTGTTGAAAGCGAAGGAAGAAAGCCGCCATTTTTCGCAGTTGATCGAATCCAGCGAAAAGTTCAAAGAACTGTTCGACTATGCCTCCGCACTGGAAGGCTTGCCCCGGCATGTGTCGACCCATGCGGCCGGGATCGTGCTGAGCGATGCGGACCTGTTGGATGTGATCCCGTTGGTGCAGATCGAAGCCGACCTGCTTTCGACCCAGTTCACGATGGAACATCTCGAACCGATGGGCTTGATCAAGATGGATTTCCTGGGCCTACGCAACCTCACCATCATCGACGACGTGGTGACCATGATCAAAAAAGAGGGGATCGACCTCGATCCGCTGAAATTGCCTTTGGACGATAAGAAAACCTATGAATGCATCGCGAACGTGGATACGGTCGGGGTGTTCCAGCTTGAATCCGAGGGCATGAAGAGTCTGATCCGAAAGATGAAGCCCTATCGTTTCGACGACATCGTCGCGACGATCGCCCTGTTTCGCCCCGGACCCATGGAAAACATCCCGGAATACCTGAAACGGAGGCAAAACCCGTCCAGTATCGTCTACCCCCATCCGGACCTCAAGGACCTCTTGAGCGATACCTACGGGATCATGATCTATCAGGAACAGATCATGCAGGTGGCGCAGAAGATGGCCGGGTTCAGTCTGGCGCGGGCGGATGTCCTGCGTAAGGCGATGAGTAAGAAGAACGCCAAAGAACTGGCGAAACTGCAGGAAGAATTCCTGAGCGGATGCAAAGCGAAGGGGTACAGCGACGGCTTGGGGATCGAACTCTTCAACCTGATCGCGAAGTTCGCCAACTACGGCTTCAATAAATCCCATAGCGTCGCCTATGCGATGATTTCCTATCAGATGGCGTACTTGAAAGCGAACCACCCCGAGCAGTTCTTCGCCGCCCTCCTCAGCAGCGTCATCGGAAGCGAAACCAAGACCGCCGAATACGTCAACGAATGCCGCAGCCGCAACGTCGGTCTGTTGGCACCCAGCGTCAACCGCAGCGAAGCGGGTTACGTGTTGGAAGAAAGGTGGATCCGCTTCCCGCTGACCGTCATCAAAGGGGTCGGCATGGCGGCTTGCCGCGAAATCCTCAATGAGCGAAGCAACGGTCTGTTTCTGGATTACTATGACTTCATCGCCCGCATCATGACACGCCGCTTCAACCGCAAAACCATCGAAGCGCTGATCGATGCCGGCGCATTGGACGATTTCGCCATGACCCGCAAATCGATGCTGGCCTCGCTGGACGAAGCGATCACCTATGCGGACCTGGTCCGCATCGATACCTTGGGACAATCCCGGATCGATTTGGATCTGGTCTCGCGACCGATCCCGATCAGCGTCGCGGATCTTCCGCAAGAACGCAATGAACGGGAGCGGGATGTCTTCGGATTCTATTTCTCCAGCCATCCGATCCTGCTCTATAAACAGAAGTCCGGATACAAATGCACCCCGATCGTCAGTTCGACGACGCTGAATTCAAACGTGCGCTTCGCGGCGATGGTCGAGCGGGTCAAGACCCACCGCACCAAGACCGGACAGATGATGGCGTTTGTCTCGGTGAGCGACGAGTCGGCGTTCCTGGATGTCGTCGTCATGCCGACGCTCTTGGACCGCACGCAGGAAATCTGGGTCAAAGGCGCCTTGGTCGAGATCGACGGCCGGATCGAACAAGAGAATTCCTGCATGGTCAAGAACGTCAAACTTTTAACATCGGGAAGTTGATTTCACAAAGGTTTCACAAGGTAGGGGTACACTAAACGAAAGGTGGTGTTGATATGGCAAGAATTCTGATCGTCGACGACGAAGTGAAAATCCGTGAAGTGGTCCGTGAATATGCGGAAGTTTCCGGTTACGATGTCAAAGAAGCGAAAGACGGGCGCGAAGCCCTTGAACTGGTCGAACACGAAGATTTCGACGTGATCGTACTGGATATCATGATGCCTTATCTGGATGGGTTCAGCGCATGTCGCCAAATCAAGAAGATCAAGAACATCCCGATCATCATGTTGTCGGCCCGACAGGAAGAGTTCGACAAGTTGTTCGGATTCGAACTGGGCGTGGATGACTACGTGGTGAAACCCTTCAGTCCCAAAGAACTGATGGCGCGCATCAAGGTCGTCATCGACCGGCATACCGGCAAAGAAAACCAGACCATGACCTTCAACGGACTCAATATCGACGTCGATGCGCGCAACGTGTTCATCAACGGGGAAAAGGTCAATCTGACGCCCAAGGAGTTCGATCTTCTGTTGTTTTTGGTCAGAAACAAGAACACCGCGCTTTCCCGCGATGTCCTGCTCGATAAAGTCTGGAACTACAACTACTTTGGCGACGACCGCACGGTCGACACCCACATCAAGATGCTGCGTCATAACTTGGGCGAATACCGCGATTACATCGTGACTGTCCGAGGGACGGGGTACAAGTTTGAAGTTCAGTAGTCGGATCCGCATTCGTACATGGTTTTATTTCATCCTACTTACCGTAGGCATTTTAGGAACGCTCTGGATCTTCCAGATCGTTTTCATCTTCTCCTATTACCGCGACACCAAAGTCGACAACGTACGCATGGTCGCCGACGAAATGGAGTATGGGATCCTCAATAACGAAATGGATGTCGACATCCAGATCATGGCGGTCAGAAACAACGTCTGCGCCGTCATCTATAACGGGGAGGGGACGCTGCTCTATCAAGTCGACTCGGTCGGTCTGGGATGTTATCTGACCCAACGGGTCATCAAAAACCCCACCAACGTGGCGGATTACATCCAACGCGCCCAAGAATCCAAGACACGGGATTTCGTCCTTCCTTTGGAGAACATCCAACTCAACCAAAGCATGTTGGTGTACGGAAGGGAAGTCGTCGCGGATTTCGGCAACTACTACATCTTCCTCAACGCCACGCTTGAACCCCTGGATTCCACCGTCAACATCCTCAAGGACCAATTCATCTATGTCACGATCGCCGTCTTCATCCTTTCGACCATGTTCGCCCTCTTGCTTTCTTCACGAATGGCCCGCCCCATCATCAAAATGAACAGGAGCGCGCAGAAACTGGCGGAAGGGGACTACAAAGTCAAGTTCGAAAACAGCGAATACGGGGAAATCAGCCAACTGGCCGAAACCTTGAACTACGCGACGGAAGAACTCGGGAAAATGGACGAACTGCGGAAAGATCTGATCGCCAACGTCTCCCATGACATCAAGACCCCGCTCACGATGATCAAAGCCTATACCGAAATGATCCGCGACCTCTCCGGCAACAATCCGAAGAAACGGGAGGAACACCTGGAAGTCATCTTGACGGAAGTGAACCATCTCGACCGTCTGGTCAACGACATGACCAAGCTATCGCAACTTCAATCCAAGGTGTTGGAACTCGACATCAAGGAATTCGACATCGTCGAACTCCTCGACCATAGCGTCAATCTGATGCAAGGTCTCATCCAGCAAGAACAGATCGACATCGAAGTCATGTCCTACCCGAAAGTCATCGTGAAGGGCGACGAAGTGAAGATCGGACAAGTCATCTACAACTTCGTCAACAACGCGATCAAACACATCGGACCGGACAAGAAGGTGTTGATGCAACTTCTGGTCGACGAGTCCGTGCGCATCGAGGTCACCGACCATGGCGAAGGCATCGCGGAAGAAGACTTGCCTTACATCTGGGACCGGTATTATAAAGTCGACAAGCATTATCAGCGTCAAACCATGGGGACCGGATTGGGTCTGGCCATCGCCGGGGCGATCCTGGACGCCCACCATGCGAAATTCGGCGTCCAAAGCAAAGTCGGCGAGGGCAGCACCTTCTGGTTTGAACTTCCGTTAGTGAAAGTCTATGAAAATGAATCCTGACCATGAAAAATCATGGTCTTTTTTCATCGAAAACGATATACTAGAACGAAAGAGGGCGATCTTGTGACAAAAACCGACTTTCTACCCGGCACGAATCTTCAATTCATCCAACGCAAGGACATGTTTCGGTTCAATTCCGACACCGTCGCGTTGTGCCGCTTCATGAACGTCCGTCCAAAAGACCGCATCTTGGATATCGGAACCAACAACGGCGTGCTACTGGTCTATGCCTTGAAACAGGGAGGGAGCGAGGGGGTCGGGATCGATCTCTTCGACGATGCGATCGAGTTGGCGAAGCGCAACGCTTCGCTCAACCAAGTCGCAAACGCGACGTTTCGCGTTTGCCCGCTGGAATCCTACGACGATGGGGTCTTCGATCTGATCCTCTGCAACCCGCCCTATTTCAAGGAAGGAAGCGACAAAGGGAAGAATCTTTACCTTAACGCCGCCCGGCATGAAAGCTCTCTTACCTTGGATGAACTGGCGAAACACGCGTTTCGCCTGCTTCGCGACCGTGGCAGACTCGCCTTGGTCCATCGTTCAAGCCGCACCGCCGAATTGATCCGCATCCTTGAATCCCATCGGTTCGCGATTAAACGCATCCGCTTCATCCATGACGGCGTGGATGCGGCTTCGTCCGGCATACTTATCGAAGCGTTCAAGAACGGGAAAGACGGTTGCATCGTCGAAGCGCCGGATGTATTGAGAAAAGGGGAAAACATATGACTGGGACATGGGTGAATTTCTTTGCGATCATCATCGGATCGCTGCTTGGGCTTTATCTGCATCACGGGATCTCGGATAAAATCTCCACGACCCTGATGAAAGGATTGGGGCTATGTATCATTTTACTTGGCGTCCAAGGCTCGATCGGCGTAGAAGATCCGTTGGTCCTCATCGCATCGATGGCCATCGGGGCGTATCTGGGCGAATGGATCGACATCGAGGACGGACTCGGCCGATTCGGACTCTGGGTCGAATCCAAGGTCGCCAAGAACGCGAAGGGGACCTTCGCCACGGGTTTCGTCAGCGCCAGCCTTCTGTTCGGGGTCGGTGCGATGGCCATCGTCGGGTCGCTCAACAGCGGCTTGCACGGCGACCACACGATCCTCTATACGAAAAGCCTGCTGGACTTCATCGCCTCGATCATCTTCGCCTCTTCCCTGGGAGTCGGCGTCCTGTTCTCTTCCTTTGTGATCCTGGTCTATCAAGGTTCGATCACCCTGATGAGTTCCTTGGTCGCACCCTGGCTCAGCGAGGTCTTGATCCTGGACATGGGCATCGTGGGGTCGGTGGTCATCATCGGTCTGGGATTGAGGATGCTGAAGATTTCGGACATCAAAGTCGCCAACCTGATCCCGGCGATTTTCATGCCGATCCTGGTCCGTCCGGCACTGTTTTACATCACGGAAACGCTCATTCCAAGGGTCGTCGAGTTCATCGCGAACTTCATTTGACGAAATGACCGAAGCATGCTAAAATGTACTACGTTGCCTTTCTCAAAGGAACGCAACCGCACGGTACGGGTTTTCAAGTGTCTTTAAAAACCACCCATAACGGCGAGTCTCAACCCAGAAAAAGGAGGTGCAAACCATGTACGCAGTCATTGAAACCGGCGGAAAACAACTCCGCGTCGAAGTCGGAGCTTCCATTTTCGTAGAGAAATTGGATGTCCAAGAAGGCGAAGAAGTCATCTTCGACAAAGTGTTGGTCTATTCCAACCGTACGACCCGCTTCGGAGCCCCGTATGTCAAGGGCGCCAAAGTCACCGCGAAAGTCGAAAAACAAGGTAAGGACAAGAAGATCGTCATCTTCCGTTACAAACCGAAAAAAGGTTCGACCCGTCGTAAAGTCGGCCATCGTCAACCGTATACGAAACTCATCATCGAATCCATCGAGGCATAATCCAGATGATTACGGTGAGTGTCTCGTATCGATCTTCCACCATCCTCCATCTGTCCGTCACCGGACATGCGATGTCGGCGAAACGCGGCCAGGATCTGGTATGCGCGAGCGTCAGTTCGATCGCGACCGGTGCGCTCAACGCGCTGGACAGGATGGCTTCGAAAGCATGCGACTTAACGCTCGTGAAGGGTGAAGACGCGCTGATCGAAATAAAGGTGTTGGAAAACGGGAATCACGATGTCCAAATTATCCTCCACACTGTGCTGGCACAGTTGGAAACCATCGAAAACCAATATTCAAAGTATATACATATCGCGAAACAGGAGGTGTAAACCATGAAATTTGTGTTGGACATTCAATTATTCGCTTCTAAAAAAGGTGTCGGTTCCACTCGGAACGGCCGTGACTCCCAATCGAAACGTTTGGGCGCCAAGAAGTCGGATGGTCAATTTGCTAACGCCGGATCCATTCTGTACCGTCAACGCGGCACAAAAATTCATCCCGGTACCAACGTCGGGCGAGGCGGCGACGATACGCTATTTGCGTTAGTCGGCGGCGTCGTAAAGTTCGAACGCTTAGGAAAAAACAGAACGAAAGTTTCCGTTTATCCCCAAGCCTAGTCGTAAATCCCCGCTCTCGGGGATTTTTGTTTGAAAGGAGTCGCACATGTTCATCGATCGCGTCAAAATTAGAGTAAGGGCAGGAAAAGGCGGCAACGGCATGGCTTCTTTCCGTCGTGAGAAATACGTTCCTTTAGGGGGACCTTTCGGCGGGGACGGAGGCGATGGCGGGAGCGTCATTTTCGAGGTCGACACGAATAAGTCGACCCTTTTGGATCTACGCTTCAATAAACTGATCGCCGCCGAAAACGGCGGTAACGGCAAGAATAAGAAAATGTCGGGGGTTCGCGGTGAAAGCTGCATCGTGAAAGTCCCGCTGGGAACGATCGTCAGGGACATCAAGGACGACCGGATTTTAGCCGACTTGGTCCGTCCGGGACAACAAGCCGTCATCGTCGCCGGAGGGAAGGGCGGACGCGGGAACTGGCATTTCGCCACCCCCCGCAACCCGGCCCCCGATTTCGCCGAAAAAGGCGCACCGGGCGACGAACTTGAGATTTTAGTCGAACTGAAACTTTTGGCGGATGCCGGTCTGATCGGATATCCTTCCGTCGGGAAATCGACGTTTTTATCCGTCGTCAGCGCGGCGCGTCCCGAAATCGCGGATTATCCTTTCACCACCATCGTCCCCAACCTCGGCGTCGTCCAGGTAAAAGACGGACGTTCGTTCGTCTTGGCGGACCTGCCCGGATTGATCGAAGGGGCCAGCCAGGGCAAGGGCTTGGGTCACCAATTCCTGCGCCACATCGAGCGCTGCCGCGTCCTGATCCACATCATCGACATGGGCGGGGTGGATCATCGCGACCCGGTGGAGGATTATCGGATCATCAACACCGAACTGGGTCTGTATCAGTTCCGTCTACTGGAGCGTCCCCAAGTGGTCGTCGCCAACAAAATGGATCTGCCCGACGCCAAGGAAAACTTGAAACGCTTCAAGGAAGCGTTTCCGGACCTTCAAGTCTTCGAGACCATCACCCTGATCCGTGAAGGCTTGGATGACGTCTTGTATAAAACGATCCAACTTATCGAAACCACCCCTGAATTCATCCTGCATGAACTCAAGGAAGACGGCGTCCACTATAAGTTCATCCCGGAAGACGAACCGTTCATCGTTTCGCGGATCGGCGACCATACCTGGCGCCTTACCGGCAAACGGATCGAGCGTCTCTATGCGATGGCGGACATGAAAACCGACACCGACATCCAGCGTTTCGCGCGTGCCGTGCGGAACATGGGCGTCGACGAAGCCCTGCGAAAAGCCGGTGCGATCGACGGCGACGTCATCCAGCTTGCGAATACCGAATTCCTCTTTGTGGATTAGCGAAAGCGAATCCACTTTTTTTGTCTCAGGGGTCAAGGCATGGTATAATTGAACACGGTGATAACATGATTGCGTTCATATCCGGAAGAGTCCATAGTTTTACCCAAGACTGGGTGATCATCGAGAACCAAGGCATCGGCTACCGTGTCTTTTTCGCCCATCCCGAAGCCCTGTCCCTGAATCAGCAAGTCTCGCTTTATACCTATCATTACATTCGCGAGGACGAACAAAGCCTGTACGGCTTCCTCTCCATGGACGAGTACGACCTCTTCGTGAAGCTGATCAGCGTCAAAGGGTTGGGATGCAAGACCGCGTCGAATGTCTTGGCCGCATCCACTTTCGAGCGGATCATCATGGCGATCGAAGTGTCGGATGTCGCGTATTTGAAAACCATGCCGGGGATCGGTGCGAAGACCGCTTCGCAGATCATCCTGGATCTCAAGGGGAAACTGGTCGCGACGCATACCAAGGAACAGACGGGCAATCCGCAATTGACGGATGCGTTGGAAGCCTTGAAATCGCTGGGATACAAACCCGGTGAAATCTCGGCGATTCAGAAGGATTTGGTTCAATCCAATGCGAAAACCAGCGACGAATACGTCAAAATCGCGTTGGGTCTCTTATTGAAGCGGAAGGTGGGGTAAGATGGAAGCGTTGTTATCGGCGTTCAAGGAACCCGGGGATGAAGAAGCCAGTCTGCGGCCTTCGCGATTGAGCGAATATGTCGGGCAGGACCATCTCAAGGAAAACCTCAAGATTTTCATACAGGCGGCGACCAAGCGCAACGAAGCGTTGGACCACGTCCTTTTATACGGCCCTCCGGGCCTGGGTAAGACGACTTTGGCCTATATTCTCTCCAATGAAATGGGCGGGAACATCCGGATCACCAGCGGACCCAGCATCGAGCGTAGCGGCGACCTCGCCGCCATCCTCAGTTCGCTGCAAGCCGGGGATGTCCTGTTCATCGACGAAATCCACCGTCTACCCAAAGTCGTGGAAGAAGTATTGTATCCCGCGATGGAAGACTATTGCATCGACATCGTGGTCGGAAAAGAAGCCAGTGTCCGGTCGATTCGTCTGGATCTCCCGCCTTTCACGCTCGTCGGGGCGACCACGAGGGCAGGGGATCTGACCGCTCCGCTTCGCGATCGTTTCGGGATCGTCTCGAAACTGGAATACTATTCGATCGACGAACTTTCGCAGATCCTGCGACGTACGTCGAGGGTGTTGGAGACCGAAATCGACGAAACGGCGGTCCGTGAGATCGCCAAGCGTAGCCGCGGTACGCCGCGGATCGCGAACCGGCTCTTCCGTCGCGTCCGCGATTTCGCCCAGGTCATGAACGACGGGCGGATCTCGTTTGAGATCGCCGAAATGGCGCTCAACCGACTTAAGGTCGACAGTCTGGGCTTGGATGAAGTCGACATCCGCTATCTGAAAGGCATCATCGAACGCTTCAAAGGCGGTCCGGTCGGACTGGAAGCCCTCGCTTCCAGCATCCAGGAAGAACCGATGACCCTGGAAGACGTCTATGAACCCTATCTTCTGCAATTGGGTTTCATCAACCGCACCCCAAGAGGCAGGATGGCTACGATGTTAGGCTATCAACACTTGGGCATCAACGTCCAGGACAACCTATTCGAATGAAAAAAAGGGAGAATTCTCCCTTTTGTGATTTTGTCACATAAAACATGGCAAGCCTTTGGTATACTTCAAGTGGAGGTATCAACCATGATCCAATTAACCAACCAAAACTATAAAGAAATCGTCCTCAATTCCGCCAAACCCGTGCTCATCGACTTCTACGCCGACTGGTGCGGACCCTGCAAGATGATCAGTCCGATCCTTGAAAAGATTTCGACCACCCATCCCGAAGTCCTCGTCGTGAAATGCGATGTCGACGCCAACCAGGAACTGGCGATGAAGTTCGGCGTACGCAGCATCCCGACGGTCGTCGCGATGAACAAAGGCGTGGAAGTCAACCGCAAGGTCGGCCTCGCCAATGAAAACGTCTTGCTCGCCTTGTTTTAAACGATTCTTTTCTTGAGGCTCTCCGGATCGACCAACTTGATTCTTTTACGGGATTGATCGATCAAGCCTTCTTCCTGGAAGTATTTCAGGATCCGACTGACCACTTCCCGGGCGGAACCCAGGTCGTTGGCGATCTCTTCATGCGTCAGCGTCAAAACGTCGGTTTCGCGAAGGACATATTGTTCGACAAGGAACTCCGCGATCCGCGATGGCATCGACGAGAAGACGATCTGACGGATGACCCAGGTCAGTTGGCTGAACCGTGATCGTACCAATTCATTGAGATGGTCCTTCAGGGCGGGGTAGCTTTGCGACACCGCACCTAGATAGGTCGTCGGCAAGAGAATGACGATCGTCTCGATCTCCGCTTCGATCAAGAAATCCACGTTCATATGATGGAGAAGGCACGAGGCGGTCATGACGCAGGATTCGCCTGGATAAAGCCGATAAAGCGTGATTTCCTTACCGGTCTCATCCTGCATGTAGATCCTCAGTCTCCCTTGTTTCACTTTCATCAAGCCGTCGCAGGTCTCGTCGTTGTTTTGGACCGCTTCATGCGCGTCATAGCGCCGCCATGCGGCCGTCTGCGACAAACGCGCCAAAAACTCGTCGTCGAGTTGACGAAGGATCGGAAATTCATCGCGCAGGCTCGCGCTCGCCGCCAATTGTTTCATAGACACCTTTCAAGGAGGAACCCCATGTTTAACTTTCTCAAATCCAGCAACCTTTCCCAAAAACAAGCCCATGAAGAACTCGCCAACGACAAATCCATCAAACTGATCGACGTCCGCACCCGCGACGAATTCCGCGACGGTCACATCGCCGGAGCAGTCAACATCCCGCTCGACACGCTGACGGAACGCTTGGAGAAGAGCCTCCCCGACAAGGACGCGAAGATCTTCGTCGTTTGCCTGAGCGGTTCACGCGCTTCCAACGCCGTCTCCTACATGAAGCGCGTCGGCTACACCAACGTCTTCAATATCGGAGGGGTTTCCACCTGGTCCTTTGGTCTGGTACGTAAATAAAGATCTTCATTCTAGAAACAGAATCTCTTCGAGTTCTTCGACGCGGGCGCAATAATGGTCCGCGTCTTTTTTTAGGGCATCGCGGATTTCGTCGATGAAATGCGACCAACCGGCCGCCACGAAGGGGATGTTGCGCTGGCGGACCATCGTCAACCCCAGTTTCAAATCGTCGATCATGATGCACTCTTCCGGTTGTAGACCAAGCAGACGCAGCGTCTGGTCGATCGGATAGGGGTTGGGTTTGCGTTTCTCTTCCCCCAATTCCCATCCAAACACCAAATCCGGTTCGAAACCGAAATTATGGCGGTAATCGCGGTTGATCTCCGTGCTTTCTGAATGCGAAATCACGACGATCTTCCCGCCTTCATCGCGAAACTTCAGGAGGATTTCACGAATGCCGGGATACGCCTGTGGCGTATGCGCCCGTGTATACTTCTTCCAGATCGCATATTCCTCGACCATCTCGTCCTCGTCGAACGCATATTTCGCGCATAATCCCATAAATCCGGGATGATAGCAGGTGGAAACGAAATCGATGATGGAAATCGGATCCTCTTCGGGACGCAGCGTCCTTAGCGTTTCCAAGAACGCCGGATAGTGGATTTGAAGCGTACTTTCGACGATCGTATCGTCATGATCCAACAACAGGCATTTGTATCGTAGCATAGAACCTCCGCTTTTACTCATTCTACCAAACTTACGGCCGTCCCGCCATCGTCTGTTCATCCCGATTTCAAGATAAGCGGCAAGACGGATATGATATAATATCTAGGTACAAGGAGAGACGACATGAAAGTATGCATTGCGACCGGGGGTACCGGTGGACATATTTATCCCGCAGTATCATTCGCACGCGCCCTACAAGAACATGATCAAACGATGGAAATCCTTTTCATCGGAAACAACGACCGCATGGAAGCGACGGAAATCCCGGCGTTGGGTTTTCGTTTCATCGGTTTGGACGCGAGGGGGTTCAACGGCTCGATCTTCGCGAAACTTAACGCAGCCATCAAGATGCTGAAAAGCCGAAGCAAGGCGATCGGGATCCTCAACGAATTCAGACCGGATTTCGTGGTGGGTTTCGGCGGGTACGTCAGCGTTCCCGTTTTAAGCGCCGCCCAAGCCTTGAAAATCAAAACCATGCTTCACGAACAGAATTCCTACGCGGGGAAAGCCAACCGCGCATTGGCGGCGAAGGTCGATGCGATCGTCGCCTGCTATCCGGAGAACGCCGGACAATTCCCGCGGGAGAAAACCCATCTTCTGGGGAATCCGCGGACCTTCGAACTGAAGAAAAGCCAGGCGGATCCGAGAATCCTGGCGACCTACGGACTGGATCCGCAACTGAAGACCGTCTTGATCGTCATGGGTTCGTTAGGGAGCGAGTCCGTAAACAACGTCATGGTCGAAGTGCTGGAGAAACTCCGCGGCGCTTCCTTCCAACTGATCTATGTGACGGGGAAGAAACACTATGAACGTTTCATCACGATGATCGACGAGGATGTCAACCTCAAGATCGTCCCCTATGTCGATCAATTGAAACTGATGCAGGTCGTCGACCTCATGGTTTGTCGCGGCGGAGCGACGACGGCGGCGGAAATCACCGTCGTCGGCCTTCCTTCGATCATCATCCCCAGTCCCTATGTCCCCAACAACCATCAGGTGCTGAACGCGAAATCGTTGAGCGATTCCGGCGCGGCGTTGATGATCGAGGAAAAAGACATGAACGCCGACCGTTTGGTCGAAGAAATCACCGCGTTGGTCCAACACCCCGAGCGACTCGAAACCATGGGGAGGGCGGCGAAAACATTGGGGAAACCCGATGCCGCCGAAAACATGATCGAACTGATGGAAAAGATCCTGAAGGGGAACTAAATGGAAAACTTCTTAACCCGTTTGCGGCAATATGCGACGGTCGATGAATATGTCGCGTTTTCCGTGATGACGACGATGGGCGTGGGCGGAATCGCCCGCTATGTCGCCTACCCGAAGAACGAACTGGCGTTACGTGAAATCCTCAATCTGGCGAAACAAGCCGGCGTCATGGTGAAAATCATCGGGAAGGGATCGAACATCCTTGCCTCCGACGATGATTTCGACGGGCTTGTGCTCCGCTTGGACCGTACGTTCACCGATGTTTTCTTCGAAGAGGAAGGCGTCGTCGCCCAAGGCGGTGCGAGCTTGATCGCATTGAGCTACCAGGCGATGAAAGCCGGATTGTCCGGATTGGAATTCGCCTGCGGGATCCCCGGAACGATCGCCGGCGCGATCTACATGAATGCAGGAGCCTATCAAGGTTGGATCGGGGACTTGGTCGAAGAAGTGGAAGTCCTGATCGACGGGAAACCGCGATGGATTCCCGGAAGCGCCTGTGAATGGGGCTATCGTACCTCCGTATTCCAACACCATCCCGACTGGATCATCCTGGCCGCTCGTCTCAAACTCACGAAAAAAGACCCGGAAATCATTCGTCAGCTCATCGACCAACGGCGAACACGCCGGATCGAATCCCAACCCTTGGATTTCCCCAATTCCGGCAGCATCTTCCGCAATCCACCCGATCATTTCGCGTGGGAATACATCGAAGCCTGTCACTTGCGCGGAAAGAAGGTCGGAGGGGCGCAGGTTTCAAACAAACATGCCAACTTCATCATCAATGTCGACCATGCGAAAGCGGCCGATGTCGCCGCATTGATCCGGATCATCCAGGATGAGGTGAAACGGAAGTTCGATGTCGATTTGCATACCGAAGTCGAGTTTTTCAATTGGAGGAAGACGGATGAAGTTCAGTAAGGATGTGGCGTCGGTCGACGATCTGATCGCCAGACGCAAAAAAGAACAGAAAAAAAAGCGGATGAACCGGTTCCTGGTCGTCCTTTCTTTGCTTGCGTTCACCGCCGCCTCTTCGTTTGGTCTGTATATCTATTTCACCTCGCCGACGTCATCGATCCGTGCGGTGCTGATCTCCGGAAACCAGATCTACAGCGACGAAGCGATCCTAAAGCGCAGCGGCATCGCGTACGACGATCGGTTTCTGGCCGTCAACGCCGCCACGCTGCGAAAACGGCTAGTCGACGACCTCCTGATCCAGGACGCGGTCGTCCGTCTGACGAAAAACAACGAAATCGTCATCCAGATCCGCGAGAACGACGTGACGGCGATCTGGATGGACCAAGGGAAGGTGGTCTTGGCGGACGGGAGTCTGCTGGTTATGCAGGTGGACTATGCGAAAGCCTGGCTGTTTTCCCCGGGGATCTACGGGTATGAAGATGAAGGAAGCCTTGCCGAACTCGTGAGAGCACTCAACGGATTGACCGCGTCGTCGTTGGGGAATGTGTCCGAAATCCACCGCCATCCGACCTCCTACGATGAAAATTACGTGAAAGTCATCATGCAGGATGGCAACCGGGTTTTTACCGGTCTTTCCACCCTGGACATGCTGGAAGAGTACCCGCGCATCGTAAACGCCCTGAATACCGCCAATTCATGCATCTTTTTCGACGAAATGACACGTACGGCCTTTAGCCAACCTTGTGAGAACTAGTTTTGTATTTCATAAAAGAGTCTGCTATAATAGCAATGCTACAAAGGAGGAAGATGTATGTCAATTGATCGCATCACCAAATTAGGGAACATCAATATCAGCCAGGAAGCCATCGCGACCTTGGCCGGCGGCGTGGTGACCGAGTGTTACGGTGTTGTGGGGATGGCATCGCAAAAAGTCCTGAAAGACGGAATTGCGGAATTGCTGAAAAAAGAAAACTACTCAAAAGGGGTCGTCGTGCGTAAAAGCGAGGCGGGTTTTGAAATCGACCTATATATCGTCATCAGTTTCGGCGTTCGGATTTCCGAAGTCGTGACCGAAGTGCAGAAGAAAGTTAAATATATCCTGGAGAAGACGCTTGAACAGGAATTCGTTTCCATCAACGTTTATGTCCAAGGCGTACGCGTCGTCGCATAACGGAGGAAACATGAAAACGATCAACGGCTCAGTGTTCAAGGACATGTTGGAGAGCGGTGCGAATAATCTCACCAACCACCATCGTGAAATTGACGCGTTAAACGTATTCCCGGTTCCGGACGGGGATACGGGCACAAATATGAATCTGACGTTCACCTCCGGTGTGAAAGATGCCAGGGCGGTCCTCAACGACAATGTCGGGGACATCGCCAAGGTCTTATCCAAAGGATTGTTGATGGGGGCCCGCGGGAACTCCGGGGTCATCCTTTCCCAAATCTTCCGTGGCTTTTACCAGTCGGTCGAAGGAAAGGGCACCTTGAGTGTCAAGGATGTCGCCGATGCGTTGGTAAAAGGGACGGAGGTCGCCTACAAGGCGGTCATGCGTCCGGTCGAAGGGACGATCCTCACCGTCCTGCGTGAAAGCGGCAAACAAGCCCAGGATTTCCTTCACTCGCATCCCGAAAAGGATATGATCGAATATTTCGACTTTCTGATCCAAAGCGCCCATGTTTCCCTACAGAATACGCCTGAATTGCTTCCGGTCTTGAAAGAAGTCGGGGTCGTCGATAGCGGCGGAGCCGGTTATGTCACCATCCTTGAAGGATTCAGACTCGGTTTGTTGGGGACGCCCGTCGCGTTGCTTGAAAAGACCGAAGGCGGCCATGGCGTTCAATCCGAATACGAAAACGACGAATTCGGTTATTGTACCGAGTTCATCATCAAACTCAACTCGGAAACCATCGAAATCTTCGAAGAGGAGAAGTTCCGTCAAGCCTTGGCCCGTCTGGGGGAATCGATCGTGGTCGTACAGGACGAAGAGCTTGTCAAAGTCCATGTCCATACCTTGACCCCCGGCGATGCGCTCAACTTGGGTCAACGCTATGGGGAATTCTTGAAACTGAAGATCGAAAACATGCAGGAGCAGCACCAACACCTGGTCGAGGGCACCTTGCTTGAAGTCAAGAAAACGCCGAAGAAGAAATACGCGCTGATCGCCGTCGCCGCAGGGGACGGGATCAAGAAACTCTTCGAAGAATACCGGGTCGACGTCGTGATCAGCGGCGGACAAACGATGAACCCTTCCACCGAAGACTTCGTCGCCGCGATCCAAAAGGTCAATGCGGACCACATCTTCATCCTTCCCAACAATTCCAACATCATCCTCGCCGCCCAACAGGCGGAAAGCATCCTGGATGAAGTGGATATCCGGGTCTTGCCGACCAAGAGCATCCCGCAGGGACTGAGCGCATGCATCATGTTCAACCCGCAGGTTTCCGTCGAAGAAAACATCGGCGAAATGCTGCAGGCCATCAAACATGTCAAAACCGGTCAAGTCACCTATGCCATCAAGGACACCGTCTACGAGGGCAGGGACATCAATGCCGGGGACTATATGGGGATCGCCGAGAAGAACATCGTGGTTTCCACCAACGATAAACTCGTCGCGACGAAATCCTTGCTTGAAACCTTAGTCGACGACGACAGTGAAATCATCACCGTCTTGGTCGGCGAAGACGTCAGCGATGAAGAAGTCGCCGACATCCAATCTTTCATCGAAGAACGGTTCCCGAGCGTCGAAGCGGAAATCGTACAAGGGCAACAGCCAGTCTATTCCTTCATTTTCGGAGTCGAATAAAGGGTTCTTGCCCTTTTTCGTAGAAACCATGGACTATAAAGATCTGAAATGCAGTCCAAGCTTGATCTTGCGTTTGACGGAAGCGGGGTTCGATACCCCCGAGCGTCTGCTTTATCATTACCCGACACGGTATGAGGAAGTCAACCCGCTTCCGTTTTCCTCATGGAAAAAAGGGGACAAGATCGTCATCGAAGGACAAATCATCCCGCCCGTGAAAACGGTCAGGGTACGCCCGACGCTTCAGATCACGAAATTCCTCTTCCAGACCGAAGAGAACATTTTTCAAGTGACGATTTTTAACCGGCCTTGGGTTTCCAACATGAAATCCGTGTTCACCTTGTTCGGTAAATACGACGGCGATCTCAAGATCACGGCGACCCAATACAACGGTCAGAAGATGATCGACCAACTCGGGATCCATCCCGTCTATGCGCTACGCAAGGATGTCACGCAAAAGGACATCCTCCATGTCTTGGACCGGTTGTTCGACCGTTTCGAATCCGTCGGCGTCCTTGACCTACCCACAAGCCTACGCACTGCCTACCGTCTGCTGCCTATGAAACAGGCGCTGAAGTTCATCCATCGCCCCGACTCCATGGAAGAAGTCAACCAAGCGGCGCGTACGTTGAAATACGAGGAATTTCTGCGTTTCACGACGAAACTCAGATGGATGCGCGACGAGCGGATCGCGAGCGACTTCGGCAAGATCAAGGTTTTCGACCGTCGGATGATCGAAGACTGGACGAAACATTTGCCCTTCGAGTTGACGGAAGGCCAACGCGACGTACTCAAGGAAATCCTCGACGACCTTCAGTCGTCCAAACGCATGTACCGCTTACTCCAAGGGGACGTCGGGAGCGGGAAGACGGTCGTCGCCGCCTTGTCCATGTATGCCAGCGTCCTTTCACATCACCAGGCCGCCTTGCTTGTCCCGACCGAAATCCTCGCCTCGCAACACTTAGCGACGCTGAAAAGCTATCTTCCGGCATCGATCCGGATCGAAGCCCTCTATTCGGCACTCCCCTCGGGGGTCAAACGCGATATCCTGGGGCGGCTTGAGAACGGCGAGATCGACATCATCGTCGGAACCCATTCGCTCATCCAGGACGACGTGAAGTTCAAGAACTGCGGGTTGGTCGTCGCCGACGAACAACACCGCTTCGGGGTCAAACAACGCCAAGCCTTAGGCGCGAAAGGGGACAAAGTCGATTTCCTCCTCATGAGCGCGACCCCGATCCCGCGTACCTTGGCTTCCTTCGTGTTCGGCGACTTGGATGTCTCGACCATCCGCCAATACCATGTCGGTAAACCCAAGATCGTCACACAGGTCCTGCAGGGCAACAGCATCCAACCGATTTTGAAGGAACTTTTGGATGAAATCAAGAAAAAGACGCAAATCTACGTGGTTTGTCCGGCGATCGAAGAGGACTCCGAACTCCGGAATGTCAACTCGATCACCGCAAGCCTAAAGAAATACCTGCCGAAGTCGATCGCGATCGATCAACTCCACGGCAAGTTGTCCAACGAAGCCAAAGACAAGGTACTGAAGAAATTCCTGAACGGGGAAACCGACCTTTTGGTTTGTACCACCGTCATCGAAGTCGGTGTCAGCATCCCCAACGCCAACGTCATGGTCGTCTACGAAAGCGACCGTTTCGGTCTTTCGCAGCTGCACCAGTTGCGCGGAAGGGTCGGGCGGGGAAGCGTCGAGGGCAAATGTTATCTGCTGAGCGACAGCGAAGACCCGCTGACGCTGGAGCGGCTTAACATCCTGAGCGACACGGATGACGGGTTTACGATCGCCAACAAAGACCTTGAACTCCGCGGACCGGGCGAAATGCTAGGACTCAAGCAGAGCGGGATCCCGAGTTTCCTGATCGCCAACGTCGTCCGC
>JAHFCO010000016.1:0-22378 GCA_023249475.1 Bacillota bacterium | reverse complement strand
ATGCTGAAAAGCAAGGATCCGGAAATCATCCATTGGTTGACCCTCCTTAAAAATTCACAAAACAAGGACCAGGCTTTCCTGGATTAAGGTATAATAAAGAACGAGGTGACTCCCTATGAATCTAGCAATCGATGCGATGGGCGGGGATGGCGGCAGCGCCGTCGTCGTACAAGCCATCAAGAACGTACATTCTACCCATCCCGACATCCGTTTCACCGTTTTCGGCAATCAGGACGAACTCAAGGACCTGACGTCTTTTTGCACCATCGTCCATACAACGCAAGTCATGAGCATGGAGGAAGGCCCGTTGGCGGTACGCCGCAAAAGCGATTCTTCGATGATCAAGGCAATCGAGGCGGTCAAGCAAGGCCAATGCGACGGAATCGTCAGCTGCGGGTCGACCGCGGCGCTTCTCGCCGCTTCTTTACTGATCCTTCGGACCTTCGAGAACCTGGAGCGTCCGGCCTTGACGATCACGTTCCCGACCTTGAAACACACCTTATGCGACATGTTGGATGTCGGATGCAACGCGGAAAACAGCAGCGAACAGCTGATGCAGTTCGCGCTCATGGGTCATGCCTATGCCAAAGCCGTCCACAATCTTGAACACCCCAAAATCGCGCTGTTGAACATCGGATCCGAAGCGAAAAAAGGGGATTCCGTCCATAAAGACGCCTATGAGAAAATCAAGGCGCTTGAACACATCAATTTCGTCGGCAACATCGAAGGGCGCGACTTGCTCAACGGGGATGTCGACGTCATCATCACCGACGGTTTCAGCGGCAACATCGCGCTAAAAACGATCGAAGGCACGATTTCCGCCTACTCCAGTCTGATCAAAGGGGTCTTCAAATCGTCTTTCATCGCCAACCTCTGTGCACTGATCCTCAAAACCAAACTCGTCGAAATGAAACGCTACTTCGACTATCGCAAGTATGGCGGCGCCATCCTTGCCGGGATCAACCGCCCGGTCGTCAAAGCCCACGGTTCCAGCGACGTGGAAGCCTTCACCAACGCCATTCTTTTATTGAGCCGCTTGGTCGAAATCGATGTCGTCGACCGCATGAAGGAACTGTTATGAGTCTAAAAACCTGGTGCGAGACACATGCCATTCCATACACCGGGTCGGCTTTGGTGGAACAGGCTTTCATCCATACTTCCTATTTGAACGAACATCCCGATGAAGCCGGGGATAACGAACGTCTGGAATTCATCGGCGACGCGGTCTTGCAGTTATGGACCGCCCGTGTCCTTTACCATGTCTCGCCCGTGATGCCCGAAGGGGATATGACCACTTTGCGGGCACAATTGGTCTGCGAGAAGTCGTTGGCGGGATATTGCCGAACCTTGGGGTTGGGCGAATTCATGAAACTCGGCGTGGGTGAAGAAAAAACCGGCGGACGCAACCGCGATTCCTTGTTGGCGGACGTATTCGAAGCGTTCATCGGTGCGATCTACCTCGAGTTCGGTTTCGATGTCGCGGACAAGGTATTGCGTTTGGCCATCCCGGTCGCTTCGTTGACGAAGACCATGAACCTTGTGGTCGATCATAAGACGCGTCTTCAGGAGATCGCACAGTCGGACGATCGGAAGACGGTGGTGTACGAAGTGCTTTCCGTCGTCGGTCCCTCCAACAAACCCGAATTCGAAGTCGCGGTCCGGGTCGATGGGATCATTCTAGGAAAAGGGAAGGGCAATTCGAAGAAACGCGCCGAACAGGCGGCCGCCAAAGACGCATTGACCAAACTTGCGCTATAGGGGGTATCATGAAAACGATCTGGGGTACGTTTGAAGGAAGAGAAATCGGAATATACACCTTGGAGAACGAACACTTACGCTTGGAAATCAGCGATTTCGGAGCGATCATCCGTTCTCTTTTCGTCAAGTCGTTTCAAAAAGACGTGGTCCTGGGCTATGAATCCTTGGCGGACTATGTCCGCGATACGAAATATCTGGGCGCCACCATCGGCCGCTGTACCAATCGGATCGAGAAGGGAAGATTCTCCCTTAACGGAAAAACGTACCAACTCGCGCTCAACAACGGACCCAACCACCTGCATGGCGGCATCCGGGGATTCGACAAACGCGTTTTCGATGTCCTCCACCAAGACCAAGCGTCGATCACGCTTCGCTACCGTAGCGCCGATTTGGAAGAGAACTATCCCGGGAACCTGGATTTCTCACTGAGCGTGAAGCTCGTTGAACGCCGGGTTGAGCTGGAATACCGCGGACTTTGCGATCAAGACAGTCCGTTCAACCCGACTCAGCACAGTTACTTCAACCTCTGTGACGAAGAGACCATCCACAATCATTCCTTACGAATCGATGCGGAATCCTACGCACCGGTCGATCCGGACGGCCTGTCGCTCTATCCTCCCTTACCATGCTTGGATGCGATGGATTTCAAATCCCCCGTCATGCTCGGTAAGCGGCTAAGTCAAAACGAACCCCAATTCATTCTCGCCAAAGGCTTGGACCATCACTTCATACGTGACCTTCACACCGCGACGTCGTTTGTCGAGTTGACCTATCGCGACCGATGCCTGCGTGTTTTTACATCGAGTCCCGGCGCCCATGTCTATAGCGGGAACTACCTGGATTCAAATCCGATCGGGAAAGCCGGGTTCAGTAACGGATTCCGTTCCGGAATCTGCGTCGAAACCCAGTTTTATCCCAACAGTCTGAACAACGATGCGAGGCCCAAGGGGATCGTTCTGGCGTATGAACCCATGGTTCTAACGACGACCTGGGAATTCATCTGCACTACGGAGGAAAACCATGAATAGTCAACAACTCTTGACCGAAGTCCAATTCGGTAAATACGACCCGACCTTGATCCGACTGTACGGCGAAGACCGTCTCATCCAAGCGAAACAACGGATTTTGGAACTCTGCGAAGGGTTCTCGACCTTGTTCGATCCGAACGCAGATGTCGTTTTGATCAGCGCCCCGGGAAGGACGGAAGTCGGTGGCAACCACACCGACCATCAACGGGGAAGAGTCCTCGCGGCCGCCGTCCATATGGATGTACTCTGCCTGGCAAGCCGCAACGCATCGACGATCGTTTCCGTCCGTTCCGACGGATTTGACATCCAGGATGTCGACCTCAACGACCTCGACGTTCGCGAATCCGAGAAATTCACGTCGGAATCCCTGATCCGCGGGGTCGCCTCGCGCCTATCGCAACTCGGTTTTTCGATCGGCGGATTCGATTGCGTCATCCACTCCACCGTTTTGAAAGGGTCGGGGATTTCCTCTTCGGCCGCGTTCGAAGTCGCCTTGGGGTCGATTTTCAACCATCTCTTCAACCAAGCCGGAATCGACGCCCCCACGATCGCCAAAATCGGCCAGTATGCGGAAAACGTCCATTTCGGAAAACCCTGCGGTCTGATGGACCAGATGGCGAGCTCGGTCGGCGGTTTCGTGGCGATCGATTTCTTCGACAAGGAAAACCCCGATGTGAAGAAAATCAGTTTCGATTTCAAAAACAGCGGGTATTCGCTGTGCATCGTCGACACCGGATCGAGCCATGCGGATTTATCCGACGAATATGCCGGTTTCCCGATCGAAATGAAAGCCGTCGCACGCTGTTTCGGCTCTGAAGTGCTCAGTGAAGTCCAACCCGGGCGGTTCTTCAACGACATCCCCCGGCTCCGCGCTGAAGTGGGGGATCGCGCCGTTCTGCGCGCACTCCATTTCTTCCAGGAAACCGACCGTGTCCTGCTTGAAGTCGACGCGCTATCTTGCGGAGATTTCGACGCATTCCTCGAATTGATCATCGAGTCCGGACGATCCTCCTACATGTACCTTCAAAACGTCTTCGTCCCAGGACAGACCCGCCAGCAAAGCCTGGCGTTGGCGCTATCGCTGAGCGAATCCTATCTGAAAGGACGGGGGGCCTGGCGCGTGCATGGCGGCGGATTGGCCGGGACGATCCAGGCGATCGTCAAAAACGAAGACTTGACAGGATATTGCGCGATGATGGAGGACGTCTTCGCCAAAGGATCCTGCCATGTCATGAGACTGCGCGATGAAGGCGGCTATCGCATCATTTGATTTTCAAATAAATCAAGTCTATACATTCCGGCGTCCTTGATTTATGATATTTTAAGCATTCAGGAGGGCGAACCATGGCAGAAGAAACACTACGACATGATGTGGAAGATGAAACGACGCTCACGTATGAAGAAGCGGTGGCGGAAGCCAAGCGTTGTCTACAATGCAAACACAAACCCTGCGTCGACGGATGCGTCGCGCACATGAATATCCCCGAGATGATCAAGAAATTCTTGGAAGGGGAGGGCGACGAAGCACGCGCCGTCGCGATCTCCGGCAACGCGTTCCCGCAAATCTGCGGTCGCGTCTGTTACCAGGAAATCCAGTGCGAACTCAAATGCGTCCGCAATAAAGTCAACCAACCGGTGAGAATCGGCAAGATCGAACGTTTCATCGGCGATACCTACAAGAATGCAATCCCGAAAATCAACGAACCCTATCTTGGAAAGGTCGCCGTCATCGGCAGCGGTCCCGCGGGACTGGCGGTCGTCCGCGACTTGATCCAGGAAAACGTGAAAGTCGATGTTTTCGAGAAGAAAAACTACTTCGGAGGCGTACTGAGATACGGGATCCCCCAGTTCAGACTGCCCAACGAAATCGTCTTGAAGCAGATCGAAGAGTTGGAAAACGCGGGGGCGACGTTCAACCGCGACCAGAACCTTTCCAAAACCTTCAAACTGGCGGACCTTTTCGAACGCGGGTATGACGCCGTGTTCATCGGCGTCGGCGCTTCGGCCGACAACTACCTTGACATCCAAGGGAAGACCTCGCCGAAAGTCGTCAGTTGGAAGAAATTCATGGAAATCGTCAATCTCTATGACGAACCGATGAAACATACCTTGTTTAGCGGGGTTAATACGATCACGTGCATCGGAGGCGGGAACGTCGCGATGGACGTCGTTCGCAGCGCCCGACGTCTGGGGATGCAGGCGCATTTGGTCTACCGCAGAACGGTCGACCGCATGCCGGCCCGCATCGAAGAAGTCCAGGAAGCCCAGGAAGAAGGCGTTATCTTCCATCCGCTGAGAGATCCGTTTTCGGTCAACCAACGCGAAGACGGAAAGATCGATCTCAACTGCGTCGTCACCGAGCTCCTGGTCGACGAGCAGAATCCGCGCGGACTGATCAAGAACACTCAGGAGAACGAAACCCTGCTTTGCGACATGGTCGTCATGGCCATCGGTTCCTCCGTCCGTTCCTTGCATGAAGAAGGGCTAGAGACCGACGAATACCATCGCATCCTGGTCGACGAAACGCAACGAACCTCGTTGGATCGCGTCTATGCCGGCGGGGATGCGGTAACGGGGAGTTTGACCGTCATCCATGCGTTGAAGACCGGCAAAAACGCCGCCCGAAGCATCCTCGATCAACTCAGACAAACGAAGTAGAAAGGGAGTGGACTTTTGTCGACAAAGGATATATTCCAGTTACTGGAAGAAATCGGGTTCACCGTGGCGGACCGTCATCATTTCATGGACGGAAGCTATGATCGGCCGATGTACATGGTCCCCAGCAAGACCCTACGACTCACGATGCATCTTCGAAAGGCGCTACCTTTCGACGTCTATACACGGATCAAGGAAGGCTTACGCCAACGTACCCAGGGGGACGTCGATCTTGTGATCCAAAGCGGAAGCTGCGACTTAAGCACCAATGAAATCCAACGCTACCTCAAAGCGATCTTACTGGACCTGAACCTTCCGTTTGAAGGATCGATCGTCCTTGAGAACGACGCGATCACCTTCCTGTGTCAAGACAACCACCAGGAAGAACTCTTGATGGATTGCGCCGACGACATCACGGCCGGTTTATCCGTCTTCGGGATACCGTACCGCATCGCGACACGCCGGATCGTTTCGGCGGTCAAGATCGAGGAAGTCGCCCGACCGCGGTTCGAAGCCCAGCCCCAGCCCCAACAACCCTTTAGAAGAAGGTCGTCGAAACTTGAAGACTATACGCCGGTCTTATTGAAAGACATCAGCGACGGATTGGAGAACATCCGCGTCAAAGGGCGGATTTTCAGCGTCGAGAACCAGATGATCAAGGGCAACACCACCCTGCGTCAAACCGTCTACATCCACGACGAGGACGATGCGATTTCCTGCATCCGCTTTACGGAAGAACCGGGGGAGATCGCGCGTTACAACGAACTGAAAACCGGCGTGACGGTCGAAGTGTTCGGAAGCGCCCGCTACGATAAGTACGCACGCGATGTCAATCTTTCCGTGCGGGATATCCAGATCACCTCGGATTGGATGAAGAAGGACGACAATGCGGCCGAGAAGCGGATCGAATTCCATCTGCACACCAAGATGTCCGAAATGGACGGGGTAAGCACGATCGAAGAATACATCCAACAGGCTTTCGATTGGGGCCATGAAGCCTTGGCGATCACGGACCATCTCGGCGTCCAAGCCTTCCCCAAGGCGCAGAACGCCGTCAAAAGCATCTTGAAGAAATACCCTGATAAGAAATTCAAAATGATCTACGGCGTCGAAATGAACATGGTCGACCCCGTGTTGAACATCGTCTCCAGGGATGATCCGCGCTCTTTGCGCGATGCGTCCTACGTCATCTTCGACTTGGAAACCACCGGTCTCTCCAACCGTTACGACTACATCATCGAATTCGGCGCCGTCCGTTACAAACAAGGGGTCGTCGTCGACCGCTTACAGATGTTTGTGAAACCGCCCGTAAGCATCCCGGCCTTCATCACCGAAAAAACCAACATCCGCCAACAAGATGTGGAAAACGCCGCAAGCGAAGAAGAACTGATCGACCGGTGGATCGAATTCTTCCGGGACGATGTCTTGGTCGCACACAACGCCACCTTCGATATCGGCTTCATGAACGCAGTATTACGCAGACACAAGCGGCCGTTGTTGACAAATACGGTCATCGATACCTTGGATTTGTCCAGGGCGGTCCTGAAAGACCGCCGGTCCTATAAACTCGGCAACGTCGCGCGGAACTACAAAATCGCCTATGACGAAGAAATCGCGCACCGGGCGGACTACGATGCGGAACTCCTGGGACAGGTCTTTTCACGCATCCTCAACGAACCCGCCGTCGCGGGATGTTTAAGGGTCGGCGATTTACAGAGAATACAGGATGAAGATTCCTTCAAGAAAGTCATGAAGAACCACATCGTCGTCTTGGCCAAGAACCAACAAGGCCTTAAAGACCTGTTCGAGTTGGTCACACTGTCGCATACGGACCGACTGGCGACGATGGGGAAAGCGAAGAAAGACGACGAAGAATCATCGGCCGAACCGCGCATCACGCGGGAGGACCTCCGCTCGAAACGCTCGAACCTGCTTTTGGGCAGCGCTTGCCTCAACGGGGAGATCTTCGACCTCGCGATGACGAAATCGCAGGAAGAACTGGAAAACGCGATGCGTTTCTACGACTACATCGAAGTCCAGCCGCCCGAAAACTACCGCCTGCTGATCGAATCCAACGCCGTGCAGACCCAGGAACGTCTGATCCTGATTCTGAAGGACATCATCGAAACCGCGGATCGCCTACGGATCCCCGTCATCGCGACCGGCGACGCCCATTACGTCCAACGCGCGCAGAAGAAATTCCGCGACATCTATATCCAGTCCCAAGGGATCGGAGGGGTCCGGCACCCGCTTTACATCTACAACGCCAACCGCCGGCGCATGACCGTCCAACCCGACCAGCATTTCCGCACCACCGACGAAATGTTCGAAGCGTTTTCGTTTGTGGATCGCGCGACCGCGCATCGACTCATCGTCGACACGCCCAAATACCTGGCGGAAAAGATCGACGTCGTCTATCCGGTGAAAGACCGGCTCTATACCCCGACCATCGAAGGGGCGGATGAGAACCTCGCCACGCTGTGCCGCAACAATGCGATTTTGAAATACGGGAACCCCTTACCCGAAATCGTATCGAAACGGCTTGAAAAAGAACTGGATTCGATCATCGGCCATGGTTTCGCCGTCGTCTACTACATCGCGCATCTTTTGGTCAAGAAATCCTTGGAAGACGGCTACCTGGTCGGATCGCGCGGATCGGTCGGTTCCTCGCTGGTCGCGACCTTGGCCAACATCACGGAAGTCAACCCCTTGGCGCCACACTATGTCTGCCCCAATTGCACCTACAGCGAATTCATCGACGACGGAAGCGTCGGCAGCGGCTACGACCTCCCCGACAAATTCTGTCCGAACTGCCATCATCTGATGAGCGGCGACGGTCAGGACATCCCGTTTGAGACATTCCTTGGATTCGAAGGGGACAAAGTCCCCGATATCGACTTGAACTTCTCCGGCGATTATCAGGAAAAGGCGCATGCCTACACCAAAGTCCTTTTCGGCGAGAAGAGCGTCTATCGCGCCGGTACCATCGGGACGGTCGCCCAGAAAACCGCCTTCGGCTACCTGCGCGGCTATGAAGAGGAAATGGGGGTCGAGACCCCGCGTCGTCAAGCCTACAACCTCTACATCGCCACGGGCTGCGAAGGGGTGAAACGGACCACCGGACAACACCCCGGCGGCATCATCGTCATTCCGCAGGACATGGACGTCCATGACTTTACCCCGGTCCAATTCCCGGCCAACAACGCCAACTCCGATTGGCTGACCACCCACTTCGAATTCGGCGACATCCATGACAACGTCCTGAAACTCGACATCCTGGGTCATGTCGACCCGACCGCCATGAAACTGTTGGAGAAATTCTCCGGGATCGATCCGAAAACCATCCCCATGAACGACCCCGAGGTCATGAACGTCTTCTCTTCGATCGCGCCGCTCAAACTCGATCCGCGCAACTACTCCGAGAAAACCGGCGCCGTCGGACTGCCCGAGTTCGGGACGTCGTTCGTACGGCAGATGCTTGAAATGACCAAGCCCAAGAACTTCTCCGACCTGGTCCGCATCTCGGGTTTATCCCATGGCACCGACGTCTGGCTGGGCAACGCGAAATCCTTGGTCGAGCAGGGGATGACCCTGCAGAACGTCATCGGATGCCGCGACGACATCATGGTCAGCTTGATCCACATGGGTTTGCCGCCGAAGAAAGCGTTCGACATCATGGAATCCGTCCGTAAAGGCAAAGGCCTCAAAGACGAATGGAAACAGCTGATGAAGGAAAAGAACGTACCCGACTGGTACATCGACTCCTGCCTGAAGATCAAATACATGTTCCCCAAAGCGCATGCGGTCGCCTATGTCCTGATGGCCGTACGCGTCGCGTGGTTCAAGGTCCATCATCCCGAATACTATTACGCCGTCTTCTTCTCGATCCGCTGCACCGCCTATGAAATCGAAACGATGATCAAGGGCGGCGAATCCATCAACGCCAGGATGAACGACATCAACCAACGCTTGATGGACAATGAGCTCAAGAAGACCGTGACCTCGAAAGAACTGGATCTGATGACGACCCTCGAAGTCGCCTATGAAATGGCGTGCCGCGGTCTGCATTTCGCCAACATCGACCTTTACCGCTCGCAAGCCAACGAGTTCATCGTCGATCCCCAGCAAACCAACCGCATCATCCCGCCCTTCACCGTCCTGGACGGATTGGGGCTCAACGTCGCGAAATCGATCGTCGAGGAACGGGAGAAATCACCCTTCATCTCCAAAGAAGACCTTCTGACCCGCACCCTCATCAACAACACCCAACTCCGCAAGATGGAAGTCATGGGCGTGTTGTCGGGGATGCAGGAAGAGAACCAGATGTCCTTGTTCTAAGACTTGCATTCCGACATGAAATCGCTTATAATTATGACGCATAGAAAACAGGGAGTGGTTCGCCACTCCTTCGTTATTGTTTGAGGGAGAAAAATGAAACCATTGGAAGCCGTCGCAGCACTCATCGAACCGATTTTACACGCCCAGGACCTACGTCTTTCGGAGTGTAAATGGGTCAACCAATCAGGCATGCAGATCCTGCAAGTCGCTATCATGCGCCCTGACGGATCGATGGATCTGGACACCTGTGCCATGATCTCGCAGCAGATTTCGGATCTTCTGGACCAACATGAAGAAATCACAACGTCCGAGTATTATCTGGAAGTTTGCTCCCCGGGGGCCGAACGCGAGCTCAAAGGGGAAGAGGACATCACGTTCAGCGTCAATAAAGACGTGTTCATCCGCTTCCATCATCCCATCAACAAGATGTTGGAAACGACCGGGACCTTGCTTTCTTACGCTAACGGAAAAGGCACCTTGTCCTATCGCGACAAATCCTTGACCAAGACGCTCGAATTCACAAACGATAACATCAGTTATATCCGATTGGCTGTTCGCCTTTAACGGAGGAAAGAGGAAAATGAACTTCAAAGATTTTTTAGCGGCCATGCAAGCCATCGAAGGCGACCGCAACATCTCCAAAGAAATCGTCCTGGCGGCACTGCAGGAAGCCTTGGCGAAGGCCTATCGGAAACACATTGAAATCCCCGATGCCTTGGTCGCCGTCAACATCGACGAAAAGACCGGTGAGGTCAGTCTGTACCAACAATATTTAGTCGTGGAAGAAGTCGAAGACGAAGAACTGGAAATCTCGCTGGCGGACGCCAAGGCGAAGATGCAGGAACTCGAACTCGGCAGCCTCTACAATGTCAAAGTCAACATCGACGAGCTGGGACGCGCCGCGGCCTTGCTTGCGAAGAACGTCATGAAACAAAAGATCCGCGAAGCCGAAAAGCAAGCGGTCTACGATGAATACATCGATAAACTGGATGAAATGGTCATCGGGATGATCGAATCCGTGGAAGAAAAGTTCGTCGTCGTCAACCTGGGTAAAACCTTGGCGATGATGCCCAAAGCGGCGCAGATGCCCAACGAAACCTACAAAGAAGGACAGAAAGTCCGTCTTGTCATCACCGAAGTCAGCAAAGACACCAAAGGGGCGCAAGTCTTGGTTTCGCGCGCCGATGCGAAACTCGTGAAGCGCCTGTTCGAAAAAGAAGTGCCTGAAATCTTCCAAGGGATCGTCGAAATCAAGGCGATCGCCCGTGAAGCCGGCGAACGCACGAAAATGGCGGTCGCGTCCAAACGCGACGACGTCGACCCGATCGGCGCCTGCATCGGTCCTCGCGGACAACGCGTACAGGTCGTCATCGAAGAACTGCGCGGCGAAAAGATCGACATCTTCGAGTGGAGCGAAAACATCACCGAACTCATCAAGAATTCACTGAGCCCCGCCCAGATCCTGGCGGTACTTCCGTCGGGTGAAAAACGCGGCCTTCTGGTCATCGTCGACGATAGCCAACTCTCCCTCGCCATCGGTAAAAAAGGGAAGAACGCCCGTTTGGCCGTCCGTTTGACCGGACTGCGCATCGACATCAAGTCCAAGACCGAAGTCGAAGAACAAGGCATGAACTGGAAGAAACTGGCGCAAGACTACGCCATGGAATTGGAAGCGAAGCAACTCGAGAAGAAAGCGCAGAAGTTGGCGGAAGAAAAGGCCAAACTCGCCGCGCTGGAACCGGTCGTTCAACCGGTCGTCGAAACCCCGGTCGAGGAAGCGGTCGAAGTCGTCCCGGTGGTCGAAACCAAAGTGGTCGAACCGGTCGTCGAAACCGTAAAACCGACGTATGTCATCGACGTCCCGGTCCAAGAACCGGTCGTCGAGAAATCGCGTCCCGCCTACAAGCCGACTCCGAAACCGGTCGAGCCGGTCGTCAAGGCCCAGCCGAAGGAAAAGGCGCCGAAGAAGGAACTCAAGGAACGCGCAGGCTATGTCTCGCGTTTGGAAACCGTCATCGACGCACCCAAAACGCTTGAGAAGAAAGATGAGAAACCGATCCGCAAGAAGCCGAAATCCGAAGCGGAAGAACGCCGTCTGCGCGCTTCCGACATCCGTAAGGACAAGGATTACGACATCAAGCCGGAATATACGCCGGAGGAATTGGAAGAAATCGCGAAACAACAGGAACTCGAAGCCAAGAACACGTGGTACGAGGAAGAGATCGATTTCGACGAATTCGAAGACTACTACGAAGAAGAATAACGAAAGGGAGGTGTGGTCATGAAGAAGATCCCGATGCGCCGCTGCGTCGCGACCATGACGCAGTTGCCGAAGAAGGAATTGGTCCGGATCGTACGGACCCCCGAGGGGTTGGTCAAAGTCGATTTGACCGGACGTAGCAACGGACGCGGCGCCTATTTGGCGAAAACGTCCGAAGCCATCGAAATCGCGAAGAAAAAAGGGGCGCTGGCACGCGCCTTGGAATGCGAGATCCCGCAAGAAATCTACGACGAACTCAGGAGCCTTGTGGATGGCAAGTAAAGTCGCCAACACGCTCGGCTTGGCGAAAAGAGCCGGTTTCGTCTTGGTCGGAAGCAAGATGATGGACGGGATCCGGACACGCAAGTTGTCCGCGGTCATCCTGGCCACCGACGCATCCGAGCGGACCAAGAAAGTCGTCAACGACAAGTGCCGTTATTATGAAATCCCCTGTTATGAACATCTGAGCATGCCCGAATTGTCTTCGGCGATCGGATTCAGTCATATCGCCGCCGTCGGGATCACCGACGAAGGGTTCGCGAAACTCGCCGCGGCCAGCATCGAAATGAGGTAAAAGTATGAAAAAACCGGTTAAAAGAGGGAATCAACGCCGACCCCAACAACACAAAGGACACAGTTCGCCTGCACAGCAGTTCACACCGCGTCCGCGGGTCGACATGGTCACCAAAATCACGTATACGGATGGCATCACGGTCGGGCAGTTCGCTGAAAAGCTGAACCGCAACTCCAGCGATATCATCAAGCTGCTCTTCCTATTGGGCAAGATGGTCACCATCAACACCAGTCTGGATGAAGAAACGATCCAACTCATCTGTATGGACTACAACGTGGAAGCCACCAAGGAAATCGTCGTCGATCCGGATAGTCTGGAAGACGAAACCGTCGAACTCGAAGCGAATTTGGCGGAGCGCCCCCCGATTGTCACGATCATGGGACACGTCGACCACGGGAAAACGACCTTGCTCGACACGATCCGCAAAACGAAAGTCGTCGACGGGGAATTCGGGGGCATCACCCAGCATATCGGGGCCTACCAGGTTTCCGTCAACGGCAAGAAAGTGACCTTCCTGGATACCCCGGGACACGAAGCCTTCACCGCCATGCGTGCCCGCGGCGCCAAAGTCACCGACATCGCGATCATCGTGGTCGCCGCCGACGACGGTGTCATGCCGCAAACCAAAGAAGCGGTCGACCATGCCAAAGCGGCGGGCGTACCAATCATCGTCGCCGTCAATAAAATGGATAAACCCGGTGTCAACACCGAAAAGATCATGAACGGGATGGCCGACCTCGGCCTGACCCCGGAAGAATGGGGCGGGGAAACCATCTTCGTCAAGTGTTCCGCCAAGACCGGTCTGGGCGTCCATGAACTCTTGGAAACGATCCTGGTCGTCTCCGAAGTCCAAGGATTCAAAGCGAACCCGAAACGCATGGCGACGGGGACCGTCATCGAAGCCCGCCTGGATAAAGGACGCGGCCCGGTAACGACCTTGCTTGTGCAAAACGGTACCTTGAATACCGGCGACATCATCGTCGTCGGCGCATGTTTCGGGAAGGTCCGTAAAATGACCGACGACCGCGGACGTGAAATCAAGAAAGCCGACCCCGCGATGCCGGTCGAGATCATCGGTCTCAACGACGTGCCGGTCGCTGGCGACATCTTCAAAGTCTTCGACAACGAACGCAAAGCCCGTGAAATCGCGGAAAGCCGCTCGCAAACCAAGATCGAAGCCGAACGTAAACAATCGTCCGCGCTTTCCCTGGATGATCTGTCCAAGCAAATCGCCGACGGCGTCGTCCAGGAAATCCCGGTCGTGTTAAAAGCCGACGTTTCCGGATCCGCCGAAGCGGTAAGACAATCCTTGGAAAAGATCGATGTCCATAACATCAAGGTCAACGTCATCCGTGCCACGGCCGGGGCGATCTCCGAATCCGATGTCATGCTGGCATCGGCATCCAAAGCCTTGATCGTCGGGTTCAACGTCCGTCCGGATGCGGTCGTACGGAAGAAGGCCGAAGAAGAAGGCGTTGAAATCCGCCTCTACAACATCATCTACAAAGCCGTCGAAGAAATGGAAATGGCGATGAAAGGGATGTTGGCGCCGGTCTACAAAGAAGTCGTCCTCGGACAAGCCAGCGTCCGTCAAACCTTCAAGGTCTCCAAGATCGGCACCATCGCCGGTTGCATGGTCACCGACGGGAAGATCGTACGTAACTGCAAGGTTCGCCTGATCCGTGAAGGCGTCGTCGTCTACGAAGGTCAGCTGAACTCGCTGAAACGTTTCCAAAACGATGCGAAAGACGTCGCCGCGGGCTATGAATGCGGATTGACGATCGAAAACTTCAACGACATCAAAGAAAATGATATAATTGAAGCATACGAAGACCAAGAAGTAAAACAAGTCTAGTTAGAAAGGGGGAATTTCCATGGCAATCCGACAAGAACGTTTAGCCGGCATCATCCTGAAGGAAATTTCCGAGATGATCCAGTTCGAGGTCAAAGACCCCAACATCGGGTTTGTGACCGTGACCGGCGTCGATTTAACCAACGACAATTCCTATTGCAAGATCTACGTCACCTTCTTGGATAAATCCAAGAACCCCGAACGTCAACTCGAAGCCTTGAATCGTACGCGAGGATTCCTGCGTTCCGCGCTAGGCAAGAAATTGGCCACGCGCAAGACGCCTGAACTCTCATTCCATTTGGATACATCGTTTGATCAAGGTCAACGGATCGATACGATCCTCAACGACGTCAAGAAAGACTAAAAAACCGCGAAATCCGCGGTTTTTTCTTACTCTTCCTTCAATCCGTACTTTTCCAAGTGAAGAAGGAAACTCTGATTGAACAGTTTCTGTGTAAACAGTTCCCTGTATCGCAGGGTTTTCGTTTTCTCCGACATCCGCAAGGCATCCAATTGAATCAAGATGTTCTTCTGGTCTGTGATCAGATCTTGGTAGAAATCCTCAAATCGTCCAAGCAAAGCGATCGCATCCCCGGCATATCCTTCATCGGTTTGGATAAGCCGGTCAACATCCAGGATGAACCGTTGGTCATCGGCGGATTTATGTGTGAATCTTTCCATGGTTCCCTCGCTTATTTTGACTGTTTCCATTTTTTATGCGATACGTCGGTCAATCGATCGTCGTCGGCAGGACTTCATCCCAATGGGATCGGACATCCTCGCCGGTGAATGTTTCCCCGCGTTGGATCGAACAGGCCAACGAACCGCAGAGGCATGCGACCCGCAGGACATCGTGTAGCGGGAGGTTCATCATCAATCCATAGAGGCATCCCGCCAACATCGCATCGCCGGCACCGACGGTGCTTTTTAGATCGACCTCCATTGCCTTCGCCCGATAGGCATGATCTTTCGTTATCAGTAATCCTCCGTCGCCGCCCATCGAGACCAGGACGAGGGTGATTCCGTAGGTCTGGATGAGCGTACGGGTGAACGCGATGATGTCGTGTTCGTCCGCCAGCGCCACGTTGAACGCCTCACGCAGTTCGTTCAAGTTGGGTTTGATCAGATAAGGACCCGCCTTGATTCCCTCGCACAGCGCCTGTGAATCGGCATCTAGGACGAAACGAGTCTTGTCCTTGAATCGGTTCTGGATCTTTCGATAGGTATCGCTTGGACATCCGACCGGCAGACTGCCGCTCAAGACGACGTATTCGGAAGTTTTTACGGAAACATCGAATTCGTCGATCCATTGCGAGATCTCCGTTTCTTCGACCCTCATCCCGGGTTCGTTCAAATCGGTCGTGCTCCGGTCATGCAGGTCGACGACCTTCGTGTTGGTCCGTGTCGTCGCATCGATCGTCGTGAAATCGACGTCGATGCCCGTTTCACGAAACAAGGCTTCCACCCGGTCATGGTTTTTTGAACCGATCAAGCCGGTCGCCTTGGTCGGGATACCCAAGGAATGAAGGGTTCGCGACACGTTGATGCCTTTACCGCCGATCGTCTCGATGGTCGACGATACGCGGTTGACTTCACCCGGTCGAAAATGATTCAGATACAATGTCCGGTCGATGGCCGGATTCAAGGTGACGGACGTAATCATAGAATCTCCTTTGGTTTCGCATCGAAGCGTCGTTTATAGGAACAGGCGCGGCAAAGCGCTTCAGTGGGTTTCCGGTCGTTCATCCCTTGGATGAAACGTCGGTATCGCTCCGAAGCAATCATCGTTTCGATCGGGACGTCATCGACGTTCCCCAACGTAATGATCCCCTCGCCGTCAAGACAGCAGGGGGTCGTCGTCCCGTCGACCAGGATCGCCAGCATCATCAGTCCGGCGTTGCATCTTCCGATCGGATGTTTTTCTGCATCGTCTAGGGTTGGCCATTCAAAACGGACATCGCTTTGAACATGTAGGTTCCTTCGAAGCGAATGTCTGAAAGACACCTTCGGTTTCTCATCCAGTTCATAGCCGGTCAACGTTCGAATCAACGAACGGCTGGTGTCGTAGTTCTCGGAACAACCGTCCCAGACCCTCAGGCGGATGTGCGGATGCGTGTCGTCGATGCGATTTAGCCATGATTTCAGGTGGGTCAAGTGAAGAACGCGTATCGTCGGATCGAGTTCGCTGAAACTATGCAGGCTGATCGTGATCGTTTTTACCGAGGGATGGTTCAACACCAGATCGCCATGGATCGGCAAAAGTAGCCCGTTGGTCACCAGATGTACATTTAATCCATGAAGAAGGGCTTCATTCAACGCTTCCTTCAGATACGGACTCAACAGGGGTTCGCCCTTGACATGGAAATAGACGTCGCGGGTATGCTTGGCGACGTCGCCCATACGCGACTTGATTTCATCGGGACGTAAAAAACGCGTGTTGCGTCGGTGCGGGGGGCAAAACGTACACGCCAGGTTGCAGTGGTTGGTAAGCTCCAGGTAGATCCGATTGAACATGGTTTCTCCTTCATCGCGTTTATCGTACCATAAAAAGAAGCACTTTCGTGCTTATCGTAGGTATCTTGAGAGAAAATCCTTCGTACGTTGGACCGTAGGTGACGTGAAGAGGAGGGCGGGGTCGCCTTCTTCCACGATGACGCCCTGGTCCATGAAGACGACGCGGTCGGAGACTTCCTTCGCGAAGTCCATTTCATGGGTGACGATGATCATCGTCCGTCCTTCATCCGCCAAGCTGCGGATGACCTGCAGGACTTCGCCGACCATTTCGGGGTCCAAGGCGGAAGTCGGTTCGTCAAACAGCAAGACGCGCGGTTCCATGCACAAGGCGCGGGCGATCGCGACCCGTTGTTTCTGTCCGCCGGACAGTTTAGTCACCGGCGCGTCGGCGAAGGATTCCATCCCGACCTTGGTCAGGAAAGAGAGCGCCAACTTCACGGCTTCGTCTTTGGGACGTTTGAGCACTTGGGTCTGTCCGATCGTGCAGTTTTCAAGCACGCTCATGTGGTTGAACAGGTTGAACGACTGGAAAATCATCCCGACATGCGTGCGATAGGCGTTGATGCCCTTGATGTTTCCCCGGATGTCCTGTCCTTCGAAGCGGATGGTCCCCTGGTCGTAGACTTCAAGCAGGTTGACGCAGCGCAGAAGGGTGGATTTCCCGCTTCCGCTCGCCCCGATCAAGGAGACGACTTCGCCTTCGCGGATCGTCAGGGAAATGTCCTTGAGCACTTCGAGCTTGTCGAAACGCTTGGAAAGATGTTCGATTTCGATGATGTTCATGTTATCTTTCCTCCCGTTTGTTGCCGAAAACCAGGAAAGCGGTGGATGTGCTGGACGGTCCGCTTTGGACCGGCATGTTCATCTTGCGCTCGATGATCTTCAGGATCGTGGTCGTCGAATAGGTCAAAATGAGATAGATGATGGCCGAGACCAAGAACGTATCCTGGACGCGATAGGTGATGCCCGCGACCGAAGTGGTCTGGAAATAGAGCTCCGTGACGCCGATGACGTTGAGCACCGAAGTGTCCTTGATGTTGACGACGAATTCGTTCCCGATGGCCGGGAAGGCGTTGCGGATCGCCTGGGGCAGCACCACGTGGCGCATGGTCTGGAAGTTGTTCATCCCGATGGAACGCGCCGCTTCGTTTTGACCCTTGTCCAGCGATTGGATCCCCGCCCGTACGATTTCCGCCATGTACGCCCCGGTATTGACCGAAACGACGAACATCCCGGCGACCAGCTTCGTCCAGTGGAACACCGGACGAAGGGCGTAGAAGAGGAACATAGCCTGCACCATCATCGGCGTCCCGCGGAAAACTTCCACGTAGATGCCCGAGACGAGTTTGACCAGGCGGATCAAGAAAGTCTTGAATTTGTTGTCCATCGAACTTTCGGGGAGGGAACGCAGGATCCCGACCCCCAGACCGATGAATAAACCGATGATCGTACCGGTCAGAGCGATCAGAAGCGTGGTTTTCGTCCCTGCCCAAAATAGGGGTCCATACTTCTGTAGAATGTATAACGCCCCTCCGAAAAGATCGGAGGGGAGTTTCGTAAGCATCAGCGACGGAAACATTTATTCAGGCTGGCGTTCGCCGGCGGCGACCATCCACGCGTTGCGTGTGTCCTGGTCGATCGCGGCGAGGATTTCGTTGATTTGGGCAAGCAGGTCGGTGTCTTCTTTACGCAAGGCGACGGAGACGGTGGTATCCAGGGGATCGGTGGCGAAGCCGTTGCCTGCGGCGAACTGGACGATGGTCAGGTCGGGGTTGGACGCGACGATCGACTTGGCGACCGGAAATTCGGAAACCATGGCATCCGCATCCGACATCAGGACCGAGTTGGCCAAGAGCGGGAAAGAATCCAAGGGCGTCCCGTGGACGACGCCGGCGATCTGTTCGATGACGGTGTCGTGGAAGGTCGATTTCTGCGCGATGACGTTGGCCCCTGCGAAATCGCTCAGCGAGGTCGCGGAAGCATAGGCGGAATCCTTGCGGACGATCAAGACGAGGTCGGAATTGTAATAGGGGTCGGAGAAGGCGACTTCTTGGCGGCGTTCTTCCGTATCCGTCATCCCGGCGACGATCATGTCGATGTCGCCTTCGTTCAGGGAAACGATCAAGCCTTCCCAAGCGATTTTCTTGACGATCAAGGTCAACTCCAATTCATCGGCGATGTGCCGGGCGATCGCCACGTCGTACCCGTCGCAGAAACTGGCGGAATCGCCGTCGATGGGAAGGGCGGTGTCGGTGTCCTGGACTTGGGTCCAATTAAACGGGGCGTAGTTGCATTCCAACCCGACGGTCAAGGTGTCTTGCGTTTCCTGGGGAGCGGCGCAGCCGGTCAAGACCAGTAAAACCAAGGTGGCGAGGATGAAGATTCTGTTCATATGTGTTTCCTCCTGGGATTAAAACAAAAGACCATGTAGCTATACACGGTCTTGTCCAGGACAGATCGGGTGATAGCGCCACTTCATCTCTGAAGGAGTGTTACGGATCTTATCGCGTAACCCCACGACCCGACATTGCCATGCGGATCGTTCGGCGGTGATTACCTTTCGCTTGGATCGACGCCTGCCGGCTCACCAAGGTACTCATTTGCACCGCTACCTCTATATACTCTTTTGTTTGACGTTAGTTTAATGAAATAAAAGGGCGTTGTCAACCCTTTTGTTTCAAATTTTCAGATTTATTTTCATGAACCCAGAATTGCATCCGCTCGTCGTTGTGCAGCGCGTTGATCAGATTCTTCTTCGCGGAAGGGAAACGATCGTAGATTTCAAGGACGAGACGCTTGCTTTCCTGCCGTTGGGTATGGCCGTCCATCGGACAGGTCGAAGGGACGAAGGGAATGCCCAACCGTTTGACCTCGTTGCGGATTTCGTCCTCGTGGACATAGACGAAGGGCCGTATGAACGTCATGTCGCTCTGCGACATGTGCATTTTCGGGAGGAAGGTGGATAGCTTCCCGCCGTGGATGGCATTCATCAACAGCGTCTCGAGTGCATCCTCCGCATGATGGGCGAACGCGACTTTCGTGCATCCCAGCTTCCTCGCTTCCCGGATGACCAAAGCCTTCTTGAACTTGGAACACAACGAACATTTCAAAGACCCGTCTTCCTTCGCCTCTTTCTTCAGCGTTTCATAAACCTTGGTCGCCACATGCACCAGGCGGATCTTGTGGTTTTCCATGTATTGATCGAGTTCCGTGAAGTCCATGCCCTCGAACCCCATTTCAAGGTGGATCCCGAGGATCGAGAAGGTTTTGAACGATTTCTTGCGGTATTCCTCCAACGCAAGCAAAAGCAGGCAAGAGTCCTTGCCTCCGCTGACGCCGACCGCGACGACGTCCCCGTCCTCGTCAAGTCATAGTGATAATCGGCCAAACCGATGTTCCGTACGATTTTTTTCATGCATCTTCCTGCCTTTTGTTTCAAATTTTACCATAGTTGCGTTATAATAGCATGGAAAAGCGGTGATACTGTTGGACGGCGTGTGCTTGATCAATAAACCGAAGGGGTATACCTCCTTCGATGTCGTGAATAAACTGAGAAGGATCCTGGGCGAGCGACGGATCGGTCATACCGGGACGTTGGACCCCCAGGCGGAAGGGGTTTTGGTCGTGTTGCTTGGAAAAGCAACCAAAGCCATGCCTTTTTTAGTGAGTCATCGCAAAGAATACGTCGCGAAACTGAAGCTGGGCGTGAAGACGGACACTGGTGACGTCTGGGGCGAAACGATCGAAACGATGGAAATGGACCGACCAAACAAAGAACGGATCGAATCGGTACTACGCTCGTTTGTCGGTACGTATGCGCAGATCCCTCCGATGGTCAGCGCGATCCGCGTCGACGGGAAGCGCCTGTATGAGTATGCGCGGCAGAACCAGACGGTCGAGCGAAAACCGAGGGACATCCAGATCCACGAGATCGAACTGCTCAGCCTCGAAGATGAGATCGAGTTCAGGGTGGTTTGTTCGAGCGGGACGTACATCCGTACGTTGTGCGAAGACATCGCCGAACGCTTGGGCGGGATCGGGACGATGAGTCAGCTGACCCGGACGAAAGTGCAGGGATATACGCTGGAATCCTGTCAGGAATTAAGCACCTTGACCCCGGAAACGGTAAGACTTCAAAGTCTGGCATCGGTATTGTCCCATATGCCCAAGGTCGACATCGACGACCCGACCTTCGTCTATCATGGGAAACCCCTGAAACTTGAAATGATCGAAGAAGAAATTTTACTGATGCATCAGGACGAAGCGTTGGCGGTCTATAAAAAAGCGGAGAACGGCGAATACCGCAGCCTTCGCGGACTTTGGTAGGAGAAACAAATGGAAATAGTACACTATTCAATCAACGAAGAATTCCCGAAGATCGAACCGTATGCCGCATGCATCGGTTATTTCGACGGATTCCATATCGGTCATATGGGCTTGGTCGATGAAACGCTGGACATCGCCCGACGTAAAGGGATCAAGAGCGCGGTCATCACCTTCGACCCCGACCCTTGGGTCGTTCTGAAGAAAATCGAACATCCGATCCACCTGACTACCATGCAGGACCGGATGATCATCGCATCGCAGAAGGGGATCGACTACTGGATCGCCATCAAATTCGACGAAACCCTGGCGCATTTGTCCCATGAAGTGTTCACCGACAAGCTGGCGGCGACGCCCTTGGTCGCCTTGGTGAGCGGCTTCGATTTCACCTACGGGGACAAGGGAAGCGGGAACGTGACGACCTTGAAGCAAGAAGCCAAAGGAAGGTTCGATGTCATCGAGATTCTTCCGATCACATACGAAGGCCAGAAAATCAGCACGACGCGCATCAACCAACTGATCGACGAAGGGAAGATCGCCGACGCGAACCGCTTGTTGGGTCGGATCTATACCTTATCCGGGATCGTGGTGGGCGGACGCAGGATCGGACGCAAGATGGGCTTCCCGACCGCCAATCTCGCCGTCGATTCGGAATACCGTATTCCGCGAATCGGGGTTTACGCCGGACGCGTCGAAGTCGAAGGCGTCTGGTACGACGCTATGATCTCCGTCGGAAGTAATCCGACCGTCACCCAGGAGCGAAGCATCAGCATCGAAGCGAACCTTTTCGATTTCGACCGGGACATCTACGACCAAACGGTCAAGTTCGAATTCCATCAATACCAACGCGATGAAGTCAAATTCTCCAATCTGGAAGAATTGATCGCGACCATCCGCGAGGACGAGGTCGCCTGCCGCGCGTATCTACGTGGCAACCGTTAATTATCCTTCCGCGTATCTCGCTTTGATGCGCGAGGTGATGTCGGACGACTATGACGCCTGGCTGGCGGCGCAGGACGCGCCGCTTTTTCGCGCGCTACGCCTGAATCCGCGCAAGATTTCCGTCGACGCGTTTC
>JAHFCO010000015.1 GCA_023249475.1 Bacillota bacterium | reverse complement strand
GCCAGTTTCGCCTTGCGTTCTTCATCGATGACCGGATACTGCGGATCGATGTCTTCCATCGTTTTAACGATGATCTCGGCGATCAACTGTCGTGCGAACCATTTCTTGTCCGAAGGTACGACATACCACGGGGCTTCCTTCGTGGAGGTCGCATTGATCGCATCTTCATAGGCTTCCATGTATTGATCCCAAAACCCGCGTTCCTTCACATCCCCGTCGGCGAATTTCCAATTCTTCGCAGGATCGTCGATCCTCTGTAAGAACTGTTTCTTCTGTTCATCCTTGGAGATGTTCAGAAAAATCTTGACGATGCGGAATCCGTTCTCATAGAGATGTTTCTCATAGTTACGGATTTGTTCGTAGCGTTTCTCGAATATGTCCTTGGTCTTGCACCGGTCGGGCAGATCGGAATTCAGATGCAGTTGATGCACCTTCACCACCAAGACATCCTCATAGTAGGAACGATTGAAAATCGCGATCTTCCCGCGTTCCGGTCCGGCTTTCATCGCACGCCACAGATAATCGTGGTCCATTTCTTCCGCGGTCGGCACTTTGAAATTGTAGACGCTCACGCCCGCCGGATTGATCCCCGACATGACGTACTTCACCGCGCCATCTTTCCCGGCCGCATCCATGGCCTGGAAAATGACCAACAAGCCTTCCTTGTTTTCCGCATACAAGCGATCCTGTAATCCTTGCAGTTCAAGGATATGGTCGTCGCGGTTTGATTCCGCTTCTTCACGATCCTTGAATTCACCGGTCTGGCTGGTGTCGAACTCCTTGATGTTGAATTTCTTGCTTCCGTCATAACGGAACTCTTTGATGTTCATACCGTACCTTTTCTTTCGTTTTTTCGTAACCGATCGATTCTTGGCTCATCCTTTGGTTTTCGATCGATCGTTTCCATTGAGGAGGGTTTCGATGTCCGAGGAAAGACGAACCCAAGACTAGAATAGAGGATGACTGTACTGGATTCCCTTATGGTCTAGAAGCTTGTCGAATCACTTTGAACGAATGTCGATGAAACTACGTCTTGTTGATGGTCTTCTTCGATCATTCCTCTTTCAATACTCTTCTTCCAGTATTCAGATAGAGTAAACCGATCAACGAATACAGCGCAAGGACTGCGAGCCCGACAAGCAGAAGCATCTCTTCTTGATCCGGGATAAGCGTCATGGCGCTCGCCAGGATGAAGAGGATGAAAGAGAGTCCGAAGACGAAATTCCCCATCAACCGACAGAGTTTCTCCAGATCATACTTTTCTTTGCTTTTTTTCGAGGATGTATTGTACCCCGAAACCAGCCAAGTCACTTTCTTGAACTTGATGAAATAGGCGATGACGAGCAGAATGAGTGCGGGAACATAGAAGATCATGGTTCACCCCCTGTTGTTTCAACAGTACCACCGAAGAAAGAACCCTGTCAATCGTTCAATCTACGGATGACGCCGGATCGGCCTTATAGTTGATGTTCGCCTTACGCGCCTGTGCGCCTAGGAATTGTTTCTGCACACGATAAATTGTCTGATCTTTGATGAAGATCGACCCGATCTGCCTGAACTCGAAGCTCACGTTGTTTTCCATGCATTGTCTGCGCAGATCCAACACCCACGCATAGTCCAGAGGGCGTACATCCTTCCCCGATTCCCCGCCGGCCACGACGCATTCGATGGAAGAATCAAGATAGGAAGCGATGTCGATCTTTTCCAACATCGGTTGGACGACGATCAGTTTATGGCGGATCGGCAACGTCTTGAAAACCTTCAGTCGTTCATCCGCACGGACTTGGTTCTCGATCGTACAACACACCGTGACATTGGGATAGCCTTCTCCCCAATCTTCGGGCAAACCGATCGTGAAGCGTTCGATGCGCTTGGTGAGGAAAAGGAAATGAAGGTCGTCGCGCTGTTTGATCATCTTCCATGCTTCTTTACGCCATTCATCCGCCTCTTCGATCAGGAAATCGCTGTTGAAACACAGGAAAACGACTTGACCGCTTTTGATACGGTCCTTTCCTTTCGCATCTTTCCCGATCGGTTTATAAAACTCGTCGGTCTTGATGATCCGATCCGTGTCGATCCCTTTTCCGGCATCCGCACGATGGATATAGCAGTGCAGACACCCTTCGCTCTTCTTGTGGCAACCCCGCCATGGATTCCACGTCGACATACATCGCCCCCTCTTTCCTCACTTCAAATCTAGTCCGGAAATTGTATATGACTTCAGACGGAGTTATTGATCGTCCCATGACGCGGGTCGAACCAATCTGATGGGTAGGATGGTCAGCTTGTTCCCGATGGTTGAATTGATCTGCATCTGAGTAAGAAACAGACTTTCACTCAAGTCGGTGCTTCTGACATCCGCATCCCGTAGATCCGTACCCAGGAAATTCGCTCCATCGAGTTTGCATCCCTTCAGGTTCGCCCCGATCATCAGCGACATCGTGAAATCGCCGTCCTCAAGATTCGCTCCTTTGAAATTCTTTCCAAGATGGTTTTTATTTTTGCTTTCTCGAAATCCGCCAGGTTTTTTATCTAAACTTACTTCTCTCAAGATCCGGTCGACGCTCGTCTTGTACGCATTCAGATCATGGTCAATCAATCTTCTCGGATCCAATCCGGTAATGCGCCGGTTCTCTTCGATCAGACGTTCGATCTCCCGCATTGTGCTATCATCCCGGACAATCTTCATCGCTTCAAGCAGATACCATAAATACTGATGCAATTGAAACAGGATGCGGAATACGTCGAAGATTTCGTTCGCCTCTTCAGGACGGGTCATCCAATTGACACCTCTTGGATACAGCGTGGTGGCTTTTTGACCTGCACCGAAACAATCATAGGCGAGACAACCTTTCATCTTCCGCTCTTTCAACACAGGATGAATCGCACATCGAAAATCGCCCAATAAACATTCACAGGGCTTACCCGCCGGCTTATTCGAAGGAAACCCGTCCGATTTCGCGCAATATAACGCGACGCAACACAAACCGCTGCATTTCTCGCAGTCGATTGAGAGTTCATCATACAACCTTTCATACCTGTTCCCACGATTTTGATTTGACATTTCATTACCTCAATGACTTATACAAGAAAATAACTTTTGTAGATTTTGCCTATATCATTACCCACATTATATTTTAATCGGATTGAAAAGACCATAAGCAGGTCAAATAACAATAGAAGCAGATGATGACACACTCGATCGCATAGAAAAGGCATCGTGATGGGGGATCCAAGACAATGCCTTATTTACTCTCGTTTCTTCGCAGTCGATTCCGCTTCATCGATCAAACTCGCAACGAAGCTCTAAACCCTCTGGCCCCATAATAGGAATCCGCACCGTTGTGATAGACAAACACCGTATCATAACGATAATCCGCGAAGAGCGCTCCGCCAAGTTTACGGATGCGATCGGGGGTTTGGATCCAACTCGACGTTTTCATATCGAATTTCCCAAGGGTCTGCAAGTATCGGTATTCCTCTTCCGATAACAACGCGATTCCGAATGTCGACGCCAGTTCTTCGGCGCTATTCGCCGGTTTGTTTTCTTTTCTGGCATCCAACGCCTTTTTGTCGAAGCAAAGGCTTCTGCGTCCCTTCGGGCTCTCTTCGCTGCAATCAAAGAACACGAACTCGTTGGTTTTCTTGTCGAACAGAACCACATCCGGCTCGCCACCGGTGTTTTCCATTTCAAACAGCGACCACACTTTCTTTGGGTTCGCCATCAATCGTTCTTCGACATCCTTCCAACTCAATCCTTCATGTCGCTTCATGTTGCGTTCAAAACGTACCTTCAAGATTTCAATCAGTTCATTTCTTTTCTCGGTTGATATTTCCATAAAAGTCTCCTCTGTTAATGGAATTCTACACCAATCCAAGAGAAATGTAACGGATGATACATTCCAGTCGGATCACTTACGTTCATTCGACGTCTTTCTTCGGCAACAGATTACCCGGTGTCCTTTACTTCTTGGATCATCGACCTCGTTCAGAAGCACACTACACTGCGCATCTGCAAGAATGCTTTCATATTCCTGCGATGAAAGCGAACTATAATAGAATTCCGTGTCGAACATCGTCGATCGCAGCTCTCCTTCGCTACCGCCCGCGGTAAAGAGAAATATGCCATTTGGCTTAAGTAAAGATGCGATCTTGCGGATCGCTTGTTCTTGATGATCCAAAGGAAGGTGAAAAAGCGAATCCCAGGCAAGCACTCCATCAAATGCTTCTTCGAAAGCAAAGGTCAGGATATCCCCTTCGAGGATCGAAGCCCCAGGGACATTCGCTTTCGCCTTTTGGACCATCTCGTACGAGATATCGATTCCGGTCACGTTCGCACCGAAATCAACCATCCGTTTCATCAACGGAAGACCGGTTCCGCACCCGATATCGAGAATCGAAACCTTTCCTTGATCGCTCGCTTTCGGTTCAAGAAGCAAAAGAAACTTCTCGAGATGCTCCATTCCGATCGTCGAAGAACGATTTTTCTCATAGTCCGCTGCGATTTGATCGTATCGCTTCCCGGTTTCTTCAGGTGTTAAAATCTTCATGAGTCTGCGCACTCCCTTGATTTTCGGTATTCTCCATAATTAAGGTTATTTTTGAGGTCGGCTAAGCCATGCTTCCAAGATGACGCCGTACACGACGCCTGCCAAGAAACTGACGGGGTCTTGAAATCCGGTGGAACTGTAGAAAGAAAAGGATACTAACAACCCAAACAACGCGCCGCGAAGCATGGCTTTGTTTCTTGTCGTATCCGGCCATGGCGCACCGACGACCAGTCCGAGGATTACGCGATTGTACCAAAGCGAGAACACGAAATCCGCCGAGGCTGTGAAATTGGATCGGGCATATGCCCCGATCACACAAACCAGTCCCAGGATGACTCCCCCGATGAGAGCATTCACCAATCGTTTGTTCATACTTCCCCTTTCGAATCGTTTCGATCCAATGATTTCGCTTCATTTAGAAGACTTGGCGCAACTCGACTTTCCCTTCGCCGAAACCTTGGGGGTCGGGGACTTTCATTGCCCATTGGATGGCTTCCTCTTTCGACTGAACATCGATCAAGAAAAACCCGGCGACCACATTCTGCACATCCGCAAACGGACCGGATTCGAGAACGGGTTCTCCTCCCGGAACTGGAAATGTAATACGAATCCCTTCCGAGCTTGGATGTAGACCGTTGGCCATCACCCTCACACCGGCTTCGACGAGATCGTCGTTGTACTTATCCATCGCATCCATCAGCTCGGCACTTGGCAACTCCCCGGCTTCGGAGTTTTTCGAAGCATAGACGATTAACATGAAGAGCATGTACATCCTCCTTTACTACTTATGTAGTCCTTACGATCTTCATCCATATCGATTTCAGAAGTCCGAGTCGATTTATATAAATTCATGGTATCACACCTCTTGATCGATCTGTTAATGAAGTTCTGTAACGCCAGAAGAAAAAACGTGGGATTCGATAAGATGCAAGCGTTTCGTTTGGGATGGATCCTTATAAAACGGAATCCCGCGACCAAGCAACACCGGATTGACAAACAACCATAACTCGTCCACTAAATTCAAGCGCATGAGTGTCTGTGCAGCGGTCGGACTCCCGAACATCAGCAACTTTTCTCCGGACTGAGCCTTAATCGACCCCACCTTTTCAGCAATGTCTCCGGATAGGAAGGTTGTTTTTGGTTTCTGGTCGGTTAAAGTGACCGATAGAACATACTTTTCGACGCGGTTATACCATTCTGAATGTTCGATGTCGTGGTTTGACGCTTCGGGTTGATCCGCGGCGGTCGGCCAATAGGCATCCATCATTTGATAGGTTACCCTTCCATAGATCGCAGCATCCGATTGACTCGTCAGTTTGGAGATGTAATCGAAGAGTTCGTCATCGACATGGATCCAATCCATTTCGCCATTGGGACCTGCCACAAAACCGTCCAAAGAAATATGAACCGAGACGATAAGTTTTCTCATTGAAACCTCCTTATGATTTCATTTGATCTGTAATACATCCGTGAATTACACATCCTATTCCATAATTCTCGACTCACGATCTTCTTACTTCAAACGCAAAAGTTCACCTCTGCGTTTCACGATATTCCGATAATCCCATTGAATCGAGACGGATAATCTAAGCCATTGCGACAGTTGGACACTGTTGATCTCATCACTTTCAACATACCGGACTTCGGCTGCCTTGTATTTCCCGACAGGTCCTAAACCCTCGACATCGAAGGACTGTCCGCTCCAAAATAACAACTGGATGCAATCCTTAAGTTTCGTATATCCAACGATCGGATTGTCATCGATAAACCAAACGGGACTCCCATGCCAGATGTTACATTGAGAGTCGGGTAGGTTGGCATTAATCCCCTCCGCTAGTAATTGGCAGATTTGCTGATCCTTTATCGAAAACAGTGAATGATATCGCATGATTTCTTCATTCATAATCCAACCTCCTTTCTTCATAAAATGTGATCGCAAAAATCCTCTCGAATCAAACTATTCGATCTATTGCCACTTGTGTTATCTAGACTTAGCAAGGACTTAGGAATGTAGCTTCGTTCAGTAATTTAGTTCCATTATCAACGATTTGATCATCCTATACAACTAAAACACAATGAGAAAGAGGATGAACCCGGGATCGATCTGTTCGCAAAAAAGGCATTCCAACTTGGAATGCCCTGTTGTCATTAATATAAACTTTGAGAACTTGCATTTCGATATGTGTCGATGTTTAATACTCATGTCATCATATTGTTGCTAGGAAATGAATCGTTACTTTTATTGATCGATTTTGAATACTTCTGAATCCATTTTCTCAAGAATGGATTGAACGAACCGATCTTTACCTTCGGTATATCGTTTTCGATCATCCGGGGTTATGAGCGCCAGTCCAATCTTAAGTTCGCTGTATTGCATCGCGATTTCAGGATGTCCGATCAAATAGTCGCGAAAAAACACCTGTTTCCGAAATCCATCGCCGTTTCTCTCGAAACAATGGATGTGATGAAGCGATCGGTCTTCGTTCCCCTTTAAGACAAATAATCGTCTGCCGGGTACACCGGCTTCGAGACGGTCTTCATATCCAAGTTCCGCCATTCCGTCGATGTTAAGAACAGAAAAACTCTCGAGGTTGATCGCAATATCAAGTATCGGTTTTGCGACGATTCCTCTGACGGCGGTACTGCCGACATGCTGGACATTATCGCTCTTCACGTTGAATATCGTCATCAATATTGGTTTGATTCTTCTGAATTCATTTTCCCATTCTTTGTTATGTGGGACCAGCTTCACTTTATTCCGCTCAACACCTTCCATGATTTTCTCCTTTGATGGACATCAACGTCGATCGATGATCTTGCAACTAAATCTGACAAAAACCATCGAATACAACCAACCCATTAAGCAGTATCGAACTACGAGTCAATATAGTCAAACTCAATATAGTTTATCGCATCCGTTTTCGCAACAGCAACAATGCATGGATGGTATTGATGGACCTTAAGGACTGGTATAATAACATTACAGTGACTTGTGTTGAGAAAACCCACTTAATTTATGAAACTAAAACGAAAGGGACTTAAGTATGAAACTACTCTTAACATCCGGTGGAATAACGAATGATAGCATCTATAATGCACTCGTAAGTATGCTAAACAAGCCTATTGGAGAATGCAAAGCGCTTTGTATTCCGACAGCAAGTTATGCCATTCCGAATGGAATCGACTATGCTTGGTCATTTATCAGTGGCCAAGAAGAATCCCACATGTGCGATTTAGGTTGGAAGAGCATTGGAGTTCTTGAACTTACCGCACTTCCAAGCGTACCGCGTGAACTATGGGAACCGAAACTACGTGAAGCGGATGTGATTTTGGTCAATGGTGGAGATCCGCTATATCTCAATCATTGGATGAAGGAGTCAGGCGTAGCTGATCTCCTCCCTTCACTCGATGCGGTGTATGTTGGCCTCAGTGCCGGCAGTATGATCATGGCACCTCGTATCGGTGAATTCTTTGTAGAATGGAAACAACCAAGGGGAGATGACATCACATTGGGGATGGTTCATTTCTCAATCTTCCCGCATCTTGATCATGTATCCTTACCGCACAACACGCTTATCGCAGCCGACCAATGGGCAGAAACCATCCATGGTGACGCATATGCGATCGATGATGCGACGGCGATCAAGGTAATCGATGATCAAGTTGAAGTAATCTCGGAAGGCAAATGGAAGAAATACGAAGTAACAACCTTTGAGTAAATTGTTGATTAACATCCATGGTTATGTTAATTTAAAAGTAATTCGTTCTACTAATAGAATACTATAATCCAATCAAGATTCCAGATACATTATTCAAGAAAAAGGATGTCATGCGATTCATGCAAGGCATCCTTTTTGAGTATAAACTTAAATAACCATTTTAATCAAATCTTCTGTAGTAGACAGACCGACTCGACATGCACGGTCTGAGGGAACATGTCGACCGGTTGGACGATTTCGGTTTGATAACCTTTTTCTTGAAAGATCGCGAGATCTCTCGCCAGGGTACCCGGATCGCAGGAGACATAGACGATGTTGCGGGGGGAGATGTCCACGATCGCATCGATCGTGGGTTGGTTGAGACCTTTACGCGGGGGATCGACGACGATGACATCGATGCCGATGCCTTCGTCATGAAGCTTGCGGGCGGCTTCACCCGCATCGCCGGTGATCCAGGAAGCGTTGGTAATTTGATTGCGTTTGGCGTTTTGTTTCGCGTCTTCGATCGCTTCGGGGATGACCTCCACGCCGATGACTTGTTTTACGAATTTACTGATGTATAGGGCGATCGTCCCGACGCCGCAATAGAGATCCATGACGGTATCGGTGGGTTTGAATCGTGCGAACTCGATGACTTTGTCATAGAGGACTTTCGCTTGGATCGGATTGACTTGGTAGAACGATTTGGAGGAGATTGCGAATTCGCAATCGCCAAGTCGATCGATGATCGTCGTGACGGGTGTCAGTGCGATTTCTTCGTCTCCCAGGATGACGTTGTCTACCCTGCGGTTGATGTTTTGGATGATCGATTTGATTTGGGGGAAGGTATATAGCAGTTCCTTGACCAACTCGTCTTTCAGCAGCATCCCTTCGTCCGACGTGATCAGGACGACCATGATTTCTTCGGTGACGATGCCGCGCTTTAGCAAGACCCAGCGAAGCGTGTCGGGGTAGAGATGACGGGCGTTGTAGAAATCGAGGATGAAGGCGAGGATGTCGTTTTGGATCGTGTGTTGGAGGAAGCAATCGGTGAACGGGATGATGTCGTGGGTTTGGGCACGGTAAAAACCGCAGATCATCTTACCCTGCTTGTCTTTACCGATGGGGACTTGGACTTTATTGCGATAACGCCAGGGGTCGCTCATCGTCAGGATCGGTTGTACCTGGATATCGGTCTTCGCGACCCGTTTGAGCAGGCCTTCGACGATGTTCTGTTTGAACGAGGCTTGTTCGAAGGTGGAAAAATGTTGGATCTGACATCCCCCGCAGGCGGATGCGATGGGGCATTTCGGGGTGACGCGTTGGTCGCTGAAGGTGATGAGGCGACGTACTTTGGCGTAGGCGTAGTTCCTGCGCGACGAAACGACTTGGACTTCCGCTTCTTCCCCTTTCATCAACCCTTTGACGAAGACGACGAAACCGTCGACTTTCGCGACTCCGTAGCCATTGTTATCATAATCGACGGCGGTTACCGTCAGCATGTCTTTTTCTCTCATGAAATAAAAGAGGGGCTTACCCCTCTTGATTCTCCGTTTCTTCCGCATTGAGTTTGTCCAACAACTCCTGTGCCAGTTCGGGATTGAGCGGCTTGGAGACTTCCTGGATCTTCCATGTTTCCATGTTCGCATTCTTCACCAGGATGAAATAGAAATAGTTCGCCTGGTCTTTCCCGCCCTTCAGATTATAGACGGAGATTTCAAGGTCGTACATCTTCTTCACTTCATCGGAGGTGAAATAGGTTTCGATCGGCAGCGTCGCGATGATCGAGTTATATACCTGGGTCGTCAAGGCTTGGACGCCGGCCGCGTCGATCAGGGTATCCGCCGTATCGACGGTGATCCGTACGGTCGCGGACTTCAAATTGACCGTCGCGCTTTCGACGTTGGCCAGTCCGTCAAGCGTCGTTTCCACCGTCGCGACTTGTTCGCTGGTGATCTTAGGGTCGAGGTCGTTGGTGAAGCGGCTACCGAAAAGCGGTGTACCCGTCCCCAGCGTCGCATCGTAAAGCAGGTATCCGAAAATGATCACCGGCACCATGAGTATCGCGACCCCAAGGACCAGGATCACTCCGGCGACGCTGATTTTGCGGCGTTTTCTCGTTTTTGTTTTTGTTTTCGTTTGTGTCATCATATTCACTCCTCAGGGGTTATTATACCTTATTTTCGATTTGTATGCATCCCTTCCTGTAAATCAAGGGTTAGGGACGCGGTGCCGTCGTCTTTCGCTTGGCGCTGAACGCTTCGCTGACGATCCGAAAAACACAGACGCCTTGGACTTCGCGGGGTGAGAATTCGAAATCCTCTTTGCCCGTCTGACGTTTCATCAAGAGGGTGAGCGCTTCGAGTTTCGAGGATTCCTCCTCGATGAATTCGACCCTGCCGTTTCCGATGACGCTGGAGAACGCGAAACTATAGTCGCACGCCCGCTCGCCGTCGATCAAGGCATGGTCGCAATCCATCTCGAAACAGACGTCGGGATGAGTGCGGAGGATGTCGATCTTGCGCCCGCTTTTCGCGCTATGGAAAACCAGCGTCAGTTTCCCTTGATCCAGCGTATACCCGAAGTTCAAGGGGACGAGATACGGTTTCCCTTCGTCGACCATCGCGACCCGGCAGATCACGCAACGATCGATGATTTCTTTGATTTCTTCTTGGTTTGTGACTTCTCTGTCGCTACGTCGCATGATGGTTTCCTCCGGTGCAGAATCATTGTATCATGATTCCACCTTTGATTATACTTGGGATGTGGAGGTGGACTATGGAAAAGCAAGATGATTTCGCATTCCTATCCGCACCGGCGCAACGTGCTTTGGCGGGTGAAGGGATAAAGACGTTGGAGGATCTACGCGGTTTCACTCGAAAGGATCTCTTGGATCTGCATGGTTTCGGGCCGAAAGGGTTGAGGATGCTTGAAGAAAAAATGGTAGAAGCAAAGGTTGAATTCAAGATGAAATAAAGAGGGCATCGCCCTCTTTACGGTTTACGCTTCATCAGTTCTTCCGTGATTAACGTACTGGTCAGCGCCGGATTGGCCTGGCCTTTTGTTTTCTTCATGACTTGTCCGACCAGGAACCCCAAGGCACGGTCTTTCCCGTTATGGAAATCCACGACGGATTGGGCTTGTTCATCCAAGGTCTCGACGATCACTCTCAGTAGTTCGCCGGTATCGCTGACTTGCTTGAGTCCCAAACGGTTCACGACGTCCTCGAAGTTTTCCCCTTGGATCAGGTGCGGAAGCACGTCTTTCGCCTGTTTGGAAGAGATGGCCCCGGCTTTGATCCCGTTGATCATGTCCGCCAGGTTCTTGGGCGTCAGTTTGTTTTTGGCGGAGGCGAGGTGTTGGGTATCCAACACGGCCGGCAATTCGCTGATGCACCAGTTGGCGGCGATCTTGGTTTGGTCGGTGTGCTTGAGGATCTCGTCGTAGAAGTCGGAGAGGTCCTTGTTTTGCGTCAACACGGTGGCGTCGTATTCGCTCAGCCCGATCGACAGATAGCGTTCTTTGCGGGCTTCGGGAAGCTCGGGCAAGGTCGCGATGATTTCATCGACCCATTCCTTACGCAAACGGATCGGAGGGATGTTGGGCTCGGGGAAATACTTGTAGTCGACGCTTCCTTCTTTCTTACGCATCAGGATCGTCGTTTTCGCGACGTCGTCATAACGGCGCGTGGCTTGTTCGACGGCGTCACCTTTATCCAGTAGCTCGGATTGACGCTTGATTTCGGCTTCGATCGCCACTTTGATGTTGTTGAGGGAGTTCAGGTTCTTGATTTCGGTCTTGACCCCGTAGGCTTCGCTGCCGACCGGACGCAAGGAGATGTTGATGTCGCAGCGCAGGGAACCTTCTTCCATCTTGACGTCGGAGACGCCCAGATAATAGAGGATCGAACGAAGTTTCTCGACATAGGCGACCGCTTCTTCCGCATTGCGCATGTCGGGTTCGCTGACGATCTCGACCAAGGGCGTTCCCGCCCGGTTGTAGTCGATCCAGGTTTCGGTGTTGTAATGGAATTGTTTCGCCGTGTCTTCTTCCATATGCAGGCGGTTGATGCGGACGATCTTCTCTCCGTTTGAAGTGGGGATGCTCACATGTCCGTTTTTGCCGATGGGATGGAACTGCTGGGTGATCTGATAGCCCTTGGCCAAGTCGGGATAATAATAGTTTTTGCGGTCGAAGCGGATGAGCGGATCGATCTCGAGGTTGAGTACCGCACAGGCTTTGATCGCTTGTTTGACGGCGTTCTTATTGAGACTCGGCAAGGTCCCCGGATGGGCCAGGTCGATTTCGTTGACGCAACTGTTGGGGCGTTTGGCGAAGGTGACGGGCGCCGGGGAAAACATCTTGGTGGCGGTCTTCAGTTCGCAATGGATTTCGATCCCGATGACGGTTTCGTAGTTCATCTTAGGCCACCTCCTTGATTTGATCGGCCAGTCCGGTCGCTTGTTCGATGGCCAACGCCAAGTTCAAGGTCGTCTGTTCGTCATAGAGTTTGCAGGTCAGGTTGACGCCGACCGGCAAGCCGTCGCAATACCCCAGCGGTAAGGTGACGCTCGGATAGCCGGAGAAGTTCCCCATGACCATGTAGTTCTCCGCGATCAGATAGGTGCTGGAGAGTTGGTCCATGGATGTGTCGGTAAGTTTGGGGGCGACGCCGGCGGAGGCCGGTGCGATCAGTCCGTCGATGCCGCTTAAGGCGTTCTTCAGGTCTTCGACGATCAAACGGCGCACTTTCTGCGCTTTGCGGAAGAGTTTGTCTTGGTTTTCCACAAATAAAGCATAGGATCCGATGACGAAACGTTTACGGATCTGTTTTCCGAACCCCGCGGTGCGGGATGCGCTCATCACTTCGTCGACTTCTTTCCCTTCCTTCTGGACGCCGAACCGCAGTCCGTCGAGGTTGGAATGGTTCGCGGTCGCTTCGGCGTTGGCGATGATATAGTAGGTCGGCAGGATTGCGCTAAGCAGGTCCTGGTTCATTTCGATGTCGACGATCGTCGCGCCTTGTTCTTTCAAGTTTGCGACGAGCGTGGCGAAATGGGCTTGGATGTCGGGATTCGTGATGGCCTTGAGGACATTGGTCAGGATGCCGATTCGTTTGCCTTTGAGTGAAGGGTTAAGCGCGCTTGCGTAGTCTTCGACGGGTAGCTGAAGCGAGGTCATGTCGCGGTCGTCGCGGCCGGAAAGGACTTCCAGGGCGATCGCCGCATCGGTGACGTTGCGGGTGAAGAAGGCCACGTGGTCCAGCGACGAGGCATAAGGGATGATCCCGTAGCGCGAGATGCGCCCGTAGGTGGGTTTGTAGCCGACGATGCCGTTGTAGGAAGCGGGTTTGCGTACGGAGTCGCCGGTGTCGCTGCCGATCGCAAACGGGACGACGCCCGAGGCGACAAGGACGGCGCTGCCGCCGGATGAACCGCCCGACATGCGGGTAAGATCATAGGGGTTGTATACGGGACCCGTCGCGGCGCTGAGGTTGGATCCGCCCATCCCGAATTCGTCGAGGGAGGACTTCGCGATGACGACCGCTCCGGCTTCTCTCAGTTTCTCGGCGATGGTCGCGTCGTATTGCGGGACATAGTTGCCCAGGATCCGGCTGCCGGCGGTCGTGAGGATGCCGCGGGTGTTGACGTTGTCTTTCAGTACGATCGGGATGCCGAACATCTTCCCTCCGGCATACTTTTCCAGTTGGCTCAGTTGTTCGCCGGGGTCGACCAGGGTCACGACGGCGTTGAGTTTCGCATTGGCTTTCTTCGCGGCCTCGACGGCTTGGTTCACTGCCTGTGTCGGATTCTTTTGGTTCGTGTAGTGGGCGAAGTTCATCATCCGACCACCTTCACGGTCACGAAGTGATCGTTGGCTTGATGCGGTGCGTTGAAAAGCGCTTGTTCGACGGTGAAGGTATGCCCGACTTCGTCGTCACGCATGAAACTGGTTTCTTCTTCGATCGGGTAGACCATTTCTTCCACCCCTTCGGTATCGATTTTATCCAATAAATCCATTTGGTCGAGCAAGACGCCGAATTCGTCGGCGATGGCGCGGGCTTCCTCGTCGCTGAGCGAAAAACGCAGTTGTTTCGCCAACGATTTGAAATATTCAGGTTCGTATCGATTCATGGGTTCCTCCTAATACGTATAGATGACGGTCAAATCGCCGTCCGCGGCGCGCTGGATGATCGCGACCGTGTCGTTGTAGTTCTTCACGTTGGCGACGATGACCGCGCCTTTGTCCGAGAAATTCTCAAGCAGACTTCCGAGATATTGCGTCAAGGCATGGATCTCGGCGTAGGTTTTCGCCTGGATGACCACGTTGATCCGCAGGAAATCCAGCTTGCGGTCGACATAGCGCGCCTGGCCGATGATGGCGATGGTTTCCGGGATGAACTCTTTCAACGCGGTCCGGACCGATTTCATTTCGGACGAAGTCACGCTGTCCAGGGTTTCCGCCGCATCGCTGGGGAAGAGTACCCATTGTTCGGTGTTCTTGGCGAATTGTCCCGCCCGTCCGGTGAAATACCCGTCGGCGATGAATTTCCCCGGCAAGGTCGCGTCCGCGCTGGAACTGTTATACAGGGTGATGTAGATGGGGATGTTTTCCATGTCGGGGATTTTTCGAAGGTAGGCTTCGAGTTTCCTTCCCATGTCCGTCCCGTATTCATAAAGCCGCTGGTCGCTGATGGTGCGTTGGACGGCGATGTTGTTTTCCATGCTGGTCACGGTTTGGTTAAGGACGATCGCGAAGGACAAGCCGGCCAGTTTCGGATTGCTTGCGCTTCCCGTGTAAAAGTTCAGTTCGATGACATCCGCGACGACGACCGCGTCCAAGACGCTGATCGAGCCGACGCCGGTGGGGAACTGGCTGCCTTTGGGCGGGTTGAGCCCTTGCGGGTTCTCGGTGCTTTCGCGCTTCACCAACGACGTGAGTTTCGCCAAGTTCAACACTTGGCCTTCACCCAGGATGAAGTCGTCGGTCGGGAAATGTTCTTTCGATTTTTCTTCCAGACGGCTTCCGATTTCCATGATATCCATTCTTCCGAGATAGGTCCCGTGATATTGCCGTGTTTCGCTGCTGTCGAACGGGATCAACATCGCATACTCCCCTTTTTCGATCGCAGGGACGATGATGTCGTTGGGGTCTTCTTCGATCGGTTTCGAACATCCCGCCAGAACCAGCAGGATCGCTAGGCCAATCATCCATCGTCTACGCATCGCGTTTCACCTCCTCAAGGAATTCATCCGCGCTCATCACGGAAACACCGAGTTCGCGCGCTTTTTGTAGTTTGGATCCGGCGGCTTCGCCATAGACCACCAGGTCGGTCTTCTTCGATACCGCGGAGGATACTTTCGCCCCGGCGTTGGCCAGCCACGCTTCCGCTTCGGATCGTCCCATCCCCTCGATGCTTCCCGTCACCACGACGCTCAGCCCGCTGAAGCGGCTTTGTTTGGGTTTGGGGATCAAGCAGGTCGTATTGACCCCGTGGATTTTCAACCGATTGAGCAGGTCGATGTTGTGTTCTTCGACGAAGAACGATCGGATGGATGCCGCGGTGATCCCGCCGACATCGTCGATGCGCGACAAGGTTTCCTCATCCGCGTCCTGCAGATTCTCCAGCGTTTCGAAATGGATCGCCAGCGAACGGGCGGCTTTCTCCCCGACCTGTCGAATCCCCAGTCCGGTCAGGAGTTTCTCAAGCGAATTCTGTTTGGATGTCTCGATCGCATTCAATAGTTTATCGATGGATTTCTCTTTCCATCCCGGTAGAACGATCAGTTCTTCCCGTCGGTCTTTCAAGGTATAGATCGATTCGATCGTTTCGAGTATCCCCAGGGAATGGAACTGCTCGACCGTTTTGTACCCCAGGCCTTCGATGTTCATCGCATCGCGCGAAGCGAAGTGCTGGATGGATTCGATGACCCGGGCGGGGCAATCGGGGTTGATGCAATAGTGCGAAGCTTCCTGGGGCAAGCGTTCCAGTCTGCCGCCGCAACTCGGGCAGGTGTCGGGGAAGACATAGGGGACTTGGGATCCGTCGCGTTTCTCCGCTAGGCTGCGTACGACTTCGGGGATGATTTCCCCGGCTTTGCGGACGACGACGAAATCGTGGATCCGGATGTCTTTGTCCGCGATGTTGTCTTGGTTGTGCAAGGTGGCGAAGGCGACGGACGTGCCCGCCAAACGGACGGGCTCCAGTTTCGCATTGGGCGTGATCCGCCCCGTCCTTCCGACCGTGATGAAGATGTCGACCAAGCGCGTGGTTGCTTCTTCCGCGGGGAATTTATAGGCGCTGGCCCAACGCGGGGTCCGCGCGGTATAGCCCATCGTTTTCTGATCCGCGAAGCGATCGGCCTTCAGGACGATCCCGTCGATTTCATACGGAAGTTCGCTACGCAGTTCGGTGAACCCTTCGATCGCTTCCCAGACTTCGTCGGCTCCTTTGCATCGCTTTGTATACGGATTCGTCTTGAATCCCTTGGCTTTCAGCCATTGAAGGGATTCGTAGTGCGAATTCAACCCGAAGGATTCCGCATCGGGGAAATAGTACCAGAAAGCGTCCAGACCGCGTTTCGCTGCGATCGAGGAATCCAGTTGACGGATGGTCCCGGCGGCCGCGTTGCGCGGATTGGCGAAGAGTTCTTCGCCCGCCTCGTTCTTGATCCGGTTGATTTCATCGAAGTTTTTCTTGGGCAGATAGACTTCCCCGCGGACTTCGATTTCATTTTCGAGGTCGAGGGTCGTCGGCAGGGATTTGATGGTCCGGACGTTATGGGTGACGTCTTCGCCGACTTCCCCGTCGCCGCGCGTCACCGCATAGTTGAGTTTCTTTTCCGCATACCAAACGGACATCGCCAACCCGTCGATCTTCAGTTCGACGACGATGTCTTCGTTCCCTGTCTCTTCTTTGACCCGTTGGACAAACGCGAACACTTCGTCGCGGTTATAGACGTTCCCCAGGCTCAGCATGGGGCGTTTGTGTTTGATTTTGCGGAAGGAATCCAGGATCGCCCCGCCGACCTTTTGGGTGGGGGATTCGGGGTCGCCGTACTCGGGGAATTGTTTTTCCAATTCCTGCAGTTCATGCATGACCCGGTCGTATTCCGCATCCGATACGGAGGGTTGGTCGTAGGCGTAGTATTCGGTGTTGTATTGGCGGATCAATTGACGCAACGCGTCGATTCTTTCTTTACTCATGCCACGCCTCCTTCTTTACTGAGCGAGGGATGGGCGGCCATGATGCGTTTAACCCCGTGCGGGAAATCGAACGCGATGTCGGCGATCCCGTCGGCGCCCAGCTTGATGACGATGCCTTTCCCGTATTGGGGATGGGAGACGAAATCCCCCTTCTTGATTTTAACGCGGGGTTTCTTGACGGTCTCGTCAGGGAAACTCGTCGCGAAGACTTTCTCGGTGAACTTGAGCTTGGTTTCTTTCGGTACGGCGTACTCGAAGTTGACGCCGATGTGTTCGATGTGGTCCTCGTAGACCTCGTCCACGAAACGCGAACGCGTCCGGGGTTTACCCAAGATCATACTGAAACCCTGACTGTCGGTCAGGTAGAGTTTATTGCGGGCACGGGTATACGCCACATAGGCGAGACGCCGCTCTTCTTCGATGCCGCGGTGGCCTTCGCTCATGGCACGTTCGTTGGGGAACACGCCGTCGCTGAGACCGACCACGAAGACCGTGTCGAATTCAAGCCCTTTGGCCGCATGCACGGTCATGAGTTGGACGAAATCCCCGCCCATGATTTCGGAACGGTCGCCGTAGAGGCTGACCATCTGGAGGTATTCGTCCAGTTTCGAATCGGGATAGTTGAGGGAGAAGGTTTCGACGTCGTTGATGAGTTCCTTGATGTTTTCCAATCGGTCGACTTCGTGGTTCTCTTCCAACAGCGCTTTGAGTCCGCTTTCGTTGGCGACCATCTCCAAAAGCTGGATCAAGGTAAAATCCGCGGCTTTGGCACGCCATTTTTCGATCATGACGCAGTATTTGTCGAGGGAACTTTGCATCTTCCCGCTGAAGTGCCGCTCGGCCTTCATTTCGTCGTACATCGACCGGTTATTGCGCTTGGAAGCCTCGCGTAAAGTATCCAAGGTCTTATCCCCGATGCCTCTTCTGGGTTTATTGATGGAGCGGATCAGGGCGAGGTCGTCGCCATGGGTGATCATGCGCAGGTAACTCAGCATGTCCTTGACTTCTTCGCGTTCAAAGAAGCGCGTCCCGCCATAGATGATGTACGGGATATGCGCTTCGATCAAGCCTTTTTCGATCGAACGGGAAAGATAGTTGGAACGGTAGAGGATCGCCATGCTTAAATAGGACTGGCCTTGGCTCTTAAGTTGCTTGCATTTCTCCGCGACCCACCGCGCCTCGTGTTCTTCCCCCGGGAAAGTGCTGTGCGTGATCTTTTCAAGGGGGGGACGGTTGGTGTAAAGGTCCTTCTCGACCCGGTATTTGTTGTTTTTGATCATCGAGTTGGCCCCGTTGAGTATGTCGGGGGTCGAACGGTAGTTCTCGTTCAGGATGATGGTTTCCGTCGGGGTGAATTCCTTTTCGAAGTCCATGATGATGTTGACATCGGCACCCCGCCAGGTATAGATGGTCTGGTCGGGGTCGCCGACCACATAGATTTCATTCTCGGTCCCCGCCAATTGTTTGATCAGTTTGTATTGGACCTTGTCGATGTCTTGGAACTCATCCACGTGGATGAAGGAAAAACGGCGCTGCCACTTGCGCTTGATGTCCATGAACTGGTCGAACATCTTGACCGTCTCCAACAGCAAGTCGTCGAAATCAAGCGCATAGAGCGCCTTTTGACGATTGACGTAATACTCGTAGACCCGTGCTTTTTCCTTTTCGCCGAAGTGTTCACCGGCCAGGATCATGGCGCGTTCGACCGAGATTTCCGCGCCTTTGTTGTTCCCGATATAATCCAGCATCGAACTGAGGCTGTATTTCTGCCGATCGAGTCCGATTTCTTTGTACGCTTCCTTCAGGATGCTCTTCTGGTCATCCTGGTCCAACACCGTGAAATTGCGCGGCAGGTTGATCGCCGGGCAGTCTTCCCGCAAGATCCGCACGCAAAGCGAATGGATGGTGCTCAGGTGGACCCCCGAGGAGACATCCCCCAGCATGCGTTGGATCCGCGCCTTCATTTCATTGGCGGCCTTGTTGGTGAAGGTGATCGCGACGATCGAATTCGCCGCCACGCCCAGGTCTTCCACCAGATGGACGATCCGGGTGGTCAACACCCTCGTCTTGCCGCTTCCGGCTCCCGCGATGACACGAACATAGCGGCTTTTCGTCAAGACCGCCTGTTTTTGATTCGCATTCAGATTCTCTAAAAAAGACATGTCATCACCTCCGAAACATTATACCAAACTTCACCCTTTCTTAATAGTACGGGACGCCATCTTCGACGGATTGGCAACGCTTCGAAGGTTCCTTGTCACAGGTTGGATTATTCGACCGGATCACTTTTCAAGGCGTTTTCGATCGCCTTGAGGATCGTCTTGCTGCTGTTGGTCGCCCCGCTGACGACATCGACGTCCAACGATTGCGCTTGGATCACTTCGTCGACAATCGCGATGGCCGGTCCGCCCCGGTCGTATTTGTGCGAGGTCAGTTCGATCGATTCGATCTTCCCCTCATGCACCGTCACCTTGACGCTTGCGGAGATCACGTTCGCATCGTAGCTTCCTTCATAGACGCCGTCTTTCACCGTGGAGACATCCAACGTCTCGATCTCGAGCTTCTTCATCTTCGCCTGATAATCCAAGATTTCCTTCCCTTCCTTCAGACCATACAGAATCGCCACCGCACCTACCATTCCTAATCCGATCTTCATCGCTTTCTTCATCTTGTTTGTCCTCGCTTTCACAAGATCGAGTTTACCAAAGGAAGATTGAGATTCCTTTTCTAAAAGATTAACATTCGATTAAAGTCCTACGAAAAGCAGTCCTTGATATTCCTGCCGCTTGGTCGTAAAATAAATAAAGACACGGCCCGTTGGAGAAGCGGTTAACTCACATGCCTCTCACGCATGGATTCGCGGGTTCGAACCCCGTACGGGCTACCATCGTACACTCGGACGACAGGCACTGTCGTCTTTTCATAAAGGAGGCCACATGGCGAAATCGAAACTCAGAATCCAGGATGAACCGGCATTGCGTCAGGAATTGGAGACCTTGATCCTTGCAAGCAGCCAAGCCTTGCTTGTGGAATGGTCGATCGACGTGGCGAAAAGGAGCTTGAAAAAAGCGACGTTGAGCGAACTTGAGATTAAGACGATCGATGCGGCGTTTCAGACCGCTCTCGCGAAAACGAAAGGCGAAAAGAAGGCGTACGATGTCCGGGTCGCCGGTTTCGCCGTCCACCAACTGGTCGATTCCGTCCAGGATCCCATCAAGATTTCCATTTTGAGGATCTGCGGTCAAGCCGTCGGCGTGGCGCATATGCGCGAACATGCCAGGTCATGGCCGACTATGCGATCAAGGCGATCAACCAGAAACACCCGGGCGACCTGGATGCGGTCGCAGTGGAACGTACATTACAGATCGAATCCCTTCAAACCTTCATCCGAAACCAAAAAGAAAGAACGGACTAAAAAGCACGTCGATGGACGTGCTTACTTTTTTGTGACGGTGACTTCGTCGAAGAGGACGATGCATAATTCCCGGACCGGATCACGACGAATCGTTCGACCAATGTGAACCCTATATTTTTTTATGCGGCATACGTTTCACCAGACTCGATCTTTGATTGAAAGAAGAGTGCGACATGACCGCAAACGCTTTTTCCGGTTTTTCCGAGAAACATGAAAAAAGCCCGTTTGACGGGGCTATTTGAGTTCTCTAAGTTTATGCAGGCCGACTTTGGTACGGTGGATCGCTTCTTCTTTGCCCAGGATGTAGGGCATTTCAAGCGCACCTCCGGGGGTGAACTGTTTCCCGGTCATCGCGGTACGGATCGGCCAGTAGACCTGTCCGTTCTTGAGCCCGAGTTTTTCCGGCAGAGCCTGTATGCTCGCTTGCAGTTCATCCACGCTCTCCCAATGTTGGATCCCGTGGTAAACCTCAAGGGAAGCTTCCAACGCACGGATGCAGATTTCCTTATCCGTCTTCATCTTCTTGTGGAAATACATCTCCACGTCGTATTCCGGAAGTTCGTCGATGAAATCGACCATCTCCGGGATTTCACCCAACACGGAAACACGCTGTTGAAGGATCTTGGAGACTTCCTTCAGGTCGCAGACGCGATGGATGGCTTGATTCAACCAAGGCAGGGCGAGTTCATGGAACTCATCCAGGCTCAAGGCACGCAGATACATGCCGTTCATCCATTTGAGTTTCTCGATGTCGAAGATCGCCGGCGATTTCGAACACCGCGCGACCGAGAACGCCTTCGTCAATTCTTCCAAAGTGTAGATTTCCTGTTCGGTCTCCGGACTCCATCCCAAAAGGGCGATGTAGTTGAGGACGGCCTTCCCGAGATAGCCTTTGGAAACCAAATCCTGGAACGACGCATCCCCGTTGCGTTTGGACAACTTGTTCTGTTCATCCTTCATGACCGGCGGCAGATGGACATAGGTCGGACGTTGCCATCCGAAACTATCGTAGATCAGGTTGTATTTCGGGGTCGAGGAAAGGTATTCGTTGCCGCGTACGACATGCGTGATGGCCATCAGATGGTCGTCGATGACGTTGGCGAAGTTATAGGTGGCGAATCCGTCCGACTTCAGTAAAATGCTTTCATCGAGGATCTCGCGTTCGACGGTGATCTCCCCGTAGACCTCGTCGTGATAGACGCAAGGTTCCCCCGGTTTGATGGTTTGACGGACGACATACGACGACCCGGCGTCGACCTTGGCTTGCGCCTCGGTGGGCGTATAGCGGTGGCAGGGGTCGCGGAATTTGAACGGCGTGCCCGCGGCTTCGGCGGCTTCGCGTTGTTTCGCGATGTCCTCTTCGCTGCAGAAACAGTAATGCGCCCCGCCGGCTTCGATGAGTTTCACGGCGTATTCTTTATAGATGCCCAATCGTTCGGATTGGGTATAGGGCCCGAAGTCCCCTCCGACATCCGGTCCTTCGTCGTGGATCAACCCGACCGATTTCAAAGTATCATAAATGATCTCGACGGCGCCTTCCACATAGCGGTTTTGGTCGGTGTCCTCGATGCGTAGGATGAAATCGCCGCCTTGTCCTTTGGCGACCAGATATTCATACAGCGCGGTACGCAGGTTCCCGATATGCATGTATCCGGTAGGGCTAGGCGCGAAGCGTGTTCTGACGTTGTTCATGGTAAACTCCCTTCTTGCGTTGTAATTATAGTATAGTTTGAAACATACTTCTAGTTTATCGCGAAGTTTCTTGATTTTAAACCCTAAAATGGTTAAAATAAGAGTTGCCATTTCGATATTGGGGTATCGCCAAGCGGTAAGGCATCAGACTCTGACTCTGACATTTCGAAGGTTCGATCCCTTCTACCCCAGCCAGTTCTACGATAACGCCCTCGGGCGTTTTTGCTTTATGATATAATCGCAAGTGAAGGAGATCCACCATGAGACAAATCGCCGACCATTGGAAAGACTACGAATGCATCGATGCCGGGAACGGGGAGAAACTGGAGCGTTGGGGCGAGATCGTCCTGCGCCGGCCCGACCCCCAGGCGGTTTGGCCGATCACGGATGAACACGGGATGTGGAAGAAGCCGCACGCCCACTACCACCGCAGTAAAGCCGGCGGCGGGGAATGGGAATTCAAGAAGAAATTCCCCGAAGTCTGGACCATCGGTTTCAACGAACTGACGTTCAAAGTTTCCCCGACCGGATTCAAACATACGGGTCTTTTCCCCGAACAAGCCGTGAACTGGGAATGGATGCAGGGGAAGATCCGGAATGCGAAGCGCGAGATCCGGGTGTTGAACCTGTTCGCATATACGGGTGGCGCGACCATGGCCTGCGCCAGCGCCGATGCAAGCGAAGTCGTCCATGTGGACGCCTCCAAAGGGATGATCCAATGGGCGAAGGAAAACCAAGCCCTGTGTCATCTGGAAAACGCGAAAATCCGCTACATCCTGGACGACGTCATGAAATTCATCGCCCGGGAAGAGCGCCGCGGACGGACCTACCATGCGATCATCATGGATCCGCCCAGTTACGGACGGGGTCCCAACGGTGAAATATGGAAGTTGGAAGACCAGTTGTACGAGTTGGTGGAAGCCTGCGCGAAGATCCTGGACCCCAATCCGCTCTTCTTCTGCGTCAACGCCTATACCACCGGGTTTTCCAGCATCGTGCTGGAAAACATCCTGAACCTAAGCTTGAAACCGCGCTTCCCTCATGCGACCATCGTCGCAGGGGAAATCGGTCTGCCGATTTCCCAGAAGGGTTGGATTCTACCGTGCGGGATCTACGGAAGGATGAGTCTGGAATGAACGTCCTTTATGAAGACAACCACCTCTTGGTGGTCGTGAAAGAAGCGAATTTACCGATGCAGGAAGACGAGAGCCACGATGTCGACCTCTTGACCTTGGGCAAGCGATACTTGCGGGAAAAATACGCGAAGACCGGGAACATCTACCTGGGCTTGGTCCATCGTCTGGATCGTCCGGTCGGCGGGGTCGTCGTGTTGGCGAAGACGTCCAAGGCCGCGGGGAGATTAAGCGAATCGATCCGCAAACATGAGATCACCAAGGAATACCTGGCCATCGTCGAGGGGAAGCTTCCCGATGAAGGGGTATTAAAAGATACGTTGAAGAAAGATGAAAAATCGAACACGTCGAAGGTCGTACGAAGCGACGACCCCGAGGGCAAGGATGCGGAGTTGTCGTATCGTGTCCTCAAGCACGATCTGAACTTGTCGCTGATTCAAATCCAGCTGATCACGGGGCGATCGCATCAGATCCGGGTCCAGTTTTCATCCCGAGGGAATCCGCTCTGGGGGGATGCCCGCTACAACCGTAACGCGAAACCGGGGCAACAGATCGCGCTTTGGGCGGTCCGTTTATCCTTCCCTCATCCGGTGACGAAAGAAATCATGGATTTCACGTCGAATCCGCCGCGCAATCTTCCGTGGACCAAATTCAATATAAAATAAGCCGGGCTCGTCGAGTCCGGCTTTATAACGTACGTAGTAATTTGCGCAGGGTATTCAGACTCTCCATCGTGCCTTCGAAGCCGACTTCGGGCTCGCAACTCAGCGCGCCGGTGTATCCGTTGTCGTGGAGGATCCGCAAAAGTTGGGCATAGGGCACTTCCCCTTTGCCTAAGGGGACATGGAGGTAGGGTTTGGTGAGCCCGTCCACGTAGTGATAGTCTTTGATGTGAAGATGATCGACCCACGGCAGGATCAGGCGCAACTCTTCGACCAGCGACCCTTCCAGATAACGGAACGGGATGCGGACGATGTTGGCGCGGTAACTGTTGGCGGGATCGTAGAGCAGTCTGAAATTCGGGGAGTCGATGCGTTTCACCAGGTCGGCCGTCATCTTTCCTTTGGGGAGATGGGAGTAGGGGCAGTTCTCGACGACCAGGGTGATGTTTTCCCTTTCCGCCAAACGGACGGCGGGGGTGAAGAGGATGGCCATCGCTTCGATGTCGAACTTATCCCCCAGCATCTTGCGGTTCTCCGGGGCGCGGAACGGGAAGACCCGGATCCGCGGGCAATCGAGTTTATGCGCGATATCGATGGCGCACTGCAGGTATTTCATGTGGGTCGCCAAGTCGCCTTTGATGACTTTGAAGGTCGGATTGAAATCGGTCAAAACATCGTCGTCGTGCAGCGGCAACATCATAAACAAGGTCGACGCCAGACAGGTGACGCTCATCCCGTAGAACTTCATCAGGTTCTTCACTTTTTCGACGGAAGCATCGTCCAGTTCTTCGATGGTTTTCCCCCAGAGCGAATGGATTTCGATCCGATGGACCCCCTCTTCCGAGATGGCGTTGAGCGCAAACTCAAAATCTTGCGATATTTGGTCCGTGATGATACAAGGGTTCATGATTTTCCCCCTTTCACAAGATACTCTAGATACTTCTATCATACCCCTTTTTTAGCGTTTCGACCATAAAAAAAGCGTCTCTGTGAACGGAGACGCTCGGATTTCGGAATTTTAGGAATGTTTGGGTTTCACAAGCAACCCGGCGACGATACCAAGGATGGAAACCGTGAGATAGACGGCGACTTTCGGGCTTTGGAAACCGCCGTAGACCGCCGTGGCGGCCCCTAGGATCGCAAGGATCGGGAAGAGTGCGCCGAAGACCCAGGAATCGGTTTTCTTCTGGAGGAACTGCTTCAAGACGCCGAAGTAGATCAGGATCATGAAGATGTAGATGAGGACGATCGAGATCTCGTCGACCGACATCCCGCTGAACATCGTCCATCCCATGAAGATCGCCCCCGTGGTGCTTGCGAAGTGAAGAAGCAGCCAGAACAGACTGACGGCGAAGGTGAACACGGCGGAAAAGAGCGGGATATCGAAGCGGACGTTGAGCTTGGCGAACTTTTCACTCCAGAACATCTCGTTGCGTAGGCCCAGGGCATACGGGAGACGGATGTAGCCCAGGATCAACCCGTTGGTGGTCCCCAGAACCGAAAGGACGACGGCGACCAGGACGACGCGGTATCCGACGTTGCCGAAGAACTTCTGGGCGAACACGCTCACGGCGTTGTTGCCGAGTTCCATGACTTGGGTCGGACCCAGGACGGCGTTGATGCCGACGAAATACGCGATGTAGATCAACATGATTAAAATCGGAGCGAAGGTCAGTGCCAACGGCAGATTGCGCTTGGGGTTCTTGATTTCATGGGCGACCGACGGGGCGACTTGCCATCCGTCGAAGGCGAAAGCGATCGGGACCAAGGCGGCGAAGAACCCGCCACCGATCAACCCTGCGTCCGCGAAATGGGTGACTTCGACGGGATTCCCGAAGACCAAGCCGACAAACGCCAAGACGAACAAGGCCGACACTTTCACGATCATCGCGAAACTTTGGAACTTACCGGCCGATTTGGTCGAAAACATATTGAAAACGAACAAGAAAACGATGATGAACAGCGTTACGACCCATTCGGTCAAAGAGAACGGATAGCCCCAAGCCGGGACCCAGGAAACCGCGACGCCGAAAAACGTGCCCTCCGCGGTCCATCCGAACAATTCGGAAAGATACATCGCGGCGACCCAGGAAACGACGGCGACCAGCGCCGGATAATAGAACATCGTTTGAAACCAACCCGCGAGGTAACCCAAGGTCTTCCCCCAGGTCATTTCGCAATACGTGATCAAACCGCCGACGTTTTCGTCGCGCTTGGCCAAGACGGCGATGGTGAGACCTCCGAAGATGATCCCGATCCCGCCGAGAATCCATGCCAATACCCCCAGAAACACCGATCCGTCCACGGCTGCCAGAACGTTATCGGTCTTGAAAAAGATCCCCGAACCGATGACGATCCCGACGATCATGGCCGTGGTCGTCAATAAACCAAACTTCCTCTTTTGAAGATTCTCCATGTACATCCCTTTCATGAAAACTTGACAAGTTTGTTTCATTCTACTTGATGGAGGGTGGAGCGTCAAGTAGAGAATCGATATCTCTCGGGTGAAACCTGAAAAAAGTCCGCATCGGACTTTTTTCTGTTAGTTAAGTTCAGGCAGATAGTTTAGTAACGCATGGGCGATCCCGTCGTCAAGGTTACTGAGGGTCACATGGTCCGCGATGGCTTTCAACGGTTCGACCGCGTTCCCCATCGCCACCCCGACCCCCGCAAAGTCGATCATCGAGAGATCGTTCTCCGCATCCCCGAACGCGATCAGATGTCGGCGTTCATACCCCAACGAGGTCAGGACATGTTTCAAGGCAAACCCTTTATCGACGTTCCGCGCGGTGAATTCCACATAGAACGGCGCCGTAAACATACAGTTGAGTTCGCTGCGAAACGGGGCGTACAGTTCATCGAACACGCTGCGCAAGTACTCGGGTTTCCCGCTGGTCAGGATTTTGTTGAGGTCACCGTCGAGGATCGCCTTCAGATCGTCGACCCGTACCACCTCGAGCGCGTTGTTCTTGGCTTCCTTCGCCACGTTCACCCCGTCCAGGTTCTCCGTGAACAGTTTCGAACCGTTGTCGATCATCACGGTGACCTCGAAGTTCTTGACGTGGTCAAGCACCTTCATCGTCGCTTCATGGGTCAACGCTTGATTGTAGAGGACCTTGTCCCCCGGCACTTGGATGACCTTGCTTCCGTTATACGCCACAAGCAGACCGCCATAGCGGTCCATCTCCAATTCTTTCCGATAGGATTGAAGCCCGTTTTCCGGTCGGCCCGAAGCCAGGATCAAGGTATATCCGGCTTCCTGCGCCTTCAATAGGGTTTCTTTCGTGAACGGTCTGATCTTCTTATCTTGATCGACCAGGGTGCCGTCCACATCCATGGCGATGAATCGTATTTTTCCCATCGTGAACCTCCGTGGGTCCATTCTATCGAAAGGAGCTACATTTTCATAGTGCGTCGGGAAACGATGGAAAGAATGACCGGGATTTCCATCGTTTCCCCCGGATTTATGAAACACACAAACGAAAAGGGGCGATGTGCGCCCCTTTTGTTACGTCAAGTTCCCGACCCTCTTCTGATACTCGTACAGACGTTGGATCGTGTGTTCTTCCTTCGCGTCCATGACGACCTGGGTGATGCTTTCGATGAGGACCAGACTGCTCCCCATCGGGTTGCCGTTGCCATCCAGCAGGTTCACGTTGACAAAGGTCTCATCCAACTTCCCGATCAGACCGCAAACATCGTAGCGGCGGCTATCCATGATTTCCATGGAGACGACTTTCTGAGCGTCGTAGGCTTGCTTCAGGAAGCCCCGTAACAGTTCGCTGCCTGCAGAACCATAGACGCCGCTTTCTTCACTGTTGAGTTTCCACAAGGTCGCGACCCGTTGGATCAGCGGGGTGTCGGCTTCGACCCGGTAGATGATGTCGACAGGGAGACAAGCGATCCCGTCGTTGGATCCGTAGAGGTCGATCCGCGAGAAGACCACGCCGGTCTCCGACAGCGCTGCGACGATCCCGCAGGTGAACTGATTGGGATCGAGGTCGTTGGTGAAAAGGGTGATGATTTGATGCGAATCCAGACTCATCCGGAGAAACGAAGCGATATCGCCCAGTTGTTCCTTCGGGGCGTTCGCGTTTTGAATCCGGTAGTTTTTAACCATGGCGACCTCCTTTTTGCGTTACTTCGCAAAGAACGCAAGGAGTTCTTCCTTACGGTTCTCACAGTCTTCCTTGGCGAGATTGAACATGTCGATGATCTGTTGTTCGGTCCCGGAGAAACGTTTGACCCCGCAGTCGCGCGTCGGTTGCAGGAGGATGGCTTTGCCTTCATCTTGCAGGGCGCGCACTTCGTTCATCTCGTCGTAGTAGACTTGCGTCCGGGCACGGAAATCCTTCAGCAGCGTTTTGTATTTGAAGTACATCAGATCCAAAATGAATTGAAGGAAAGGGCTATTGGGTTTGCGGACGAAACCGGGGTCTTTGGTGACGACGACCAGGAATTTCTCGGCGCCCAGTTCCTTCGCCCGACCGATCGGGACCATCGTGGTGACGCCTCCGTCAAGATAATAGGTATCGCCGACCTTGACGTTGCGTCCGGCTAAAGGAAGCGTACATGCGGCCTTTAGGAATCGGATGTCATCGTCCATGGTGAACTGGTTTTTCCAGATGGTTTTCTGGATGCTTAAGTCATAGACCCCGAACTCGACCGCTTGTTTTTGGGCACGCAGTTTATTCACATCGAATTTCAAAATTTCCTTGATGACCGTTTCGAAAAGGAAGTCGTATCCGACCGGCTGTCCTTCATGCAAGAGCGGATACCATCCGACGTTATGTTTATGGGAAGCATATTTCATCGAGGTCAGTTTCAGTGCCTCGATGTCTTTCAACACATAATGGCAGGCATGCATGGCGCCGCTTGAAATCCCGACGACCGTATCCGCTTCGATGCCCTGCTCGATCAACCAAACCAAGACGCCGGCGGTGTAACTTCCGCGTAGGCCGCCGCCTTCCAATACCAATGCGATGTTCATGGGGTTCTCCTTTTATAATAATGCGCTGAAGAGTTTCAGGATCGCGCGTCCCAGCTTGACGAAGAAATTCACTTTCAGGCAATCTTCGTAGGTGACTTCGATGCAGTTCTGCAAAGTATCGACGAAGTCGCGTTTGACTTCGCGAAGGACGGGATGGTCCGTAAAGAGGATCCCGCATTCGAAATGGAGGTAGTAGCTTCTGAAATCCAGGTTGGAGGTTCCGATGATCGCCGCCTTGTCGTCGCTGACCATGACCTTGGAATGCAGGAACCCGGGTTCGTATTCATAGATCTTCACCCCGTTCTTGGTGAATTCTTCATAACTGCTTTGCGTCACGGCGAACACATACCACTTGTCGGGGATGTGCGGAACCATGATCTTCACGTCCACCCCGCTTTTTGCAGCGGTGATGAGCGCCTGCGTCATCTCGTGTCCGATGACCAGATACGGGGTCATGATATAGATGTAGCGCCGCGCGGCGTTGATCATGTTGAGGTGGGTGGTTTCGCTGACCAATTCCTCATCGGTCGGACTGTCGGTGAAGGGTTGGACATAGCCTTTGCTTTCGACCGGATCGCTTGAGAAATCCGCACGGTAGTTCAGATAATCTTCTTTAGTCTTTGAAAGGTAATGGTAGAACTGCAGGAACATGACGGTCAGACTGAAGACCGCTTCCCCCTTCAGCATCACGGCGCAATCCTTCCAGTGTCCGAAACGGAGTTTCTTGTTGATGTATTCGTCGGCCAGGTTGATGCCGCCCACGAAACCGACCTTTCCGTCGATGACGCAGATCTTGCGGTGGTCGCGGTTGTTCATCTGGATCGCCAAGGTGGCCGACATCGGATTGAAGCGATAAGCCTTGATTCCGAGGGAACGCAATCGGCGCAGAAACCCCCTGGGAAGCCGGATGGAACCCCCGTCGTCGTAGATAACGCGGACATCCACCCCTTCCTTCACTTTCATCTTCAGGATTTCTTCGATCGAATCCCACATGAAGCCGGTGTTGATGATGAAGTATTCGATGAAGATGAATTTCGTCGCTTTCAGCAATTCTTCTTTCATCGCCTTGAACTTCTCTTCCCCGATCGGGAAATACGTCGTCTCGGTGTTGGCGTAGACCGGCATGCCGGTATTGCGCAGGATATAGTGGATCTGTCGTTCGAACGACGGGTCGCCGGCGACGACTTCTTCGAGCACGGCTTCATCCTGTTTCAGGATCGGTTCGCCTTCGGGGTTGTTGCGGATCATCCCGGCACGCAGCGCCCTGGGGATTTTCCTCCCCCCGAAAAGAAGATAGGTCAAGCCACCGAATAAAGGCAAGGCCAGGATGAACACCGCCCAGGAAAGCTTGTAGGACGGATTGTCGTTGCGGTTGATGAGGTAGACGACGATGATGACGCTTAGCACGACCAGAAAATTATACAGCGTCACGAAGCGTACGCTGAAGGTATAGACGACATAGTAAAGAAGACCGAGTTCGGCCAGGATCATGAACAGGATGGTAAACGGTTTACTGACGAAAAAACCGAAAAAACGACGCATAGGCTCCCCCTCCTCTACCCTAGATCCTAAAATCCGTGATGAAGTTCAACTTCAAATCCTTGATGTCTTCCATGACTTTCGCATAGCGTTCCTTCTCCATGAAATTCATCGGTTTGTGGGCATCGACGCCATAGATGACCGGCGCCTGGGTTTCACTGATGATTTCCCAAAACGGACGATAGGGATAGGGATACGAAACACGATCGTCGTAATGCTGCTTCCCGTAACGCAAGCCGTTGAGATTGAGTTCCAGGGGGATGTTGTATTGAAGCGAAACCGCGCAGATGTCCCGTGCGGCCGTTTCACAGGCCGCGCTCCATCCTTTGCGCCCCAACATGAAATAGTCGGGATGGGCGATGATATCCGCTAAGCCGTGTTCGACGCACTGACGGATCTGCCAGGCATAGTAGAGGACATCCTCGTCGTCGCACCACTTGTCGTATTCCATCGCATCCAGGATGCGGTTATGCTGGCCGACGATCAGATAATCCGTGATCTTCCTCAAATCGCGGTAGAAGTCTTCCATTTCGGGGAAATACTCGATTTCCAACCCGACTTTCAGTTCGATCCTGTCTCTATACTTCTCGCTCAATCCCCGGATCGAAGCGAGGTATCCGTCCAGCTCGTCCATCCGCATCCGGTCCCCCGGATGGATGACCCCGGGATAGGGCGAATGGTCGCTGAACCCGACGATTTCATATCCGGCCGCGATCGCCGCCTTGACGTATTGTTCGTCATCCCCTCCCGCATGGCCGCAACGGAGGGTATGGGTGTGATAGTTGAATTTCTGCATGTTTTTTCCTCGTACATTCTTATTATATACGAAAAAAGACTGAAACAATGCGTTTCAGTCCGTGCTTTCGACGAGATTCTTGATAAAAATGGCTTTCTCCCGATCCCCTTGAAGATAAAGCTCGTGATCCTGTGGAACCGGCACGATTTCCTTCAAGGTACATCCGGCCAACTCGCAGGTCCGATAGGATGCCAGGTTGTCGGGATTGCAGGTGATGATCAACTGTTTGACCCCGAACCCGCGCGCGACGTCGAAGAGGAGGATGCACGCCTTGGCCGCCGTGTGATTCCCGCGATAGGGCACATAGACGGTATACCCGATGTTCCCTCCGATATAGAGGGTCTTCGTGTTGCCCAGCCGTAAGTCGCAACGCCCGATGATTTTCCCGGTTTTCAGTTCGAGGATGTCATAGAGAAAAGTATTGCCCCATCCCTCGGGATCGGGATCTTTCGATGTACCGGACAAGATCAGTTCGATCTCCCCGTCCGTGATCCTCTTCTTCCGAAACCATTTCCACATCGTTTGTTCCCCGTCGTTTTCTCTTTTCATTATTTCATCCACGGATGAAAATGTACACTAAAATCCGCAAACCCGAAATCAACCTTGTTTGGTTGATTTAATCGCATAGGTGATTTCCACGAAAGGTCCGTAGTGCCGGGTTTGGATCGTTTGCAGCGTCATCGGCGTCTTGGGAAACAAGGGAATCCCTTTCCCGATCGTTTCGGGGATGATCGTCAACACCAGTTCATCGATCAAGCCCGCATCGAATAGACTGTGGGCGAGTTTCGCCCCGCCGACGATCCAGATCGTCTTTCCATCCTTACGCTTCAGTTCTTCCACAAGCTTCATCGGATCTTTGACGAAAGTGACTTCCTTTCGCTTCTCATGATCCCTAGAACTCACCACATAGGCGTCCAACCCTTCATACGGCCACACCCCGACGCTCAGTTCCTCCGTCAGTTGACGATAAGTCGCATACCCCATCACCACCGTATCGATGGTGGAAATGAATTCGTCATAGCCGCTGGCCGAACTGTCGTACTTGACCAGCCAATCGATCGACCCGTCGTCGGAAGCGATGTAGCCGTCCAGACTGGCCGCGATGTACAGGACGGTTTTTCTAGCCATTGGCCAATGCCGTGTCGAAGACTCTGCGGACATCCTCTTTACTCATCGCGCCTTCATGGAGTTTCTTTCTTCCAAGATAGAAGGTCGGGACATAGTAATAGTCGTAGGTATCGGCCAACGCCCGCTCTTTCCCTTCGTTGATCCATTGGATTTCGATCTTCTGATATTTCTCTTCCTTCAGCAATTCCTCGATGTATGCCTTCGCCTCGTGGCAATAGGGGCAGAATTTCAAGTAGAACAAGGTTAACGGTTGCATCTTTTCACCTCACGTAGTAACAATAGTATACCGTCTTTCACCCTTTCTTGCATGTTTTCTGCTTGAACCTTGTCGGTTTTGCGATTTGACTTTATAATTTGCCTTGAGGTACCCCCATGAACATCGAACTCTACCAATCCCCTTCTTTCGACCCCTACGTCAATCTTGGCGTCGAGGAACTCCTGCTTGAGACCTGTCCGAAGAACACCCTGCGTTTTTACCTGTGGCAAAACGCCCACACGGTGGTCATTGGAAAAAACCAGCATGCCCAAAGCGAGGTCGCGATCACGAAACTGTTGGAAGACGGAGGAAGATTGGCGCGCCGCTCTTCGGGCGGAGGCGCCGTATATCACGATCTGGGCAACGTGAATTTCACCTTCATCCTGGAAGAGAAGGACTACGATGTACAGAAGCAAATGAACGTCATCGCCCGGGCGTTGGGAAAACTGGGGTTCGACGCCCTGGTCAGCGGACGCAACGACATTGAAATCAACGGGGCGAAAGTCTCGGGGAACGCGTTCTTGAAACGCGACGGCTTCGGCTTGCATCACGGGACCATCTTGTTCAACGTGGACAAAGAGAAGCTGGGGAAATACTTGACGGTCAGCGAGGCGAAGTTGAAACGCAAGAGCGTCGAGAGCGTGAAAGCCAGGATCATGAATTTGTGCGATGTGAAACCCGTCGGTCTGGAGGAAGTTAAACAAGCTTGTCTCTTGGCCGTGGGGGAAGAATACGGGGAAATCACCCATCGTCTGCCTTTCCCAATGGAAGCGGCGAAAGAAAAGATCGCGTTCTTTGGGAGCGAAGACTGGCTCTACGGGACGCATTTCGATAAACAACTGAAACTTGAAACCTATCTCTCCTTCGGATCGATCCGTTGGGAGTTCCAGTCCGAACAGAATAAAATCATCCGTGCCCGCATCTATTCCGATGCCATGGATGTGAGCTGGATCGAGAAACTGGAGAAACTGGTTTTGGGGTTGGTTCCGGATCCGCGGATCATCGCGGATGCCTTGGCGTCCTCGGACATGAACGACGCGGCCACGGTCGAACTGATCGCCTGGCTGAGGGACTGATATGACAAAGATCATCATTCTGGGGGCCGGTCCGGCAGGGACGGCCGCCGCATTGAAAGCGGCGAGTGCGGGATGGGAAACCATCCTGATCGAAAAGGACAAGGTCGGCGGGACCTGTCTTCAGCGCGGTTGCATCCCGACCAAGGCCTTGCTTGAGGAAGCCCATACGATCGATCTGGCACGCAGGAACTATGGACTGACGCAGATCGACGAAAGCGCGATGTATGCACGCAAAGACAAGATCGTCGCGGACTTGACCGCGACCTTGAACCAACAGATTTCCGCCAGGAAAATCCGACTGATCCAAGGGGAAGCGACCTTCGTCGACGACCATACGATCCGTGTCAACGATGAAACCCTTATGGCCGACTCTATTCTGATCGCGACCGGAAGTAAGAACCGGGTCTTCGATTTCCCGGGAAACGCGAAACTGTGGACCAGCGACGATGCGCTGTTCCAACCGTTCCCTTCCAAGAAAAAGATCCTTTTGATCGGAGGCGGGGTCATCGGGATCGAACTGGCCGCGCTGTACCATAGCTTGGGACACGACGTGTCGATCTTCGAGAAAGAAGCGAGGATCCTGCCCAACGCCCCCAAGGACTTGGTTCAGAGTCTGATGATGGACTACAAGAAAGAAAACATCCGCGTGCTCACGTCGATCGAGATCGTCAAGATCACGCAAGGGTCGGACTTTACCGTCGCGTTCAACGACCAGGTCGAGACCTTCGATGTCGTCGTCCTCTGTGCGGGACGGATCCCCAACATCGACAGTCTCAACCTCAACGCGACGGGAGTGGTCGTGGAGCGCGGTTTGATTCAGGTCGATTCCAACTATCAGACCAGTGTCGAGCACATCTACAGCGTCGGCGATGCGTCCTGTCGCATCCAGTTGGCGCATGTGGCGACCCGTCAGGCGCTTCTCGCCATGGACCACATGATCCACCAGACCCCCGTTCTTCCCTTCATCATCCCCAATGCGATCTACACGCCTATACAAGCCGCCTGGATCGGGATGAGCGAGGAAGAACTCAAAGCCAAAGGCATCCCCTACCGGAGTTACAGACAACCGTTGGGAGCATTGGCCAAACAGAAAATCAAAGGCGACGGACGACGCTATCTCAGCGTCAACCTGGACGAAAACAACCTGATCCTCGGCGTATCGCTCTATCTCAGCGACGCATCCGAGTTCCTTCCTTTCTTCACCTTCCTGATGGAAAACAAAATCCCCTTCACCCAAGCTACCACCATCATCTACCCCCACCCGACGTTGAGCGAAGCGATCGGCGAACTCGCCGCGAGCATTCTTGAGAAAAGCAAGACTCTTCATTGAGTTTTCACAAGGCAGAACGTATAATGAGTACGGTAGATCGAATGAAGAATCCGGGAGAGACCACATAGGAGCCGAAGGAGCAAAGCGCAGAAACTCTCAGGCAAAAGGACCGGATTTGGACGAAACTTCGTAGAGCGAGAAATCCACCGAAGAAGCAATCCGCAAGGAGAATCTTTCAGGTACAAGGAACGAAGGCGCACATTACTTTGTGCGCTTTTTTTGCGCAAGGAGCACCATGGAAAAGAAAACACCGTTGTATGACATGCATGTGGCATTGAAGGGGAACATCGTCCCTTTCGCAGGGTATTTGCTTCCGGTCAACTATCCCGACGGGATTCTCCATGAACACCGTCTGGTAAGGACGAAAGCCGGCTTGTTCGACGTGAGCCACATGGGGGAACTGATCCTTGAAGGGAAAGACGCTTTGGCGAACCTTCAGTATCTGATCACCAACGATTATCGCAGTCTTGAAGTCGGATTCGTACGTTACGGGATATTGGTGAAAGAAGACGGGACGACCGTCGACGACCTCTTGGTCTATCGTATGGGAGAGAACAAGTATCTGATCGTCGTCAACGCCTCTAACATCGAAAAGGACGAACAGTGGTTCAGGGCGCATCTCTTCGGGGATGTCTCCCTCACCAACATCAGCGAGGACATCGGTCAGGTCGCCCTTCAGGGACCCATGGCGAAGGAAGTACTCGGCAAGATCTGCGACGACCTTCCCGAAACCTACTACAGTTTCAAAGACAAGGTTAACGTGGCGGGAATCCCCTGCCTGGTCAGCGCCACGGGCTATACGGGCGAAGCCGGGTATGAAATCTACTGCGATGCGAAGGACACCGAGGTGTTGTTCAGCGCGATCCTGGAGGCCGGGAAAGACGAAGGCGTACAAGCCTGCGGCTTGGGCTGTCGCGACACCCTTCGATTGGAAGCGGCCATGCCTTTGTATGGTCATGAACTCAGCGAAGAGATCACGCCCTTGGAAGCCGGATTGAAGATGTTCGTGAAACTGGATAAGGAAGACTTCATCGCCAAAGAAGCGCTGTCGCACGCCCCAAAACGCCGTCGGATCGGACTAGAACTGATCGACCGCGGGATCGCACGGGAACACACGCCGGTGTATGTCGAAGGCAAGGAAGTCGGATTCGTGACATCGGGGACGATGAGTCCCACCTTAGGCAAAGCGGTCGCGATGGCGATCGTCGATGCGGATAAGATCGACGCCGCGGAATTCAAATTGGATGTTCGGGGAAGGATATTGACCGCCAAGCGGATCCCCCTCCCCTTCTACAAACGGAAATAAAGGAGAAATCAAATGGAAAACACATTTTTCACCGCCTCCCACGAATGGGTCAAATTCCTGGATGAACACCACGCCGAAATCGGCATCACCGATTACGCCCAACATGCTTTAGGGGACATCGTCTACGTCAACCTGCCGGAAGCCGGCGACAAGGTCGAAGAAGCGACCCGTTTCGGCGACGTCGAATCCGTCAAAGCCGTCAGCGACCTGATTTCACCGATCAGCGGGACGGTCGTCGAAACCAACGACGTCTTGGTGAACACGCCTGAAAAACTGAATGAAGATGCGATGGGGACGTGGATCCTGAAGGTCGAAGGTAACTTCGATCGGACCGGATTGCTGACCAAAGATCAATACGATACCCTGCTGGCACAGGAACACTAACATGGCCTCCTACGTCGTCAACACCAAAGAACAGCGGGAGAAGATGCTTGCGGAAGCGGGGATCAACGAGAAATCGTTCTATGCCTCGATCCCACAGGACGTCATGCTTCAGCGTCCGCTGAACCTTCCCAAGGGAAAGAGCGAACTCGAAGTCCTGCGCCATATGAAACATCTGGCCAACCAGAACACGGTCTACGATGTCGTCTTACGCGGAGCGGGGTCGGAATCCCATTTCATCCCGGCGGTCGTCCGTCAACTGAGCGGTCGTGAAGAATTCGTCACCGCCTACACCCCCTATCAAGCCGAATTATCCCAAGGGATCCTGCAATCCATTTTCGAATATCAATCGTCGATCTGCGCCATCACCGGCATGGATGCCTGCAATGCTTCCGTCTATGACGGAGCGTCCGCGGTCGCGGAAGCCGTCAACATGACCAGCGACCGCAAACGGACGATCGCCTTGATCCCCAAGTCGGTCAACCCGGAAACCTTGGAGACGGTGAAAACCTATACCCAATGGTTACCGATCACCTTGAAAGAAGTCGAGATCAAGGACGGCAAGGTGGATGTGGAATCGTTGAAGTCCCTTTTATCCACTGAAACCGCCTGCCTTGTCCTCCAGCAACCCAATTTCTTCGGGATCCTGGAAGACGTGGAAGGCTTGGCGAAACTCGCCCATGAAGCGGGGGCGAAAGTCATCGTCTCCGCCAACCCAATGACCTTGGGTGTTTTGAAAACACCGCGTGAACAAGGCGCGGACATCGCGGTCGGCGAAGCGCAGCCTTTAGGACTTCCCATGTCCTTCGGCGGTCCGTACCTCGGCTACATGGCCACGACCACCGACATGGTCCGTCGTCTCCCCGGACGCATCGTCGGACAAACCCTCGACTTGGACGGTAAACGCGCGTTCGTACTTACCCTTCAGGCCCGTGAACAACACATCCGACGCGAGAAAGCCTCCAGTTCGATCTGCAGTAACCAGGCGCATTGCGCTCTGACCGCAGGAATGTATCTGGCCGCCATGGGTCCGCAAGGGCTCAAGGACGTCGCGACGCAGTGCACCTCCAAAGCCCATTATCTCTTCAAACAATTGTCCACCCTCGGATTCAAACTCCGCTATGATTCCTCCTTCTTCCATGAATTTGTCACCGACGGACCCCTTCCCTCATTCAAAGTCGAAGAAGTCCTTTCGAACCATGGGATTCTTTCCGGTCTCCCCTTGGATGACACCGGCATCCTCTGGTGCGTCACCGAAACCAGCACGAAAGACGACCTGGATCGTGTCGTAGCCATCCTGAAGGAGGTGCTCGCATGAGTAAGCTGATCTTCGAACTCAGCAGTGTCGGTCGCCGCTGCTCGGAACTCCCTCCCCTCGACGTTGAACTCGTTCAGATCGACGAAGCGCTGACCCGCCAAAGCGCCCCTTCCATCCCAGAAGTCGCGGAAGTCGATCTCGTCCGTCATTACATGGAACTCTCCCGTCAAGCCTTCGGTGTCGACAACGGGTTCTATCCCTTGGGCTCCTGCACCATGAAATACAATCCCAAGATCAACGAAGAAACCTCTTCCTTGGCGGGATTCGCCCACATCCATCCCCTTCAACCTGAATCCACCGTCTCCGGCGCGCTCCGATCGATGGAAGAACTCTCCTCCGCATTGTGTGAAGTCACCGGGATGGACGCGTTCACCCTTCAGCCTTCCGCCGGCGCCCACGGGGAATTCACGGGACTCCTGTTGATCCATGCCTACCACCAGCACCGCAACGACCTCAAACGCACGAAAGTCTTGGTCCCCGATTCGGCCCACGGCACCAACCCCGCATCCGCCGCGATGGCGGGTTACTCCGTCATCTCCGTCCCGTCCAACGATAAGGGCGGCGTGGATGTGGAAGCGCTGAAATCCGTCCTCAACGACGAAGTGGCCGCATTGATGCTGACAAACCCCAACACTCTAGGCTTATTTGATCCAAACATCCTGGAAATCAGTCGTCTCGTCCATGAAGCCGGAGGCTTGGTCTACTATGACGGCGCGAATCTCAACGCCATCATGGGCATCGCCCGCCCCGGAGACATGGGATTCGACGTCGTCCATCTCAACCTCCACAAAACCTTCTCCACCCCTCACGGAGGCGGCGGACCGGGCAGCGGACCGGTCGGCGTCAAGTCTTGCCTGGTCCCATTCCTACCTAAAGGAACCCTTCATCCCACAGAAAAGAAACTCACCGTTTCCAGCGAGTTCCCCATCGGTCGGATGCGCTCGTTCTATGGCAACTTCCTCACCAACATCCGTGCGCTTACCTATATTTTAAGCCTCGGCGCAGAAGGCCTCAAAGAAGCCAGTGAGAACGCCGTTCTCAACGCCAACTACATGATGGCCAAGCTCAGCGATCTCTATCCCGTCGCCTACGTAAGCCCCTGTATGCATGAATTCGTGGTCAGCTGCCAAAAACTCAAAGACGAAACCGGCATTACCGCCAAAGACGTCTCCAAAGCCCTTCTGGATTACGGCATCCATCCCCCGACCATGTATTTCCCCAACATCGTCCATGAAGCCCTCATGATCGAACCCACGGAAACCGAAAGCAAAGAAACACTGGACAGAGCGATCGAAGTCCTACGTGAAATCCACGCTCTTGCCTACACGAATCCCCAAGTCCTCCTCGACGCACCCACGACGATGCCGATCAAACGTGTCGACGATGTCTTGGCAGCCCGTCATCCGATTCTGAAATATACACCGGAAGAAGCGCAATAGCGCTTCTTTTTTGTAAAGTTAAAAAGAAACATCGAGAATTGATGTTTCTTACTTAAAATTGATTCAAATGGCAAAAACAATCAAGGAGCAGGAGTTACATCTCCGAAAGCATATGTGTCTGTTCCAACTGTACATTCAAAATCATACAACACTCCAGTAGTTACCGTCCAAGAACAAGCCAATCCCGCAGGTGCAGAGGTTCCGCTAGCTGTGATATCTCCAGTAGCAACTCCTAACATAACTCTAGAATACTCAGAACGGGCGTTCGCTTCATTTTTGGCATCCGTTGCCTTTTGAATATAATTCGTAAGCGAAGGAATGAGAATAGCTGCTAAAATAGCAAGAATGGCGATAACGACGATGAGTTCAATCAGGGTGAAGCCCTTTTTGTTTAAACGTTTTTTCATGTGTAAGTTTCCCTCCTTATGGTAATAATTTTCACACATTAGTAAGATGTTGTCAACAAGCGTTTCATGGCCTCGGGATTGTTCGAATAAGACATCCCTTGTTCCACTGAAATCAGATTCTGACGGATAAGATTAACCAATGAGGCGTCCAGGGATAGCATCCCGATGCGCATACCGGTCTGAATCGCGGAGTTGATCTGAACGATCTTGTTCTCGCGAATCAAATTGCCGATCGCATCGGTCATGATCATGATCTCGTTAGCCATGACCCGTCCGCGACCTTCGTTGATCGGGATGAGTTCCTGAGAAACGACACCACGCAATGAACTTGCCAATTGGGTGCGGATTTGCCCTTGTTGATGGGGCGGAAACACGTCGATAATACGGTCGATGGTGCTTGCGGCACCCGTGGTGTGCAGTGTCGAGAGGACTAAGTGTCCGGTTTCGGCTGCAGTGAGCGCTAAACTGATGGTTTCGTGGTCACGCATTTCCCCGACGAGGATTACGTCCGGGTCTTCGCGAAGCGCAGCGCGTAGGGCTGATGCGAAATCGCGGAAGTCGGCATGGATCTCACGTTGATGTACCATCGACAATTTAGGCTCGAATACATATTCAATCGGATCTTCAAGAGTAAGGATATGACAGCGCTTGTTCGCATTGATTTCATCGATCATGGCTGCCAAGGTGGTGGATTTACCACTCCCGGTAGGTCCTGTGATTAAAACCAATCCGCGGGGAAGCATTGCCAAATCTTTCAAAACAGGTGGAAGTTTCAATTCATCGATGGTGGGAACCGATCCACGCAGACAACGAATGGCAATTGCGCAATTCCCGCGGAAACGATAGACGTTGACACGATAGCGATTGCCATATCGGTCGGCAAACGCCATGTCCACATCGTACCCGTTTTCGTAGATTTCACGTTGTTGCTCGTTGAGAATCGCATAGGCATAACCGAGCACTTCGGTGTTTGACATGACTTCGGTTGCGAACGGAATCAGAGATCCATCAAGACGAACGATTGGGACGGATCCACCGGCAAGGTGGATATCGGAACAAAGTTCCTTTTGTGCATAAGCAAGGATTTTGTCGAACATGGGTCATCCCCCCTTTAATCGACTGAATACAGAATACGGATACCTTCTTCGACGGTCGTCACCCCCTTGTTTATAAGGTCGAGGACTTCATCCCGCAACATCCGCATCCCACGCTCACGGGTGTATCTGCGAAGTTCATCCATCGAAGCTCTTCTAGAAACCAACTCCTCCATTCCCTGATCAATCATCAACACTTCGTGGACTGCGGTTCTTCCGGAATATCCGGTTGAATTACAGTGTTGACAGCCTCTTCCAACTTTCGCCGTTTTCAGGCTGGTTTGAAGGAGACGGTTATCGGTCGCACTGATTTCAACTTCCGTCTTACAGTGCGTACAGATCTTTTTAACTAAACGCTGCGAGATAATACATTTGACAGAGGATGCAACAAGATAAGGTTCGATTCCCATATCCACTAAACGAGTAACCGTCGACAATGCATCGTTGGTATGGATGGTGGACAAGACATAGTGTCCGGTAATGGCGGCTCGAATCGCAATCTCAGCGGTCTCGCTATCACGAATTTCACCAACCATGATGACATCGGGGTCCTGACGCAAGATGGAACGAAGTCCGCTGGCAAACGTAAGTCCGGCTCGCGGGTTGACTTGCACCTGGGTAATCCCTTCAAAGCGACGTTCAATCGGATCTTCAACCGTAACCAAGTTGACTTTCGGTTTGGATAGTTTCGCCAACATGGCATAGAGGGTCGTCGTTTTACCGCTTCCGGTTGGTCCAGTGACAAGTAATATTCCGTGTGGGAACAACATCGCACGTTCGACTTGTTCCATGGTTTGAGGTGATAACCCCAACGCTGGCAAATTGTAGTCAATATATCGGTTGGCGCCTAAGAGACGCATTACGATCTTCTCTCCATAAGGAGTCGGTAAACTGGAAACACGCATATCGACATGGATGAAGTCATTGTTGACGGTGAATGAACCGTCTTGAGGTATTCGTTTCTCAGCGATGTTCATACCACTGATAATCTTGATGCGGGTTGTAAGTAAACTGTGGAAATCGTTTGAGAAATCGGTATGTTCCTGTAAATCACCATCAACACGGAACCGAACTCTTGTTAAGTGCTCTTGTGGCTCGATATGGATATCGGAAGCATTTTGTTGGTAGGCTTCAAGAATCAAGGAATTAACTAATTTTACGACCGGTGCGGAGTCGACACGTTCGACGATCGCCGCTTCTTCCATCGTCGGTGACTGGAAGTTCAATTCTGAATATTCTTGCTTAATGTCATCGATGATTTCGTCCGCATTACGTTTCGCGTAAACACGGTCGATCGCCTTCTCGATTTCGGTACTGGTGGAGAGCACAGTCGTGATTTCCATCCCGGTTATCATCCCGACATCTTCCAGACATGAGAAGTCTAATGGATCGTTCGTGGCGATTGTCAATGTCCCTTCCCTGATATTCAGTGGAACGATTCGATACTTACGCGCCAACACCTCAGGCACCCGTTTGACAACATCGGCTTCGATATTGAAAATCGGATTATCCACATAGTCTACTTTGAGACGACGTGAAAGTGCTTTTGCGATGTCCTTCTCGGACGCAAACCCTAACTCCGTGATCAATACGCCGATACGTTTCTTTACGGTTTTCTGTAAAGCTAACGCCTGGCTCAATTGATCTTCGGTGATGATTTCTTCTTCAATCAACAATTGTCCTAGTGGAATCGCCTTCATTCAATTTCTCCTGTTCTGCTTTCATTTACTGTGCCCATTCTTTATAATGTCTTGTATATGGGAGGATCTTCTTTTATGCCAATCCTTTACGGAACTTTGCTTCTTATCTTTGGACTTATCATCGGCTCATTCTTAAATGTTGTCATCTATCGTTTACCGAAACATGAGTCGATCGTCTATGGTCCGTCTCATTGCATGAACTGCAACGAGAAGATTAAACCCTATGACTTAATTCCTGTGCTAAGTTATCTCATCTTGGGTGGAAAATGCAGAAACTGCGGAACCAAGATTTCAATTCGATATCCGTTGATCGAACTTCTCAGCGGATTCCTCTATCTAGGCGTATTCGCTTTCTTTGGATTGACACTGGATAGCCTGCTCATGATGGCTTTCAGTTCAACGTTACTTGTCATCGCGATGATCGATTTCGACACCATGGATGTCTATGACGGTACTCTCGTCGTGATTCTACTCCTCGCAATCTTTCGACTCATCACAAATATTTCGAGTTTTCCATCAGCCATCCTTGGAGGGCTTGTGGTTAGTATCCCTCTTTACATCATCGCCATCCTCACACAAGGTATCGGTGGAGGGGATGTCAAGTTGATGGGGGTTGCCGGATTCTTCCTTGGAATCAAAGTAACACTCGTCGGTACCTTCCTTGGAATTCTGATGGGTGGACTCTGGGGAGTCATCCTCATGCTTTTCTTCAAGAAGGAAGGAAAAGCGATGATTCCATTCGGACCGTTCTTGTGTGTCGGAATGTATATTGCTCTACTTTACGGTGTTCAAATCGCGGATTGGTATCTTGGATTTATCTTCGGATGAATTTACTGAGCTGGTGTTACCGGCTCTTCTTCATTGGTGTTCGGTTGGTCTTCAAGTTTCGTGATCGTGTAGTAATCGATGGTGACCGTCCCTGACTGTTGCGCAAAATCATAGAACGAATGCGTAACAAACGCGGTGGTATCCCAAAATGCGATCTCATCCAAGAAATTACTGAATACGACGTATGATGTCTTGAAGTTGAATTTCACAACCGTACGAACCAATTCGGCTTCGGTGGTCGGAATCGTGTTGGATTCGGCAATTGTCTGATTGTAACTATCCACCAACTCACGAACATGATATTGGAATCCTGCGTTGACATACAACGGTACTTCAGGCGTCGACAGAAATGGATCCGCTACTTCCAAACTGACCATGGCCACCGCATTCTTCGTCAAATATGGCAATGACCAACGTTCGAATTCAGCAGCAAACAGAGGCGATTCGATTCTGCTAAACTTTTCATTTACTTTGACAATCGCCGCCGCCAAATCAGATTCGATCTTGTTCTCCAATAGCAACTTGGCTTCCATAACAATTTTTCTACTTTCAAGCTCCTGAAGTTTAGCAGTATTTTCTTCAATCGACTTATTGAGCGGTATGATCACGAATACAAATGCTGCGGCTACGACGCCGATCGACGCCAAGATGAAGAGTAGTACTTGTTCACGTTTTGTTAGTTTCATATCATTCACCTACCTTCAAGATCGCGACGACTTTTCCGACATATCGGGTAACTCCATTCACGACTTCGGAAGTATAACCTTGATAGATCACTTCTTCAAAGAACTCAGAATCACGAAGATTCACCGCAAACTTCGAAGGTTCGGAATAATTCGGGCTTATTAATTGAATCGTGAACCATTGTCCATCGAAGCCTAACGACTTAAGCGATGTCCCTGCAGGCATGTTTGACGTAATCACCCGTAACGACAATGTATTGATCCTCGGAAATACTTCGAACGATGCGTTCAGTTCATCCAGAATTTTATCGATTTCATTCAAGTCGTTGATTTTCGACTGCATTACCTCGATGGCTAATATTCTTTCTTTAAGCACAGGGTCATTGACATAGGCTTCAGTGACTTTGATCCGATCTTTCAGATCATTGTTGTCAAGGAAAAGCTTAAAGGAGAAAGCACTAATTATCAGGATGACCGATAGAAACATTGCCATGAAAACCAAGATTCTGTCCGATTTCGCAGACCTGCGTTTCTCGATTGCCGAGAAACCTTCCATTAAGTTAATGTTCTGTTTTTTCATGATTATTTCCTCAACAGTGCGCCGGCAGCGTAGATTTTATAATAGTGAGGGGTATTGGTTTCATCGAGGACAAAACTGGGTTGTGGGAAGACTAAGGTTTCGATTTGCAAACTATCGTTGATACTGAGACAAGCTTCATTTAGGAAATCGACTTTACCGACCAAGAATATCTTCTTGATCCCAACATGAGAAGGACGTGTGAATTGGAATTGAACCATTTTGTTGATATTGTCTTCAATTACACCGATTAATGCTTTTTTGTCGTCCATGGAATAATCCGTGATTTTTGTGTTTCGAGTGAGAACATATTTCTTATCTTCAAAAAGATAAAGTTTCAAAGTTCCATCTTCGATATCCGCAATGATGATGGGTTCCCCACTGTCGACAACGCCACTCATATCGACATACTTGATGATCGAACTTGTACTTGTTTCGACAACGGTTGGTTTAAGCTTAATCGTGTAGAGAGTATCCACAAAGGATTTCATCGCCGAATCAAGGATCGCTGCAGCCAGGATACGATAGAAAGGTTTATGCTGATCGATGAATTCATCAAGAATGATGAAATCGATGATGTATTCATTGGTTAGGTTAAGTGAACTGATCATTTCCGATCTCACTACAAACGCCAACTTCTTGTCATCGACGCGTGGAACGACGAGTTCGCGATAGATAATCGAAGGGTTATTGATGCATAATGTCACTTTTTTCGACTTGACATGATGAATCTCCAGTCCCGATTCAAGAATTCTAGCGAACTGCATGTTGTCAATGATTCCCTTTGCATCCAAAACTCCATCCGGTAGATCGAGTGAGAATGCTTTCTTACAGGTGATCCTGTTGTTATTGACAACGGCGTCAACGACATGGATACGATTATTGCGAACTTCAATTGAGACAGGCATATTTCCCCTCCTTGCCCCTAGGCACCGATTGTATCATAGACGGCAAACATCGGCTGCATGATCGAAACGACGATAAAGGCTACGATAACACCCAATACGACGATCATCGCCGGTTCCATCAAGGCAACCATACGGGCAATCGCGGCATCAGATTCATTGTCGAAGTAGTCGGCCGTCTTCGACAAAATATCACCCAGCGCCCCAGCTTCTTCTCCGATAAAAATCATCGAGCTCAGCATCGGGTCAAACGCCATGGTCTGAGCGATCGCGGTCGAAATGAACTCACCACGGCTAACACCGGCAATAACATCTTCGAACATCTTTTCAAGATACTTGTTATTCAACACTTTTCCGGTGATCATCAACATATCTAGCGCAGGAACCCCACTAAGATAGAGCGAAGCGAACGTTCGAGCACATCGAGCAGAATAGATCGTTTGATTGAGTTTTCCGATAATCGGCATAAATAGAATCAACTTATCAAACCATAGTCTAAATGAAGGCATACGAAGAAGATATCGAATGAGCATAACCGTACCGATAACGAACAATATGATGACCCACCATTGATGGATGACGAAGCCGCTAAACGCAAGAAGTATCTTCGTCGTCCAAGGCATCGACTTCTCGTCAAACATTTGCGTGATTGTCGGAAGTACGAATGTAACCAGTATTAGAACTACCAATAGCGCTACAACCAACAAGATGATCGGGTACGTCATCGCGCCCTTAACCTTATTATTCAGTTTGTGTTCTTTGTCGAAATGGTCCGCCATACGAGCAACCGATATGTCAAGTGTCCCCCCGGCTTCGCCGGCCATGACCATGTTCACCAATAAGGAGGGAAACAACCCTTCTTGCAATTGCATGGCATGGGAAAGGGAGTTCCCTTTCTGGACCTCTTCATAAACATTCGCAAATACTTTCTTGGCTTTTTTTGAGTCAGCCTTCGATTGAATCATGTCCAAGGCTTGAGTTACAGGAATGCCGGCAGTCAGCATGGTTCCGAGTTGTCGACAGAAAACCACCAAGCTTTTTAGTTTCAGCTTGCCGGTCTTCGTTTCCATTTCGGGAATCTCTTCATAACTGACACAGTAAAGCGATTTGCCTTTAATCTCAGCCATCAAATGTTCTGGCGATTCAACATTCATGACGTCTTTGATTTGCTTGCCATTGATATCGACGGCTACATAGCGATATGCTCGCATTTCTACTCCCCCTTTCGAATGTCTAATTCTCTACTGTCGGTTCGTATTGGAACGAAGCGAACGGATCCAGAAAGTCAAACGGAGGATCAGTGAAATCCGGATTGAATCTCATTACGGCTTGTCCGTTACTTGTATAGGAATTTGCGATGAGCGCACCGTCCATGTTGATGGAACCATCCACGGTAACGGTTGCGTTGGGTGCGTATAACAACAGTGATGACTTCGGATCGGAATTCCCGGTCCCGTTCAACTTCACGGCACTACTGGTCGTTGCGATGAACCCGTAGAAATGACCATTGCCATATAATGTGATATCCATCGAAACATTCGTAATGAGGCTTAGGTAGAAGCTCGATTGGTTCTGACCGGCGGTAAAATCGATTTCATCCGTCGGGTCGCCGCGTACGACAAGAACGAACTTATCCGCGACAGTCGGTGTGGCTGCATCGCCCTTGACACCACAGACTTTGTTTTTACAATTCAGAATCAAGTCATCATAATCGACAAAGACCGTAAGCGTTCCAGTACCGGTGATTTTAAACTCACCGGAGAGATAGAAACTATCAACAACCAACGCGATGTCCTTATCGCCGACATCGATCGCAAAATCCGTCACGGTGCTCTCCACCCTGAACGAAGGGACATAAAACGCCGTGTTGGGTGTGTTTGCCCCCGCGAGGTCGTACGTCGACCCGATCGCCGTCGTCGAGCTGATCAGTACATTCCCCGTGGAAGAAACCAAGGGGCTTTTCCCGGAAAAGGTGTATGGTTGAAGTTTTAGGGTCGTATTGGGAACTGTCGGAAGGACGATCGGAGGTAAGGTATCGACACTATCATCATAATAGACTTTGTATTGATAGGCACCTGTTTGACAGGTCATGTCTTCTAATGTTCCGATCATCGTACAATTTTCGATGACATCCACGAAGGTAAGCGGAGGTTCAGGCGTCGGGATATAGACTTCGCTGACATGGCCGAGTTTATCGAT
>JAHFCO010000001.1:186736-196235 GCA_023249475.1 Bacillota bacterium | reverse complement strand
CTTTTGGAACTCATCGCCGTAAATCCATCCGCTATAATTCTTTATTTCGAAAACATAGATACCAGTCTTATGGAGTGCGATAAGGTCGACTTCTGTTGTATTTCCATCAAGTGAAGGAAGGTATACATTCGTAAAGATTGAACTAAAGCCAAGATTTCTTATTTCACAGTAGGTTATAAACTCACCGAACTCTCCATTGTTTCTCAATGTCTTAAAGATATGATTTCCAGAAGCTTTTGTGTAACCGGATGAGTAAAATAAACCGACGCTCGTCGCAATAAGTACAAAGCCTAGGAAAGCAATCGAACCCTGTTTTAACAAAATGCCTGCAAGCAGTCCCAAAGCACCATACCTAATTAGATCTTGAAGATATCGCCACATACCATTTCCCCCTAGTTTATGTTTATATCATATCTGAAACCCAAGGTGCAAGATAGCGCAAGTTTAACCACTGAGACTACTATACAGCCTACTAAAGGTTGAAAACAATCGAACAAATGAAAAGTCACGGGGCTTGCATTAAGTTATGCTAAAATACACTTAAGGGAACAGTCGTAGGATGTATGAATGTACTGTTCAAAAGGAGTCCATCATGAAACGCAGAATTCTAATCACAGGTGCAACAAGCGGTATCGGATTGGAAGTCGCCAAGGCGTTGGTGAATGAGGATGTGCAGTTGATCTTGGGATGTCGTAACCTGAAGAAAGCGGATGAGATCTGGGGACAGGTCCGGCCGATCGGTGGGGCGAGGATCGAGATTTTTGAGTTGGATCTTTCTTCCTTTGAAAGCATCGACAAGTTCTCTTTGGAAGTCGAGAAGAGTGTTTCCGGATTGGATGTGTTGGTCAACAATGCCGGGCTGTATATGGATCATGCGAAGAAAACGCATGAGGGGTTTGAGATGACGATCGGTGTGAACCATATCGGCTCGCATTATCTGACACACAAGATGATCCCGTTGTTGCTGAAGGGGGAATCACCTCAGATTTTGAATGTGTGTTCCAAGGCGGCGTATTACGGGAAAGTCGTAAAGCGCGATGATTTTTTCCAAAATCATCCCTTTGGGTTTAAGGCGTATTCCACATCGAAATTGCTTCAGTTGATGGCGACGATGGCATTGGCGAAACAGTTGAAACCCGATGGGATCTCTGTGAATGCGATCCATCCGGGAGGAGTGAACACAAACATCTTCCGTGGGGATACCTTGATCATGAAGATTGTCCGGAAGACGAACCAAAAGTTCACCATTAGCGCCCAGGAAGCGGCGAAGTCGGTATTGACCTTCATCCAAGATGAGAAGAAATGGAAGATTACCGGAGGATTCTTTGAAAAGAATGCGATCAAGATCAATGTGAATCCCAGATTGATCGATCCGGTGAGTTGCGAAGAATGGGTGAAGCGGACGGAAGATGCGATCTTGGCGAAAGCTTCACCGAAGAAACCCAAGATGTTTAAACTGGGAGAGAGACCTGAAATCTAAAGAAGATGGGGTTTGGTTGACAAACCCCATTGCTTGGCGCATAATATGAATAATAAATGAAAATATTCATATAAGAGGGAAAACATGCCGAAAGTGTACAGCGAACAGAAGCGGGAAGAACTGCGAAACCGGATGCTTGGGGTCGGATTGGAACTGATCAAGAAGAACGGGATGAAGAAGATGAGCATCGAGGAGATCACCAAGACGGTCGGGATCGCCCAAGGGACGTTCTATCACTTCTTCACTTCGAAGGAAGTCTTCGTGGTGGAAATCGCGAAGGAATACCAACGCAAAATCAATCGTACCATCGAGAGGATCGTCAGCGAAAAGGGTGGGATCGATCGGGAAGATTTGAGATTGTTTTATCGCCGGACGTTCTTGGAAGACCAAGACAGCGTGTTTCGCTACTTACGGCGTGAAGACATCCAGACCTTGATTCAGAGGTTACCCGAGGGGTCTTTCCAGCAACTCGAGAGCAGCCGTGCGGTGATGGAGAGAATGTTTCAGAAGGTGATCGGACGAAATGAAGATTGTGATCTGGATGTGGCGTTCAACTGGATCCAACTGTTGAACCTGACGGTGGAGAATCAAGATATGCTCTCTGCGGTCGCATTCGAAAAGACGTTCGATGGATTGTTGAAGGTATTGTTAAACGAAATATTTAACGAGAAAGAGGCGTGAAACCATGAAATTCAAGACATTTGGGAAAAAAGAGAATCCGGCCGTCGTATTGTTGCATGGAGGCGGACTCTCCTGGTGGTCGCTCCGTAAGATCATCGCGTTGCTTGAAGAAGAGTATTATCTGGTGGCTCCGATTATCGACGGACATGGAGAAGACGGGGAAACAACCTTCATCAGCATCGAAGACTCCGCCCGTAAACTGATCGGATACATCGATGAAGCATTGGGAGGGAAAGTCCATACGATCTGTGGTCTATCCATCGGGGGCCAGATCGCAGCCGAAGTGTTATCGCAGCGTAACGACATCAGTACCTACGCGTTGCTGGAAAGCACCTTGGTCTATCCGATCCCCGGAACACGTCTCCTCACCGTTCCGGTGTACTCTATGGCTTATGGATGGTTGAAAAACAAATCCTTTGCGAAGCTACAAGCGAAATCGTTGTTCGTGACGGAGGATCTCTTCGATCTCTATTACCAAGATTCACTGAAGATCTCAAAGCAATCCTTGATCAACATCACCCTAAGCAACGGGGAATACTCGATCAAAGACGGATTGAAAGATACGAAAGCGAAAGTAGGAGTCGTGGTGGGCGGAAAAGAATTGGGCATCATGAAGAAGTCGGCCAGAGCGTTGACTGAAGCGCTTCCTGGAAGCGAGAGGATCGAATTGCCGAAGTACGGACATGGCGAATTGAGTTTGGTCCATGCCGATGAGTATGTCGACGTGTTGAAGAAACTGTGGATGAAATAAGAGAGACCCTGCGCGCGCAGGGTCTTTTAGTCTGGTTTGTTTCTCTCCGAAATCCGTTTATGCGCCTTCTGATATTTTCTCAACCGTTTCAGATCCTTCTCTTCCACGACCGGAAGTCGCTCCAGGTTCATGTTGTCTTCCAAGTCCGCCAGTTTCACTTTGCATGCCAGCTCGTTCTTCAAGATCCTTGCGATGTACTCATCGTAAGGTTCGTTTTCTTGATGGGTAAGCAGGACCAACGCATCGACGACATCCTTCGGGAAGTTCATCGCGAGGAGTTCTTCGGGTTTGACGTTGCAGTCTTCCATCACATCATGCAGAAGGGCGGTGACCTGCTCCTTCTCGTCGTCGAAGCGCGACATCACCCGTAAGGGATGAAGGATGTAGGCTTTATTGGCTTTGTCGGGTTGTCCGTCGTGCTTCAGCGTGGCGTAAATCAAGGCTTGGGTGAGAAGGTTCATACACGATCCTCCCTGATACCCTGATTATAACCCCAAGTCCGCAATAAAAACAACCCGACCTAGTCTTGGTCGAGTTGTTGGAGAATGGCGGGGAAAATCTGAAGGGAACGACGCAGGATGCCCTGCACATGGGCGATCGCCATCCCGTAGTTGACAATCGGGATCGATTGTTCGATCACGCGTTCAAGGCGGGATTCGACTTCCGTGCGGTTCAACATGCAACTTCCGCACATCAGCACCAAGGCGTACGGACTCAAATCCGTGGGGAACGCATGTCCGCTCAACGCTTCAAACGTCAACTGCTTCCCGGTGTATTGACGAAGCCAACGGGGGAGTTTGACCGTTCCGATGTCATCGCATGATTTATGATGGGTACACCCTTCCGCGATCAAGATCCTGTCCCCGTCTTTCAACCGGTCGATCGCTTTGATGCCGGTCAGATAGGGTTCCAATTCCCCCTTATACCGGGCGAACAGAATCGAGAAAGAGGTCAGTTGGACATCGACGGGGGTATCGGCGGACGCTTTCAGGAAGACCTGCGAATCCGTGATCACCATCTTCGGTTTCCGATTGAGGGATTCGATCGCCATTTTCAACTCGTGTTCTTTCACGATCATCGTGATGCAGTCGCTCTCAAGCAAATCGCGGATCACTTGTTGTTGGGGAAGGATCAAGCGTCCTTTCGGTGCGGCTTTATCGATGGGGGTCACCAGAATGACGATGTCGCCGGGGGAGACCAGGTCGCCCACCAAAGAGCGTACGTCTTCATGCTTGGGCTTCATTTTCCCCAAAGTGTCCAACACCTGGGTAAGATTGGTCTTTTCCTTGGCACTCACCCATAGATGGGGGAATTCACAAGGAAACGGCGTGAAATCCTTCAAATCCGATTTATTGAACAGGATCAGGAAAGGGATGCTGCGGGATTGAAGGCGGGAAATCAAGGACGACTCGACGGAAGTCAAACCGGACGTGGCATCCACCACCAAAACGGCGATGTCCGTCTTGGCGAGGACATCCATCGACTTTTGGATTCGTAACGGACCCAGCTCGCTGGTATCATCCAACCCGGCGGTATCGATCAGCACGACCGGACCCAAAGGCAGGATTTCCATCGACTTAAAGACAGGATCGGTGGTCGTACCACCGATCTCGCTGACCAATGCGAGATCCTGATTCGTCAATGCATTGATGATGCTTGATTTTCCGGCGTTTGTCCGCCCGAAGATCGCGATATGCGTCCGGTTCGACCGGGGTGTTTCGTTCATTGTGCTCTCCTCTTCTTGATTCCGGGTGAAACCAACGAATGCGGATTCAAGAGTTCGTCCAATTCTTCTTGCGTAAAAACCGCCTCGTCGATCAACACTTGCCGGACCGTTTTCTTTTGTTCCAACGCCTTTTTCGCGATGCGCGAAGACACGTCATAGCCCAGGATCGGACTGAGGACGGTGATCAGGGCGGAAGAATTCTCAAGATGCTGTAGGCATCGTTCTTCATCGACGATCAACCCCGTGAGGACGTGCGTCCGCAGTTTCTGCGCCGCGCCGGCAAGGAGGTCCATCGAATCCAACAGGGAATGGATGATAAGCGGTCCGAACGCGTTCAATTCCAACACGCCAAGACTCACGGCCTGGGTGATCATCTGATCCTTCCCGACAACCGTCAACGCTATCTGCACCACGCTCTCCAAAATGACCGGGTTGACTTTCCCCGGCATGATGGAAGAACCGGCTTGATGGGCGGGTAGTCGGATCTCGCCGAAACCACCCCGCGGTCCGCTCGCCAACAAACGTAAATCGTTGGCGATCTTCATCAGGTTGACCGCCGCCGTCTTCACCAATCCGCTGACTTCCGTAAACGCATCCAGATTCTGGGTCGCGTCGATCAGATTGTCCGAACGCGCCAAGCCCAAACCGGTCAACTGCTGGATGTGGTCGCTCATCAAGAAGATGAACTTCATGTCCGCGTTCATCCCGGTCCCGATCGCGGTTCCACCCAGGTTGATGGTCCGCAGTCGTTCCTCGGCTTTATAGAGACGCCAACGATCGCGTTGGATCACCGATGCATAGGCGGAAAAAGTCTGACCCATCGTGATCGGCAAGGCGTCCATGTATTGTGTCCTGCCTAACCGCAAGATTTCCGAGAACTCTTGCTCCTTGTGGTTCAAAGCGGATTGGAGCGAAGCGAATTCATCCGCGAGTCTACGCAATGATCGGATCGCCGCGATCCGCATGGCGGTCGGATAGACGTCGTTGGTCGACTGGCTAAGGTTGACTTCGCGCAACGGGTCGAGGATGGCATAGGATCCCTTCGGATGGCCGAGGATTTCCAAGGCGACATTCGCGACCACCTCGTTCACGTTCATGTGCGCCGAAGTACCGGCTCCGCCTTGCAGGGGATGGGTGATGAATTGGTCGTCGAACTCGCCGGCCAGAATCCGGTCGCAGGCAAGGGAAATCGCATCCGCAAGGGAAGGGTCGTAGGACTTGAGTTGACGATGGGATTTCGCTGCGGCTTTCTTGATGGTGACCATGGCGTAAATCAAGGCGAGCGAGGTCCGTTCAGTGGAAAAGTCGAAATTGCGGGCCGCCCGTTCCGTGTGGATGCCATAGTAGACATCGCCCAACAAGAGTTCCCCCAACGAATCCTGTTCGATGCGTTGACTAGACATAAAGATCTTTGACGCCTTGGTTGACTAGCGCCAACGCATCGATGAGTTTCTGTTTCTTGACGGGGTTGGTGATTTTCTCCAACTCGCTCAAGGTGAAGGAGGCGATGAGTTCTTTCAATTCGTCATCCCCATATTGAAGGGCGTATTCGTTGATCGTCAACAGCGCGTTGGGGTGACACATCTCGCCGATCTTGCCGGCACGGACGATCTCCATGAAGGCATCCCCGGTACGACCCATGCGGTAGCAGGCGGTGCAATAGGAAGGGAGGAACCCCATCTTCAGCAACGACTTGATGACTTCCATCGGAGAACGATCGTCGCTGACCTCGAATTGGGTCGTCGGTTTGTCTTCGAACGCCGATTCATTGTAGCTGCCGACCCCGGTTTGACTGCCGGCGCTGACTTGGCTGATGCCGTGATGGATCAAATCGGTGCGGATTTCCTCCGTCTCGCGGGTCGAAAGGATGATTCCGGCATAAGGGAGGGCAAGCCGTAAAATCGTGACGATCTTCTTGAATTCCCTGTCGCTCACGCCTTTTCCGAAGGAATCCAACGACATCCCGCTCGCTTTCTTCAGGCGCGGGACGCTGACGGTATGGAAACCGACGCCGCGATCCTTCTCCAACGCCGCGTTATGCATGACCATCGCCATGACCTCGAATTTATAGTCATACAGACCAAACAAAACCCCGCCGCCGACATCTTCGATCCCGGCTTCCATCGCGCGATGGTGGGCGAACAGTTGACGTTCGTAATCCCCCTTTAAGCTTTGCGGATGAAGGTTCTCGTAGGTCGGACGATGGTAGGTTTCCTGAAACAGAATGTAGGTTCCGATTTTCTTCTCTTTGAGTCGGCGATAGTTCTCGACCGTCGTCGCCGCGACATTGACGTTGATCCGACGAATGTCCCCCGCCTCATAAATCCAGTCGATGGCTTCAAGAACGTAGTCAAGAGGACAATTGACTTCGTCTTCCCCGACTTCCAATGCCAAGCGTTTGTGTCCCAAGGCTTCAAGGACTTGGACTTCCCGGATGATTTCCTCACGCGTCAGTTTACGCCGGGGGAAGAGGTTATCCCGTTTGTAGCCGCAGTAGGTGCAATTGTTTTTACAGTAATCGCTGATGTAGAGGGGTGCGAAAAGAACGACGCGGTTTCCGTAGATTTTGGATTTGACATCCCCCGCGACCTGAAACAGGCGATTCAGCGATGCGTCATCCTCGATGTTCAACAAAACCCCGATCTCTTCAAAGGACAAGCCTTTCCCCAACGCCGCATGGTCCAACACCTCGTGGATACGTCGGGGCGTGGCGGATGCGGTTTGGTGAAGCAACGCTTCGATTTCTTGGATATGGATAAAGGGTTCCATTCATTTCTCCTTGTAGGACGCGTGGTCTCCGCGCGTCAGGGCTGCGACATAGCCAAGCGATTCGACGGTTTCGATGCTCTTGCGCACGTTCTCCGCGGCTTCATCGCCCCAGTTTTTCTTCTCGGCATAGATTTCGTAGAACTTCCGGATATCGGGAGGCGTGAGATTGGGCATGACGACCATCCCCCCCGCCGCGAACCCTTTCGAGCGACCTTCTTTATCCACCGTCCCCAACGCCGTCGTCGATGGCAGGAGGATTTCAGGGGAGATGCATCGAACCAAGGCCAAGAGAACGACGGTTTGATCGGCGGTTCCGTTGGCTTTATCGGCGAACCTGGTCTGCGGATGCGGGATGAACGGCCCGATCCCGCACATATGGGGTTGGAATTCCTGGATGAAGAGGAGGTCCTTCACCAAATCTTCATTGGTTTGACCGGGCGGGTTGATCAGAAAGCCCGCTCCGACCCAATAGCCGATGTCTTTCAGGTCACGCAGACAACGCATGCGGTTCTCCCAGGACATGGTCGCTGGATGCAAGCGGGAATAAAGTTCGGGGCTTGCGGTTTCATGACGCAGCAAGTAGCGATCCAACCCGGCGTCGTATAAGGCTTGATAGGATTCACGACTGCGCTCACCGATCGATAAGGTGACGACACACTCCGGATAATCGGCTTTAAAGGTTCGGATAAGCTTGACGAGACGCTCGTCCGTAAAATACGCATCCTCGCCGCCCTGCCAAACAAACGAACGGAATCCAAGGCGATATCCCTCGGCGACGGTCGCTAGAATCGCTTCCTCGCTCATCCGATAGCGATGGGCGGTCTGATTGTTGGACTGCAAACCGCAGTAGTAACAACCTTGGGCGCAAAGATTCGTGATTTCGATCAGTCCGCGGAAAAACACCTGTTTTCCGTAGATCGAATCCGTCAGTCGTCGCGCCTTTTCTCGAAGGTGGGCGTACTCGAACGGCCCCATGTGATCCAAAAGATAGAGATATTCATCCGCCTCCAGATGATGGGTTGTCGCCAACTGGTCGATCAGCCGGATGCAATCCTGCGATTCGCTTTCAGCCAAGACCGTTTTGTTTGTGATGCCGGGAAGAATCATGGTCGTCTCCTTGTTGATAATGAATCCATTATAATCAAGAAGTCTCGTTTTGTATGCAAAGATTATCATGTCAATGATGAAAAATAGATCGAATCAAGCGAAGAAAAACCCGCGTACGCGCGGGTCTCTATTTATCCAACCACACGGCGCCCGCGGTCCAACTCGCCTTGATCCTGGCCTTGTAGTTTCCGTGGTTGTCGATGGCCTTGTAATAGCCTTTCTTCTCGGTGTTCTGCGCATAGGCATAGACGGTCACCCAATGGTTCCCATAACTCTCGGGTCCGCCCAACCACGTCGTCAACCCGACCGCGATCGGACGCATCTGATCGATCTTCTCGGTCACGATGTCCCAGGTCGTAAACATGGTGAACTTGGGTTGGTACTGGTCGATCCCGTAGGATTCCATGAAACTCAGGAACCCGTAGTAGATCGTGATCCCGATCGTCCCGGTATACGCACCGCCGATGTGCAGGCCTAGCAGATGGACCAAAGATCCCGGACTCAACGACCCGCGGGTACGAACGGCCGAAGGGACGAACGACGGGTCGATGTTGTCTTGGTAGTAAGCAAGCAGGATGGCGACCGAAATCGGTCCGCACATCCCGTTCCCGATGGGGTAGTTGTCCTGATTGTTGATCCACATCCCGGCGTTGTAGCGGATGAAGAGGGACTCGTGGATCCCTGTCCAAACCAAAGGCTTGAACACGGGGTCTTCGATGGCTTTGGGTTCTTCCTCTTCTTCCGGATCCCCCTCGACCATGCGCTTGTTGATCTCGATCTGATGCATCGACGGCGTGAACGCAACCGACTTCCGCGTATCCGCATCGTAATACTCCTTACGATCGCGGGTATAGAGATAGTTGGAAGGACCTCCGTAAATCAAGTGGACATCCTCAAGCAACACGTCCTCAAACGGGATCTTCGAGTCTTCGACCGAATACTCGGACAAGACATAGGACCGGTTGGTGATGATCGCATAACCCGC
>JAHFCO010000001.1:0-186726 GCA_023249475.1 Bacillota bacterium | reverse complement strand
TCCGCTTCAATTCCACATCCAGCACGTCATAGGTTTCCGCAATCCGAACTTCCTTGCCCTCGAGTTCCAGGATTTGACGGATGATCTGATTTTGGAGAACCGAGGAGGTTGAAACGGGGGAGAAGCGTGAAAAAGAGAAAAGGAAAAGGAAAAAAACCATGACGATTGTCCCTGATTTACGGTACGGTTTCATCGTTCTCTCCTTTCTCTCTTGAGTTAATTATACGTCAAAGGGAAGATGGGTAAAGACGGTATGCATGGGTTGAAGAGGATAAGTAGCCAAATCGTAACACAAAACGAAAAAGGAAGGAACAGCGAAGCGATAAAAAGAAAAAAGAACGGTGGGACGTTCTTAGGGGAGGACATGGATCGAAGCGATCGCGGCGTCTGAGATTTTGCGTGAAAGGGTGTTGAGATCAAGCGTCTCGCGCAGTCGACAGGCTTCCAGCGCCATCTTCAGGTTCAATCCGGTAACGACACGCACATCCCCGTAACGTTTCGCAACGTCGGCGGCGCAATCCACCGTGATCCCTTCCTCCAGGTCGCACAGGATCAGCATCCCCTCGAACGGTTGGTTCAAGCGATAGATCTGCAGGATCCGGTCGCAGAACTGCTTCGGATCGTCTTCGTTGAGCAGGCTGCACGCATCGATCTTGTCACTTTCCCCATAAAAGCGGTTGAGGGAGTGTTTGATTCCGTCCGCGAACGAACCATGGGATAAGAGTAAAAGACTGATCATCGTGCGTCTCCTTGTCAAGTTGGATTCTGAATCAAGTATATCATATCATTCGAGAAACGAATCACATTTAAGGGGAAAAGAAGAAGGACGCAATTGGTTGACACATCAACCAATTGCCCGTATAATGCTACGGTAAACACCAAGGAGAGACACGATGAAACGCAATATCGGACGATCCATGTCGATCCTGCATCGACAAGCCCAGGTCTTCCATACCCACTCGTTAAAGTCGTTGGGAATCAGCGCCGGTGAATATCCTTTCCTGCTCTATCTCTATACCCATGACGGATGTACCCAGGATGATCTGGTGAACGCTTTGACCATCGACAAGGCGGCGACCGCGCGTGCGATCGCTTCGTTGGAAGAAAAAGGATACGTAAGCCGAGGGAAGGCCAATGCGGATAAACGATGCAACCACATCAGGCTGAGCGACAAGGCGAAAGAAAATGAGAACGAAATCCGAAGAAGAGTCTATGCCTGGAGCGAATTCCTCAGTGAAGACATCGATCCGGAAACACTACGGATCGTCGAGGATACCTTGGATAGAATGGTTGAAAAAGTAGAGAAACGAAAGAAAGAAACGGAGATCGAGTAAATGGACCACAAGAATCCTCTTGGTGAGGAAAAAGTAAGCACACTGTTAATACGATTCTCCATCCCCGCGATCGTCGGGATGATGGTGAATGCGCTCTATAACATCGTCGACCGGATCTACATCGGGAACAGTCCGACTTTGGGACCCGACGGATTGGCCGGGATCACCATCGGATTCCCCTTGATGCTGATCATGTTGGCGATCGGGGTCTTGTTCGGGGTCGGGGGAGCCACCCTGTTCGCGATGCGTCTGGGACAGAAGAAACCCAAAGAAGCCGAGAACGTGTTGGGCAACGCGTTTGTCCTCTTGGTCGCATCGGGGATCGTCTATTCGATCCTGGGTTCGATCTTCCTGGTACCGATACTCAAGGCCTTCGGCGCCAGCCCGATCGTCCTTCCCTATGCCGTCGAATACATGCGCATCATCTTCTTCGGATCGACCTTCCAGATCGTCAGCATGGGTTTGAACCATTTCATCCGGGCGGACGGGAACCCCAAAGTCGCCATGATGACGATGTTCCTGGGTGCCGGGACCAACATCGTCCTGGATCCGCTCTTCATCTATACCTTCAAGATGGGGATGGCCGGCGCGGCATGGGCGACCATCATCGCTCAGGCGATTTCCGCGACCTGGGTCGTGCTCTACTTCGTCGGGAAACGCAGCCGCAGTAAACTACGCGTCGAAAACCTCAAACCGGACGTAAGCATCGTCGCCAAGATCTCGGCCCTGGGATTACCTGGATTCGCCCTGCAATTGGCGAGCAGCGTCCTCAATACCGTCCTCAATCGTACCTTGTTTATGTATGGCGGGGACATCGCCGTCTCCGGCATGGGCGTCATCAACAGCGTCCAAACCTTCCTCATCATGCCGATCATCGGATTGAACCAAGGGGTCCAACCGATCATCAGTTTCAACTTCGGTGCGCAGAAGTTCGACCGCGTCAAATCCGCGGCCAAACTCGCCATCGCGGCGGCGACGGTCATTGTGACCGTCGGCTTCCTCATCACCCGCCTCATCCCGGTGATCCTTGTCTCCTTGTTCAACCGTGATCCCGAACTCCTGACCTTCGGGAGCTATGCGATCACTTCCTGGTTCCTCTGCCTTCCGGTCGTCGGTTTCCAAATCATCGGAGCCAACTTCTTCCAGGCGATCGGACGATCGAAAACCGCGATGTTCCTCACCCTGACCCGCCAGGTCATCCTCTTGATCCCCGCCGTCCTGATCTTCCCGCAACTTTGGGGGATGGACGGACTGCTTCACGCGGCCCCCTTCGCCGACTTCCTTTCCGCCATCTTAACCGGTTTCTTCTTCTATCGTGGAATGAAGGACTTGACCAAGATGCATGAAGGACAAGCGACGGAGATCCTACAAGAAGGGATCCTCGACATCTCATAACGAAAAACGGACTTCTCGCGAGGTCCGTTTTTTTTACTTAGATATCCGATCCTTGGATGGTCTCGAGCGCTTTCGCTTCCTCGATCAGGCGTTGTATGACTTCCTCGATGAAGAGGAAGAAGACGGTACGAGATTTCTCATGCGGTTTGAGGTCGGGGGATTGCGGGAACTTGCTGAGCCAGAACAGACGGTCGCAGGTGCTCATCAAGGATGTGTTGTATTCTTCCGCGATCACCAAGACATCCGAACCCTTCGCCTTGGTGGATTGATAGACGGACTCGAACGAACGGAACGAACCGGTCGCGGTGAAGATCACCACCAAGGTTTTGTCGTCGACCATCGTCCGGATAGACAACTCATCCGGGACCGCGATGACGAACTTGTTGGTGAAGATGCGAAGCTTGTATTCGAAGTACGTCGCGACGATGAACGACGGGCCATAACCGAAGAGGATGATTTTTTCATGGCTGTTGAGCAGGCTCATGAACTCATCCACCAAGGATTGATCGAAGTCCGCGATGAAATGCTGGATGCGATCCAACTCGTTGGATGTCTTTTTACTTGGCATTTCCCGCCCATAGAGGAAATCCATATACTGCTTATAATTCTTGAATCCAAGTTTTTTCACGAACTTGGAGACCTTGGAAATCGAACAATTGTTCATCTCCGCCGCCTGCGTGATCTTCAAATCGGCGTGTTCGAGCGCATAGGCTTGGATCTTGCGATAGATCTCCTGTTCCAGAGGATTCAAGCGACTAAGATCGATATTGATCATGACATGCACATCCCCTTTCCCTATATGAACGCTTGAGACCATTTTAGCATTTTTTGACCTTTCGGTAAAGAATTCTTGCTTAAAAGCAACTGAACCCCGATCTCTCCCTTGTAGGAAAGTTTTCCATATATAGAAAATGAAAACGCTTTGAATAGAAAACTTTCGCATATTTTTGTTGACTTGCCGGAAATCTGGGATTATTATGTACTCGTAACCGCTTTCTTTTTTAAAAGAAGCAGGAATACAAAAGAATGCCACATCGGAGGAAACAAGAATGGACAAAGCAACACTGCTGGAAGAATTATCGGGTTTTCTGACTAAGGATCAAATCAATACGAATTACGACGACTTGTATGATGCTTCGGCGGATCGATACAAGAAATATGCGAAAGCACGCAAAGTCTTGGACGTCCCCCTACCCACCGCGATCGTTTATCCCAACAACACGGAAGAAGTCAGCAAACTCTTGGTTTTCTGTAACGACAACCGCATCAACGTCATCCCCAGAGGCGGGAAGACGGCAACGGAAGGCGGCCTGGAAAACTGGAAAGAATTGACCCTGGTCATCGATGCCGACCGCTTGAACAAGATCATCAAGGTCGACGAGTACAACATGCAGGCGACGGTGGAAGCCGGCGTCCGCTTACAGGAACTCGAAGACGTACTTAGAGCCAGAGGGTACACCACGGGCCATTCCCCGCAGTCCAAACCGGTCGCCAAATTCGGCGGCTTGGTCGCGACCCGCAGCATCGGCCAGTTCTCCACGTTATACGGTGGGATCGAAGACATGGTCGTCGGTCTCGAATGCGTGTTCCCCAACGGGCACATCTCGCGCATCAAGAACGTCTCCCGTCGTGCCGGCGGACCGGACATCCGTCATATCGCCATCGGCAACGAAGGCACGCTCTGCTACATCACCGAAGTCACCGTCAAGATCTTCAAGTATTTCCCGGAAAACAACAAGTTCTACGGCTACCTGATCAAAGACGTCGACACCGGCATCAAAGTCCTGCGCGAAGTCATGGCCAACGGCTATCGACCTTCGGTCGCACGGACCTATTCGGAAGAAGACGCCCACCAACATTTCTACCACTTCCATGATGGCAAATGCGTCTTGATCTTCATGGCGGAAGGCAACAAGGACATCGTCGAAGCGACTTGCAGAGGCATCGAGGCTTCCGTCGAGAAATTCAAAGACGGCATCCTGGAATATGTCGACAGCAAACTGATCGAAGGATGGTTCAACCATCTCAACTGGTCGCAGAAGGACATCGACGACGAGTTTGAAGGCATGCTTGAAAAAGACTACCATGCTGGATTCACCACGGAGATTTCCGCCGACTGGGAAACGATCCCGAAGATCTACGCCAACGTCATGAACCGCGTCCGCAACGAATTCCCGCGCGCCCATGATTTGACGATGCTGGGGGGACATTCCTCGCACAGCTACATCAACGGAACCAACATGTACTTCGTCTACAACTACAACATCAACTGCGAACCGGAAGATGAAATGCGCATCTACCACCATCCGCTACAGACGATCATCGTCGAAGAAACCCTGAAGTTGGGCGGATCGATGTGCCATCACCACGGGATCGGGAAATACCGCAACGAATGGACGAAGGAAGAACACGGATCGGCTTATTACATGCTTGAGAAATTGAAGGAAACCTTCGATCCCAACGGCATCATGAATTTCGGGACGATCTATCCGCAAGAAGAAGGCGTGAAGTTTCAGAAGTAAAGGTATTATACCTCCGGTCGTTGGGAACAGATCCGATCGATCCGCTAAGCGATATCATGCTTCCTGTGTGTACCACAACGGTGAAGTCGGATCTCAACCCGGAGTCATAATAAAGAAAAAGGGAGGCCTATATGCGCCAGGAAAAATTCAGACGATATTTTCAGTTTCTGTTGGTTGTCTTAGCCGCGGGTTCGATTTATCCTTTGATTTATCTTAAGACTGGTTATCAAGAAACGATTCTTCAAGTCTTCAACATGACTTTGCCGCAGTTAAACAATATGTACTCCGTATTGGGCATGGTCTTCGTCGTCGGCTACTTCCCGAGCGGCTTGTTGAGCGACAAGTTCTCCGCGAAGAAACTGCTTGCGATCTCGTTGTTCTTTACGGGTTTAGGCGGTCTCTGGTTCGCCCAGATCCCCGCTTACAACAACGTCGTCATCATCTTCGCGATCTGGGGTGTGTTCTCCGTCTTCACCTTCTGGAGCGCCCACATGAAGATCGTCAAACTGCTTGCCACGGACAATGAACAAGGCAAATTCTTCGGTATCTTGGACGGCGGACGCGGTGTCGTCGAAGCCGCATTGGCCAGCTTGGCCGTCTTCATCTTCTCCAGCATCCTCGGTGGCAGTGCGGATCTCGGCGCCAAAAAAGAAGCCTTGATCGGTGTCATCTACATGTATTCCGCCGTGCTTATCCTGACCTCCATCCTCATCATGATCTTCGTCCAAGACGACAAGAAGATCATCACCGCCGTCAAAGATGGCGAACCGAAAGAAAAATTCAGCTTCGCGACCGTCTTCAAACTCTTCAAGAACAAATATGTCTACCTGCATGGCGGAATCATCTTCATGGGCTATGCCGTGTTCTGGACGGTTTACTACTTAGGCGGTTTCCTTGAATCCAACATCGGTATCGATCCTGTCACCGTCGCCACCATCATGGTCGTCGTCCTGTGGATGCGTCCGGTCGGCGGATTCGTCGCCGGGTTCTTGGCTGACAAAATCGGCAAAGACACCGTTCAAATGGTCTCCTTGGCGGGCGCCGCGATCTGTTTGCTTGGCACCGCATTGTTACCGGTATCTTCCGGTGCGACCCTGTTCACCGCTTTGGTTGTGTTACTCGGCGTCTTCCTGTATGCTATCCGTGGAACCTACTGGTCCTTGCTTGGCGACTATAAGATCGAAGCCGCGATCCTGGGAACCGCGATCGGCGTCATCTCCTTCATCGGTTACCTACCGGACATCATCCTTCCGCAATTCAACAGCTTCCTTTGGGCGACCTTCGGAAACAACGGCGGATACAACGCCTACTTCATCTCCAGCGCCATCATCGGCTTGGTCGGCGTCGTCTTGGTCTTCATCTTCGGTATGCTCGTTAAGAAAGAAAAAGCTGCGAAGTAATCAGCTTTCAGGAGTCTTATGAACCTTATTTGCCTGGTAAAATTCGTCCCGGATGTCGAGGACTTCAAGTATGACGTCACACGCAACGTATTGATTCGCGAAAACGTCAAGATGATCCTGAACCCGGACGACGCCTGCGCCTTGGCGTTCTGTTTGAAAGTGAAGGAAAAAGATCCGGAAACTTTCGTGGAGATCGTCAGCATGGCGCCCACAAGCGTCGTCGGGCATCTGGAAGATTTACTACGGCGCAACTTCGACCAAGCGACTTTGATCTCCGATCGGATGTATGTCGGCAGCGACACCTATGTGACCAGCCGGATCCTGGCAAGGTATTTAGAAGGAAAAACCTTCGACTGTATCCTGACGGGAACCCACAGCCTGGATGGCGATACGTCGCATGTTCCATCGCAAGTGGGCGAAGCCCTTCGCCTCCATCAGATCTCAAACATCGTGAAAATCGAAGAAACTCAATTTAAAACAGGTTGGCCGGTCGTCGACGTCGATAGCGAGAGATTCATCTCTTCCTATCGCGTCGGCCTCCCGGCGATCTTAAGTGTCTCGAAAGATAGCAAATACAAGCTTCCGTTTGTCAAGTTTAAGAATCTGGACTTGGATGTCAGCGCTAAGATCAAGATCATAACCAACCGTGAATTGGGGTTTAGGGCGGATGAAGTCGGTCTTGAGGGTTCATTGACCCAAGTGGCCCATACGTTCACCCGGAACCTGCAGAAAGAAGACCGCGTTTTCGTGAAGACGGACGAAGAAGGCATCGATACGGTCTATGACTTCCTACACGCCAAAGGATTCATCTAACATGAAAAAGAGCCTGATCTATTTGGATGCGGAAAACATCCGGAATTCCATCGATCTCTTGGAAGTGGCGGAATTGGTCCATGGTAAAGGGGAAGTGGAAACCTATGCCCTCTGCATCCACCAATGTCCCAAGGAAGCCTACGGGAAATTCGACGTGATCATCAACGTCCAGGATGATTCCATCCAGACCTACGATGTCTTGAACATCACCAATTGCCTGGAGGAGATGCATCGCAACTACACCTTCGACAGCATCCTCATTCCAGCCACACATATCGGAAGAATGCTTGCACCACGCCTATCGATGCGGTTACATGTCGGATTGGTTGCGGACGTCACGGCGATCGATCATCACGACGGCGAACTTGAAATGATCCGACCGGCCTATAGCGGTAAAATCATGGCCGGAATCGTCAATCGGGGTCGCGTACCCATCATGATGAGCGTACGGCAGAACATCTTCTCGTATACCTCTCATCAAGTGAAAAACACACTCAGCATCAACGTTTATCCGACCTCCATCCAAGCCAGCAACATCAGCTTGCTTGAAATGAAGGTGAAGGAAAAAACCAAGGATATCCGGGAGAGCACGGTATTGATTTCAGGCGGCGGCGGTGTGATGGATCAATTCCATCGACTGGACGAGTTGGCCCTCGAACTCAACGCCCAGGTCTCGGCCAGCCGCAGGATCGTCGACAGCGGGATTGCGACACGCAAGATCCAAGTCGGTCAATCCGGCCACACGGTCAGCCCGAAACTGTATATCGCGCTTGGGATCTACGGATCCCTGCAGCACATCGAAGGATTGAAGAACGTCGAGAACATCATCTCCGTCAACATCGACAAGGACGCGCCGATCTGCAGTTTATCGGACATCGTCGTCGAAGGGGATGCGGTCGAGTTCATCGAGAAACTAGTCGAAAAGATCAGACGCGAAAAAGTCTGAACAACAAGGAGAAACACATGAACATTCTGGATTTCAATATGGACTTCTTTTCCCTTAAAGGGAAAAACGCCATCGTCACCGGTGGGAACAGCGGATTAGGACAAGCCTTCGCAACCTCTTTGGCCAAAGCCGGCGCCAACATCATGGCCGTCAGCATCATGGACGACGGTGGCGAAACGAAAGAAATGATCGAATCCTGCGGCGTACAATACAAGCATGTCTTCGCGGACATCACCGCGGAAGGCGAATGCAAACGCGTCGTCAAAGATTGCGTCGACACGTTCGGCAGCATCGACATCCTGGTCAACTGCGCCGGGATCTGCATCAACATCGAAGACGTCACCAAATTCGGACGTCGCGAATGGGATAAGATGGTCGCCGTCAACTTGACCGCCGCCTTCGAAATGACCCACGAATCCATCCAATACATGATCCCCCAGAGAAGCGGGAAGATCATCAACATCGCTTCCTTGTTCGCGTTCTTAGGCGGACAATGGTCGCCGGCCTACGCCGCCACCAAACACGGGATCGTCGGTTTGACGAAGTCCATGTGTGATGAACTGGCCCAGTTCAACATCCAAGTGAACGCCATTTCCCCGGGGTACTTCGCGACGAAGTTGACCGAAAAAACCCGTTCCGATGCGAAACGCAACGGCGAAATCCTCGCCCACATCCCGGCGAACCGCTGGGGCTGGTTGGCCGACTTGATGGGGACCTGCGTCTTCTTGGCAAGCCCGGCTTCCAACTATGTCAACGGACACAACCTCACTGTAGACGGCGGTTACTTAATGAGATAATGATGCGCAAGCATCATTCTTTCAACACAAGGAGAAAGCGCATGAGCGACAAGTATTTCATCGGTATCGACAGCGGATCGCAAAGCACCAAAGTCTATATCTACAATCAACACGGGGAAATCATCTGCAGCGCCAGCGAAGGGCTGAAACCGATGATGAGCCGACAACATGGCTATGTGGAACATCCCGACGACGATCTTTGGGATAGTTTGAAAATCGTCCTGAAGAAAGTCATGAAGGAGTTCAAAGGGGATGTCAACGACATCAAGGGATTGGGTCTATGCTCGATCCGTTGCTGCCGCGTCTTCATGAAAGCCGACGGAACCCTTCAAGCCCCGATCATGAGCTGGATGGATGTCCGTGCCTATGAAACCTTCATCGACGATCCGGAGATCGCCTACACCTGTTCGACCTCGGGGTATCTGACCCATCGTTTGACAGGTCAATTCAAGGAAATGTCCGCGAACGCCTATCAATGGCAGTTCCCGGTCGATATGGACAAATGGGATTGGTCGGATGACAAGACGTATTTCGACGGATTCAAAATCCCGCGCGAAAAACTGATGGACATCCAAGTCCCGGGGACGATCTTAGGGTATGTGAACGAAAAAGCCTCCCTTGAGACCGGTTTGCCGGTCGGACTTCCGGTCGTTTCCACCGCCAACGATAAAGCGGTCGAAGCCCTTGGATCCGGCTTGAACCAACCCAACGTCGGCTTGGTCTCCCTTGGAACCTACATCACTTCGATGGTCTTCGGCAACAAGAACATCCCGCAAGCCACCAACTTCTTCACCAACCTTTCCTGCATCCCGCAAAAGTATCTCTACGAAAGCGGCGGCATCCGCAGAGGCATGTGGCTGGTTTCCTGGTATAAAGGGATCATCGGCGAAGAATACGCCGCCAAAGCCAAGGCGGAAGGCTATTCCGTCGAAGACTACCTCGCCCGTGAAGCTGCCAACGTACCGGCCGGATCCGACGGTCTGATGACCATCCCCGACTGGCTGGCCCCCGCGACGCAACTCTACCGTAAAGGCGTGATGTTGGGCTTTGACGAACGTCATACCCGCGGTCACATCTATCGCTCCATCCTCGAAGGCATCGCCATGACCTTGAAAAACAGCTACGATGCCATGAACGCCGAGTTGGGCGTCACCCCGGAAAAGATCATCGTCTCAGGCGGCGGTTCAAACAGCGATTTATACATGCAGATTTTCGCCGACATGTACGGTGTGAAAACGGTCCGTAACGAAATCAACGGGGCGGCTTCCCTCGGTGCCGCCATGTGTGCGGCCGTCGCTTCCGGCGTCTACAAAGACTTCGACGAAGCCGTCGCCCACATGATCAAGCAAAAAGACGAATTCCATCCCAACATGGAAAACCATAAGATCTATCAGAAACTCAACAACCAAGCCTACCGTGATCTACCGAAAATGTTGGAGAGCACGCTGAAGTCGGTTTACGAAGGATTGAAATAAACGAAGGCGAAGTGAAAGATTCCTTTCACTTCGCATCTTCATCATTGTCTCCATCGAGCATTCAACTCAACCATAAACAAAGAGGAAAAGGGAGGCCGCAATGCGCCAAGAAAAATTCAGACGCTATTTTCAGTTTCTGTTGGTTGTCTTCGCCGCTGGTTCGATTTATCCTTTGATCTATCTTAAGACGAATTATCAAGAAACCATCCTGCAAGTCTTCAACATGACCCTGCCGCAGCTTAACGACATGTATTCCTTCTTGGGACTCCTTTTCGTCATTGGATACTTCCCAAGCGGCTTGCTGAGCGACAAGTTCTCGGCTAAGAAACTCTTGGCGGTCTCCTTGTTGCTGACCGGTCTGGGAGGGCTATGGTTCGCCCAGGTCCCGAATTACAGCAGCGTCGTGATCATCTTCTCGATTTGGGGGATCTTCTCCGTCTTTACCTTCTGGAGCGCCCACATGAAGATCGTCAAACTGCTTGCCAAAGACAACGAACAAGGCAAATTCTTCGGCATCCTGGATGGCGGAAGAGGCTTGGTCGAAGCGATTCTCGCCAGTCTCGCAGTCTTCATCTTCTCCAATATCCTTGGTTCGAGTTCGGATCTCGAACTGAAGAAAAACGCCTTGATCGGCGTCATCTACATGTATTCGGCCGTCCTGCTTCTCGCCTCCATGCTGATCATGGTCTTCGTCGAGGATGACAAGAAAATCGCGGCACGTCTCGGTGCTTCGGGAACGAGTGAGAAAGCTCCGAAATTCCATTTCTCCGACCTTCTCAAACTCTTCTCCAACAAGTTCATCTATCTGCATGGCGGAATCATCTTCATGGGTTACACCGTCTTCTGGACGGTCTACTACCTCGGTGGCTTTCTAGAAACGAACATCGGAATCGATCCGGTCTCCGTCGCGACGATCATGGTCTTCGTCCTCTGGATGCGTCCGGTCGGCGGTTTCCTCGGCGGTTATCTGGCGGATAAGTTCGGTAAGACGAACATCCAGCTCGGAGCGCTTGTCGGAGCCAGCACCTGCTTGATCATCGCCGCTTCGTTACCCGCGAGCGCCGGTCAAACCGTATTCTCAATCCTGCTTGTCCTCCTCGGCATTTTCTTCTATACGATTCGCGGCACCTATTGGTCGCTCTTGAACGAATACAAGATCGAAGCGGGGATCCTTGGATCCGCCATCGGCGCGGTTTCCTTCATCGGTTATCTCCCCGATGTCTTGACCCCTCAATTGAACAGCTACCTTTGGGCGACGTTCGGTGCGACCGGCGGATACAACGCCTATTTCATCACCAGCGGAATCATGGGGTTCGTCGGGGTCGCCTTCGTGTTGGTCTTCGCCTACTTGATCAAGAAGGAAAAGTCGATCGAATCCGCGAAAGCGTCGGCGGTCGTCCAACCCAATCCGGTACAAAACGAAGCCTAAGAAAGAATCAATCGTTGCGTTAACGACAGGCGAAGTGGAGGGTAGCTTCCACTTCGCTTTTTCAATCCAGGAGGTAGACATGAAACCGATCATTCTTGTGACCAATGACGATGGCATCGATTCCCCAGGGTTATGGGCCGCGGCACAGGCCGTATCCGACCTTGGCGAGTTAATGATCGTCGCCCCGATGTTTCAGCAAACCGGGATGGCGCGTTCGTTTCCGAAAAGCGAAGATGTCGGTAGAATCCGAAAAGTGATACGGAGAATCGGGGATCACGATGTGACGGCGTATGGCGTCCATGGTTCCCCGGCGCAGGCGGTCGCCTATGGCGTGCTGGAACTTTGCCCCCGTCTTCCGGATCTCTGCATCAGCGGGATCAATTACGGCGAGAACCTCGGATTGTCCGTCACCTGCAGCGGGACGCTCGGGGCGTGTTTCGAAGCGGACAGCCACGGCATCCCTTCCATCGCGTTCTCCATCCAAGCCGCCCTCGACGATCAACATTCAAGCGATTTCAAGGCGATCGACTGGGATCCGATACGAAAGATCGTCGAAAAAATCACCCGACAGCGGATGATCGAAGGGTTCCCGAAGGACATCTCCATTTTCAACGTGAACATCCCCAACCATGCGGACGAATCGACGGAAGTGCGCATGACACGTCAGGGAAGATCCAACTACTCCGTCTTCATCAAGCCGGAACCCCGCGACTTCGCTTCTTCCTATCCCTTGAAAACGCGGATGGACGTGGCGTTGGCGACGACCGACCCGGCAAGCGACATCTATGCCCTGTTCTTTGATCATGTGGTATCCGTCACACCGTTATCTTGGGATTTGTCCTTTCGCTACTTTATTGATCATCCATCCAAGTAGCGTTCAAGTGTATCGCTTTCAAAAAGATTCGGGAATCCTCCCGAATCTTTTTCATCCCTTCTTCATAGTCTCTTGTCCGATGTGGATGGTGGATTCATGATGTAAAGAGACTCTGCAACCGATAAATGTATAAAATACTTGACATATAGTATAATAATATGTACTATGTGTCTATAAAACGAAACAAAGGAGTCAATGAATATGTCATATCAAGAAAAAAGAACCCTCTTCTCAATACTTTCCGGTCTTCTCATTCTCGTCGCGTATGGCGTGTATGCCTATGGCAAGTATCAATCCGGGGCGATGATCGCCGAGGATCTCACGTTCTGGGCGAAGACCATCCTGACCTTCATCGGGATCGGCATCGTGGTCAACATCGTCGGGCAGATCGTCTTCCATATTCTGATCGCGATTCAAGTCGCCATCAAAGAGAAAATGCACGATGCGGATGCGGACGACAAAGACATCGAAAAGTCGATCCAAAACGAAATGGTGACGGATGAAATGGACAAGATCATCGAACTCAAATCAATGAGAACCGGTTTCTTCGTCTCCGGGATGGGATTCATGGCGGGGCTGATCGTCCTTGTCCTGAACTACTCACCGGTCGTCATGTTGAATATCGTCTTTGTTTCCTTCAGTGTCGGATCACTGCTGGAAGGTTTCCTGCAACTGTACTACTACAGAAAGGGTGTATGACATGGCGAAGAAACTGAAAATCACCAATAACATCCGTACTTTGAGATTCTTTGCGAACGAGATGACGCAGCAGCAACTTGCCCAGAAAGTCGAAGCCTCAAGGCAGACGATCGTGGCCGTGGAAGCCGGTAAATACACCCCGTCGCTTGAACTCGCCTTCCGTATCGCGATCGCGTTCGATGTGGAAATCCAAGAAGTCTTCAACTGCGAAGTCGAAGGAGGAGAGTAAAATGAAAGCGATCGTCTACGACAAGAAAAACAAAGCGGAATTCCTGGTTTTGCGTGAGGTCGAGAAACCGATCCAAAAAGACAAGGAAGTCTTGGTGAAGATCCGTCACGTCTCGTTGAATGCGGCGGATTACCGTTCGATCAAGATGGGGATCGTCCCCGATGGTCGTATCATGGGTGCGGACATCGCAGGAGTGGTTGAAGCGGTCGGCGAAAACGTCCGGAAGTTCAAGGTGGGAGATTCGGTACTTGGCGATCTCTCGGGTTGTGGATTCGGAGGGTTGGCTGAATATGTGGCGGCTCCTGAAACGGCGCTCGTGCGGATCCCTCAAGGTGTCTCGTTTGACGTCGCATCCGCTCTTCCGATGGCATCGGTCACCGCATTGCAGGGAATGCGCTTGGGGAAGATCCACGCCGGACAGAAAGTATTGATCCATGGGGCAGGCGGCGGTGTCGGGACGTTCGCCGTCCAACTCGCGAAACAGTTCGACACGGAAGTCACGGCCGTATGCGGGACGAGAAACGTGGAAATCGTCCGGTCGCTGGGTGCGGATACTGTGATCGACTATACCCAGGAAGATTTTGCGAAAAGCGCCACGCTCTTTGATCTCGTCTTGGTTCTCAATGGAAACCGACCGATTTCATCTTACCGGAACGTCATGGCGCCAAAGGGCATCTGCGTCATGAGCGGAGGGTCCATAGCGCAACTTTTAAAATTCACACTGCTGGGTCCGCTTTATTCCATCGGAAACAAGAAGATGCGGCTTCTTTCCGCAAAACCTAACACATTCGACCTTGAGTTCATCCTTCGGCTTGTGGAAGAAGGGAAGGTCCGTGCCGTGATCGACAAGCGATACAAACTTGAAGAAACGTTGGAAGCGATACGTTATCTGAACGAAGGTCATGCGAAGGGGAAAGTCGTTATCAACATCTAGGTTCAAAGTAGAGATGAATCGTGTCACGAACTTGTTTAAATCAAATCTAAGGAAGTATAAAAATGTGTGGGAATCATGGGATAGAGGGGAACGATTCGGTTCATCGGATACCCTTAAGAAAGATGCCAACGATGCTCAAACGTTAATGATATGATCCTCTTGAATATACATCATAAATGATGTATATTTGAAGTATCATCCATGAGATTTGTTGGGTGGGGTCATTGTATGAAGGTTCATTCGTATTGCACTCATGGGGGAAAAGATCTTATTCTCGAATTCCTAAATACATTGAGGTCTGAAGAAAAAGCTGAGGGTCTATACATTCTGGAACAACTCGAAAAAGGTTCCTTCGACGACCTAAACAAACTCGATATCAAGCATTTTGAAGGCAAATTGTGGGAGATCAAGTTCAGGAAGTTCAATCGAATTTTCTATATGCTTAAGGATAACGAGAACATCTACCTGCTCCATGCATGCAAAAAACAGAAGAATGCGGCAGAATCAATGGATAGAAATCTCGCGATTAAAAGATCGAAAGAAGTAAAATGAAAGGGGATGTCGATATGCCATTCAAGAAAATCGATGTTAAAGAGTTACTGGAGAAAGAGTTTGAAGACGTTGCTCTCAAATCGAATTATGACCAGATAAAGAAAGAGTATGAGTTAATCGAGCAAATTGTAAAGATTAGAAAACAGAAGAAAATATCGCAAGTCGATCTCGCAAAGAAAGCACGCGTCTCCCAACAAGCCATTTCCCGACTCGAAAGGGAAAAGCACATCCCCAAGATCGATACGTTGATGAAAATCGTGGACGGGTTGGGATTAAAACTGACCTTAACCGAAAGATGACACACGGTGAGGATACGATCTTGCGAATCCTCTTCGATGTGAAGGTTTCCGTTTACAGAACATGTTTTTGGGCTTATCATAAAGGTACAAGTTAATCTGCGATCCGAGACACTGAGGCTTCGAAACATTCATCGAGTTTTAGTGTTTTTCTTTCGAAGGGAGAGAACATCATGTATGACTTCCTCATTATCGGTGCAGGCATCACGGGTTCGTTGATCGCGCGTGATTTATCCCATTACCAGTGCCGCGTCGCGGTGTTGGAAAAGGATAACGACGTCGCCAACGAAGCCACCAGTGCGAACAGCGCAATCATCCATTCCGGGCACGACCCCCACGACGGGTCTTTAAAGTTGCGACTCAATCTTCGCGGAAACGCGATGTATGAAGGGTTATGTCAAGAACTGAAGGTCGACTTCGAACGCAACGGTGCGTTTGTCGTCGCGGTCAACCCCGGTGAATCTCAAACCCTAGTGGGAATCTATCATAAAGCGCAAGAGCGGGGCATCCCTTGTTCGCTTTTATCGCGGGACGAAGCGATCGCGAAAGAACCCAACCTGAGCGACGATGTCATCCAGGCTTTGGATCTGCCTACCTCGGGCATCGTCAGTCCATGGGAAGTCTGCATCGCGGCGATGGAAGACGCCATCAACAACGGTGTCGAACTCTATCTGGGAAACAAAGTGCTCAAGATCGAGAAGAAAGAAGAATCCTTCGTCGTCCATACGACCAAAGGGACGTATGAAAGCAAATTCGTCATCAATTGCGCCGGCGTCTACAGCGACCAAATCTATGCGATGGTCAGTGACCGACCGGGTTTCTTCGTCAAAGCGCGGAAAGGCGAGTACTATGTTTTAGATAAATTCGACGAACCTTTGGTGACACGGACCATCTATCCTCTACCTTCCGAAAAAGGGAAAGGGGTGTTGGTCGTACCGACCATCCACCACAACGTCTTGTTGGGCCCGAACTCCGAAATCATCGAGGATAAGGAAGCCAACGACAATACCTTCAACGCATTGGAAAGCGTAAAACGGGATGCGATGAAGACGGTGAAAAACATCCCTATGAACAAAGTGATCCGTACGTATGCGGGGCTTCGTTCTTCCGGATCGACCGGGGATTTCATCATCGAAGAAGCCAAGGACGTCCCCCGCTTCGTCAACGTGGCGGCCATCGAATCCCCGGGACTGGCGAGCGCGCCGGCGATCGCGGAATATGTCCAACAGGAAATCCTGGCGAAGAAATTCAAGTTCGTCGTGAAAGACGAACCGCGGATCGAACGTCGTCCATGGATCATCATCAACCGGATGGGCAATGAAGAAAAACAAGAACTCGTCAAACAAGATCCGCGCTTTGCGCAGATGGTTTGTCGTTGCGAATACATCAGCGAAGGGGAGATCGTCGACATCATCCACCGCAATTGCGGGGCAAGGACGGTCAAAGCGGTGAAGAGAAGGGTCAGACCGGGGGCGGGTCGATGCCAAGGCGGGTTCTGCGAACCCCGCGTCGTCGCGATCTTGGCGCGTGAACTCAATCTCTCCCCCATGGATATCCTACTTGACGGCGACGATTCCAAACTGCTGATCGCACGGACGAAGGAGTAAGACATGAGAACCATCGAACTTGTCATCATCGGCGGAGGGTCCGCCGGCTTAGCCAGCGCCATCAGCGCCTATGAACACGGGATAAAAGACATTTTGATTCTGGAGCGGGATAAGGAGTTGGGAGGCATCCTCCAACAATGCATCCATAACGGATTCGGACTTCATACCTTCAAAGAAGAACTTTCCGGTCCGGCCTATGCGGAAAGATACATCGATAAAATCAACGAGTACAAGATCGACGTGAAACTCAACGCGATGGTGACCCATCTGCGAAACGACCGGACGATCGAATATGTGACCCCCGATGAAGGATATGTCACCTTGCAGGCGAAAGCGGTCATCTTGGCCATGGGATGCCGCGAGCGGACACGGGGGGCGATCGCCATCCCCGGATATCGTCCGGCCGGGATTTGGAGCGCAGGCACGGCGCAACGCTACCTCAACATGGAAGGGTACATGGTCGGCAAACGCATCTTCATCCTGGGCAGCGGCGACATCGGCTTGATCATGGCGCGACGCATGACCTTGGAAGGGGCGAAGGTCCTGGGCGTCGCCGAAATCATGCCGTATTCCAACGGTTTACCCCGCAACATCAAACAATGCCTCGAAGACTTCGACATCCCGCTCTACCTAAGCCATACGATCACACGGATCGAAGGCAAAGACCGGGTGAACCAGGTCACCATCCAGAAGGTCGATGAACGCTTCCAAGCGATCGCGAACACCGAGATCGTCTTCGATGTGGATACCGTCCTGTTTTCGGTCGGCTTGATCCCCGAGAACGCATTGAGCGAAGAGGCGTATGTGAGCCTGCATCAGCGGACCAAGGGACCGATCGTCGATGAAACCTATCAGACCGACGTCCCCGGCATCTTTGCCTGCGGGAACGTCCTGCATGTCCATGATTTGGTCGACTGGGTCTCGCTTGAAGGACAGAAAGCCGGGATCTCCGCGGCGCGTTATCTGAACCATGAAGTCACGACCGGCAAATCCATCGCGATGATCGCCGGTGAAGGGTTGGGCTACATCGTCCCCCACCGCATCAATCCGAACAATGTGGAGAAGGCGATCGAATGCATGTTTCGAGTGACGAAGACGGCGAAGTTCGTGGAACTGGTCGTCAAACGCGATGGCCAAGTCCTCAAGAGAATCAAGAAGCGCCATCTCGCCCCGGCGGAGATGGAACGGATCGTGCTCACCAAAGACGAATTGATGGGTTGTGTCGAATCGATCCAGATCGAAATCGGCGAGGTGACCCTATGAGTAAGGAAATGACCTGCATCGTTTGTCCGATGAGCTGTCTGCTTCATGTGGATTTCGACGGCGAGGGGCACATTTGCGCCGTGAGCGGGAACACCTGTCCGCGCGGCGATGCCTATGCACGCAAAGAATTGACGAACCCCACACGGATGCTGACGTCGACCGTAAAGATCCTCAACGCACCCTACGACCGGTTACCGGTCATCACCTCCAGCGACATCCCCAAAGGGAAACTCTTCGAAGTCATGGAAGCCCTCAGAATAGTCGAAGTGAGCGCACCGGTGAAATGCAAAGACATCATCGTGAAAAACATCTGCGGCTTAGGGGTCGACATCCTGGCATCGCGTTCGATGCCTCAAGTCGATTGAGTTCAAACGAAGAAAAAATGGTATCATGAATACGACGGATTCAAGGAGAACACCATGGAGAACTATGTTTTAGCCATCGACCAAGGAACCACCAGCACACGGGCGATCCTCTTCGACCACGACACCAACATCGTCGGGGTCGCACAGAAAGAATTCACGCAGATCTATCCCAAACCGGGATGGGTCGAACACAATGCCAACGAAATCTGGACCAGCGTCCTGGCGGTCATGGCCGACGTGCTGATCACGACCCAGATCAAGCCGGAACAGATCGTCAGTATCGGGATCACCAACCAACGGGAAACCACGGTGGTGTGGGATAAGGAAACCGGCTTACCCATCCATAACGCCATCGTCTGGCAAAGCCGCCAGACCGCTTCCATCTGCGATGACATCAAAGCGGCGGGAAAAGCGGAAATGGTGCGTAGTAAGACCGGCTTGGTCGTCGACGCCTATTTCTCCGGAACCAAAGTCAAATGGATCCTCGACCATGTGGAAGGGTCGCGCGAACGGGCGAAGAACGGTGAATTGCTTTTCGGTACGATCGATACCTGGCTGGTTTGGAAACTCTCCGGCGGGGCGGCGCATGTCAGCGACTATTCCAACGCGTCACGCACCCTCATGTACAACATCTACGACCTGAAATGGGACGATGAACTCTTGGAAATGCTGGATGTCCCCAAGGCCATGCTTCCCCGGGTTCTCCCTTCAAGTTATCTCTATGCGAAAACCGCCCCCTATCATTTCTTCGGGCGCGAAGTCCCGATTTCCGGGATCGCCGGCGACCAACAGGCCGCCCTCTTCGGGCAAGCCTGTTTCCTCCCCGGCATGGCGAAGAACACCTATGGGACCGGCTGTTTCCTCTTGATGAACACTGGGGAAAAACCGGTCGCCAGCCAGAACGGTCTCATCACGACCATCGCCTGGGGACTCGACAATAAAGTGGAATACGCCCTGGAAGGAAGCATCTTCGTGGCGGGGAGCGCCATCCAATGGCTACGCGACGGTCTCCATCTGATCTCCAGCGCTCCGGAAACGGAAGAAATCGCAGGTCGGGTCGATTCGACCGACGGCGTCTTCGTCGTCCCTGCTTTCGTCGGATTAGGCGCCCCGTATTGGGATGACCGGGCACGGGGTGCGATCTTCGGTCTCACCCGAGGCACGACGAAAGAACATTTCGTCCGTGCCACGCTTGAATCCTTGGCCTATCAAACCCGCGACATCCTCCATGCCATGGAAATCGATTCGGGGATCACGTTGGCCGCATTGAAAGTCGACGGCGGCGCCGTCAAAAACAATCTCTTGATGCAATTCCAAAGCGACATCCTCGGAGTCAATGTGGATCGACCCATCGTCCAGGAAACCACGGCGTTAGGTGCCGCTTTCTTGAGCGGATTGGCGGTCGGATTCTGGAAAGGGACCGACGAAGTCACCAAACACTGGAAGATCGAACGCTGTTTCACGCCGAAGATGAGCGAAGAAAAACGCGAAGCGTTGTATAAAGAATGGCAGAAAGCGGTCGCCGCGACCTGCGCTTTCCACATCTAACCAAAACCACGGACTGTCCGTGGTTTTCTTTGGCACGAATTTCCGTTCTTTCGCCTGTGTTTCGGTTCATGCTTCCCCCCGCTTTGATTTATAATGAAAGATATAAGGAGAATGATCATGCCATTACCGAAAAATTTTCTATGGGGCGGAGCGACTGCCGCCAATCAATTGGAAGGGGCTTATCTTGAAGACGGAAAGGGATTATCCAATGTGGACGTCATCCCGTTTGGGGAGAGACGTTTCCCCGTCATGGCAGGTAAGGATATCAAGTTCGATCTGAGCGATCCTGCGGGATATCCCAGCCACGAAGCCATCGACTTTTATCATCGCTATAAAGAAGACATCGCGCTGATGGCCGAGATGGGGTTCAAGGCGTTCCGCATGTCGATCGCATGGAGCCGCATCTATCCCAACGGAGAAGAGGCACAACCCAACGAAAAGGGATTGACGTTCTACGAGAACGTCTTCGATGAACTGATCAAATACGGAATCGAACCGGTCGTCACGATCGACCACTTCGATGTCCCGCAGGCGTTGGTCGAAAAGTACGGATCGTGGCGTAGCCGCGAGATGGTCGACTTGTTCGTGAAATATGCGACCACGCTCTTTGTCCGCTACAAAGGGAAGGTCAAATACTGGATGACCTTCAATGAAATCAACATGCTGATGCATTTGCCGTTCATGGGGGCCGGAGTCTTCTTTAAGGAAGGCGACCACAAGCTTCAAGTCAAATACCAGGCCGCCCATCATTTGTTGGTGGCTTCGGCGACCGTCACGAAGATCGCGCATGAAATCGATCCGAACAATCAAATCGGATGCATGTTGGCGGGTGGGATGACCTATCCGTATTCCTGTGCGCCGGAGGATGTCCGTATGGCGCAGGTGAAGAACCGCGAAAGCTATTTCTTCATCGATGTCCAAAGCCGCGGGGAATACCCGAACTACGTCAAGAAAGAATTGGAACGCGAAGGCATCGTGCTTGCGATGAAAGACGGGGATTTGGAAATCCTCAAGAACCATCCGGTCGATTACATCGCTTTCAGCTACTACTCTTCACGCGTCGCCAGCGGCACGCCTGACGCGTCTGCGAACACGGCGGGGAATGTCTTCAAGTCCGTCAAGAACCCCCACCTGAAGTCTTCGGAATGGGGCTGGCAGATCGATCCGATCGGATTGCGCACCACCATGAACGAATTGTACGACCGCTACCAGAAACCGCTCTTCATCGTCGAGAACGGATTGGGCGCCGTGGACACGCCGCTTGAAGACGGGACGATCAACGACGACTACCGCATCGACTATCTGAGGGAACATGTCCGCGAGATGGTGAAGGCGGTCGAAGAAGACGGTGTCGAGCTCTTGGGTTACACCCCTTGGGGATGCATCGACCTGGTCAGCGCCTCGACCGGTGAAATGAAGAAACGCTACGGCTTCATCTACGTCAACAAGGACGACCAAGGCAACGGGGACTTAAGCCGCAGCCGTAAGAAATCCTTCTTCTGGTATAAGAGAGTCATCGCATCCAACGGGAAAGAACTCGATTAAGTGACAGGACGCAGGAAATCCCTGCGTCCTGTTTAGATGCAGGAAGTGAACTCTTGTCTTGCAGTATGCGACAAACATGACCGTTTTCATCCATCACCGATCCATTCACCCATTCGAAATGAATCCATGAACAAGTCAATGAAGATTAAACGAGTTCAGGGCTAGGTACATTATTCTATATTCTATGCAACGTCTGTAATTCCATCAAAGTGAGGTTCCTATGAAAAACATCGTCTTGTTTTGTGCGGGAGGCATGTCCTCCAGTTTGTTGGTGAATCGGATGCGCGAAGCCGCCGCATCGATCGGATATGAATGCATCATCAGTGCGCATTCCATCACTTCTGTGAAAACCCTGTCCCAAGAAGCGGACGTGGTTCTGATCGGTCCGCAAGTCGGCTATCTGATCGCTTCCGTGAAGAACGTCGTGTCTTGCCCTTCCGAAATCATCATTTCCCTGAATTACGGCAGGATGGACGGAATGAAAGTGTTGGAACAAGCTCGAACATTAATGGGTGAAATCTAAAGGCATCGTCAGTGTGACGATGCCTTCATTACTTTATGGTAGAGTTCAAGCAACTGCTTCCCGTTAAGGATCACCGGTACGGGATAGGCCGGATTGACTTCCGCCAACGCCCGTTGAACCAGGATCGCCAGATCCTCCTCCTTGATCCCGTCAAGGGTCTGGGGGATGTTCATCGTGCGGTTCATTTCCTTGATCGCGTTTTTAAACGCACCCGCTTTTTCTTTCTTACTCATCGCCGGGGTGGATAGGCCGGCGACATCCGCCAAGCGCGCGAGTTTCCCTTCGACCTTCTCCCCGTAATAATCCAGCACGATCGGCAGGATCACCGCGTTGGCCAAACCGTGGGGAATCCCATAGAAGCCCCCCAGTTGATGCGCCAAGCCATGGACATATCCGACATAGGCTTTCGTAAAGGCGGCTCCGGCAAGGAACGCCGCTTTCTGCATGTCTTCCCTTGCCCGGATGTCGTTGCCGTTCTCATACGCCTTCAGTAAACTCTTGAAAATCAGTTGTACCGCTTCCTCGGACTCTTGGTTGGTAACGGGCATGGACGTATGGTTCAGATACGCTTCCACCGCATGCGTGAGCGCATCCAATCCCGTCGTCGCCGTGATGTGGGGAGGCAAGCCGACCGTCAACGAAGGATCGTGGATCGCCAGGATCGGGATGAGATGAAGATCGGAAATCGCATATTTCTCTTTCGTCTTGGAATCGGTCACGACCGCCGCGACCGTCACTTCACTCCCCGTCCCCGCCGTGGTCGGAATCGCAAACAACGGAGGAAGGTTGTGTTTGATTTTCAAGATCCCTTTGAGTTGAGGGATGGTTTTATTCGGCATGGCGATCCGCGCCCCGACGGCTTTCGCCAGATCCATCGGAGAACCGCCACCCAAGGCGACGATGCCCTGGCACGATCCTTCGCGATACAGCAACAACGCTTCTTCGATCTGGTCGATCGTCGGATTGGCCTGTGTCTTGTCATAGATGACGACACGTACGTTCGCCTTCTCCAAATGTTCGCGGACTTGGTCCACAAAACCCAATCGAACCAAACCCGGATCGCTTACCAAAAGGGCACGGTCGACCCCGTAGGCCTTTACGGCGCTTCCGATCGAAGCGACACTCCCTTCCCCTTTGATCAATTCCGGCTGACGCCAAGGCATACGCGGTAGAATGAGACGGAAAACGGCCTGATACAAACGGGCATACGCTTTCATACTGTCGCACCTCCTGGGTGGTTTCTGTTGGTTTCATTGTAACACGCTCCCCGTAAAGCGCAAGAAGGGCACGGTTCTTGAAAGAAAGGATCGAAGCCGCTATATTATGGATACTGAAAGAAGGTGGGATGATGATCCGGTATCTCGATGCGAAGAGAATGTTTCTATCCAACAAAGGATGGCTGAAGTCCCGCTTTCATTTTTCGTTCGCGGAATACTACAATCCCGAGAACCTGCGCTTCGGCGTGTTGCGTGTCCTCAACGACGACCTGGTGAAAGCCAATGACGGCTTCGACCTTCATCCCCACAACGACATGGAGATCGTGACCTATGTGGTCGACGGGGAAATCACCCATCGGGATTCGATGGGGAACGCCCATACCCTCAAACGCGGCGAAGTGCAATACATGAGCGCCGGGACCGGCATCCTGCATAGCGAGTACAACAACGGCAATGAACCGTTGCGTTTCCTGCAACTTTGGATCATCCCGGACAAGAAGGGACATACCCCGGCCTACGGCGATTTCCGTTTCCCCTGGGTCGACCGCAGGAACAAGTGGCTGCATCTGGTTTCCTCCAAAGAAGGCGACGCCCCGATCAAACTGAACCAGGACGTCAACCTCCTCGCCATCGACATGGAAGCCTCGACCGAAAGCACCTTCATCGTCCACACCGGCAGACAGGCCTATCTGGTGTTGATCGAAGGTCGGGCCGATGTGAACGGCGTCGATCTCTTCGCGGGGGATGCGCTTGAAATCGTGGAAGAAAACCTCGACCTCCTTGCCATCCAACCCTCCCATTTCCTCATCGTCGAAATGAAGAAAGCCATGTGAATGGCTTTTTTGCATCGCTCTTGTCACTTTTCAGTATCCTTGGTATACTGATATCGTAAATCGATATCGAAGTACGATATCAGTGAGGGGACAATGGAAAACAAACTGCGCAAACGACTCCAGACCGGTTTCATCAGTCTGCATATCCTCCACCACGCCAAGGAAGAACCCGTCTTTGGCGGATGGTTGCTGGAGGAACTGCATGAACACGGATACAATAGTTCACCGGGGACGCTCTATCCGATCCTGCACGGGATGCTGAAGGAAGAGTTGTTGACGGTCGCGCCGATCAACGTGGACGGCAAGATCCGTAAATACTACTCGATCACTGAAAACGGAAGGAAGGAGCTGAAGCTCGCGCTTTCCTACCTGGTTGAACTGGTCGATGAAATCAGGGGGAAGGGTAACCATGACAAGTAAGCCGCAACGTTTCCAACGGGTAAAGAAGTTCTTCGGCGTGAATCCCAGCGTCTTGTCGATGTTGGGCATGGTGGTCTTGCTTGGACTCGGGGAAAAGATGGGGGAGCGATTCCTTCCCGTCTATCTCATCGCGATCGGCGGATCGGTCTATGCGGTCGGTTTCCTCAACGCGATGGACAACTTCCTCAGTGCGATCTACTCGTTCGTAGGCGGGGCGATCTCCGATCGGTTCGGCTATAAACGCGCCCTGATCGCTTATACCTGTGTTTCCCTGGTCGGTTATCTGATCGTCATCGTCTTTCCGTACTGGCAAGCCGTACTCCTCGGTGCGATTTTCTTTATCTCTTGGACGGCGTTATCCCTGCCTGCGATTCTGTCTTTGGTCTCTTCGACCGTGAAGGTGGAAAAACAAACGATGGGGGTTTCCCTTCATTCACTGGTACGACGCATCCCGATGGCGCTTGGACCGATTTTGGGAGCGTTCTTCATCCAAGCCTACGGGATCCGCGAAGGAGCGCGGATCGCCTTCGCCTTTGCTTTTGGACTCGGGATCTTCGCCCTCTTCTTCCTCTGGAAGTACGTGGAAGACAAACAAAGCGTGAAATCTTCGACCCCCAACATTCTCACGACTTATCGAAACATGCCGGGGGCACTGAAAACGCTCCTGTTGAGCGATATCTTCGTCCGATTCGCCGAACAAATCCCCTATGCCTTCGTGGTGCTCTGGGTCATGCAGGTGAACAAGTTCCCCGCCTTGTCCTTTAGTCTTCTCACTCTGATCGAGATGGTCGTCGCGATGCTGGTGTACATTCCGGTGGCGATCCTCAACGAACGCACCTCCAGTAAGACCTTGGTCGCGATCACCTTCGGGTTCTTCACCGTCTTCCCTTGGATCCTCTTGATGTCAAGGTCGATGGAGATGCTGATGTTCGCCTTTGTGATCCGGGGGTTGAAGGAATTCGGGGAACCGACACGCAAAGCCTTGATCGTGAAGCTAGCGCCCTCGGGGACGAAAGCCTCGATGTTCGGTACCTATTATCTGTTGCGGGACTTCGTCGTATCGATCGTCTCTCTGTCCAGCGCCTACCTATGGAATCTATCCCCATCGGCGAACTTCATCACCGCAGGGTTCCTTGGATTGGTGGGGACATGCATTTTCATCTTCTTCGGGAAAGATGAAAACGCCCGCGTTGAAACGCGCTAAAGGAGAAACATGAAAAAAAACTATACGAAAGAAACCTATAAAGAAATCGTCTCCGTCTTCGGGAAACTCGGACTGACGGCGTTCGGCGGTCCGGCCGCCCACATCGCGATGATGGAGGACGAAATCATCACGAAACGGAAATGGATCTCCCGCGAACGTTTCGTGGATCTTCTGGGGTTCACCAACCTGATCCCCGGTCCCAACTCCACCGAGATGGCGATCCATCTGGGCTTGGAGCGCGGAGGAAGCATCGGATTGGTTCTCGCCGGGGTGAGTTTCATTTTCCCAGCGATGGCGATCGTCTTGGCATTGGCGGTGGTTTACGTGAACTACGGCAGTCTACCGGCGATAGCCGGGATCTTCGACGGGGTCAAGCCGGTCGTGCTGGCGATCGTCGCCCAAGCCTTGTATCGCTTATCCAAAACGCTGTTGAAGAAAAAAGAAGCCCTCGTGATTTTCACGATCGTGCTTGCCTTGTCGCTCTTGGGCTATTCGGAAATCCCTTTGCTGCTGGCGGCGGGTTTCTTGACGTACGTTTATTTCGAACTGCGTGAGAACCGACGGAAGGCGCTTGCCGTCGAACCGATGTCGCTGATCTTGCTTTTCTTGACCTTCTTAAAAATCGGTTCGGTTCTCTATGGCAGCGGCTATGTCCTGCTTTCCTTCCTTGAGTCCGAATTCGTATTGAAGTATGGCGCGATCACCGCGAAACAACTCTTGGATGCGGTCGCGGTGGGACAGTTCACCCCGGGTCCGGTATTCACCACGGCGACCTTCATCGGGTATCTGATCCACGGGTTCAGCGGGGCGATGCTTGCGACCCTCGGCATCTTCCTTCCTTCGTTCCTGCTGGTGTATTTCCTGCATCCCGTCCTGGCCAAGATGCGCGCATCCAAGCGCATCTCCTGGGTCTTGGACGGCGTCAACGCGGCATCCATCGCCTTGATGGCGGCGGTGTCGATCAAACTGGGCATGGCGGCGCTTATCGACCTTTCTTCGCTCCTGATCTTCCTGGGGAGTTTCATCGTTTTGATTTCAACCAAAGTCAATTCGACCTGGTTGATCTTGGCCGGTGCCGTCCTTGGGCTCCTTCTCTAACTTGACAACGCGTTTCGACAAGACCAAAATGGAGTCAACGAGGTAAACTATGATCAAAAACAAACCGCTGCGAATCATGTGGAAAGGAATCGCCGAAATGGATCGGCAATACTACAAGAAAGCGCCCCGGCCGACGGGGATGAGCCTGGTGGAGGATGTGCCCTATCTTGAGGACGGCGATCCGATGCATCGCATGGACATCGCCCGTCCCTTGGTCTATGAAGGGAAACTCCCGGTCATCGTGCAGATCCACGGGGGCGGCTGGGTCTACGGACATAAGGACACCTATTACAAGTACTACGGCATGGAACTCTCCCGTCGCGGGTACGGCGTCTTGACGATCAACTATCGACTGGGTTTCGACGCACCTTTCCCCGCCCAACTCGAAGATTGTGTTTCCGCATTGAAATGGATCGAAGAACACGGGGATGAATACGACCTGGATGCATCCAAGGTCTATCTGGTCGGCGATTCCGCCGGAGCGCATCTGAGCGCACTGACGGCGAATACGCTGTTAAGCCAGGAACTGTCGGATAAGTTCAACCTCACTTGCCCTAAGGTCGTCATCAAAGGCTTGGGCTTGAGTTGCGGGGTCTACGACCTGGTGCGTTTACTCAACGCCAAACTCGACTACCCCCATCGCGATCTGACCGCCAAAACCCTCTTCGACCGCGAAGACTTCATGAACCATCCGTTGTTCCCCTACAGTTCCGTTTCCAACAACCTTCATTCCGCGTTCCCCCCATCCTATCTCTTGACCACGCAAAACGACGACTTGATCATCGAAACGTTGCAGTTCGATAAAGAACTCAAAGAAAAGGGGATCAAACACAAGCTCAGGGTCATGGAGAAAAAGGAAAAACTCTATCATGTCTTCAACATCAAGCTGATTTATCCCCAGAGTCTGGATGTCATGGACGAGATGATCCGCTTCTTTAAAACCAACAATTGACCATTGAAGGGATGTACGAAAGTCATCCTTTTTCATTCCTATGTTTTTGTAAGTATCAACTTGCATAATTCAGTTTATGAGTTACAATAATAGAGTACGTTATTCGAAACTTGCATAATATTGTAGGCGAAAAGCAGAAAAGGACCGGCCATGTTATTCGAAAATTTGAATTCTATCCACTATGAATCGAGGATCCTGGACATGCGGGACGACTCGTTTTCCATTCGTGAAACCGGTACGCTCCGTTTTGAAAACGCCGCCGTACAAATCAAGGCCCAGGGGAAAAACGATTGTCTGTTGCTTTATCTGCGCAGCGGGCACGCGATCGTCAAACATGCGAAGTCCGAGAAAGTGATCCTGTCCAACGAACTGGTGTTGATTCCTCTTGAGAACGGCGTCCACTTCCTTTATGCGCAAGGTTCGGGGGATTTCCTGGTGGGAACCAACTGCCCGCAAGCCGAATTGATGCGCAACCACCTGCGCGTACCCAGCCAAGTCGACCCCCGTCATTTCGACGAGTTCTTACTGAGTTGCCTAGATCCGATGGTAAGCGAATCTTTATCGAAACTCCTCAAGGCACTTCCGGTCAATACCGGTAAAGACGCCAAGCAACGCGATTTCATCCGCAACGCCCTCTTGTTCATGGATAAGAACATCAGTAAACGGATCGTGTTGGATGATATCACCGATACCATCGATTATAGTAAATTCCATTTCATCCGCGTGTTCGACGAATACATCGGACAGACGCCCCACCAATACATCTGCGACCGTCGCTTGTTCCTCGCCAGGGAATTGCTTGCACAGACCGACCTTCCGATCTCGGAAGTCGCGTTGCGTTCCGGCATCCGCTTCACCAGTAATTTCTACAGTCATTTCAAACGTAAATTCAAGAAGACACCGAAGGATTTCAGAGATCAATCGGAATAGAAAAACGGCCTTCCACCCGATACTTTCAGAGGGGAAGGCCGTTTTTAGTTGAAGTAGTCCGCAAACATCTTCAGGTTTTCGCAACCGATCTCATCATAACCGAGATGGATCTGGATCATGTATACGTTATGGTTGAACGAGGATTCCGCATAGGAGTCGACGGTGATTCCTTGAAAGTCGACCTTGAAGCTAAGGTTGGCGAGATAGGTTTCGATATGATCCGTCATCCCCCACTCGGAATTGAAGTAGGAGAGTTGTTCATTGATTTTCTTGCGTAAAAGGGGGGAGATGTCATAGCCCTCAACAAACAGTTCCTTGAATACGATCCGTTTGTGGGTCTCATCGTAGCTTTCATGTTCCTGCAGGTAGACATATCGGTCTACCCCTTGAATCGAAGTGTATACGTCGATGTTTGAATAGGGTCCGACCGTATAAAAGACGATTGATCGATACGCATACGTGATTTTCCCATCAAACAACGCGTTGATTCGCTGCGAGGAGGAATCGTCGATCGCATGGATCCGATCAACAACCCAAGGTTCCGTCGTTTCGGGATAGCTGATATAGCGGTAATACGGATGCCCGTCCATGGTCGAATCGTCTTGGATCGTAATCCGTTTCTGTCCCGAGTGTGTGTAGAGATAAGAATAGGAAGCGACCTTCTTAAGAAACGGGGAGGTCTCGCTTTGGTAGCGGAGCGTCCCGGCGAAATTCGACTCGATCAAGGCGAAAGGGATCGTAAACATGAAGGTCAGGTTACGGGTGTCGAAATGGGGTGTCCTGTAATCGAAGTAGAGATTGAGACCGGTGGTGTCCAACGAAAAGACCTGGTTGCCTTGGACCCCCTTGAACGGCGACACTTCTTCGAGGAATCCATATCCCCCCACAAAGGGATAATTCGACGAATCGATATACTCAGAGCTTTTTAGCCGGATGAGTTCGAAGACCAAGGGATCGAGGATGTCTTTCGCCGGTGTATCGTTGGTGAAGAGGTCGCCGATCTTCAGTTGACGACCCGTCGTCAAATCGAAGTTCAACGCTTCGACGGCACTTACGAAAACCTGCTGGGAGCCGTCCTTGGAAATGAATTGGTACTGTCCGTTCACCACGATCGACAAGATATTGTTTTTATTGTATGAAACCGCGGTGGATACGGTCGGATAACCGATCGAATCGTCCTCGATTTTCTTCTTCAACCCGCGATAGGGAGGCAATGATTCCAACTTCGCATAGGTGATCAATCGATCATAGGCTTCTTTGACCGCCGCATTGATGTTCGCCTGGATCGTTTCGTCTTTCAACCCTTGGATCGCGATCCAATTCGAAGAGGGGTAGAGAAACTCATGCATGTCTTCATACGTGATCGGGTTTTCATAGACCGCGTCAAACGTCACCGGGGAAAGGATGGTTTTCCCGACAGGGTTTTCGATCGGGATCGGTGTGTCGAATTCGACCAAGGGGTCGGTGGATTGGGTACATCCGACCATCAGTAGCAACATCAATCCGAACTTAGCGCACGTTAACATAGCCCGCATCCTTTGCGAGTCGTTGTCCCTGGTCGCTCAATAACCAGTCGACGATCCGACGGACATCGCCGTTCTTCTTCTCATCGCTGCGGTAGACGGCGTAATAGGCGGTGTTGATCGGATAGGTTTTGGCGGTGATCGTCGTTTCATCCGGATAAACCCCGTCGACTTTCAACAGTTTCACATTCTCGTTCGCCCACATGTCCGTGACGAAATAATAGTAGGAATACCCGATGCCGGTGGATTGGTAGTCGTAGGTGGCGACCACGTCGATCAAACCGCCCATGTCGGCGATGACCTGGGTCGTGGGCGCGACCATCGGGGTAAGCCCCTTCATCACCAATTCCAAGAAACCGGTTTGGCTCCCTGAATTGACCGGACGCTGATACGCGATGATTTGAAGATCCTCCCCGCCGACCTGCTTCCAATTGGTGATCTTGCCGGTATAGATGTCTTGGATCTGCTTCATCGTGAGATTGTCGACGGGGTTGGAGGCATGGGTCAAGAACACGAACGCTTCCGCGACGACCGGGACGACCACCATGTCGACACCGTGGTCGCCGGCATATTTGAGTTCATCGGCGGAAGGCGAGGTGACGAAAATCAAGTCGGCCTTCTTGTCGATGAGGTTCAGGTAGGCGGTATGGGTTTTATTGTGGACGATGTAGGGTCGTACTTCCTCCAAGGTTTTCTCCGTCAATGCCGCGCAGATCGCTTCGGAGAGCGGGATCGTGACGGTGGAACCGTCGACGATCGGATAGGAATCCAAGGTAAAGGACGGGCGGGACGGGGTACAGGAAATCAGGAAAAAAGAGAGCAGGATGAGAAACAATTTCTTTTTCATAACGGCCTCCGCAAGAGGATCTTCTCTGATTTCATTGTAGCACTTGCGAAGCCGAATACAATACGGGAGGGAATGTCACATTTCAATTGACGAAAGCGCAAGTTTCGGCTATTATCGAAAAGCGTGATGACGCTACATTCCGGGAGAAACCATGGCCACTGAAACCAAAAAACTCGCCAACCCGGGTCCCTTAGGTTTATTGGGATTCGGAATGACCACCATCTTATTGAATCTGCATAACGCAAACCTCATTCCTTTGTCGATGATGATCATCGCCATGGGGATCGCATTGGGAGGCTTGGCGCAATTGATCGCCGGGGTCTTCGAACTGAAACAAGGCAACACCTTCGCCGGGACCGCCTTCGTCGCCTATGGCTGTTTCTGGTGGTCGCTGGTCGCCATCTGGACGCTGGCTCCGAAAGGCTTGGAAGCCGACGCCGTTTCGATGGGCTATTATCTCTTGGTGTGGGGGATCTTCACCTTCTTCATGTTCATCGGGACCTTGACGCACAATCGTACGACCCAAGTCGTCTTTGGATCCCTGACCTTGTTGTTTGTCTTGTTGGCGGTCGGTGATTTCACCGGGATCGCCGCGATCAAAGTCGCCGCCGGCATCGTCGGCATCTTCTGCGGAGGATCCGCCTTCTACAACGCCGTCGCCCAGATCATCAACGGCGAACACAACAAGAAAATCTTCCCGCTTTAATCGAACGCCTCCGGGCGTTTTTTTTATCGGGTTCGTTATCCTTGAAATATTTAGTTAAGTTACTATAATAAAGGTACAGGGCTTACTTGGGGGAATAGAAACAATTCGTCGAGATCGACCAAGAGAATCAACCCGTGATTCTTTTCATGTCAGAGGAGAATAACCATGAACCACATCCACATCATCGCCTTTTTACTTGTCTACTTCAGCGCATGGTATGCGCTGACCACCTATCTTAAGAACGCCGGATACATCGATGTCGGCTGGGGCATGGGCTTCTTCCTTCTCTCGCTCTTCGTCCAGATCAACATCAACAGGCCGTTGGGATGGCTCTTGTTTCTCATGACCTTCCTGTGGGGTGCGCGCTTAAGTCTGCACATCTTCAAACGTAATTATAAGAAACCGGAAGACTTCCGCTATGCGAACTTCCGTAAACAATGGGGCAAGACGTATTTCGTCCGGGCTTACTTCCAACTCTTCCTGTTTCAAGGGCTCTTGATGTACATCATTTCCGTTGCGAACATCCTGGGCCAAAGCTCGGCGACCTTGACGTCGCTTCCGCTTGTGGTCTTCGGGATCCTTGTCTACACGGTCGGGATGTTGTTTGAAAGCATCGGCGACGCCCAACTGAAGGCGCATACGCAGAACCCAGCGAATAAAGGGAAGTTGATCCAAACGGGGCTTTGGAAATACACCCGTCATCCGAACTACTTCGGGGAGTCGGTGTTGTGGTTCGGGGTGTACTTCGTCGCCCTTGGACTCGGCGCTCCGATCTGGGCGATTCTCAGTCCGATCACGATCACCTTGATCATCCGCTATGTTTCCGGGGTTCCGATGCTTGAAGCGCGCCTTAAGAAATATGCCGGCTATGAAGAGTATGTCAAAAACACCAGTATCTTTATCCCGAGGTTGCCTCGGAAAGGGGGATAATATGAAATTTCTACTTCACTTCGTCATCGCCTTGGTCGTGTTCTTCGCCATCGATCTGGTCTGGCTGGGCTTGATCGCCAAGAACCTTTACAGTAAGTACCTCGGCTTCATCATGAGCGACAAGGTCAACTGGATCGCCGCCCTGATCTTCTATGCCTTGTTTATCGTCGGCTTGCTTGTCTTCGTCATCGAACCCGCCTTGCAAGATCAGAATTTCACTCAACTTGTCCTGCGTGCCGCCCTCTTCGGGTTGGTGACCTATGCGACCTATGATTTGACCAATCTTGCGACGCTCAAGGATTGGCCGATCCAAATCACCATCATCGACTTGATCTGGGGGACGACCTTGTCCACCTTGGTCAGCGTCATTAGCGTTTTCATCATCGGAAAGCTCTAGAGGAGTAAAGAGATGCCTTATTTAACCCAGTTTCAAGAAAAATTGAATGAATATGATAAAGACGCCTGCGTCGAATTGGCGCACCAGTGGGTGAGTTCGGGTCAATTGGGACTGATCGAGTTCTATGAAACCATTCTGGCCAAAGCGATGACGGGTGTGACCTCGAAGGAAATGAATCCCAAGCATAAAATCTGGGATGAACATATGAAGACGCAGATCCTGCGTACCGTGTTGGAAAGCCTTTATCCGATCGTATTGAAGAAGTCGTTTCAAGTCAGCGAGAAACACGTCGCGATCGTTTGCCCGGAAGGGGAATACCACGAATTGGGACCGCGCGTCGTGGCGGACTATTTCCGCATCTTGGGATATAACGCCCATTTCTTCGGGAATAGTCTACCGAAAGAAGAAATCTCGGATCTCATCCGATCCTTCGATTTCGACTATGTCGTGCTAAGCACCAACAATTTCTACAACCTTTCCGCCTTGAATGCGACCATCGGCATCATCAACCGCGACCATCCCGAACAGAAAATCATTTTGGGTGGACAAGCCTTGGTGAACAACCCGGATGCGATCCATGGAAACAAGGTGTTCGTTTGCCAGAATTTCAAAGAGCTGCAGGCCGTGGTCAAGGGGGATGTCAAATGAAGTTATCCTTTTCCATCGCCAAGCGGTTTTTAACGTACAGTAAAGGTCAGACGATTCTGATCATGTTGGGGATCGCGATCGGGATTTCCGTCCAGATCTTCATCGGCTTGTTGATCCAGGGTTTGCAGGACAGTTTGATCCAACGGACCATCGGACAAAGCCCGCACATCACGATCGTCAGCGAAAGCAAGGGCGCGTCGTTTCAGATCGAAGACGCCCTGTTCACTTCACTCACAAAGGACGATCGTTTGATCCATGTGGGGAAGACGGCGGATGGCGCGGTATTCGCGCTCACCGCCAATGAAGATGAATCCGCCCTGTTGCGTGGGTTCAGCGACGAGACCGCGACCATCTACGACCTTGAGAATAGTCTGTTGGATGGTAGAATGGCCGACACCGCAAATGAAGTCATCCTGGGGAAAGGGTTGGCGACGAACCTGAACGTCGACCTCAACGAAACCATTACGCTACAAACGATCTTGGGCGACACCGTCGATGTGAAGGTGGTCGGGATCTTCGACCTCGGCGTTTCGGCCGTCAATGATTCCTGGATCGTTTCGCAATCGGAACTGACACAGGAACTATTCAATCTCGGCGATGCCTTCACCGGGATCGAAATGCAGGTGAAGGATGTCTTCGCCGCCGACACGATCGCCGCGTCGCTTGAACCTTCGGTTGATTCCGATCTGAAGGTCGTCAACTGGAAAGCGCAGAACGAATCCTTGTTGAGCGGACTCAACGGACAAAGCATCTCCACCTACATGATCCAGCTTTTCGTTTTGATTTCGGTCATCCTCGGCATATCCAGCGTCCTGGCGATCACCGTCCTGCAGAAGTCGCGGCAGATCGGCATCCTGAAGGCGATGGGGATCAACGATTCCCAAGCCAGCTTGATCTTCATCTTCCAAGGGTTGATCCTAGGGATCCTGGGTGGTATCCTGGGGGTCGGTCTAGGCGTCGGTTTGTTGGCGATGTTTACGACGTTCGCGAAAAACCCGGACGGCACCGCCTTGATCCCCATCACCTATGACGCGACGTTCATCGCGTTTTCCGGAAGCGTCGCGGTGATTTCCGCCTTGTTGGCTTCCGTCATCCCGGCACGTAAATCCAAAAAACTCAGTCCGATCGAGGTAATCCGCAATGGCTAACATTCTAGAACTCCAACACATCGATAAAATCTATGGCACAAGCATCAAGACGCACGTCCTGCACGATGTCAACCTTAGCTTCGAAGAAGGCAGTTTCAACAGCATCATCGGACAATCGGGGAGCGGGAAGAGCACGTTGTTGAACATCCTGGGGACCTTGGATAAACCGACCAACGGGAAAGTCGTTCTCAACGGGAAAGACGTCTCCACCTTGAAAAGCAAGGAATTGGCGTCGTTGCGCAACGAAACCATCGGATTCATCTTCCAGTTCCACTATCTCCTCCCCGAATTCACCGCCATCCAGAACATCCTGCTTCCCAACCGCATCAAGAATGCGAAGGTATCCAAGGAAACGATGGATCGCGCCCTGGAATTGATCGACTTCGTCGGTCTCAGCGCCGTCAAGGACAATCCCGCCAACAAGATGTCGGGCGGACAGCAACAACGCACGGCGATCGCGCGTGCCCTCATCAACAATCCCCGCATCATCCTGGCGGACGAACCGACGGGGAACCTGGATTCGGATACCGCCGAACAAATCTACAAGCTGATGCGCGACATCAACAAGAAATACAACACGACCTTCATCATCATCACCCATGACCAACAGATCGCTCAGAAGACGGATCGGATCGTTGAAATCAAAGATGGCAAGATCCTTCTTGACCTTCGAAAGTGAGGCAACCCATGGTGATCATCGACGGGAATGAAATCTACTCCTACATCGTCTCCGGGGCGAAGAATGTCATCGTCAACGAGACCAATTTGAACCGTATCAACGTGTTCCCCGTGCCGGATGGGGATACGGGAACCAACCTGAGTCTGACGATGAACTCGATTTTGTCGCAGGCGCAATGTCGTCCGCAAGCCTCCGTGACGATGAAATCCATCGCCGACGTGGCGGTCGACCATGCCTATGGCAACTCCGGCGTCATCTTCGCCCAGTATCTCCACGGCCTGTCCCAATCGGTCGGACAACGCGAGAACCTCACTTCGCAAGAATTCGTCGAATCCCTCAAGACCAGCGCGCAGTATGCGTTCAAGTCGGTCGCCAACCCGAAAGAAGGCACCATCCTGACCGTCATGCGCGAGTGGGCGACCCATTTGGAGTCGCACATCGAAGACGACTTCGCCCCCTTGGTCGAACATTCCCTGAGCGCACTGAAAGGCGCGGTCCAACACACCAAGGACCAGCTCAAAGTCCTACGCGACCACAACGTCGTCGATGCGGGGGCCATGGCGTTCTATTATTTCGTGGAAGGGATCGCAAAGTTCCTCAAAACCCGGACGTTGGAAAATCAGGAATACACCGCGGCCGTCTTGGAAGAAGTGGCGGAAATCTATGCCTCGAGTGATGTCGGGGACTATCGTTATTGTACCCAATACCTGGTGCAAACCAGAAACAGCCCGGATGCGTTGCGTGAAAAGCTTGGAAACCATGGCGACTCATTGGTCATCGGAAGCACCGACGATCATCTGAACGTCCATCTGCACACCAACGCCCCCCATGAAGTGATGAAACTGCTTCTCAACGAAGGACCGGTCACTTCCCACAAGGTCGACGACATGTACATGCAGGCGCGTTTGATCCATGAACCCGTCGCCAAAATGGCGATCGTCACCGATTCCATCGCCGACTTGCCCCAGGAATTCGTGGATCGCCACCAGATCGTGGTGATCCCGATGAACATCATCATCGATTCGGTCGTCTATATGGACAAGGTGACGATGAAACAGAGCGACTTCTATGAACACATGGATGACTATACCTTGAATCCGACCTCTTCCATGGCGACGCAAACCACCATCGAACGGACCTTCAGACAGTTGCTTCAACACTACGACCACATCCTGGGGATTTTCGTCTCCTCGAAGATGAGCGGGACCTATGCCAATCTTCTTCGGATCATCGAGCCGATGCGGACCGAAGGAAAACAGATCGAAATCCTGGACTCGAAGGCGAATTCGATCGCGGAAGGCTTGTTGGTGCATGAAGCCGCGATCTTGAAGGACCAAGGCGTCCCCTTCGTTGAGATCGTGAAGACGATCCAAGAGAAGGTCGAAAAAGCCAGGATCTATGTCATCGTGAAGGATTTGAAATACATGCTGAAAGGGGGAAGGGTTTCAAAGACGACCGGATTCATTCTCTCCAAACTCAAACTCCAACCCGTCATCTCGATCGATCCTGAAGGGAAGGGGGAAATCTTCGCGAAATCCCTGACCCAGAAGAGCGCGTTGAAGTCGATCTTGAAAGCGATCAAGAACGACCTGAAGAAACAAGGCATCGACAAGTATGCCTTGGTCTACTCGGATGATCCGGAAGATTTGAAAGAATTGAAGAAACAATGCCTTGCCATACTGGGGAAAGAACCTGAATACATCGAGTCGATTTCACCCATCGTCGGCTTGAACGCCGGGAAAGGCGCCTTCGCCGTCGGCTACCTTCTAAAGTAAAACGAATCCGAGCGGATTCGTTTTTTTACTTGAGTTCGGGAAAAACGTGGTCGAGGAACAGCAAGGCGATTTCCGGGTCGAACTGTTTTCCGACATTACGGAGGATTTCTTCCTTGGCTTCGGGATAACTGAGCCCTTTACGGTAGGTGCGGTCGCTGGTCATCGCATCGAAAGCGTCCGCGATCGCGATGATCCTGGATTGGACGGGGATTTCGTTCCCCTTCAATCCTTTGGGATAGCCTTTCCCGTCCCAACGCTCGTGATGGGCTAAAACGAACTCGGAAAGTTCGGAGAATTCGTTGGCCGAACTGAGGATCCGATACCCGACTTCGCTGTGCTGGCGGATTTCGTGCCATTCTTCCCGTGTCAGCGCCCCGACTTTATTCAAAATCGAATCGGGGATGCCGATCTTCCCGATGTCGTGCATCAAGCCCGCGACCTTGATTTTATGGATTTCGCTGCGGTCGAAATGCAGTTTCGTCGCGATGGCTTCGCACATCTCGCTGACGCGTCGGGAATGATCCATCTCGCGATTGTTTTTCTCATAGAGCGAATTCATGATGATGTCGATGGTCTTGCTGAGGATGCTCGAACTATCCGTCAGTTTCTGACGGTACATCGCGTCTTCGGCCATCTTGAAGACATCGCGCATCGTCGTCTCTTGGTTGGACTTCGTCGCGGATCCGATCGACACGGACAAGAGAATGTTTTCGACTTTCTCCATGGCGACGGAGAGATGGATGCGGCGAACGATTTCGTCCGCATCATGTTTCTTTGTTTTGGGTAATAGGATGACGAACTCGTCGCCGCCGATCCGGGCGATGATCTCGTCCTGACGGCAGACACGCCTCAAGGCTTCCGCGATCTTCTTCAGACTCTGGTCGCCGACCTCGTGCCCGAACGCGTCGTTCATCAGTTTCAGTCCGTTCGCATCGATCATGACCAAGGTGATGGGGAGGTTGCGCTGGATATCCAGACGTCGGAGTTCTTCTTCATAGAACCGCCGATTGTAGAGGCCGGTCAAATGATCGTGGAAGTTGAGGTAAAGCATCTCTTCTTCCGCCCGTTTCTTTCCGGAAATGTCCTGCAGGATCGCGAGGATGAACGATTTCTTCTCCAACTCGTGGTAGATCATCGAGGCGGTCAGATGGGTCCAGACGATGCTTCCGTCTTTCCGTATGAAACGCTTGTCGATGGAATAGGAATCGATTTCCTTCGCCAACATTCTACGCATGTTTACATAGTCCAACGGCAGATCCTCCGGATGGGTGATCTGCGCAAAGGTCAAGTGGTTCAGTTCATCGGGCGTATATCCGACGATTTCGCTGTATTTCCGATTCATCCGGCCATATCTTTCATCGATCGGTCCGTAACTGATCCCGATCTCGGCTTGTTCGAAGATGGCGCGGAAGAGTTCTTCGTTGCTTTTTAAAAGGTATTGCGCGTTCTGTTCGATGGTGACATCGTTCTGCGTCCCGAAGTGCCCGATGATCCGTCCTTGCTCGTCATAGAGACAGACATAGTTGCCTTTCACCCACATCGGGCTTCCGTCTTTCTTGAGTTCCTGTGTCATGGCCTGAAGTTGGCCATGGTCGAACATCCTTCGCCACGTCTCGCGTCCTTGGGCCAGGTCATGCGCAAAACTCTGCGCCGGCGTCTCCCCGATCACCTCGTCCAAGGTGTATCCGTATTGGTCGAGATAGGCTTGGTTGACCTTCGTCAATCGTTGATGGTCGAAGACATAATCCAACACTTTTTCCTTATCGACCGTATCGTTCCATTCGACCGGCTCATCCAACATCATAAACAAGAAGCCGTTGATCGAATGTTCGAAAAAGAGATCCAGTTCTTCTTCCTTGCGGAGCCGCTTCGTCTCGGAAAGTATCTCATCCGTGATGTTCTTCATGACACAAGTGACGGCGATCGTCTCGCCCTCGTGGACAACGGGGGAAATGTGGCAGTTCAACGTATCGTTCATAAGGGGGTTGATTCCGTGTTCCATGGTCAAATCGGTCGTCTTCCCGGACCATGCCTCGCTAAAGTAGGCGGCGAACCGTTCGCTTTCGCTTGAAGTACCGAAGACTTCCATGAACCCCATCCCAACGGCGAGGGCTCGGTGAAAGACTTCCTGAACGAAATCCGCATGGCGTTGCGTGAACGCGATGTATCGAAGATCACGATCCAAGGCGAAAACACTCAGGTTACGAGCGTACTCAAGGATGGTCGTTGATAGGAGTGCTGATTGATCGATCATGGGAACCTCCGCCAATACCCTTTGAATGTAGCGTATTTTCCCGGATTACGCAATAAAAAAGAGAAGAATCGATGAATCAACCGATCTTCTCTTCTTCGAGTTTGAGCTTCGTTTTCCTCAGCGTCCCTTCACTCCCCATGGCCCGGATCAAGCCATGGACGGGTTTATCGAACCAAGGGCGGTCATGTACGGCGGCGACGCTCCACAGGATCCCGGTATAGCCGTTGGGGTCGCGTCCATCCAGGAAATAGGTGTCGTTGAATCGGATCAGGGTATCGACGGCTTGACGCGCATCCTTACTCCACAATAAGACCATCTTCGCCCAATACATCCGGAGATAGGAATGGAGATATCCGGTTTCGACCACCTGTTTCTGGCAATAATTCCAGAGTATGTCATGGGTCTTCGCATCCCTGAATTCCTCGAAAGTGTAGAAGTAATCCCGGGGATCGTTTTGGTGTTGCTGAAGGGTGGCTTTCGCCCATCCCCAGGCGCCATCCAACGAATCGTAGTCCTTGCAGTAGTGGCAATAGTTTTCCGCCAACTCGCGGCGAACCATCGCTTCTTCCACGAAGAGTTCGGCGTTGGGATGACCGCTGGCTTCGACGTCCCGGATCATCTTCACGGGCGAGATCATTCCGAAATGAAGGTAGGCGGAGAGTTTCGACTGACCGTTGGCGTCGACCTCGTTGCGACGGTCGAAATTCGCCAGCGACTCGCGGATGAACGTGTCCAGTCGACGTAAGGCCGCGTCTTCCCCCGGGATCATCGCGCTTCTCGTGATCGTATGCCAATGCGGGTATTTCGTCAGTAAGGATCGATAGTGCGTTTCGCTAAACACTTCTTCCTTGATTTCTTGAGGGTGGGGCATCAGTGCTGGAATCGGCTGCAAGTAATCACGATACATCCCCATGATTTTCGGTCGGAAGGTCTTCGCCGCATACTCCAGTTTCGGGCTTGCGATCTCGACCGGAACGACGCACGCCGTGTTGATCGTGCGGAATGAAACCCCGTTTTCGGCGCATCGTGCACGAACCCGGTCTTGCGCGTTCAACACCGGTTTGAGAACCTGATGTTCGGTGACGATCGTATGGATTTCACGCGTCGCCATCAATTCCTGGAAGTTCTTCTCCGCATCCCCCTCCATCACGAGTAAAGGGATGTTTGAATTCTTCAACTTCCGTGACATCTCGACCAAGCCCTGAAGTAGAAAATCCATGTTTCTCAGGTTCGCATACGGGAAATCCGGATACAAGTTGAAAACCACGATCAAGCGATGACCGTGTTCAAGGGCAAGTTGTTGGGAATGGATCAGAGCCGGGTTTTCAACCGTACGCAATGCACGGCTCACCCAATAGACGACGGTTTTTTCTGACATAGGTTCACTCCTGTCGTACCAGCGGGAAATATTTGACATCTTCTTCCAACATATGGTTGAGTACGGCTTCTTCCAAAATATAAAGGAAACGCGGCTTGTTTTCGGTCGGTTCGTTCAAGAACTGGTTCGTCAAGTTCGCCATCCAACCGATCAGTTTCTCATGGGCGAGATGGTGGGAGCGGATGTCGGCGAATCCGTATTCCATCAGCAGTCTCTCTTCGTATCGGAAGTGGCTGACGAGGTCGTGCATGAGTTGATCAAGAAACACCTGCCATTCCGCTTGCGGAAGCGGATCTTCATCATCCAATCGAGAACCGACCAAGTTGATGAGGTTGCGGTGTTGACGATCGATTTCATCATGCCCCGAATTCCATTCTTCCCGCCATGGTTGGCGAGTCAGGATATGCTTGGTGGAGGGTTTTAAATTATCCGTTACGACCCGGTTGCGACCTGCGCTTTTCGCGGCGTACAACGCGTTATCCAAACGTTTGTAGAGTTCGGCGAAGGATTCGTTGTTGATCCATTGGGCGACACCGAAACTCGCGGTGATTTTCCCGTATTCCCCATGGTCGACCCATCCCAAGGAACGGCATAGTTTCTGGGCCACGAGATCCGCGTTCTTCGCGTCGGTATACGGCATAAGCAACATGAATTCTTCCCCGCCCCACCGGCCCAAGGCATCCGTCTCGCGAATCCGTCCGGCTACGGTATCGACCATCTTCTTAAGGACGACATCTCCGATGTCATGTCCGAATACGTCGTTGATTTGCTTGAAGTGGTCGATGTCGAAGAGGATCAGCGAGATCGGGAATCCATAGCGATTCCCGCGCGCCAGTTCTTCTCGGATTCTTTTTTCCATATGACCCCGGTTGAGGATTCCGGTCAAAGCGTCGAGGGTCGCGAAATTCTTGACCTCGACCAAGGCGGACTCCAGACTCATTCTTTTCTCGGTCAGTTCGGTCTCATATCGGTCGATGATGCGTTGGTTGATGAAGAAAACCAACACGATGGTGACCAACACGAACCCCATCGTGAAGAGTTCGATCGAGCGGATCATCCAGGGGGAGAATACGGAGAGTAATTCAGGGGTGGGTTGGTAGCGATACGTGAGGAAGAAAAACAACAGGTTCATCCCCGAAAGCAGGCTTGTCAGGCGTTTACGGTATTCCTGGATCGTAAGGATGGGGAGAAGGGAGAAAAGGATGAAGAAAATATGCGAACCCCCGCGGTATCCCAGATAGAGCCGCAGATTGGTGAAGACAGGGAGGGAAACCCAGAGGATCATCCAAACGGTGGCCAAGGAATAAAGACGTTTCGAATTGAAATAGAGCACCGGGAAAAGGAAGAAAATCGCGACGATGTTCACGAGAATGACCGGAAACAAGGTTTCTTGATCCAAGAGGAAATAAAGAAGGGCGAATCCCGCATAACTGGCGATGGCGCCGGTAGCCGAGATGTTGGTCATGAAAATCGCGCGTTGTTGGGAACCGGTCAGATTTTTATGGCTACCGGTCTGCATTATCCGAAGGAATTTTTGGATCATGAGGGTCTCCTGTGTTCGATGCCCCCCCGAAGCCGGCATCGAGATGAGGTTTTTCCTATTGTATCATTTTTCTTGCGGCTTGTGGAAGGTTTGGTGTTCAAAGGATGTCGGGGACATTACTTGAATTCTGGATCGGCATATGTTACTTTGAATGCGAGGTGGTTCCGTTGGCACGTAAAGCGCGTAGACTCCAAGACGACAATTTCATTTCCATCACCCAGACGTCCGGTCCGGTCCTTTTCCGCGATGCGAACGACAGGGATGTGTTTCTATCCATCCTGCGTCAAGCCAAGGATCAATTCGGATTCGAACTCTTCGCCTATTGCCTCTTGGATGACCATCGCTTCCGGCTTTTGATCGATACCCACGGGAAAAGCGTCTCGACGATCCTTCAGTCGATTTCGGTCGCCTATACGAACCATCGCAAAGCCGAAGGGAAACTCTTCCCTCGCCGCTTCAAGAGCGTTCCGCTACGGAACGTCGACGATGTGCAGCGCGAAATCGAAGCCATCAACATCCAATCCGACAACCCCTTCAATAGTTATTGCCTGTATTGCGAAGACGCGATCCTCCACCCGGACTTCGCCCTCAAATTCACGCAGGACCGGTTCGCGATCCAAAAGCGTCTGGAACCGATCAGCGACGAGGAAGCGATGAAACTTCTCGACGAGTGGGTTTGTCAGGCCGGATGCGACAAAGAGAAGATCAAGCAAGACAAAACGCTACGCAACCAATGCATCGCCGAGTTCAGGAAAAAGACGGATCTTTCCCTGAAACAACTGGGAAGACTCTTCAACGTAACGGAATCGACGGTCTCGAAAGTCCTCAAAGAACATGAGCATGCGGATTGAAATTCAAGATGTGTCCCCTTATAATGAGTCACATAAGGAGGGAAACCCATGTTCAACTTCAGCATTCAACCGACTTTTACCGAACGGGAGAGCGTCGACGGATCCAAGCTCTATGAGATTCTGATCGTCGGCGGCGGACCTTCCGGACTCAACGCCGCCCTTTATGCTTCCCGCAAAGGCAGGGAAGTCGCCATCTTGGCGAAACGCGTCGGGGGTCAATTACTCAATACGTCCTCGGTCGAGAACTACCTCGGAAAAGACGGATCATCCGGTGAAGAATTGACGGAATCCTTCCGCAGTCATGTGGAGAGCCTCAAGGTGCCGATCCTGGAAGACGCGGAAATCAGGAAACTCGAAAAAAACGAAGGGATCTTCCACGTCACGCTTGCCGACGGACGGATTTTCCGAGGAAAGACGGTCATCCTGAATCTAGGGACGACCAACCGGAAACTGAACATCCCCGGGGAAGACACCTTCGCCAGTAACGGGATCGCGTATTGCGCGATCTGCGACGCCCCGCTCTATAAAGGAAAAGACGTATTGTTGGCCGGAGGAGGGAACTCCGCGGTCGAAGCCGCGATCGACGTGGCGAAAGTCGCCAAGACGGTCACCGTCATCCATCGCAGCGAATTCAGGGCCGACAAGATTCTCGTGGATAAACTTTATGAAATGCAAAACATCACCGTCCATCTTCAAACGCAAATTCTTGAAGCCGTCGGGGATACGCGCTTAACCGGAGTTAAAGTGCTCGATAAAAAGACCAAGGAAGAGCGCATCATCCACGGCGACGGGCTCTTTATCGAAATCGGCAACGACCCCAACACATCCCTTGTGAAAGACCTGGTCGAACTGAACGCCTCGGGTGAAGTCATCGTCGACGATAAGGCGCGGACATCCCTGGAAGGCTTGTATGCGGCCGGGGATATGGCGAATACACCCTACAAACAAATCATCATCGCTGCCGCGAGCGGCGCGATCGCGGCGCTTGCCGCCAACGAATACCTAAACACCATCTAGGAGGAAATCAACATGGAAAAAATGATCAACAAAGAAGTCGAGAAGCAACTCAGACAAGTCTTCGGCGCAATGAAGGAAGACATCACCCTCGTTTTGTTTACGCAGGAAGGCGAATGTTATTCCTGTGCAGAAACCAAGCAACTTCTCAGCGAAGTCGCGGAATTGAACCCGCACATCTCGTTTGTGGAGAAAGACATCCACAAGGATGCCGATGAGGCCTCGAAATACAATGTGGAACTGACCCCGAGCTTCGTCGTCCTCGATAAAGAAGGAAAGTATCGCGGCGTCAAGTTCAACGGTTTCCCGGGCGGACATGAAATCAATTCCTTCATCTCCGCGTTGATGGAACTCAGCGGCAACGCCAGCGACGTCTCCCCCGAGATCGCGGCGCGTATCGCCAAGATCGACAAGCCCGTCAACATCAAAGTCTTCGTGACCCTGAGCTGCCCACATTGCCCGGGTGCCGTCGAAAAAGCGCACAAGTTGGCGATGCTGAACAAGAACATCGAAGGGGAAATGATCGAAGCGCAAACCTTCTACGACCTCTCCACGAAGTTCAATGTTTCCGGCGTCCCCAAGATCGTTATCAACGATACCCTGGAACTTATCGGCAACCAACCGATCGAAGCCTTCCTTTCCCAAATCGAAGCTCTCTAGGAGGCCGATGGCCTCTTTTTACTTTTCGACCGATTATTGATATAATTACACAAAAGGAGGCTCCCATGATATATCCATACATTAATCTAGATGGAAGAACGGCGGAAGCCGTTCCCTATTATGCCTCTGTTTTCGGCATTCCGCACCATCATATCCTGACCTTCGGTCAAGCCGGGAATCCAGGGTTTTCCGTCCCTGAGGGCTTTGAGAACAAAGCGATGTTCAGTTTCCTGGACATCGACCAAACCCGCGTCATGTTCTGTGACCACTTCCCTGGGATCGCCTCCAAGAGCGGAGCCACCATCAGCCTCAACATCATCACAAGCCAGGAAAACATCGACAAATGGTTCCCGCGTTTGGCGATGGACGGGAAAGTCGGAATGCCTCTGCAGAAAACGATGTGGAGCAAGTACTATGGTTCGGTGGTCGACAAATTCGGGATCGTTTGGCAGTTCAGCATCAATGAAGAGTAAAAAGAATCCGACGCTGCGTCGGATTCTTTATTTTCGATTGTCTTTTCGCTCGATGAAGTCCAACCCCATCAAGACACACGCCTGGAGGGTTTCGACCCCGTATTCTTCCGATTTCTTCAACAGGGTGTCGTCGATCGACCCGGGTTGCAACCACAGTTTATCGATCGTAAACTTCTTCATTTCGTCCAGGTAGAATAAACCGACATCGGGACGAACGACCGAAACCACCACGTCCGGCTTAAAGGGAAGTTTATGCAATGAAGGATAGACATGCTTTCCTTCAAGCTCGGCGTAGAACGGATTCACCCCCGCGACCGTCTTTCCGATTTTCTCCAAACGAGCATAGATCAGATTCGCATACCCTTCCGGGTTCTCGTTAATCCCTAAAATCGCCCAACGGTCGTACTTCCGCAGCCACTCTTCGTTTTGAAGCATAACGTCACCTCCGTCAACATTATTGTATACGGTCAATCAATAAAACACAAACACGGGTTTCAACGAGCGCGATTGATTAATTAGTTTGACTTTCAAAGATGAATTGGTACAATATCCCTATCAGAACCTTTGGAGGTAATCAAATGAGTAAAATATGCATCGTGACCGACTCCGCCGTCAGCATGAGCCCGAGCATCGCGAAAGAACACAACATCGTTCTTGCCCCGCTTTCCATCACGGTCAACGGGAAAGAGTATAAGGATTACATCGAGCTTGAACCGGCGCAACTGTATCAGTTCCTAAGGGAGAAAGCGGACATCAAAACCTCGCAACCGAACCTGGGGATGCTGCAGGAGATCATGTCCGAACTGAAAGCGGCCGACTACGACGACATCCTGGTTTTCCCGCTCTCGCGTCATCTATCCGGCACGTATCAGGCATTCGTTCTTTCCGCACTCCACAATGAAATGTCCAACGTCACGATCGTCGATACCGGAACCTTGGTCGGCCCGCAACGCTATGTCGCACTCAAAGCCGCCGAGATGGTTTCCGAAGGGAAAACGAAGCAGGAAATCCTGACCTTCGCTGACAAGGTGTTCAACGATACCGTGTCCTTCGTCATACCGGACAACCTCGACCAACTGAAGAGAAGCGGACGGATTTCATCCGCCGCCGCGACTTTGTCTTCGTTGTTGAAACTGAAAGTATCCTTGATTCTGGAAAACCGCGGCATCGCGATCGGGAAATTCGAAACGGCGCGTACCGACGGGAAGCTTTTCTCCGGGATCACCGATAAAATGAAAGAACTTGGTTGCCATGCCGATACGCACAAAGTCTACATCCCGCATGCGGACGGATTGGCCGAAGCGCAGAAGTTCGCCAACCACCTGGTTTCCGTATTCCCCGGGATCGAAGTCGAGTACATCGAGCTACCGGCCGCCGTGGTTACGCATGCCGGGTTGAAAACCTTCGCCGTCCAACCGGTTCTGAAAGCTTGACCATACAAATTTATGTTTCAAGACGCCATTCTGGCGTTTTCTTTTGCTTTCTTTCAGACTTGGTCTTAAAATAGAGAAAGAAGGGTGGAGTGTACAATGAAAATCGCGGTAGTCACAGATAGCGGTAGTAATATCTATCATGAAGGGGTCGTCATGGACGGCTTGTTTAAGCTTCCTTTGCAAATCACCGACGGGGTTGAAACCTTCCTCGAAGGGGAGACCATTTCGATCGATGACACGTATCAAATGTTGGCGGACAAGAAGAATCTGATGACTTCACTACCGCCATTGGGTCGGATCGAGGAATTGTTCGAATCGTTGAAAGAGAACTACGACCGGATTTTCGCGGTACCGATCTGTCCGGGATTGTCGGGTACGTTGGGCGCCATGCAGAGCGCGGCGCAAACCGTCGGAATCCCCTTCGATTTCATCGATTGTTATTCGACCGCTAGCAACCAGCTCCATCTCGCGATCACCGCGCGCACTATGTTCGATGCGGGGAAGAGCGTCAAGGAAGTCCGGGAAACCTTGCAGGCAGCCGCGGCGGACAGCGTCACCTTCGTCATCGCCGACGATTTGCCGCACCTGGCCCGCAACGGACGGGTCACCCCCTTGGCCGCCACGATCGGCGGACTCTTCAAGATCAAACCGGTGCTGATCGTCAACAAAGCGACGGCGGGGAAGATCGACGTCCATGAGAAAGTACGGACGATGCCCAGGGCCTTCGATTCGGTCATCGAGTACTTCAAGAAGATGGGGGTCGACGAACATCATCGAATCTGTGTCGCCCATGTCTGGGCGGAAGAATCCGGCAGAGAATTGTTGGGGAAAATCCAACATGAGTTCCCGAATTCGGAAATCTACTTCGTACCGTTGATTTCGACGGTCGGTGTCAATACCGGGCTTGGATGCGTCGCATGCCAAGCCATACGTAAAGTCGTTTGGTAAACATCCCGCAAAGGATGTTTTCTTTTCGACACACTTTCGCAACAACTTTATCGTAGAATCGACTTGTCGAAAGACGAAGGAGGTTCTCCATGTTTGGTTTGATGATCGCGCAGTGCGTATTGGTTTGCGGGATGAGAGGGCAGGAACTGGCGCAATGCATCCAGTCCATGCTTGCGATGAGGTAGGAAACAAATAAAACGGGAATCCGACGATTCCCGTTTCTTTTATTTACACGCTTCCAGGATCTCGACGACATCCTTCTCGTTCATCGGGACATAGGCATAGGCGAGTCCGCCGAGTTCGACGGCTTTCTTCGCCATGACTTCGAACTTCGATGCATCGATGCCGACCTCATGCAAGGTCATCGGAATCTTCAAGGACTCGAAGAACGTCTCCGTCGCATCGATCGCGGCATTGGCCAGATCGAAGCGGGGCATGTCGCTGGGGAGTTTCCATACGTTGACGCCGTATTCGCAGAACTTGTCGACGGTGTCTTCGTTGAGGATATGTCGCATCCACGGCGGGGTAAGGATGGCCAATCCGATGCCATGGGTCAAATCGTAATAGGCGCTCAGTTCGTGTTCGATCGGATGGACGGACCAGGCGCCGTTCTTACCGCTTCCCAAGATCCCGTTCAACGCCAGGGAACTCGCCCAGGCCAGGTTCGCACGGGCGCTATAGTCTTCCGGGTAAACCATGGCGATCGGAGCGTACTTGATGACCGTCAACAAGATGGCTTCCGCCATCCGGTCTTGGACATAGGCGTCCGGTGTCCGTTTGAAATAACTCTCCAGGACATGGGAGAAAATGTCGGCGCTGCCGGCGGCCGTCTGTTTGGCCGGTAAAGTATACAGATAGGTCGGATCGACGATCGACGTTTGCGGGATGGTCGTCCACGCCCCCGTCCCCCGTTTCACCTGGGTTTCCGTATTCGTGATGACCGCACCCTTGTTCATTTCGGAACCCGTACCGGCCATCGTCAAAACCGTCACGATCGGCAACGCCTTGGTGATCTTGCTTGAATTCTCGACCAAGTCCCATGCGTTCCCGTCATAGAATGTCGCCGCGGCGACCACTTTACTGCAGTCGATGACGCTTCCGCCTCCGACCGCCAGAATCACGTCGACGTTATGCGCCAAACAAAGATCGCGCCCCCGTTCGACCGTGGCCAAATGCGGATTGGGTTCGATGTCGGCGAAATCGATGACGTTGAAGTCGCTCAACAAACTTTGGATCGAATCATAAATCCCGTTTTTCTTGATGCTTCCCGACCCATACGCCAATAATACGTTCTTCCCGTACTTTGAAAGTACCGCGGGAAGCTGTTGGATTTGTCCCTTACCGAATAAGATTTCGGTGTATGCATGAAATTTGAAGTTATCCATTTCATCCTCCTTGATTCATCTTTAGTTTACTCCGTAAAGCCCGCTTGAGGTCAAGCGATATCATCGAAAACGTCACAAGATTCGACCTTTCATGTCAATGAGAGTATAATGGAGACATACCCGCACGACAGAAAACGATCCTTCAACAGGTTCTTTCGCGGGATGTCAGAGAATCATTTGCCCGACTTACGTCTACAACACAGAAAGAAGGGTTTGATATGAGAACAAGCACCAAGGTTTTTCTAGGAGTCACAGCGATGGTCGCGACGGTGGGTGCGGCGACGTACCTCTACATGAATCGTAAAGGATCGACGAAGAAACCGGAAGAACTGATCGAAGAAGCGAAAGCCTTCGTCGATGAAATGAAAGAACATGCGGAAGAGAAGATCGATGCGATGCGCTCGCCTGAACAAGAAGAGAAAATCATGCATGTGATCCGGGATGTGAAGAAGAACGTGAAGAAGACGATCGAAGATGTTGAACATGAACTTAAAACCGCGAGCGATGATGTCGCCGAGAAGTTGAAATTAGGGAACTAACCCTGATCGGGCAAGACGATTCTCGAAAGACCGCTAAAAGCGGTCTTTTTTCATCCCCAAGGGAGTGAAGCAAGGGAAATCCATGATAGAATAGACATCGTGAGGTAACCATGGCAACCATCGATAAAGTCGCGAAACAATTCGAACTCTCCATCCCGACGCTCCACTATTATGAACGCGCGGGGCTTTTACCGACCATCGGGCGCAATGCGGCGGGACATCGGGATTACTGTGAAAAAGACATCGAATGGATCCGATTGATCCAATGTTTTCGTCGCAGCGGGATGTCGATCTCCGAAATCAAGAAGTATGTGGAACTTTGCCATAGCGAGGAAGACACGGTCGATCAACGCTATGAACTTCTCTTGGCACAGAAAAACCGGGTGATGGAACAGATCGAAGTCTATCAAAGCAATTTGCAGGTGATCCAGAGAAAGATCGATCATTACGCGAAAAAGAAGGAAGAGAAGCACGATCCGCTGAATCCGGTGAAGAAAAAATAGGAATGCAACCAAAGTTGCGCAGATGAATGGATGCGTTGATGGGAAATTTCGCAGGTGTGATCTACACTACGAACAAGGGGGTCAATTCATGACAACAGGACAAAAGATTCAGAATCGCAGAAAGTCGCTTGGTTTATCGCAGGATCAGTTGGCAGCGCAACTCAATGTGTCGCGCCAATCCATCTCGAAGTGGGAACAGGACATCGCGCTTCCCGATCTTCAAAACGGGGTGGAACTCTGCCGTGTGTTGGGGATGACGATCGAAGAGTTGCTGCACAAGGATGAACACGCCGTAAGGGAACCCGTGCTTGAAAACGAGAACGCGTTTCAATCCGCCGAGAAGTTCGTCAAGAAAGTCTGGCATTACTACGGGTGGGTCATCGCGGGATTCGGCGCGGCGATGACGCTTGCCGCCTTCGTGTTCAAAAGCATCTCGTCCGCGATGAACCAACAGGCGAACTCGATGTTCGACGGGATACTCGGTGGGTTCGGGGGCTTCTTCGGAAATCGCCCCAACGTCGCCAACGTCTTCAACCCCCTCCTCGACGGGATGATGGTGTTGGGCATGGTGATCATGGTCGCGGGGATATCGATCTTCCTCTACGGACAATTCAAGAAAAGACAGATGAATTAAAAAATCCGGAAATTGCTTTCCGGATTTTCTTTAGTTCTTTTCGGTGTAGTTGCTTCTGCGCGGTCCTTTGGAACGGTTCCCGAAGTCACGGTTACGGTCATAACTGCCCGAACCGCCGTAGGAACGCTTTTCATAAGGACGGTCGACGACAGGGGACAAGACCGCTTTGATCGTGTAGCCTTTGATCGTCGCTTTGTTGACTTCTTCCAAGATGGCCTTGTCGTGTTGGACAGGGATCTCGACGGTCGTCGTACGTTCGCCGATCCGGATCTTCCCGATATCGCGTCCGGAGATCCCGCTGGCTTCCGCGATGCAGCTCACGATGTGGGCGGCGGCGATGCCATGGGCGTTCCCGACGTCCAGCGTAAGATTGGAGTAACCCTTGTGGGTGACCACTTTCTGCAGGCTGGCCGGTGATTTGATTTCCTTGAAGACATCCCCGCCGATCGTCTTGAACAACAAGGCGCGGCTGATTTCTTCCAAGGAGAAGCCTTCATCGACGAGTTCTTCGACGATGCGTTTGATTTCATCCGGGACTTCTTTGGCCAAAAGCTTACGCATTTCGGTCTTCATCTGGTGGAATTTGATTTCCTGGACTTCGGCCAAGGTCGGCAAGGGTTTCTTGTTGATCTTCGCACGGGTCAAACGTTCCAGAACGTTGACCAAGTACTTCTGACGCGGCGTGATCAAGCTGATCGCGATCCCCGTCTTCCCGGCACGACCGGTACGGCCGATCCGGTGGACATAGTATTCGATTTCCTGCGGCAAGTCGAAGTTGAAGACGATATCCATATCGTCGACGTCGATCCCGCGCGCGGCGACATCGGTACATACCAGGATGTTGATCTTGCGGTCTTTGAACTTCGCCATGACGATGGAGCGCATTTCCTGCTTCATGTCGCCATGGATCGCGGCGGCGCCGTATCCCTTGCTTAATAGCAGGGAAGCGATGTCGTCGACCATCTTCTTCGTGTTACAGAAGACCATGGACAATTCAGGACGGTAGATTTCCAACAGTTGAAGCAACAAATCCTGTTTGGTGCCTTGGTTGGTTTCGTAGAGGATCTGTTCGATCGTGGATACGGTCATCTCGGACGTCTTGATCTTGATGAATTCCGGATCCTTCATGTAGGCTTCCGTCAGATTCAAGATCGGTTGCGGCATGGTGGCGGAGAACATTACGGTTTGACGCTCTTGCGGCAGATACGACAAGATGTCTTCGATTTCTTCGCGGAATCCCATGTTCAACATTTCATCGGCTTCATCCAATACCAATACTTTCAGATCTTCGAACTTCAGGGTGTGACGATCGATATGATCTTTGATACGGCCGGGGGTGCCGACGATGATGTCCGCTCCGCTTTTCAATTCACGGATCTGTACGGAAATCGGTTGTCCTCCGTAAATGGTTACGGTGCGGACCCCTTCCGTGTATTTCGCAAACTTCCTCAGTTCCTCGGCTACTTGGATCGACAACTCGCGGGTAGGACACATAATCAGCGCTTGCGGGCGCTTCTTGTCGCTGGGAACGATCGACTGGATCAACGGTAATCCGAAGGCAGCGGTCTTTCCCGTCCCCGTTTGGCTCTGTCCGATCAAATCCAAGCCCTGTAACATGACAGGGATGGTTTTTTCTTGGATCGAGGTGGTCTGGGTATAACCCATATCCTCGACCGCTCTGAGCAGCTCGGGGGACAAATTCAGTTCATTAAAGTTCATTCAATTCTCTCTTTCTTCGTGTATGTCAAAACATACCGTCGCATTATACCACAATCCCCACCACTTTCATAGCAAATGATTCATTTCACGCGAGAAGATTTCAACACGCAAAAGGGTAGCGGTTACATGCATCAAGACCGTCGTTTCTCATCGTTTTGTTTCATGATTTTCAATCCCTTCCGACGTTGAAAGCCCGTCCCTTCCATGGTAGAATCAACCTATCAAAGAGGAATAAGGTCGCAGCAATGCGCCAACAGGGAAGCGGGTGTCAGTCCCGCGCGGTCCTCGCCGCCGTAAAAGCGAGTCTGCTTCGTAGACCACTGTGCACCGCATGGGAAGGTGAAGCCAGACGTTGACCTTGAGCCGGAAGACCTGCCTTATTCAAAGATGCGTTTGGAGCTTACGAAGGATAAGCGACTGCTTTTTATTATGCACACTTCCAGTAAGGATTCTTTGAGGAAAGGGCAAACATGCACAAAGAAGTGGTGAAACGGGATGGAAGAGTCGTCGAATATGATCGCGGACGGATCACGGATGCGATCAAGAAGGCCCAGGCGAACGCAAACGAGGCGGGACTTTCGGTCCTGAGAGACCCTGACGAGTTGGCGATGCTGGTCGAGGGTCGCTTGATGGCGGCGCAGGAAGAACTGACGATCGAGAAGATCCAGGATGCGGTCGTCGCGACGCTGATGGTCGAGAAGGAGTATGCCGTGGCGGAGCGATACATCCGCTATCGCGACCAGAGGACCCGACAAAGGGAAATCAAGAGCGACCTCATGAAATCGTTGGAGATGATCACCTTCTCCAAACATTCGGACATCAAACGGGAAAACGCGAACATCGACGGAAACACGGCGATGGGGACGATGCTTCAATACGGCAGCGCGGTATCCAAGGAATTCACCAAGCATTTCCTGCTCGCCCCCCGATCCACACGTCTCCACGACGAGGGGGCGATCCATATCCACGATCTGGATTTCTATGCCATGGGGACGCTGACATGTTGCCAGATCGACGCGGGACGGCTCTTTAGCGGCGGGTTCTCGACGGGGCACGGGGCCTTGCGTGAACCGATGGGCATCGAATCCTATGCGGCGTTGGCGGCGATCGCGATCCAAAGCAATCAGAACGACCAACACGGGGGACAAAGCCTGCCGATGTTTGATTACGATCTTGCGGAAGGGGTAAGGAAAACCTTCAGGAAAGAGTTCGCGGAGCACCTGAAGACGATCAGCGAGATTCGCGGGGAGTCGGTCGATGAAAGCTTGCGGATCGAGATCGACGAGATCGAGAAGGCGGTCAAGGGGAATGCCTTGGTCGATTTCGCGCTTAAGAAGGCTTTGGAGAAGACACGTCGGAAAACCTACCAGGCCATGGAAGGGTTGATCCATAATCTGAATACCATGCATTCACGGGCCGGGGCGCAGGTTCCGTTCTCAAGTTTGAATTTCGGTACGGATACCAGCGTCGCCGGACGTATGGTCACCGAGAATCTTTTGCTTGCGCATGAAGCGGGCTTGGGCAACGGGGAGACTCCGATCTTCCCCATCCTGATCTTCAAAGTCAAGGAAGGCGTGAACGCCTTACCGCAGGACCCCAATTTCGATCTCTTCAAACTGGCGCTACGCGTCAGCGCGAAGCGCTTGTTTCCGAACTTCAGTTTCCTGGACGCCCCGTTCAACCGACAATTCCTGGTGGAGGGAAAACCCCAGACGGAAGTCGCCTACATGGGATGCCGGACACGGGTGATCGGGAACCGTTGCGGCGAAGCGCAGGTCGCCGGACGAGGCAACCTTTCCTTCACCACGATCAATCTGGTACGGATCGGACTCAACCACGGCACCCTGCGTCACGAAACATGGGATGAAACCGGGTTCTTCGCGGAACTCGATCAGCGTCTTGAGGAAGTGCTCGACCAATTGCTTCAGAGAATGGCGTACCAAGCGGGGAAGAAAGTGGATAATTTCCCCTTCTTGATGGGGCAAGGGATCTGGCAAGGAAGCGAGAAACTGGAAAAGGGCGATTCGATCGGACCGGTACTGAACCAAGGGACCCTCAGCATCGGGTTCATCGGCTTGGCGGAATGTCTGAAGACGCTGATCGGGAAACACCACGGCGAGAGTGAAAAGGCGCAGGAACTCGGATTGAGGATCGTTTCGACCATGCATGCGTTCTGTGAGCGGAAATCCGACCAACACCGCTTGAACATCACGTTGTTGGCGACGCCGGCGGAAGGATTGTCGGGTCGCTTCACACGCATCGACCGTAAACTTTACGGGGAAATCGAAGGGGTCACCGACCGTGACTACTATACCAACGCCTTCCATGTCCCCGTCTACCATCCGATTTCGATCGCGGATAAAATCGCCATCGAAGCCCCGTACCATGCGGTCACGCCGGCCGGGCACATCACCTACGTGGAGATCGACGGGGATCCCCTGAAGAACCTCGATGCGATGGAAGACATCGTCCAGTTGATGCGGAAGAGCGGCATCGGCTATGGTTCGATCAACCATCCGATCGACCGGGATGCCGTTTGCGGCTATCAAGGGGTGATCGAAGGCGAGACGTGTCCGAAATGCGGCCGGAATGAAAACGACGGGGAAGCGTTCCAACGCATCCGTCGGATCACGGGCTATCTGGTCGGGACCTTGGACCGCTTCAACAACGCGAAACGGAAAGAAGTGGAAGACCGTGTCAAACACCGTTAGGGTCGCGGCGCCCGTGACGTTGAACAGTATCGTCGACGGTCCCGGGATGCGCAGCGTCGTGTGGTTCCAAGGTTGTCCGCATGCCTGTCCCGGATGTCATAATCCCGCCACCCATGCGTTCGACGGCGGGGTTGTGACGACGATCGATGAAATCATCGACGAGGTGACGAAACAACCGTGGCGGGGGGTCACGATTTCCGGAGGGGAACCCTTCATGCAAGCCGAAGCGTTGTTAAAACTGGTGAAAGGGCTCCATGCCTTGGGGAAGACCCTCTGGATCTATACGGGGTTCACGATCGAAGGACTCATCGCGTCCGTTCCGCTCGCCCGCGAAATCCTAACCTATGCGGATACGCTTGTGGATGGACCGTATCTGCAGGAATGTCGCGATCCTTCGCTGGCGTTCAGAGGGTCGACGAACCAACGGCTCGTCGACCTGAAGGAATTTTTCGATTCCGAAGCGATTTAAAGTCTATCCTAAAGGTGGAATGTGCTATCCTTATTCTAGAGGGAATAGGGAAAGTTCATGATTCAAAATCAATGGTATGGCATCCTGGATGCCGATGAAGTCAAGGTCGGGAAGTTGACCGGCGTGACGCGATGCGATGAGAAACTGGTGTTGTGGCGTAAGAAGGATGGATCGATCGCATGCATCGCCGACAAGTGCTGCCACCGCGGCGCCTCGTTGTGTAAGGGTGAATTGCAGGGAGACAAGGTCGCCTGCCCGTTCCATGGGTTCGTCCATGACGCATCGGGAAAAGTCGTATTGATTCCGGCCAACGGAAAAAACACACCGGTCAGCGACCGTTATAAAGTAAAATCATTTACGGTGGTCGAGAAGTACGGTGTGATTTGGTTGTGGTATGGCGATCCGGCGGCCGAGAAACCCGACATCCCCTTCTTCATGGAGTTGACGCAAAAGTTCGTCTATAGCCAGTTCAAGGAAGTCTGGCCGGTGCATTACACCCGTGCGGTGGAAAACCAACTCGACGTCGTCCATCTCCCCTTCGTCCATGCCGATTCGATCGGGCGGGGGAACCGCACCTTGGTCCACGGACCGGTGGTGACCTGGGATGAACAACGCATGACCTTCTATGTCCACAACGTGGTCGACGACGGGGAAACGAAACCGATGAAGGCCGACGAGATGCCGGATTACCTGAAATACTTCAGCCTGCAGTTCCAGATGCCCAACCTTTGGCAGAACCGGATCAGCGACCAAGTCCGCATCGTCGCGATCTTCGCCCCGATCGACCAAGAGAACACGATGATCTATCTGCGTTTCTATCAGTCCTTCATGCCGGTCTGGGGGATGCGCCATCTGGTCGGATTCTTCGCCAACCTTGCCAACCGGCGTGTCCTGCATCAGGACCGTGCGGTCGTCGTGACGCAACGTCCGATCAAAAGCGAACTGACGATGGGTGAAAACCTGATCCCGGGCGATGCCCCGATCCTGAATTTCCGTCGACGCAGGGCCGAGCTTAAGGGAGAATTCAAAGGAAGAATCAAGTAAAAGGAGCCACGGCTCCTTTTTGTTTCAACGGGTCAACTGTTGCTTTCCCAATACGAACGCGTGCTATACATGAGAACGCTTAGGACGAAGAGAAGGAGGAGATAGTATAGAATCATGATCCAGAGCGTCGGTTTGAACCCATATTTGCGAAAAACGTAAAACGAAATAAGATAGATCGGAATCGAAAGAATCGGAATGACGGAAAGAGCTTTTTCGATGTATCCGAAAACGGTTGTCGGGTGCGGCATATGCGATAAGACTTTCGGAAACTGGTATTCGATCCACATCCAAACCGACCCCCACACGATCGAGATCGAGAGATAACTCCCGAGAAACAAAAGCATGCCATGAATCGGCTTATTCCAATGTTTCATCGCACTCCCCTTTCTTGAGTGACCAACACAGAAAGCGAAATCCATGAATGAATGTCAATGCTTCGGATATCCAAAGTATAACACGTTCAACAAAACGGTCGAAGATATCAATCAATTCGCAGGAAAGTGCCCAGAACTCGAAAAAATGACGTAAACGGCTTGAAATCGACCGATAAAAAGGGTATAACTTACTTAGCACTCTAGTAATGCAAGTGCTAAAACAGGGAGGGAAAGCATGTCGAAACCTTTTAAAGCAGAGTCGCGAAGACTCTTGGATCTGATGATCCATTCAATCTACACCCACAAGGAAATCTTCTTGCGGGAACTGATCTCCAATGCGAGCGACGCCTTGGATAAGTTGTATTTCATGTCGCTCAACGACGAAGTGAAGGAAGTCGACCGTACCGGGTTGTCAATCCGGATACTTGTCGATAAAGAAGCACGCACCTTAAGCATCGTCGACAACGGTGTCGGGATGACATCGGAAGAGATGGAAGACAATCTCGGAACGATCGCCAAGAGCGGATCGTTCGACTTCAAACAGATGATGGACCAAGCGCAGAAGAAAGACGAGGTCGACATCATCGGCCAGTTCGGTGTCGGGTTCTATTCGGCCTTCATGGTCGCCAAGAAAGTCGAAGTCGTCAGTCGGAAAGCCAACACGGACGTCGCGTTCAAATTCGTCTCCGAAGGGGAAGAAGGATACGACATCGAGGAAGCGCAGCGCGATACGGTCGGAACCAGCGTCATCCTGACCCTCAACGACGACACGGAAGACGAAGACTACTCGCAATACCTGGACGACTTCAAGATCCAGGAGTTGGTGAAGAAATATTCCGACTACATCCGCTATCCGATCCTCATGGATGTGGAGGAAGAAGAAAAGAAAGAAGACAGTGAAGAAGTCGGGACGAAGCTCGTCGAGAAAACACTGAATTCAAGGATCCCGTTGTGGAAGCGCTCCAAGAGCGACATCACCAAAGAAGACTATAACGAGTTCTATAAAGATAAATTCGAAGACTATCAAGACCCCCAACGCGTCATCCACACCAACCTGGAAGGCAGTCTGTCGTTCGATGCGATGATGTTCATCCCGAGCCACGTGCCCTTCAACTTCTATTCCGCCGACTATGAGAAAGGCTTGCAACTCTATTCCAGAGGGGTGTTCATCCTCGACAAGGCCAAGGAACTCATCCCGGATGCGTTCCGTTTCGTCAAAGGCTTGGTCGACTCGCCGGACCTTTCCCTGAATATTTCCAGGGAAATGTTGCAGCACGACCGCCAGCTCAAAGCCATCGCCAGCCGTCTTGAAAAGAAGATCAAGAGCGAACTGTTGGGGATGCTGAAGACGGAGCGTGAAGAGTATGAAAAATTCTGGAAGAACTTCGGACTACAGATCAAGTATGGGATGTACCAGAACTATGGCGCCAACCGTGAACTGCTGGAAGACTTGTTGCTCTTCGTCTCCAGCCATGACAACAAGCTGGTCAGCCTGGAAGAATATGTCGCCCGCATGAAAGAAGACCAAAAGGAAATCTACTTCGTCTCCGGGGAAACGGTCGAGAAATGCGCCGCGGTCCCGCAAAGCGAATGGGTGCGCGAGAAAGGCTTCGAAATCCTTTATCTGACCGAGGATGTGGATGAATTCGTCCTACAGATCCTGCACACCTATAAAGAAAAGACGTTCAAGTCGATCAACCAAGGCGAACTGGACATCGCGAGTACGGAAGAAAAGGAAGAAATCCAGAAGAAGAGCGAAGAAAGCAAAGACGTGCTAACCAAAATCAAAGAGGTACTGGGCGCCAGCGTACAGGACGTACGACTCTCCACGAGGCTGAAAACGCATCCCGTTTGCTTAGTCAGCGCGGATGGTTTATCCTTTGAGATGGAGAAGGTGTTGTCGCAAATGCCCGATGCCAACCCCAACCTCAAGGCGGGCAGGATTCTGGAGATCAACGCCGGGCATCCGCTTTTCGAAGCCATCAAGGAAATCCATCGACACGATCCCGAGAAGATCGACAACTATGCGAAAGTCCTCTACAACCAAGCCTTGTTGATCGAAGGATTACCCATCGATAACCCGCTTGAATTCTCGATCCAAGTCTCCAATCTAATGATCGACGCTTCCCGATTTCATTAACGTTATCTTAACGAAGGGTTTGGTATACTATGGACACTTAAAGGGGAAACCCTCCAAGAAAGGTGATCCTATGTTGAAATTCAAACGTTTCTCTACATTCTCCCTCATTAGCGCCGTCTTGCTGTTCTTGATGATCCTGCCGGCGTTGGCGATGGAAGGCGAAGGCAGCGCTACCTGCACGGTCAGTTCCGACGGCGTGGAAACCTGCGTGACCGATTCGATCGGTACCGGCGAAGGCGAAGGAAGCGAACCTGGAAATCCGGGTGAAGAATCCGTCGATCCCGCCCCGGTCGATCCTGTCGAAGAAGTCCCGGTCGAAGAGAAGCCGACCGAAGAAGTGCCTGTCGTTGAAGAAAAACCCGTCGATGAAGCCCCCGATGTCGTCGTCGATGAAGAAGGCAGCGTCGTTCCGGAAGATTGGATCAAACGCACCGACTCCGATGAAGAAGCGATCGAAGATGACGGAATCCGTTACTTCATCACCGCGGACCTCGCCTCCAACGGTTCGCAGTTCGCAGCGAATGCGAACGGCATCGCCGCAGGGGTCGGGATGATCGCTAGCATGGCCGGATTGACCTTATTGGCTTTCCGCAACAAGAAGAAATAGTCGTCATCACCAAAGCCCCGCTTTGGTGTTTGACTTTCAGAAAGGAGAGTACGATGCGCATTCTATTGGTTGAAGATGAAGTCCAATTGGTCGACGCCTTGGAAAAAGGCTTGAAAAAAGACGGATATGCGATCGATAGCGCCTATAACGGTCGCGACGCATCGGAACTCTTCGGTATCAACGAGTATGATTTGGTCGTTTTGGACATCAACCTGCCCGATGAGAGCGGCTTGAACCTGTTGAAGCAACTTCGTGAGAAAGACACCGAGGTTCGCGTCATCATCCTTTCCGCGAACCGTTCGATCGACGATCGCATCCAAGGCTTGGATCTTGGGGCGAACGATTATTTGACGAAGCCGTTTGACTTTCAGGAACTGAAGGCGCGGATCCGCGCCCTGCTTCGCCGCGACTTCAACTCCAAACCCACCATCCTCAAACAAGGGGACTTCGCGGTGGACCTTGCCTTACACCGGGTCCAATACCAAGACAAAGACGTCCCGTTGACCCTCAAGGAATATGCCATTTTCAGTTATCTTGTCCGCAACAGCGACCGCATCATCAGCAGCGAAGAGTTGCTTGAACACATCTGGAACGAAGAAGCCGATCCGTTCAGCGATGTGATGCGGGTGCATATCTATTCGCTTCGCAAGAAGTTGTCGTCCGCGACGGGAGGCATGACGGTCATCCAGACCGTCAAAGGATCCGGGTATCGGTTCGACGCGAAAGGAGGGAACCCATGAAACGCAAACTCGACGTACGTGTACGCAACGGACTCACGACGATGTTGTCCTTGTTGGTTTTAGGCGGGTTCACGATGTTCATGTCGCTGAAAGCCACCTTCCCCTCGATGGCGTCGGAACTCGGACGGTCCGCCAAGTACTATAATTTCATGGATACTTCCGAAGAGATCGAAGCCAACACCACCATCGATAAAGCACAATACGATGCGGCGATCGCGCAGGCGACCGCCATCCAGGAACAAATCGACGCCTCGTTCGACCGCTTGATGTGGATGAGCGCCGGGGTCTTGTTGCTGATCGCGGCGTTGGGTGGGGTGGGGGCCTATGTCTCCAGCGGACGGACCTTGAAACCTTTCCGCAACCTCAACGAACAAGTCAAGTTCGCGAACGCCGAAATCGGGGACACCATCGTATTGAGCGATTCCACCCGCGAAGTGCAGGATCTGACCCACTCGTTCAACACGATGTTGGCGAAACTGGAAAACGCGGCGGCGACGCAAAAACGCTTCAACGCGGCGGTCGCCCATGAATTGAAAACCCCCTTGGCCGTCATCAAGACGCATATCGACGTCCTCAACGACCAAGAACGTAAGAACGTGGATGATTATAAGCAGACCTTGAGCGTCATCGAGAACTCGGTTCGGAAGATGAACGCCTTGATCGAAACCTTGTTGGATTCGATCAGCGTCGAAAGCGCAGGCATGGACGACCAAGTCTCGCTCGACATGGTCCTCTCCGATGTGATGGAAGACCTGGCGCTCTATGCCAAGAACCATCACGTCAACCTGAACGGGGACATCCCGTCGGTCGACAAGATCCCGGGCAACGAAGTGTTGGTCTACCGCGCCCTCTACAACATCGTGGAAAACGCCGTCAAATACAACCGCGAAGGCGGAAGCGTCGACCTAACCCTCTCCCAAGACAAGAACGGACTCGTCGTGTCCATCAAGGATACGGGGATCGGGATCGCCAAGGAAAACCTGGACCTCATCTTCGAACCGTTCTATCGCGTCAAAGGACAAGAAAAGACGGAAGGGTTCGGTTTGGGGTTGGCGATGGCGAAGTCTTTCCTGAAAATGCACGGGGCGACCATCACGATCGAAAGCGAACCCGGCAAAGGCAGCGAATTCATCCTCAACTTCCCCAAATGATATGACCAGAGAAGACGTGCGACACGTCTTTTCTTTTGCGTCTATCCCTTAATGTAAAACTTGAAGACATCCCGCTTTGAGTCCAAACTCGAATCATGATAGAATGATGACGACACTCAAGGAGTAACAACCGATGGAAAAAGTAGTCCGTAAACTACAGATGGGCCGCATGACCCTCCTGCTGATGACGATATTGACAGGCATCTACTTCGTTCTTCTCTTATTCGGAATCCAGATGGATTCCCCGTATTCCGCCTTCCTTCCCCAATTCCTCGCCGTCGTCGCCCATGCGATGATGGTCGAGTATGGATTCAGCGTCAGCGTCCTCTTCGTCGTTTTGCTTGGCGTCGGGTTGATCGCGATCTACGCCCTCGCCTGGGTAAAAACGAAGACCAGTGCGAAGTGGTTCATGATCGCCTTCATCCTCTTCCTCGTCGACACCTTGTTTTTGGTCTATTGGTACCAGAACATCCTCACCCAGCTTCCGGTCCTGTTGACGATCGCGATCCATTTCATCATTCTCTATTATCTCTATACGAGCTACCAGACCTTCGCCAAGAACCCCGACGCACCCGATTGGTCGAAAGGGAAATACAAATGAACGTCTACGACTTCGATAAAACCATCTATGACGGGGATTCCTCGATCGATTTCTATGCCTACAACCTATCGAAATCCTGGGTCATCGCCCTCCTTTGGCCATCCCAACTGATGGCCGGGGTGTTGTATAAGCTCAAACTCATCGACAAGACCTTGATGAAGCAGGTCTTCTATGCCTATTTCCGTTTCATCCCCGACATCGATAAGCGACTTGACGGGTTTTGGAAAGTCAACCAGTCGAAGATCAAAGCGTTCTATGCGACCACGAAAAAAGAAGACGACATCATCGTCTCCGCTTCCCCCGAGTTCATGCTAGAACCGATCTGCAGGGAATTGGGGGTACGACTGATCGCCTCCCGTGTCGACAAACGCAACGGAGTCTATACCGGCAAGAACTGCTTCGGCGAAGAGAAAGTCAAACGTTTCCGTAAACTTTACCCCGATGCGGTCATCGAGGTCTTCTATTCCGATTCGCTTTCGGATAGCCCGATGGCCAGCATCGCCAACGAAGCGGTCTTCGTCATCGGTGAACAATTGAATCCGTGGCCCAAAGAAGAGAACTGACTCTTCTTTTTTATTATTCAACTAAAAACGCAGCATTTGCTTCGTCGAGTATAGTAATCCGTTTTATCGATTATTCATAGGTTTCAACATATTTTGTATTTAATAAACAAAAGTGCTGTGCTGGATCATCGCCATAGATAAGTTTTTCATGATCATCAGAAATTTTTATAGTTTTCAGTAGATTATCATTAGTGTTAAATATTGATGCTACAAACGCTAAATCATATATTCCATAAGTATCAGGTAAAACAATATCTCTAGTTAATTCAAATACACCTTTTGAAGTCGATTTAACTTCAAAATAGTTGTTTCGATTGACAGATATTTCATCATCATCATATCCAAAAACTCGAATTACATCCGACTTCACAAACTGAATGCTATAGATCCCATAATAGGGAGGCTGGCAATAATAGATGCCTGATCCATATACATTCACTTCGTCAGCTTTTGTCGTTAAAATTTCAATCGCTGCTTCAAGCGAAGCAACCCTTTCTTCTAACGCCTTCATCTGACTTGAACTTGAACAACCACCCAAAACCAATACTAGAACGAATGATAATAGTGTTAAGTACTTTCTTCGCATGTTTTCCCCTTAATTGCCTTCAAGTACGAATTCATCAAATCACAAATCGTAATTTAACTATCTATACCTGAACCATATCATATTGAAACACTATCATATAATTTTAGTGTACACAATCCGTTTTATGTATGATCTGACTGAAAAAAGAAGGACATCACCCTTCTTACTTCCTGCTGAAGATTTCCCCCCATTGGTCGATCATCTTATGCAACTCTTCATGGACCCCGTATCCGATCACGTCTTCCTCATGAAGTTCGAACTCGGAGAAAATCACCCGCTGAACTTCGTCCGTCATCATCCCGTCGATCAGCGCGAAGAACCGATCTTCCCTTTCGATGTGTAGGGTCAATAGGTTGCGATACTCCCGGGCGCACCGTGCGAACTCGTTGAGATCCTCGACGGTGAGGGCGTCATCCATCTGGGCGACCCAAAGTCTCGCCTGTGTATGTTCACCCTTCAGTTCTTCCAAAATCCCATCGATTTTCTCGTCGTTGAGCGAGTGAAGATAACGAAAGAGATACCGCTCTTCCTTACCGTGGTGGCAAGCATCGGCGAACACCTTATAGAAAGTCGTCAATTCATTATAGTAACGTAGCTTAACGGAAGGTTGGCTCGTATAATCCATCAACATCCGATCCATGAGATTCAGTACATGATGGATCGACGTATGTTCATTCCGTAGATCCTGGATGGCTTTTCCCATGTGAATCTCCTTTCTTGATTGTCTATCTTCTTGAATCGTAGTCCTTTTTCGTCCCCATTACAACCCATACCCCTTAACTTAGCGTTTAACCCTAAAGAATGGTCTCGTGAAGCGATGAAATCGCCTCTTTCTCCATCCGGACCAAATGCCAGTCCTCGAGCACGACGGCACCCAAGGATCGATAGTAATCTAGGGAAGGGGTGTTCCATGTCAGACAGACAAAGTCCATGCGTTGACAGTTTCGTTTCTTGGCGATCTTGGCCAGTTCGACGAAAAACAGGGTGCCGATGCCTTGGGAGCGGTACTCGGGTTTCACGTAGAGATCTTCAAGGTACAGGCTCGGCAGACCGGTGAAAGTGGAAAAAGTGATGTAGTAGATGGCATAGCCGACCGCGACGTCTTTCTGCCATGCGATGAGTCCGCGGGCGGTTTGACTTCGCAGAGCTTTCTTCATCAACTCTTCCGTGATGACGCACTGCTCCGCCAATTTCTCGTATTCCGCCAACTCTTGGATCAAGTTGACCAAGACCGCCGCATCCTTCACGCTTGCTTTCTTCAATTGAATCATGTCGTTCACCTCTTCTGACTTCATTGTAGCGAAGATTCAGGGAATGTCCACATTCATCCCTAAAAGGGAGGGGTGGGGAAATGGAATGCATGCGATGCGGGAATCGATCGAAACGATACTTCGCGGTCTACCAAGGAAAGACGGTTTGCCGTCGATGTATCGGATTCACCGGGGACATCGCCGATATTGAACCGAATACCGGGGAAGTGTCGATCCATCTTCCGTTTCGCTTGAGCGAAACGCAGAGGAAAGCGTCACGGGAAATCTATCAGGCATCGTTATCGAAAGATGTCTTGGTGAATGCCGTTTGCGGAGCCGGGAAAACGGAGTTGGTCTATGAAACGATCGCGAAGACGCTGGAAGCGTCGAAAACGATCGGATTGGCGATCGCCCGTAAACAAGTCGTCCTTCAACTCGCCAAACGCTTGGCCGAAGCCTTCCCCGGAATCAAGGTCCAGGCGATCTGCGAAGGGCACACGAACATCCTCGACGCCCAACTCTTCGTCGTCACGACCCATCAGCTCTATCGTTTTCCTCAAAAGTTTGATTTTTTGATTCTCGATGAACCCGATGCTTTCCCTTATGTCGGGGATGAGTTGTTGGAGGGGTTTGCGAAAATGGTGTGCCGCGGGCGGATGATCTATCTTACCGCCACTCCGGATCGGAAAATGTTGCGACGGGTCAAGAAGCAAGAGATGGTCGAAGTGAAGGTGAATGCACGCCCCCATGGACATCCTCTTCCCGTCCCGTCGATTCGTTGCGCCCCGTATGCTATCCAACTCATTCTGTTGAAACGGTGGGCGATGCGGACGAAAGGGAGGAAACTGGTTTTCGCCCCGACGATCCGTCAGGCCGAGTTCATCGCACGTCTTTTCGGGTGGAAGCAGGTGAGCGCGAAAAGCAAAGACCTGCAGGAAAGGATCGATGAATTCGCGAACAACGAGAACGGCGTTCTCCTCTGCACGACGGTTCTTGAGCGGGGCGTCACTTTCGAGAACGCCCAAGTCTGCGTGGTGATGGCCCACCATCCGGTGTTCAACGAAGCGTCGTTAGTTCAGATCGCCGGCAGGGCGGGCCGGAGTGCAAAATACCCGAAAGGCGAGGTGTTGTTTCTTTGCGGATACACGTCACGAAGCTGTCTCAATTGTATGAACACCTTGCTTCGATCGAACAAAGATGCCTTCTCTGCTTCAAGCCTTTGACCCACGGCATGACCTTCATCGATGTCTACCTCACGGAGGACGTGCTCTGTAAAGCGTGTCGGAACTCGCTGAAAAAAGTCGAACGATGGGTCGACGTCGATGGTATGAAGGTGTACGCCTACTATGAATTCGACGAGAGGATGTCGACGCTTTTCCACCGCTACAAAGAAGCGCATGACCAAGTCTTGGGCAAACTCTTCCTGCATCCCGTCCACAGAACCTTCGACAAGAAATTCAAGGGGAAGACGATCGTCTGCGTCCCCTCCTCGAAGAAGAAAAGGGAAGAGCGGGGATTCATGACCTTGCATACGATCTTGGGGGAGAGTCGCTTGGTACGGGTCGACGTCCTCGAGAAACTGTCCGATGAGAAGCAGAGCCTGCGATCCGCCGCGATGCGAAGGGAAATCCAACATGAGATGCATTTGGCGAATCCGATGTTGGTGGAAGGGAAAGACATCCTTCTCTTCGACGACATCGTCACGACGGGGTCTTCGATGCGGGCCTGTAGCGGATTATTGCGTGAAAACGCGCGTTCTTTGACACATGTATGCATCGCAATCCATCCAAATTTCCTAAAACGTGAGGAAAAAGGGAGGGGTAAGGCGAAAAAAGCGGAGGATAAAAGCGCTTTCAACCTTTGAATCGTAAAATTATTGCAATTTTTCCAACATAATGTATAATGAACACAGTAGCACAGACTACAGAAGAAAGGTATAGGTTTATAATGCAAGGCAAAGTAAAAAAGTTTAACAAAGAAAAAGGCTATGGCTTCATCAAGTTGGCTGACGATCGCGATGTATTCTTCCACTACTCACAATTGGTAATGGATGGATTCAAGACCATCGAAGAAGGCACCGAAGTCGAATTCGATCTGATCGAAGGCGACCGTGGCTTACAAGCTCACAAGATTACCAAAATCTAGTTGCAAGAAGGGTTGGTTGATTCCAACCCTTTTTGTTTGCCTTGGGGCATGGTACAATACTAAAGAAGAATCGGAGGAAGATCCTAGTGAACCTACTCGACAAGTTGTTTAGCGTCGATAAAAAACGCTTAGACGAAATTACAAAGAGAGCCAAGGAAGTCGATGCTTTGGCCCAAACATACGCTGCGATGAGCGATGAACAATTGAAGGCGAAAACCCCTGAACTGAAACAGAGAATCCTGGACGGGGCGAGCCTGGATGCGTTGCTGCCGGAAGCGTTCGCGACGGCGCGTGAAGCCGCAAGAAGAGTGATCGGGGAGTACCCGTTTTTTGTCCAGGTCATGGGCGGCATCGTCCTTCACCAAGGCGACATCGCCGAAATGAAAACCGGCGAAGGGAAAACATTGACTTCGGTTTTGCCCGTCTACCTCAATGCCTTGACCGGGAAGGGCGTCCATATCGTCACGGTCAACGAATACCTGGCCGGACGCGATGCGAAGTGGATGGGTGCCATCCACCAGTTCCTTGGCTTGAGCGTCGGATTGAACGTCCGGGCGATGACCCCGAAGCAGAAACGTGAAGCGTACTTGTGCGACATCACCTATACGACCAATGCGGAAGCGGGCTTCGACTATTTGCGCGACAACATGGTCACGACGATCCAGGACCGCGTGCTACGTCCGCTCAACGTCGCGCTGATCGACGAAGTCGACTCCATTTTGATCGATGAATCCAGAACCCCCTTGATCATTTCGGGCGGGCAGAAACAAACCGCCAACCTCTATATCCAAGCCGACCGTTTCGTAAAGAACCTGGTCGAGAACGAGGACTATGAGATCGACATCAAAGGGAAGACCGTGCAGATGACCGAATCGGGTGTCCATGCGGCGGAAAAAGCGTTCCGCATCGACAACCTGTACGATTTGTCCAACACCAACCTCGTCCACCATCTGTATATGGCGCTGAAAGCCAACTACATCATGCTGAAGGATGTGGAATATGTCGTCCAAGACAAAGAAATCATCATCGTAGACCAATTCACGGGACGGTTGATGCAGGGACGTGCCTATTCGGACGGCTTGCATCAGGCGATCGAAGCGAAGGAAAACGTACCCATCAAACAGGAAACGTCGACTTTGGCGACCATCACCTACCAGAACTTCTTCCGTCTCTATGCGAAATTGTGCGGGATGACGGGGACGGCGAAAACCGAAGAAGAAGAATTCCGTTCCATCTACAACATGCGCGTCGTGGAAATCCCCACCAACAAGCCGGTCGTCCGTGAGGACTATCCGGATGCGGTGTTCGGGAGCCGCAAGGCGAAGTTCGATGCCTTGATCACCGAGATCATGGAACTGCATGAGAAAGGCCAACCCGTGTTGGTCGGTACGATCGCGGTCGAAACCAGCGAATATGTCAGTAAACTCCTGACGCAGCGCAAGGTGCGTCATGAAGTCTTGAATGCGAAGAACCATGCCCGTGAAGCCGAGATCATCGCGAAAGCCGGTCATGTCGGATCCGTCACCATCGCCACCAACATGGCGGGCCGCGGCACCGACATCAAACTGGGTCAGGGCGTCCGTGAATTGGGCGGATTGGCCGTATTGGGAAGCGAACGGCATGAAAGCCGCCGCATCGACAATCAGTTGCGTGGACGTTCCGGCCGTCAAGGCGATCCCGGATATTCCCGTTTCTATGTTTCGGTCGAAGATGAACTGATGGTTCGTTTCGGCAGCGAGCGCTATTCCATGTTATTCAATCAATTGGGGGATGTCCCCATCGAATCCAAGATGATCACCAAGTCCATCTCCAGCGCCCAGAAGCGGGTCGAAGGGGTCAACTTCGACATTCGGAAGACGCTCTTGGATTATGACGACGTGCTGAGGCAACAACGCGAAATCATCTACCAACAACGCAATTTCATCCTGGAACACGAAGACGTGCATGCGGTCGTCAAAGACATGTTCGACCGGGTGGTCCTCAACACCGTGAAGTCGCATACCGACAAGAGCGGACGCGAACCCAAGATCGACATCGAAGGCTTCCTGCTCGGATTGGAAAAGATCGGATTCAAGGATGCCGGGATTTCACAGGAAGACCTCGTCGACAAGACGATCCCCCAAGTGGAAGCGCTGGCCATCGATAAAGTATGGGCGAGTTATGAAACGAAGATCGAACGCATCAAAGAACCGATGAAGGAAATCGAGAAAACGATGACCTTGAAGCTGGTCGACCGTGCCTGGGTCGAACACATCGACACCATGAGTAAACTGCGTGACGGGATCCATCTGCGCTCCTACGCCCAAAGCAATCCGTTGCAGGCGTATGTCCAGGAAGGGTTCGAACTGTTTGAAGATATGCTGGCGCGGATTTCGCAGGAAGTCGTCGCGTTCTGTTTGAATGTGAAGATCAAATTCGAGGAGAAAAAGTAATGGAACTGTATGAAATGAAACAAGGCGTCCTGAAGGTCAGGGATAAACTCGAGCAGTTGGGTGACTCACTTTGACTCGGCAGGGCGCGAAAAGAGAATAAAAGAAATTGAAGAGTTGATGATGGCCGAAGGGTTCTGGGATGATCGCAAGAAAGCCCAAGGCTTGATCGATGAGATGAACGGCCACAAGGACATCGTCGAGAGTTACCACCGCCTCCAAACCCGCTATGCTTCCATGGAAGAAACGGTCGATCTGCTGAAAGTGGATTTCGACGACGACATGGCCAAGATGGTGGAAGACGAAGTGATGGATGCACAGAAGGAATTCGAAGATTTCGAGATCAAGTTGTTGCTGAGCCATCCCTATGACAAGAACAACGCCATCCTGGAATTGCATCCGGGAGCCGGCGGGACGGAATCGCAGGATTGGGCGGAACTGCTCTATCGCATGTATACGCGCTGGGCGGACCGTAAAGGTTGGAAGGTTTCGGTCTTGGACTATCAAGAAGGCGACGAAGCCGGCATCAAGTCCGTTTCGTTCTTGGTCGAAGGCGACATGGCCTACGGGTATCTGAAAGCGGAGAAAGGGGTCCACCGTCTGGTGCGCATCTCCCCCTTCGATTCTTCAGGGCGCCGCCATACTTCCTTCTGTAGTCTGGATGTCATGCCTCAGTTCGATGAACAAGTCGAGATCACCATCGACCCCAACGATATCGTATTGGAAACCCGCCACGCCTCCGGCGCCGGCGGTCAGAACGTCAATAAAGTCTCCTCCGCCGTCCGTCTTTACCATAAGCCGACCGGCATCGTGGTCAACTGCCAGACCGAACGTTCCCAGCTCAACAATCGTGAGAACGCCATGAACATGCTGAAGAGTAAACTCTATCAGAGGATGGTCGAAGAGAACGAAGCGAAGTTGGCGAAAATCAAAGGTGAGCAGAAAGCCAACGAATGGGGATCGCAGATCCGCTCCTACGTCTTCTGCCCCTATACCATGGTCAACGACCATCGGACGGAATACAAGGACTCCAACGTCCAGAAAGTCATGGATGGCGATCTGGATGATCTGATTTATGCTTATTTACGCTCGCTTATCGCATAAAAATTGTGTTTTTATTCTACACTTTCCCACGTTCGAGAGTGTATAATCTGATTGAGGGCAATCCCCTCGGAGCCGACAAATCCCCCACCCAGTCGGCTCTTTTTTTATGCTTGCACCCTCCATCTACACAAAATTCATTTAATGAACAATTAAATGAACGAATAGTAAATGATAGGGGTTAACTTCACAAATAAATCATAAATATTATACAAATAAATCATTAAATACTTGATTTACGTTTTTTCTTGCTCTATGATATGGATGTAGATCAAGACGGAGGAACACGATCATGAGTAAAATCGACGAAGTCACCCGCGAATCGTGGGTGCTCAGTACATTCCCTGAATGGGGCACATGGCTGAACGAAGAAATCGACGAAGAAGTTGTCCAACCGGGTACGTTTGCGATGTGGTGGCTTGGATGCACCGGCATCTGGGTCAAAACCCCCGGCGATGCGAACATCGCCATCGACTTCTGGACCGGAAACGGAAAACGCACCAAAAAAGTAAAACAGATGGATCCGACCCATCAGATGGCGAGAATGACCGGAGGACGCGATCTTCAACCGAATCTGCGCGCCGCACCGTTCGTTTTGGATCCGTTTGGCGTCAAGAAAATCGATGCCGTTCTCTCCACCCACTATCATAACGACCATATCGACATCACGTTCGCCGCGGCCGTGCTGAAAAACTGCGATCCTTCCGTCCCTTTCATCGGTCCGCAATTCTGCGTCGATGTCTGGACGAAATGGGGCGTTCCCGCCGATCGCTGCAAAGTCGTCAAACCGGGCGACGTCGTCAAAATCAAAGACATGGAAATCCTTGTCTTGGACTCCTTCGACCGTACCGTGTTGATCACGACGCCGACCGTGGACAATCTCTGGGGCACCTGCCCGAGCGACATGGATCTGCGCGCCGTCAACTACCTGATCAAGACACCGGGTGGCAACCTCTATCATAGCGGCGACTCCCATTATTCCAACTACTATGCCAAACACGGCAAAGAAAACAAAATCGACGTCGCACTGGGATCCTACGGGGAAAACCCGATCGGCTTGACCGACAAGATGACCTCCAGCGACATCCTGCGTATGGGCGAAGCGCTCAACACGCAAGTCATCATCCCGTTCCACCACGACGTTTGGACGAATATGATGGCCGATCCGCGCGAAATCGACGTGCTTTTCGAAATGCGCAAACATCGCCTTCAATACAAGTTCCTCCCCTTCATCTGGGAAGTGGGCGGCAAATTCGTCTTCCCCGATGACAAGGCCAAACGTGCCTATCACCATCCGCGCGGCTTCGCCGATGCGTTCGCCAACGAACCGAACATCCCGTATGTTTCGTTCCTCTAGGATCCAACCATGATCCATGAACTGATTGAACTGAATCGCGTCATCTTCCGGGAGTCTTTCCCGGAATGGCGCAGTGCGGTCGCCGAGTCCTGCACCCCTTTGGTTGCGGACGGATCGATCACCGAACAATATGTGGCCGATGTCATCAAGTGCGTCGAAACGCACGGACCCTACATCGTCATCGCCCCCGACATCGCGATCCCCCACTCCTTAGCCGGAGGACCGGGGGTCAACCGCAGTGCGATTTGTTTCATGAAGGTCGAACAAGCGGTTTCGTTTGAACCGGGGAATCCCGAGAAGGACGCCCGTCTCTTCTTCGTCCTCGCGGCGAAAGACCCGGATGAACACCTGGCCAATCTCGTCAAGCTTGTCGATATGCTTTCGGATGAAGCGAACGTTGCGAAACTCATCGCCGCGAAATCGATCGATGATTTGAAGAGCTCGTTTGCCTAAACCCGACGGATCAATTTTTGATCCGTTTTTCACAGGAGGAAAACCATGGAATACACGAAGCACCATTGCGCCGACATTTTCAAGTGTTACAGCACTTCCGCGATGCAGATCGACGGGAAGTGGCATTATCTCTTTGCGACCGAAGACAAAGGGGTTTGTTTGGACTTTAGCGACGATTTCAAACTGAACGGCACCGTGTGGGAAGGACCGGGGGGGACGATGTCCATCGTACCGATCCCGGGGAAACCCAACCAGTTCCTTGCCGTCCAGGAATTCTTCCCGACTTTCAACGCACCCAATGCGAAAATCGTTTGGGCAGAATATATCGACGAAGCCTGGGTGGTCCATCCGTTCATCGATCTTCCCTATGTCCATCGCTTCGACTTGCTTCACCGGGACGGCGTGACGTATTTCGTCGCCGGGTCGCTCTGCACCAGCAAACAGGATCGCGACGATTGGTCCGATCCCGGGAAGATCCTGGTCGGGGTTTTACCCGACCATTGGACGAAACCGATGGAACTCAAATCCGTCAAAGACAAACTGACCCGCCATCATGGGTATTCACGCGGGAAATGGGAAGGCAAACTCGCCGGTTTCTTCACGGCCGACGAAGGGGTTTTCGCCTTGATTCCTCCGGGGGAAGGCGATCTCGACTGGAACGTCACCCAACTGATGGACCGTCGCGTCAGCGACATCAGCGTCTTCGACATCGACGGGGACGGCAAGGATGAACTCATCACGATCGAACCCTTCCACGGCAACGCCTATGTCGTCAATAAACTCATCGGAAAAGAATACGTCGAAGTCTATCGCTATCCCGGTGAGTTGGATTTCGCCCACGTCGTATGGGGCGGGAAACTCAACGGCATTCCGACCCTCCTGGGTGCGGCGCGTCGCCTAAACAAAGAACTCTTCATGATCCGCTATGATGAAACCAAAGGCTTCGTCACCACGGTCCTTGAAACAGGCTTCGGTCCTTCCAATATTTTCGTTGTGAATCGTCAAGACGGCGACCATATCTTGGTATGCAACCGGGAACAAGGGGAAGCGGCCGTCTTCACCACGAAGGGCTAACATGTACACGGCACTGAAAGAGCGTGTTCTCCACGCCAACCTCCAGTTACCCAAATACGGTTTGATCACCTTCACCTGGGGGAATGTGAGCGAATACGACCCTGAACTGGGCGTCGTCGCCATCAAACCCTCCGGCGTCGACTATGATTCCATGACCGCGGAGGATATCGTCGTCGTCGATCTTCAAGGGAAGATCGTCGGGGGGAAATACAAACCGTCCAGCGATACTCCGACCCATCTTGAGATTTACCGTAACGATCCCCGCGTCCGCGGGATCGTCCATACCCATTCCCGTTGGGCGACCTTGTTCGCCCAGGCGAAACGCGACGTCCCCGCCTTGGGGACCACGCATGCGGATTACTTCTTCGGGTCCATCCCGTGCACACGCGTGTTGACTTCGGAAGAGATCGCTTCGGATTATGAATTGGAGACCGGGAAGGTCATCCTTGAGACATATCGCGACCGCAAGATCGACCTCATGAGCGTACCTGCCGTCTTGGTGGCGTCGCACGGACCCTTCACCTGGGGGAAAAGCCCGGAAGAAGCGGTGCATAACGCCGTCGTGTTGGAAGAGGTCGCGATGATGGCGTGGCATGATTTGATGCTGAACCCGAACATCGGATCGATGCAGGAAGAATTGTTGAAGAAACACTATCTCCGTAAACATGGTCCGGGGGCGTACTATGGCCAGAAGTGATATCCGACTGGGTTGTTATGAAAAAGCCATGCCCTCCAATTGGACATGGGTAAATAAATGCGTCGCCGCCAAGGATGCCGGCTATGACTTCATCGAAATCAGCATCGACGAGACCGACGAGAAACTGGCGCGCTTGGATGACGCCAACTTCGCCTCGACCGTCCTCAACGCCGTCAAACTGACGGGGATGCCGATCCGTACGATGTGTCTGAGCGGACATCGCAAGTATCCATTGGGCAGCGAACATCCGGAAACGGTGATGCGTTCGTTGGACATCTTCACGAAAGCCGCGAAACTGGCGGAATGCCTGGGCATCCGCATCATCCAATTGGCCGGCTACGATGTCTATTATGAAGATTCCAGTCCCGTGACACGCAAGCGTTTCTTGGAGAACCTGAAGAAATGCGTGGAGATCGCGGCGCGACACGGGGTCCTGCTGGGCTTTGAAACGATGGAAACCCCCTTCATGGATACGGTCTCCAAAGCGATGGCGGTCGTCCGCGCGGTCGACTCGCCCTACCTCAACGTCTATCCCGACTTGGGGAACTGCACCAACGCCGCGAAACTCTACCGTACCGAATTGGTCGATGACCTGCATTCGGGTCAAGGCCGGATCGTGGCCGTCCACATCAAAGAGACGGTCGTCGGGAAGTATCGCGAGATTCCGTTTGGAAAAGGGCACGTGGATTTCAAGACCGCCCTCAAGACATGCATGGACTTGGGTGTACGGATGTATGTCGCCGAGTTCTGGTATGATCCCACGACGGAAGCCAACGACGTCCTGAAGTCGAACCACGAGTTCATCGCTGCCTATTTTAATGAATGAGTCAATCCTCCATCCAACGATGGAGGATTTTCATATCATCCGCAGACACGATTCCGCCGGTTTATGGTAGAATAGGCGAATCAAGGAGGTAGGATATGACACAAAGCCCGTTCATCCGATTTCTATTTCTATCGATCGGAACGATCTCGTTGGGTCTGGGGATCATCGGGATCTTCATCCCCCTGCTTCCGACCACCCCGCTCCTGCTTCTTAGCGCCTACTGCTATATGCGAAGCTCGAAGCGCCTGTATACCTGGTTGGTCGAACATCGGATTTTAGGGAGCTACATCTTCTACTATCTCCACTACAAGGCGATCCCGATACGGATGAAAATCAGTGCGACCCTTTTACTTTGGTTATCGTTGATCGCGACGATGTTATGGCTGAGAAACCCATGGGCGATCGTCGGATTAACCATGGTCGGGAGTGCGACCAGTTTCCATGTGCTTCGCTTGCGGACCTTGAAACCGGAAGAAATCAAAGCGTATCAAACCCGGTTTGAAAACGGAAGATAGAAAAATCCCCGCAACGGGGATTTTTAGAGAAAATAGAGGAAGAGGATGTTGAAGATGAAGTCGACGACCAAGATCGCGACGAACTTCGTCTTTCTTGTTTTGTGATGGAAAAGAAACATTCCCGCCCAGATTCCGGTCGCACCGCCGATTAAACCTAAAAGGAAGAAGGTCTTTTCAGGGATCCGCCAATCATGGCGGATCGCTTTTCGTTTGTCCACATAAACCAAGATGAACCCGATGATCGATAATAGTAGATAGACGGACAAGACGGTTTCGATCATGGGAGAACCTCGTTGGATTTAGGATAGGCATTCAGAACTTCACAACCGTCTGCGCTGACCAACACGAGGTCTTCGATGCGGACACCGCCTTGTCCTTCGAGATAGATGCCGGGTTCGATGGAGAAGACCATGCCTTCGAAGGCGACGATATCGCTGACACCGCTGACATCAAAGGGTTCATGGACATCCGTTCCGATCCCGTGGCCAAGACGATGGATGAAATAGGCTCCATATCCCTTGTCTTCGATGACCTTGCGTGCGGCGGTATCGATCTCCGAGAGTTTCACCCCGGGTTTTACGGCCTTGATTCCCGCCAGGTTGGCTTCTTTGACCGTATCGTAGATTTCTTGATTCCAGGGTTTACCAAGGGAGAAACTACGGGTCATGTCGCTGCAATACCCGTCCTTGACACACCCCATGTCGATGATGATCGGCATGCCTTCTTCCAGTCTCCGGTCTTCGCATTGGGCATGGGGATCGGCCGTCGCGCTTCCGAAAGCGACGATCGGATCGAAACTCACCCCGTCCGCGACCTCGAGGAAACGTTGGCGGATGAACGCCGCGATTTCGACTTCGCTCACGCCGACCTTCAGTCGATCGACCACTTCCCCCATCACCGTATCGTTGATTTGGCTGGCAAGACGCATTTTGGCTTGTTCTTCCTTCGATTTCTTGGCGCGGATCCGATCCACGATGAACGAACCGTCGCGAACGTCCAACTCGGGGCGATGTTTCAAACACTTGAGTAAAAACCCGGAAGCGAACTGACGATCGATTGAGAGATCGTGTCCGGTCAACCGCTTGGTTAGAAGCAAGGTCGGGTCGTCGATGTCATGGAAACGGACGATTTCGATCCGATCGTCGACATATGGGAACAGTTGGTTCAGAAACAGAACGACCTCGTCGTCTTGAAACAGACATGCCAGGAAACGTTCGGAAACATGGAACCGTTTCCCTAAAACATACTCGATGGCCTTGGGGTCGCTGATCAGAAATCGACGGACACCCAGTTCGGCCATGCTTTGTTGGATCGCTTGGATACGCATACCTTAACCCCTCTCTTCGCTTTCATCATTTTACCATTCTCTCTACGCAATGTCTTGGGAAAAAGGCAGGAAGGGGCTGAAGTCAAAAAGCGATGACGATGATCGGTAAGAAGCATGGATCGTTGAACCGTTGAAGGAAGGTTTCCGACGGAAAGAAAACACTTTATGAAAACGTTTTCTATGATAGAATAAAAGAGTAAGGGGAGGCTTATATGAAACAATACTTAACCGTCGATGTCGGCGGTACAATGATCAAGTATGCATTGATGGATGAGAAAACGGTCATCCATGAAAAAGGTGAAGTTCCCGTCCCCCGTGACAGCTTGGAGAATTTCATCGAAACGATCGGTCGCCTGTATGACAAGTATGCGAAGAAAATCAGCGGGATCGCCTTTAGCGTCCCCGGTGTCATCGATGTGGAACGCGGTCATATGTATTCGGGCGGTGCGTTGAAATACATCGTCGATTGTCCGATGCGCGACCTGCTTTCGAAACGGGTTCCCATTCCGATGAGTTTCGAGAACGACGGGAAATGCGCGACCTTGGCCGAACTTTGGATGGGAAGCATGAGAGATGTGAAGAACGGCGTCATCATCCTGCTTGGGACGGGGATCGGCGGGGGGGTCATCATCGATCACAAACTCCATCGCGGGTTGAACTACGCCGCCGGGGAATTCTCCAGTCTGCTTAACAACCTGTATACGTTCGATGAGAAACCGCATAGTTGGTGGGAACTCAACGGAAACACAGGGTTACTCCAACCCTTCGCGGACAAGAAGCACCTCGACATCCACGATGTCAACGGAAGGATGTTGTTCGAGGCGTATCACGCACATGACGAAGATGCGATCAATACGGTCGAGAGGTTCTGCGAAACCTTGGCGAACGGAATCTTCTCGATCCAATGCATCCTGGATGTGGAGAAGTTCAGTATCGGGGGTGGGATCAGCGCCCAGGATGTGCTGATCGAAACCATCCGACGCAAAGTGAACCGACTCTTCGACATCACGGCCTTCGAACAGATGCCCATCATCCGGCCCCGGATCGAACGGTGTGCGTTCGCCAATGACTCCAACTTGATCGGCGCCCTGTACAACCACCTTGAACTAAACAAAGGGATCAAAGAATTCTTCTAGACCTTCGGATTCCCGAAGGTCTTTTCGTCGAATCGATCCGAACTCGAATCCATCCCGGGAACGGTTCATGATATAATCTGAATCAAAGAAGTAAAGCGAGGTCGACATGAAACGAACCCTGAGTATTCGTGTCCGGTTAGCCATATTGATCAGTATCTTCACGATCCTGCCGACCTTGGCGATCGTGTCGTTTACCATTTTCACGCTTCAAAACACCTTGAAGGACGAGATCGTCGATTCCAACCGATTCCAGATGGAATGGACCAACCAGTTCATCGACGATCTGTACCTGCGTGCCGATTCGATTTTCAACACGATCCAGATCTACCCCGATCTGATGGAGAATTTGGAAATCAGCGGCGACGAAGATGTGGAAACGCAACTTGAATCCTATAACTACATGCGCGATCTGCTGAACGTGTTTTACTATTCCAACGCCTTGTTCATCGACAACCTTTCCGTCGGGACGAAAGCGGGACTTAAGACCTTTTCCATCGACAACTCGATCCAGCGAGTATCTGCGCTGAATGCCGAGTCGTTGCCGTGGGAAGATGCGAACATGTATTTCGAAGGGATGGATGGATCCATCGTCATCCGCCGTGCCGTCAAGCGGTTCGAGGACCGGGTGACGGTCGGTTACCTCTCGATCCGACTGCGGGAGAGCGTTACGTCGCAGCTCCTCAACATCCTGCAGATCGATGAAAAGAGTTCGATCATCCTGTTGGATTCTCAAAACCGGATCCTTCTACAAAGAGGGAACCCGGTCGAACTTGATTTCGCGAAAATCGGTTTCGAAAAGGAAATGCAGACGATCGACCAACGATTCGTTTTCACCACCTCCGTGCGCAGCGGCGCATTGAAGGTCATCAAGGTCGTCCCGATGTCCGTGGTGGATACCGGGTCCAGTTCGATCCTGTTGGGCGGATTGGCGATCTCCATCCTCTTCGTGGGTTTGGCCATCGTCCTTTCCTATGTCTTCTCGACACGCATCACCAAACCGATCATCTCCTTGGCCAATACGATGAAAAGCGTCGACATCGAGGCGTTCAAGTTGAGGGAAGTCGATGAACAGAATGAAATCGGTTTACTGGAGACGGGATACAACGTTTTGATGCTTCGGACGAGGAATTTGATCGACCAGGAGTATAAGCGCGAGATCGAATTGAAAAACGCACAGTTGAAGGCACTGCAGGCTCAAATCAACCCGCATTTCCTCTACAATATCCTGCAAATGGTCGGCGGCATCGCGCTTTCCCACAATGTCGATGAAATCTACCACATCACCAACATCATCGCCGACCTGTTCCGCTACAGTATCAGCGGGGGAAGCGATCTGGTAAGCGTCGGTGATGAAGTCAAACACATCAAGAACTACCTGTACATTCAAAACCTGCGGTTCGGGGATCGCATCGAAACGAGTGTGGAAGTGGACGAGGCGGCGACGGAAGTCATGATCCCCAAGTTCACGATCCAACCCTTGGTGGAGAACGCGTTTGAACACGGTCTGCACGAGACCTTGGCGAAAGGCGAACTGAAGATTTGGATACGGGACGAGGAGCATCAGATCAAGATCCATGTCCGTGATAACGGGGAAGGGATCCCTCTCGATCTGCTTGAAACATTGAAGGGGAACCTCAAGAACGCCCAACCTTTAAGCGACGATACGAAATTCGGGATCGGGATGAAGAACGTGGATGCTCGTCTGCGCCTGTTGTTCGGGGAAGCGTACGATTTCGAGATCCTGAGCGAAGAGAACAAGTATACGGAAATCGTCTTAACCTTACCGAAGCGGAAAACGGAGGGCAAGCATGTATAAATTGATCATCATCGACGATGAGAAATGGTCGCGCGAGGTCGTGAAGAAACTGATTCGCTACGACGCCTTGAAATGTACGCTGGTCGGGGAAGCCGAGAACGGATTCAACGGGTATGAACTGATACGGTCTCTTCAACCGGACATTGTGATCACCGACATGAAGATGCCGGGGTTGAACGGCGTGGAATTGCTGAAGAAAGTCTCCGTCGAGTATCCTTCGATCAAGACGATCGTCATGAGCGGATTCGAGGATTACACCTACCTGCGACAAGCGATCCGAAGCAAATCGGTGGAGTACCTGCTCAAACCGATCAAAGAAGACGACATCAACCTAGCGATCCTCCATTGCATCGACGAGATCAAACGGAGCAAGCGCGTCAATCTGTCCGCCAGCCGGGTTTTTCAGGATGAAACGATCCAACGGGACTACAACCGTTACCTCAAGCAACTTAACCTGGTCATCTTGAAACGAGAAAGCGATGAGATCGAACACACGCTGAACGGCGTGAAATTCTACGAAGACGTCATCAAGACGGCGGAAATGGTGACTAAGGTGAAACAAAGCCTCTTGAACCAACTCGCCCAGTACCTTTTGACCCAAAGCTTCGACTTTTCCTATGATGTCGAGGAAGTACGAAGCGAAACATTGGACGGGATGCTGAAGGATGTCAAAAAGGTCTATCACGACGTGATGATGCAGATCGAATCCGTGCACGGTCTCAAATATTCGGGCGACGTCCAGTCCGTTTTGGATTTCATCGACCAACACTACATGTACCAGATATCGCTCAACGACGTCGCCGAAATGTTCAATCTCAGTAAGGAGCACATGAGCCGGACCTTCAAGAAACATACCGGCGAAGGGGTGACGCAATACATCCTGCGTAAGAAGATGGAAGGCGCGGTGGATCTGATCCGATCCACGGATTACTCGATGAAGGAAATCGGGGAACTGATGGGGTTTGAGAACATCCCGTACTTCTATAAGATGTTCAAGAAAACGTTCGATCGTTCACCGGGGGAATACAAAGAATGGTTGAATACGTTAGAAAAGAAGGAAATATCAAAAAAGTAGAAGACAAAACGACGGTATCGGATAATTTCAAAGTTAAGCGCTTACAGTATCATGTGACTGTAGGTTCAATCATGAAACAAGGAGGACAGAATGAAGAAATCTATACTACTCTCAGCATTGGTTTTATTCCTTGTCTTTGGCATCGTCGGTTGTGGTAAGGCTCCGGTCAGCGAACCGAAGAAAGTGACCCTGAAGGTGTTCATGACCTTCCCGCGCTTCCAGGAACAATTCGAAGCGTATTTCGAGGATTTCAAAGCCAAAGAATTGGAAGAAAAGAACATCGATGTGACGATCGAATTGGAAATGCCCAATTCCGACCAGGCGGCTCAGATTCTGAAAGCCAGACTCTCGTCCAACGACGCCCCGGATTTGTTTACCTTGCATGCGATCGCGGATATCCCTTCCTTCTACGAAGCGGGTTACCTGAGCGATTTATCGAGTCAACCGTTTGTTTCCGATCTGCTTGAAAACGTCAAAGACATCGTCACGTATGACGGAAAAGTCGTCGCGTTGCCGATGGAAAGTCTCGCCTGGGGTTATCTCTACAATAAAGACATCTTCGCGAAATACAACCTTACGGCGCCGGATACGATCGCCGAAATGCTGAATGTCGTCAAAGTATTGAAAGAAAACAATGAAACGCCGTTCCTGTTGGCCTTCCAAGAATCTTGGATCCCGCAGTTGATGACCGCGTTGGCCATCGGTGGCGTCGTCACCAGCGAAAACCCGGATTTCGTCGAGAAGATGAATGCCGGCACCGCATCCTATAACGACATCGACCAGATTTTCGATATCATCGACATCATCATGGAAAACGGTACGGAAAAACCGTTCGAAGTCGGAAACGCCGCGGCATCCGCTGCGTTTGCGGAAGGCAAGGCTGCGATGTGGGTTCAAGGAACCTGGCAGGCACAAGCCATCCTCGACATCAATCCGAACCTGAACATCGGTTGCGCACCGCTACCGACCAGCGACTCCGAAGACGGCGCGCTGATCAACCTCTCCGTCTCGACTTCTTTGGCCGTCTCCCCGACCAGCAAGAACAAAGACGTCGCCATGGATTTGCTGAACTACATCCTCGACAAAGAAGCTTCGACCGCCCTGTTTGAAGAATTGAAGTTCAACCCGGTCGCGAAATTCCATGACTACGAAGTGTTCCCGTGGACGGATGAAGCGATGTCCTATGTCGCGCTCAACCGCGGTTACCGCGATCTGAGCTTACCGCAAGCCGTCACGGCCGAACAAGCCGCCCTGTTGCAAAGCTATTACGCAAAGACGATCACCAAAGCCCAGTTCATCGCGAAAGTCGATGAAGTTTGGAAAAACTCGCTCGGTCAATAACGAATGAAGTATGCGGGCTTATTTCAAAAATAAGCCCGCAGTTTTACGAAGGAATGAGGTTTCCATGAAGAAAAACAACAAGAAACTAACGTTGTTCATATTACCCGCACTACTCTTCTACTCGGTGTTCACCCTGGCCCCGGCCATCGGAGGGTTTTGGTATAGCTTGACGAATTGGAACGGTCTCAATAAGAACTATGATTTCATCGGATTGAAGAACTATGCCGCGATCTTGAAAGACACCGATTTCATCAACTCGATCACGTTCACCTTGAAGTTCGTCCTCATCATGGTCGTCCTTCAAAACATCCTTTCCCTTGCCTTGGCCATCGCGATCGAATCGCGCAACCGGTCGAAAACATTATTCCGTACCTTGGTCTTCATGCCCAACATGATCAGCATGATCATCGGCGGTTTCATGTGGATGTTCATCTTCACCAAAGCGCTTCCCTACATCGCCCAACAGTTGAACAATGCCGCCTTGATGGACATTTCCTGGATCGGCGACCCCTTCTTTTCCTTCATCGCCATCATCATCGTCAGTCTTTGGGGCGGGATCGGCTACTTGACGATCATCTACCTCGCCGCGCTTCAAGGCGTCGACAAAACGCTCAAGGAAGCCGCCAGCATCGATGGCGCCAACGCCTGGCAAGTGTTCCGCAACGTCGTCATCCCGTCGATCATGCCGGCGATCACGATCGGCGTGTTCGTCACTCTGAACAATTCGTTCAAAGTGTTCGACGTCGTCTATTCGCTGACCGGCGGCGGGCCGGGAAGAAGCACCCAGGTCATCGCCATGAACATCTTCGCCGAAGCCTATAGCCTCAACAACCGCTATGGCTATGCCAGCGCCAAGTCGATGGTCCTCTTCGCGATCATCTTCGTGATTACGATCGTCCAGTTGAAACTGATGCGGAAAAAGGAGATCGACGGATGAAAAGAAAAATGACGGGTTGGAATCTCTTGGTGCTTTTGATGTTGATCCTGTATTCGATCTTCAGTTTATCCCCGATTCTCTTGGCGATCCTCAATTCAGGCAAGACGCAGGGTGAGATCCTGACGAACATCCTCGCGTTCCCGCAGAACTTCAAGTTCGACAACTACCTGATCGCGTTTGAGAAAATCAACTTCCTGCGCAGTTTCCTCAACACCATGGTCGTCGTCATCGTCGGTTGCACCGGCATCGTCCTTCTCTCGGCGATCGCCGGATACAAGCTCGCCCGGGTCAAATCGAAACTGAGCGGTTTCTACTACTCTTTATTCGTACTCTCGATGCTGATCCCTTTCCATTCGATCATGATCACCTTGGTGAAAATCGCCAACGTCACCAACCTGCAAGGAAAGACACTTGGATTAGGCATCATCTATATCGGATTGGGCGTCCCGATGGCGATCTTCCTTTATACCGGATTCATCAAGTCGATCCCACCCGAACTGGACGAAGCGGCGCGCATCGACGGATGCGGCGATCTCCGTCTGTTCTTCAAGATCATCTTCCCCCAGTTGAAGCCGATCACCGCGACCATCATCATCACCAACGCCCTCTGGATGTGGAACGACTTCCTGCTTCCGCTCTTGATTCTCCCCAACAGTAAAACCTATACGATCCTTTTGTCCACCAACATGTTGTTCGGGCAATATGGCAACAACGACTGGCCGGCGATTCTCTCCGTGCTGATCATGGCGATGCTGCCGGCGATCGTCTTCTATCTGATTCTGCAGAAAAACATCCTCAAAGGCATCTCGGAAGGAGCGCTGAAACAATGAAGAACCCCTATCTTCACGCACAAGGAAAAACGATCGTCGACAAGCACGGTCGCGAAGTTTTGTTAAGAGGGGTCGGATTGGGCGGATGGCTCTTGCCGGAAGGATACATGTGGAAATTCCCCCAAGCCGGGGATCGGCCGCGCAAGATCGAAAGTTGGTTTATCAAATGCATCGGCGAAGAAGACGCCTCCCGATTCTGGGAAGCGTTTTATCGCAATTTCATCACCCGCGCGGACATCAAGGCGATCGCGAAGCTGGGTTTCAACTCGATCCGCATCCCCCTGCATTGGCGTTTCCTGCTCGACAAGGAAAACCAGATCGACGAGAACCACTGGTCGATCCTGGACGATGTCATCGCGTGGTGCGAAAAAGAGAAAGTCTACGTGATCCTGGATCTGCATGGCGCCCCGGGTGGACAAACCGGCGCCAACATCGACGACAGCGAACACGACTTCCCGGAACTCTTCACGCATCCTGAGCATCAGGAATCGACGATCCAACTTTGGGAAGCGTTGGTCCGGCGCTACAAAGACAAGGAAATCATCGCGTGCTACGACCTGCTCAACGAACCGCTTCCCAACCCGTTCAGCCAATACCACGACGAACTTGTTTCGCTCTATCGACGATTGATCGACAGGATCCGTGCCTTGGACCCCTATCACATGATTTCCCTGGAAGGGGCGCATTGGGCGACCGATTGGTCGATCTTCACCCAGAAATGGGACGACAACGTCCTTTATCATTTCCACAAGTACTGGAACCATCCCGACCAACGGAGCATCCAGCGTTTCTTGGATAAACGGGAAATCTGGAACGTCCCGATCTTCATGGGGGAAGGCGGGGAAAACAACAAAGAATGGTATACGGGGACCTTCGGGATGTTGGACGACTTGAACATCTCCTGGAATTTCTGGACCTATAAGAAAATGGAGACCACCAACTCGCCCTACTCGATCAAGATGCCGAAAGGCTGGGTCGATTTCGCACAGGATATGGAAGCCGGGATCGTGACGGAGAAAGCCAAGGCGATGAAGATTTTGTGGGAATATCTCGAGAATGTCAAAATCGAGAACTGTGTCCCGCATCCCGAAGTTTCCGATGCGCTGTTTAGTCGTCCCGACCTCCTCCTCCCTGCGGTTTTCTACGCCCATGACGACGACGCGAAACGCAACGTATCCAATCGCAAAAACATCGGCTTCCGGATCGAGGACCATCGCGAGATCGGTTTCGTGGAGAGCGACCTCGATTCCCCCAATTTCAGCCATGGCCAGGGCCAATCGTGGAAAGCGGAGGAATGGCTTTATGTCGGCGTCCAATCCGGGGATACGATCCGCTACCACCTCAACTCACCGATAAAACAATCGATCTGGCTCGGGCTGGACTTGAGGGTCGAGGAATCGGCGATCATCACGGTGAAGATCGGACTACAGTCCGTGCAAACCACGCTTACGAAGTCGTCCCGCGTTTCCCAGTCCCTCGGCAAGTTTCTTTTGAACGAAGGCTTGAACCCGATCCAACTGAGTGTGGAACAAGGTAAGATCGACTTGATCAGCCTACAGGCGATCCGGGTCGAGTAAACAAACGATTTGCCTTTTGACCGTCACTGACGGTATAATGGGACGGTGAAAAGGAGAATACCATGACATTAAAACTAGAATTCCAAAACCCCGTCGTCACCATCAACATGGATAACGGACAGATCATCAAAATCGAACTCTTCCCGAAAATCGCACCCAATACCGTCAATAATTTCATCTCGTTGGTGAAACAAGGGTACTATAACGATTTGACCTTCCACCGCATCATCCCAGGCTTCATGATCCAAGGCGGTTGCCCGCTTGGAACCGGGACGGGCGGCCCGGGGTATACGATCAAAGGGGAATTCAGCTACAACCACATCCCCAACGACCTGAAACATACCCAAGGGGTCATTTCGATGGCCCGCGCCATGCATCCCGACAGCGCCGGAAGCCAGTTCTTCATCATGGTCGCCGATGCGCCGCATCTGGATGGTCAGTATGCCGCCTTCGGAAAAGTGATCGAAGGCATGGATGTCGCATTGAACCTCGTAATGAAACCGCGCAACCGTCAGGACCGCCCTGAAAAGCCCTTGATCATGCGTACGGTCACCGTCGACACTTTCCGTGAAGTGTATCCCGAACCCGAGAAAATCTAACCTCCGCAAGGAGGTTTTTTTTCGTCCGAAGCGAAGGTGAAACCGCGAAACCATCCATTCGATTCATGTATTTTCACTCGATGAGTTGCGACCTCGATGCTTCGGCTGTATAATGAAAGCGGTGGGGGGCAGGAGAAAAAATGACCTCGAACGTACCGATCAACCCCATTGTCGTCTTGCATATGATGAGCGGAAGAAAAATTAAAATCGAACTGTATCCGCAAATCGCCCCGAACACCGTCAATAATTTCATCCATCTGAGTAAGAAAGGTTTCTACAACGGATTGACTTTCCATCGGATCATCCCGGGTTTCATGATCCAGGGCGGCGATCCGAGTGGAACGGGAACCGGCGGGCCCGGATACACGATCCCGGGTGAATTCAAGTTCAACGGCTTTGAGAACAGTCTCAAGCATACCTTAGGCGTCGTCTCCATGGCGCGCTCCTCGCATCCCGACAGCGCCGGCAGCCAGTTCTTCATCATGGTGGCGGACGCCCCGAGTTTGGACGGACAATATGCGGCGTTCGGGAAAGTGATCCACGGCTTGGATGCGGCGCTTGAAATCGCCAAACAACCCCGGGATGCGAAAGACTGTCCCCTAAAACCGCAAACCATCCGCAACGTGACGATCGACACGTTCCTCGGCACCTATCTTGAACCGAAAAAAGCAAGCCTCCGCTAGGAGGCTTTTTCATGAAAAAATCCGGTTTCCCGGATTAAATGATGCTAAGTTCTTTCGCAACCTTGATGAAGACGGCGACGGCTTCATCCAATTGCTCTTTCGAATGTGAAGCGCTGACCATGACCCGCAGGCGGGCTTTTCCTTTCGGAACGGTCGGGAAGATAATCGGGGAAACGAAGACGCCGTTTTCGAAGAGTTTCTTCGAGAAGACCATCGTCTTGGCTTCATCGAACACGAAGACCGGGGTGATCGGCGTTTCGCTATGGCCGATATCGAAGCCGGCTTCCTTCATCTTACCTTTGAAGTAATCCCCGTTCTCCCAAAGTGTTTTGGTGTACTCGTCGGATTCCTGAAGCATCTTGACGGCTTCGATGAGCGAACCGACCACCGAAGGCGGGAGGTTGGTGGAGAATAACAAGGGTCGGGCGCGATGGCTGAGCCATTCCTTCATCACCGCTCTACCGGCCACATAACCGCCGATCGCCCCGAAGGCTTTCGACAAGGTACCGATCGTAAAGTCGATGCGGCCATGGAGATGGAAGTGGTCGACGGTCCCCCGTCCGTTTTCCCCCAAGACCCCCGAGCCGTGCGCGTCGTCCACATAGGTCAGACAGTCGAATTCTTCCGCCAAGTCGACGATCTCAGGCAGTTTCGCCAAATCGCCGTCCATCGAGAACACCCCGTCGGTGATGATCAGGACGTGTTTATAATTCGCTCTTCTTTCGACCAATACCTTACGCAGGTCGTCCATGTCGCTGTGTTTGAATACAGCCCGGTCCGCTTTGGATAGGCGGGTGCCGTCGATGATGGAGGCATGGTTCAATTCATCGGAGACGATCAAATCCCCGGCGCCGGTGATGGCCTGGATGACGCCGGCGTTGCAATTGAAACCAGATTGGAAAAGCATGACCGCTTCTTCACGTTTGAATATCGCCAGGTCCGCTTCGAGTTGCTCGTGAAGGGTGTTGTTGCCGACGATGGTCTTGACCGCCCCGGCCCCGATCCCGTATTTCTCGATCGCTTCGATCGCCGCTTTCTTCAATCGCGGATGATTCGCAAAGCCCAGATAGTTGTTGGAGGAAAGGTTGATCACCTTTTTCCCGTTCACGACGATTTCCGCTTCGTTGGCGGTTTCGACGACCGGGATCTTCCGATAGACCCCTTGATCCTTCAGTTCTTGGATCTGGTCTTGCAGAAACTTCAGTTCATGGAGTTCGCTCATACATCCTCCTTCTCGCCGACACGCAGCACGATCTTTCCGCAGTTTCCGGAGATCATCAGGTCGAACGCTTGCTTGTATTCCTCAAACGGCAGGATATGCGTCACGGCGGTCTCCAGATGCAGCTTCCCCGCATCGATCAGTTCTTTTCCCTGTTGCCAGGTCTCCATGATCCGTCGTCCGGTGATGCCGTTGACCGTCACGCCTTTAAAGACGATGTCGTTGGCCACGTCGATGGTGAAAGGGTGGTCGGGCAATCCAAGGATCGACATCCGTCCGCCTTTCTTCAGATATTTGAAGGCTTGGTTCATCGCGATGCCGCTTCCGCTCATTTCGCAGACCACATCGACGCCCAATCCGTCGGTTTGATTCAAGATTTCGGAAATCACGTCCTGTGTCTTCGGATTCAGACAAACGTCCGCCCCGAGTTTCTTCGCCAAGTCCAGGCGATAGTCGTTGAGGTCGATCGCGAAGACTTTCGATGCGCCGACCGCTTTCGCCACATCCACCGCCATCACCCCGATCGGACCGCAGCCGACGACCGCGAAGCTTTTTCCCCGGGTTTTGCCGGATAGCACGGTATGGATCGCGTTGCCCAGCGGTTCCTGGACGCAAAGATAGGCCGGGTCGATGTCCGGATTGTTGATCCAGGCGTTCTTCGCCGGAATCGCCACGTATTCGCTAAACGCCCCGTCCCGGTCGACGCCCAGGATGGAGGTGTTGATACAGATGTGCGCATTGCCGGATTTGCAGAACTCGCACTCGCCGCAGACGATATGCGTCTCGGCGCTTACGATGTCCCCGAGTTTGACCGAGGCAACGTTCCTTCCGAGTCTGACGACCTGACCGGCCAGTTCATGTCCCATGATTTGCGGGAGTCGGATCCTGGATTTCGCCCAACGGTTAAATTCGTAGATATGGACATCCGTACCGCAGACCGATACCGCCAGGGTCTTGACGAGAATATCGTCATCGCCGATTTCCGGGATCTCACGTTCGATCATCGTCGCACCGACATCGGAGGTAAGCTTACTGATCGTCTTCATTCGTGTGTGCATGGCAGTACTCCTTGACTATCTGTATTGTACCCCAACGTTTTCCATTTCTCCATGGTTTAGAAAACTTTTCAGAAAGATTTCAAACACTTTCAGGATGATAGCGGTTACTTGTAAAATCATACATTCCGGGAATGGACGATTTTATGAGTAGGGCATACTTTCCCGGGAAATATCGGTGTTCCGGCATAAATCAGAGAGGGATTCATGACACGATCGGCCGATCTCCGGTCGTCCCGCAAAGGAATGCGATCAGCGATGTTTTCTGACGATGCGGATGTCAATCGGTACGATTCTCACCGAACATTCACCGTAAGCGCTTCGATTTCCATCCGACTTGTCTTTACATGTGAAAAAGTTATGTTATAATATCCATAATTCTTGGTTATTCCAACAAGTGGGAAGTGAAACGCGCACATTGCGGGTTTTATTCTAAGATCATGGAAGGGGGCATTAGAAATGATCTTACTCGATGACGGGCATCAGATTTTGATCAGCAAAAGCCATTTCGAAGAAATGTGCGAGAGACAGAAAAGCAAACACGAAGCCGATGCGAAACATGTGATCTTCGCATTGGTGAAAGAGGGCAGGGCGGAAATGGTACGACTGGAATACGAGAGTCGCAATACCTTGCTTCAGATGGTGGAGAAATACCTCCGCAAAGGATATCAACCCTATTACACGATGTTTGAAGGTTAGGCGCACTCGTTGCGCCTTTTTTATGCGATAAAAAAGCCGGTGTGAACCGGCTAGAGAGTTAGATCGGGAAGGTAGGCCAGGGACTTTCGTAACCCCTCGACCGTCTTGACTTCGATGGTGACACGGCGTGCGGAGGGTGAAACGAAATCCAATTCCTTTTGGAGATCAAGTTCCCCCGTACCCAACACCAGATGATCTTTGACCCCGAGGCAATCGTGGAAATGCATATGGTTGATGAAGGAACGACGGGCGACCATGAAGTCGTCGTCGACCTTCTTGTAGCGATGGTTATGACCGCAATCATAGGTCAGACGGAAAACCTTGCTTTCAAGCAGGAAGTCGATGCCTTCACGCATGAAGGGTTCGAATCCCGACGTGTTCTCGATGCAGACTTTCACATCCGAATCCCCGACGGCGCTTTCCACGCGGTCACGGAAGAAACGCAGACGTTCGATGTAGTAGTCTTTGTATTTCTCATAGACATAGGTTTTTTTATGGGGAAGGGTGAAGACGACCCCGGTCAAGAAATGCATGGTCAGGTTGGGGATCTTCGCTTTCTTGGCGAACTCGACCGAATTCACGACGCTTTGGATGTAGGCGTTCGAGATCGTCGGATTGGGGTCGGTGACGGAGAGGAATTCGTCGAGGTGGAAGGTGAAATACACGCCCGAGGCTTCTCGCAGCGCATTCAATCGGTCGGCGCTCATGGCTTCGACCTGGAACTCCGGGACGTTACAGTTGATTTCCACGAACTGCAGACCCAGTTCTTGACAGAGGGCGACGTTTTCTTCCAAGGTATCCAATTCAAGCAAAGTGGGCATTCCGAAGTCCATAGCGTACCTCCTGTTTTTCGATATCTTAGTCTATCCACCGCTCGAAGTCAAGCCGACAGGATTCAAAAAAAGAAAGCCCTTAGGCTTCCTCTTCGTTTTCGCTCGTTTCGATGACTTTGGCGCTTGCGCCGAGGTCGAGGACCGAGACATCCTTGAGTTTACGCTGGATCGTCCGTGTCCGAACGCCGACCAACTTATCCAAGTCTTCACCGGTCTTCGCGATGCGGTCCTGGGCGGTGGCCAGCACTTTCGAGAAGGTCTCGAACTCGGTCTTGACCGCGGCCAGGACGTTCCAGACTTCCGAACTTCGCTTCTGGATCGCCAAGGTCTTGAAGCCCATCTGTAGACTGTTCAGCAGGGCGGCCATGGTGGTCGGCCCCGCGATGTTGACTTTGTATTCTCTTTGCAAGGTCTCGACCAAGCCCCGGCGAACCGCTTCCGCATACAGACCTTCGATCGGAAGGAACAGGATGGCGAAATCGGTGGTATGGGGGGGTTCGACATATTTATCGTGGATGTCCTTGGCGAACAATTTGATCTTGCGCTCCAGAACCGTCGACAGCTGTTCGATCTCGACCTTGTCCATCCGGTCGTACGCTTCGTTGAGCAACAAGTAGTCTTCAACCGGGAACTTCGAATCGATCGGCAGGTAGACCGGGGTCTCCCCGTCGCCGGGAAGTTTGATCGCGAACTCGACCGGGTTTCTCCCCGTGGATTTCGTGACGATGTTCATTTCGTATTGTTCGGGGGACAGGATCTGCTCCAGGATCGCCCCGAGTTGGATTTCCCCGAGGATCCCGCGGGTCTTCACGTTCGACAGCACTTTCTTCAAATCGCCGACGCCGACCGCCAGGCTCTGCATTTCGCCAAGCCCTTTGTAGACTTGTTCCAACTGGGCGGACACCTGCTGGAACGACTTGCTGATGCGCTCTTCCAAGGTCTTCTGCAACTTCTCGTCGACCGTGTTGCGCATCTCGTCCAGCTTCTTCCCGTTCTCTTCCTGCAAGGACGCCAGGCGCTGTTCGATGGTGATCCGGATGTTCTCCAGCTTCTGTTCGTTCTGTACGCTGGAGGTCTGCAACACGGTTTGGATCTGCGATAAGGACGCCAACACGCTCTTCTGCAGCGTGTCCTGCGATTGGCCGAGTAAGGAAGTCAGTTCAAACAAACGCTTGTCCATCGTCTCCGTATTCGTCTTGGCGTTCTGTGTCAACAAGTCGTTGAAAAGGCGCAGGCTGCGGTTGGTTTCTTCCGCCGTATTGCGTTGGCTCTGCGCGATCTGGTCCAACAGCGCCTGTTGGTCCCGCTCCAATTGTTTCAATAAGGCCGTATCCGGTTTCCTGATCTGAAAGAAAAGCACGATCACCACGATCAGGTTGACGATGCCAAGAATGATTACGATTTCGTCCATTGTTTCCACCTCTGTTTCATTGTATCCGTTCTGGTCGCCCTTCACAAGCCGTCGCTTTCGATCGACCGGAAATACGGACAAAAAAAAGCACTCCTTGCGGGAAGTGCTTTTCTTCATCTTGATTATTTGTCTTTTACGCCGGATTCAAGGAATTTCTCTTTGATTTCGGCTTCGGACAGGATATTGCGCAGACCGATGATGGTCGTGCCGCTTTCTTTGGCACGGTCGAACATGCTGGCGAAGTTCAGCGGGCAGAAGACGACATCGAACTGAGTGGCGGCACTCTTTCCTTCGGAAAGTGAACAGTGGTGCATTTTCGCGACCGGAACATTCAGTTCCTTGAGAACTTTCTCCACCTTCATTTTAATCATCAAGCTGGATCCTGCACCGTTGGCGCAAGCTACGAGAACTTTCAACATGTTAAACCTCCCAGTGTGTTTTTACTTTTTAGCGTTTTTCTTTGCTGCGTATGCTTCGTAGTCATCCGTGATCAGGAAGTAGTTTTCCTTGTTCACGGCGTATTGGATCTGAGGGATCGCCAACAAAGCGACGACGCAGATTCCGACACCGATGAAACCAAGGTACTTGACGCTTACGGCGATGACCGGCCATACGGTCGCCCAGTCGAACATGCCCAGGTATCCGCCGTATTTGGCCAAACCGATGAATTCAACAACGAAGGCCGATCCGAAGACTTGGATCAAACCGGCGATGAATGGGAACAACATCGCAGCTCTCAAGCCGCCCTTGTTGTTTGCGAAGACCGCGATGGTCGCATTGTCGAAGAAGACAGGGACGAAGCCGGCGATGATCAGAACCGGGGATTTCAGAACGATCAAGGTGATGATCGCCAAGAATTGACCCAAGGCACCGAACAAGAAGCCGATGGTGACTGCGTTCGGCGAACCGAAACCGTAAGCCGCTGCACAGTCGATGCCCGGAACGGCGCCCGGAAGAAGCTTCTGCGAAATCCCTTGGAACGAAGCGGTGAGTTCGGTGACGAACATACGGACGCCCAGCTGCAGGATCGACAGATAAACGGCGAAATTCAAGGAAGTCGTCAAGACATAGAACAGGAAGCTCTTGCCTTCGGCTAAGAATTTATTGGCGATCAAGAAGTCTTGTCCTAATACAACCAGTATAGTACCGAAGAACAATAACATCAAGACGGAAGTTGCGACGACGTTTTCATTGAACATGGAGAGGAAGCCCGGAAGATGGATGTCTTCCAAACGTTTCGACTGACCCTTCTTGTTCATTCTTTCAGCGAGTTTCGAGAAGATGAATAATCCGAACATCTGTTGGTGAGCGATACAGAAACCGCCGCCTTCCGTCAGATCTTGCGTGATTTCGACGGTGAGGTTGGAACCGACCGCCCAGTAAGCGCCAAGCAATGCACCCATCAACAGAAGGATGGAGGTATCACCCAATTCGGGGAATGCGAACAGAATGATCCAGAACGCGATCGACGCTTGTTGGATCTGTACGTGCCCGGTGGTGAAGACCGAACGGATCTTGGTGACTTTACGGAAAGCGACCAACAAGATGTTCAGCGTCATGGCGATCAGAAGCAGGACCATGACTTGCGAGAACGTACGTCCGAAGGTTTCAGGCAAACCCGCGGTGACTGCGTTTTGACCGAAATACGGGTCGATGACGACGGCGGACAAATTGAATTTGTCTTTCAATCCGACCAAGATCGGACGGAAGCCGTTGACCAAGCCGCCGGAACCGACACCCAATACAAGGTATCCGACCGTGGCCTTGATGAAGCCAGCAAACGATTCATGGAAAGGACGTCTCAGCAATGAATAACCGATAAATACGATCAAACCGATGAAATAAGCGGGTTGCGTTAGGACGTTTGCGGCGAAATACGTCCACGCCTTGAGAAGAATATCCATCTTTGCCTCCTTTTGATCCGGGGACGGCCCCGTATCCTCTTGAACTTCAGTTAAGACGCTATACGATTATTAGTGTTCATATAACCACTTATATGGATGTAAGCGCTCAACTCCCAAGTACATAGTAGCGAAAAGTCAACTAAAATGCAACACATTTATGAATTATTTTAACGAAAAACGTGTATATTGTGTGAAATTTAGCGCTTACATCACGAAATAACGTAGAAAAATGTTGACATACGTTCATAATGTTCATAAAATAGAGACATAGAGGTAGAAACATGAAACAAACTGATAAGCGGGAGATCTTCCGCAACGCAACCAACATCCTGATCTATATCGCGTTTACGGTCTATGGCGTGAATACGCTGACGAAATGGGACCAAGCGTGGCTACAGATCCTCTTCGGAGCATTCATGCTCCTTTGCCTGGCGATCGCGATCTTCTACGATGTCCTGCGCCATCACAACCGCCAGGCGATCATCGCGATGAACTTCGATTTGGACATGGAAAAGTTCAAGAAACATAAAGGGTTCGTGGAGAAGTACGACTTCTTCCACAGCTATAAACTGCAACTCCTGATACAGAACCTCCATGAAGCGCAGGATGACCAAGACGCGCAACGGATGCAGGAACTACTCGCCCAGGGCGAGAAGATGCTGAAGAAGAACCTTGATACTTTGCTTGTTTATTATTATAATATGTTCATTATGAACGTTCTATTGCCCAATAAGACACAAGCGCGACACTTTTATGATAAGTTCGCCGACCTACGGGGTGTGAAGGTCAAAGGTCATACGTTGTCCGCCGTCTACAATTGGGACGTGGTCGAAGCCGAACTCCATCTGCTCAACGGGGATGGGAAGAAAGCCCGGGCATGCCTGAAGAACGTCGACATCAAGTATATGAATAAGCGTGAGCGGGCATATGTCGCTTACGGGAACTACCGGGCGAACAAACTCATCGGCGACTTCGCCGCGATGAAACAAGCCCGCAACGAGTTGGTGAACGATTATCCGTTACCGGGATTGCTTCGCGTGATCCAATAACCAAGGGGGAAGAGCATCATGAAACGTCATAAGTCCATCGTCGACTCGCGTCGCAACCGTATCTATCAGGCATTGCAGGAAAGCGGGACCGTCAAGGTCGATGAACTGGCCGCCACCCTCGAGGTGTCGCCGCTCACGATCCGTCGCGACCTTGAATATTTCGAAGCCAAGAAACTGGTCGAACGTTTCTATGGCGGGGCGATGTTGGTGAACAAGTTCGTCGTCAAGGACAACACGAGCCAGAACAACGCGTTGGCGAAACATGCGATCGCGAAGAAGGCGGCGGAGTTCGTCGAAACCGGCGATACGCTGTTCGTGAATACGAGTTCGACCGCGCTGTTGGTCCTGAAGTACATCCGCAACAAGCGGGTCGTCATCATCACCAACAACGGGAAGGCGATCTTCGCGGACAAGGACCCCATGATCCAGGTCGTACTGACCGGCGGGGAACTCAGGGAACCCAAGGAAGCGATGGTCGGGGAATTCGCCATCAACAACCTTTCCCGCGTCACGGCGACCAAGTCGTTTCTGGGATGCAGCGGGATGACGCCGGAAACGGGGATCACGACCGCGGTGTTGCAGGAAGTCGCGGTGAACGAAATGATGCTGAACCGTTGCGTCGGTCCGCGCATCATCGTCGCCGATTCGTCCAAGATCGGTCGCGACCATAGTTTCGTCAGCGGATCCATCGACAAGGTGACGATCCTGATCACCGACAGTCATGCGGATCCCCAAGTCGTCGCGGCACTGAAAGCCCACGGGGTCACCGTCATCTTGGTCGAACCTTTAAAAAGCATCGAGTAAAAGACAAAAAAGTAGATTCGAAGCGAAGTCCGCCGTGAATCTACTTTTTGTTTATGCGATTATCCTCATCGAGGAGAAGACCGGCTTCGAGATCCTTCAATTGGTCCAAACGGCGTTGATGGCGGCCGCCTTCATATCTTGCATCGATCCATTCCTTCACGATCATGGTCGCTAATTCTTTGCCAACCACCCTGGATCCTAGCGCCAACATATTCGAATCATTATGCTCACGTGAGAGTTTGGCTGAATAAGGCTCGGAACAACAGGCACAACGGATTCCGTCCACTTTATTGGCGGCGATCGAAATGCCGATGCCTGTACCACAGATGACGATGCCTAGATCGACTTCTCTGCGGGCAACCAGATGAGCCACCTTCTGGGCATAGATCGGATAGTCCGTCCGATCTGCAATTTCGGTCCCGCAATCCAGAATATCGATATTGCGTGATTTAAGAAAATCGATGATCGTCGGTTTCAATTCGATACCGACATGGTCGTTTCCAATGGCGATTTTCATCATTGATCCCATCCTTTCGCAAATGCATGAAGCGCCGCGCCGATGACACCGTTTTCAGGATGTGAGCGAGCATAGTGGACATTCAATGTGTCGCGCAATGAATCGCTGCGAAGGTAGCCGGCAATGTGCTTCTCTAGATCGTTACGCGGGAAATCCGCCATCGCGACGACACCGCCGCCGACGATGATCGTGGAAACATCCAACAACGTGATTTCGGTTGCGATTGACAACGCGAAGTCGCGGATGAAGGCTTGAATCTCAGAAGACGAGGTGTGTTGGGTGAAGAGTTGTCCGATCGGACAGTCTGGAAATGAATCGGTTTGGATTTTCCTCAACTTCGTCCCGGAAACCCGGGTTTCGACACAACCAATCCCGCCGCAACCACAATGATCTTCGACATCGCGCATCGGGATATGACCGATCTCACCGGCGATCCCATGATCGCCCACAAAGATTTCATGGTTAAGGCGAATCGCATTTCCATAGCCTGTACCCAAATAGAACGCAAGGACAGAAGGGGTGTCTTGTAATCCGAGGTCATAAAGATCGTGGGTGAAGAGGAAGTTGGTGTCTTTATCGAGATAAATGGGCAACCCTAAGGATTTTGCGAGTTCAGGTAAATAGTCTTTTCCAACGAGTTTATGCTGATTGGGGACGGCGATGACTTCAAGAGTTTTAGCGTCCACGATGCCGGGAAATCCCATTGAAAGCGCGATGATCGGGAAATTTGCCCTGTGTTCTTCAACATAAGCAATAATGGTTTCGTTAAAATGCTCGACCAACTCATTCGTGCTTAAAATCAGCGGATGATGGAGGTTCCTCTGCCGATCGACGATGCCGATCCGTGTGTACGTTCCACCGATATCCATTCCGACGATGGCTTCCTCTGATGAAGTCTTTTTTGTGATGTGTTGGCGAATCTCACGGAATCCTTGCGCAAGATCGGGGTAGGCGAAGAGTCCGGTTCCGAGTATGAACTGTTCGGCCCCGTTTTCGCGATAGGGATCAAAGGTCTTAAAGTTGTTGGACCCGTCGACCTCGATTACGAAAGAATAGCCGAACGCAATTTTCAGTTCTTTGATTTTCTTGATCTTAGGCAATACTTCCTCGATCATCGATTGACCCGCAAACCCCGGTTCAACCGTCATCATGGTCACTTTATCCAATTTCGGTAAGAGAAGTTCAATCGTCTCGATGCGTTCGCTGGGATTGATGACAATCCCTACATTAATCCCCGCATCCTTGACTTTCTTGAAAAGCCTGAACGCGTCTTTTTGGATCGACTCATAATGAAAACTAATGCATTGAACGTTGATCGAAATCAATTCATCCAAGTATTCCTGTGGATGGGATACCATAAGATGGACTTCGATCGGTTTGGTGGAATGTTGCTTCAATGAACGGACATAGTCTAAAGACAAGGCCAGATTAGGAACGAAATGCCCATCCATAATGTCGATATGGTAAAAGTCCGTATGTTTGTCGATGATCGGCAGGGTCGATTGTAACGTAAATGAATCCGCACACATCATCGAAGTACTAAGTTTATACATATTGAACCTCTTTCTTTTTCGATACACTCTGGATGGGCATAGGTTAGCGACGGATGATTATTGTTTGGTGACTAAGGCTAATTCAACCGGTGAACTTTCGGCGATGGTCTTGCCATCGAGGTAGTCCAATGCGAGTTGAGCGGCGACGGCGCCGATTTCAACCGGTTGTTGCGCGACGGTGGCATCCATTTCACCGGCGTTGACAGCGTTGACGGCATCTTCGATGGCGTCGAATCCGACGACGTGGTATTCGGTGACGGAAGCGTTGGCTTTCAAGGCTTCGACGGCGCCGAGCGCCATTTCGTCGTTGGCTGCGAAGACCAATACTTTGGCAGGGTTGCCTTGGGCGGTTAAGAACGCTTCGGTGACGGATTGTCCTTCAGCGCGGCTCCAGTTGGCGGTAATCGATTGGTTGATGTTGGCGGCTCCGAAGATTTCTTGGAAACCGGCACTACGGTCTGTCGCGGCAGATGCGCCAGCTTGTCCCAGGAGTTCCAATACTTTGAAATCGGAGGTGTACAAATCTTTGAGGTATTCGGCAGCCATCTTTCCGCCGGCGACGTTGTCGGAAGCGACATGGGAGATGACTTCGCCGGAAGCGGCGCTGCGGTCAACGGTGATGACGGGGATACCGGCTTCGTTGGCTTTTGCGATACTTGTGCCGACGGTCGTGCTGTCGACGGGGTTAAGCAGAATCAGGTCGACGCCTTGAGCGATCAAGTCTTCGATTTGCGATGCTTGTTTGGCGGCGTCGTTGTCGGCACCCAAGGATACCAACGTGTAATCCGTACCTTCTAGAACACCTTCGATCCCATCTTTAATGTCATTAAAGAACGGGTTCGTGAAGGTCGAGGCAGCAAAGCCGATTTTATATGACTGTTTATCTTCCGCTTTGCATGCTGTTAAACCAAACACGACGACTAGAGACAAAAGCACTACGAGTAATTTCTTCAACATCTCATTCCTCCTGCGTTTTTGGTCGCCACCTTTGTATTGAAAATCATTTCTGATTTCATACCGAATTACTTCTTCCGATCAAAGATAACCGCTGCGATGATGATGCCGCCCGTAATGATTTGTTGGAGATAGGCGGAAGTACCGAGCATATTGAGTCCGTTCATCAACACCGCGATGATCATGATCCCGATGAACGTACCGGTAATCCTTCCGCGTCCACCGGTAAGACTTGCACCTCCGATGACACAGGCTGCGATGGCGTTCATCTCATACGAGAGCCCGGCGGTTGGGACGGCCGAATCGATCCGCGACGTCAGGATGATCCCGGCCAAGGCGGCCAAAATCCCTGAAATCATGTAGACATAGATCTGATTACGCTCGACTTGGATGCCGCTGAGTCTGGCGGCCTTGACGTTACCTCCGATCGCATAGATCCGTTTACCGAACACGGTACGGTTGAGTATGAAGTAGAAGAAGAGGAAGACAAATACGAGAATATAGACTGGGGTGGGAATACCGATGAAACTCCCACGACCGATAAAACCGATCAGACCTTCGCCGAGTTTGGATACGGGAACGCCGTTGGAGATATAGAGAGTGACGCCCCGGAACACCATCATCGTACTCAAGGTCGCGATCATGGGTTGGAGTTTACCTCTGGAAATCAGTAATCCGTTGAACGCACCGATGATCGCCCCAAGAACGAGGGCGGCCAAGATCGCGACCCAAGCGGGGAAACCGGAAATAATCATCTGGGCCATGATCATGCTTGTGAACGCCAAGGTCGAACCGACCGAGAGGTCGATGCCCGAAGAGAGGATGACGGCCATCATGCCGAAAGCGATGAGCCCGTTGATCGATGCCTGGCGAAGGATGCTTAATTGATTGTATGGGGTTAAGAAAGCCCGGGAATTAAAGCCGAGAACCACCATCAAGATGATCAATCCGATAAACGGTATATTGCGGATTAAGAACCTTTTAACCACCGAGAATGCCTTGGAGCTAGAAGATTGGTTTTGCTGTTTCGCCATCATCGTGTCGAGAACCTCCCATCATGTAATTCATTACGATTTCATCACTCAATTCATGATTGACCAAACGGCTCATCAATCGCCCTTCATGCATGACATAAATTGTGTCGGTGATTCCCAGGAGTTCGACGAGCTCGGAGGAAACGACGATGATTCCAATTCCGGCTTTCTTTAACTCGAAAATCATTTCGTAGATTTGCTTTTTTGCATTGACATCGATACCGCGCGTCGGTTCGTCCAAGATCAAGATGGAAGGATGGTTCGCCAACCACTTCGAAAGCACGACTTTCTGTTGGTTGCCACCGCTTAGTTCGCTGGTATATTGCTGGATATCGCGACATTTCAACCGAACCTGCTGCGTGAAATCCGTCGTCGTACTTCGGGATTTTTTGTCATTCACGATGAATTTGCTGCTTAAGCGTTTCAGATTGTTGAAGAGTACATTGTCATTGATGCTGAAATCGAGAAATAGCCCTTCTTCTTTTCGGTTTTCCGTGACATATCCGATGCCAAGCTGTTTGGCTTTGACAACGGAATGGATTCCGACCTTTTCGCCTCGAACATAGATTTCACCTGAATCGTACGAATCAACTCCGAAGAGTACGTTCATGATTTCCGTCCGACCCGAACCCATCAACCCTGCAAATCCGATGATCTCGCTTTCGTGGAGTTCAAACGAAATGTCGCTGAATTTCTTGTGGCGCGTTAAGTTGTTTACACGAAGCAACATTTTTCCCGGTTCGATCTGTAACCGTTGGGGGAACAATCCGCCCAGTTCATAACCGACCATGTTTTTTACGACATCGTCGAAAGTGATGTTTTTGATCGATTCTCTCTTCACAAGTTTACCGTCACGAAGGATCGTAATCGAATCGCATAGGTCGAAGATTTCTTTCATGCGATGCGAGATGTAGACGATCGATTTTCCATCTTGTTTAAGGCGGCGTATGACTGCGAAAAGAAAGTCGATTTCCTTGTCCGTCAGAGCCGACGTCGGTTCATCCATGATGATGAGTTCGGCGTCGTTGACCAACGATTTCCCGATTTCAAGCATTTGCTGCATGCCGACGGACAGTTCCTTTACCTTTGTACCGTAGTCCAAGTGGATCCCGAGCCGGGTGAATATCCCATCGGCGATTTTCTTTTGTGCCACGGTATCGACGATGCCTCCACGGGTGATCTCTTTCCCGATGAAGAGGTTCTCAAGAACGCTCATGTCGCCAAACACATTCAATTCCTGATTGACGATCGCGATCCGCTTCGCCACGCTGTCTTTGATGCTTCGGATCTGGGTGACGACGCCATCGATGAGAATGTCTCCTTCGTCATGGGTATAGATGCCGGTCATGATTTTCATAAGCGTCGATTTCCCGGCGCCGTTTTCACCGATCAAGGCGTGGATTTCATTGTGGTCGACATGAAAATCGACATGTTGAAGGACTTGGACCGGACCGAAGGATTTGCTGATGTCCCTCATTTCCAGTTTCATTTTTCACTATCCTCGCTGAAGTGGACGTTGGATTGCAGAAGGATGTTCGCGTAGGGTGTCATTTCTCCGGTACGGATGATCGCTTTGGATTTCGATGACATTTTCTTGAATTCTTCATGGGTTACCCATTGGATTAAGATGTCGGGGGTAAGTCGTTTGATTTCTTCCAACACGGCAGGGTTATGACTCTTGATTTCTTCCGCAAGATAGATTTTTTCAATCCACATGTCATCCAAAACCAAGCGCAAGACATCGACGAAGGAAGGGAATCCCTTCGACAGGGCGAGGTCGATTTTTTTTGTATCGCTTGGGATCGGTAATCCGGCGTCCGCGATACATACGAGGTCGGTATGCCCTAGATCGGTTAACACTTTCGTGATTTCACTATTCAAGATTCCATGTTTTTTCATGATAGAGGCTCCTTGTTTGTTCGTATGCGCCTTGTGCGCCCATGTTCATGCACGTCAGACTTGCGATTTGAATCCCGAATTCAACCGATTCACGAAGGCTGCGTTGATGTAGGATCCCGGTGGCGAAACCTGCGACGAAGGAATCGCCTGCGCCGGTGGTGTCGACGACTTTCAAGGATTGCGAAGGTGCGGTTTCGGCCTTCGTTCCATCGAAATACATGACGCCATGGCTTCCCATCGTAATGATGAGTTTGCCTTGATGATCTTCGACCAAGCGGGCGAAGTCCGTCGAATTGAAGAGTAGTTCCGTTTCCGACTCATTCGGGATGAGATAGGCGACATCGTCGATGATGCTTCTGGAAAGCATGGCGGCGGGTGCCGGATTCAGGATGACGGGGATGTTCCGTAGTTTGCATTGCCGGATCAGGTATTCCACGATATCCAAATTCGTTTCGAGCTGCGTCACGACGAGGCGCAGGTCGGGGTGGTTGTTTAGGAAAGCATCGACTTCACGGGTTTCGATGAGGATGTTCGCGCCGGGAATGACGGCGATCGAGTTGTCCCCGTCGACCAGTTGAATGATGGCCAAGCCCGTGTTCGCCTTTTTACGGGAGACCTGTTGGACATCGATGTTTTTGTTTTTAAGATGTGTCAATGCATCTTCGGCGAAACTGTCTTCGCCGACCGCACCGAGGAAGACGACGTCGTCGTTGAGCGCACTCAGCATGACGGCTTGGTTGGCGCCTTTCCCCCCCATGTGGATCTGGAAGTCGAATCCGAACTTTGTTTCACCCATCTTGAGAAAACTGGGCATTTTGTAAACCATATCGACGTTAATGCTTCCGACAACGCCTATTTTCATGTGGACACCTCCTAAAGTGTACTTTCTCGAATAATCAACTCGGCTTCTTGAACGATGATGCGAGCCGGTGTGCATGTGTTGTTCATGAAGTGCTCGAACGCGATATCACACATATCCTCGATCTTTTGATCAACGGTCGTTAGTTTGGGGATCATATGCCGAGATAAACCGATGTTGTCGAAGCCGCATATTTTGATCTTGGGGATTTCGTTGTGGTTTGCCTTGTCGCTAAGAAACGCAAGTAGTTTTACGGCTTCATTGTCATTTCGACACACGATGCCTTCGATATTGTATTTCTTAACAAAGGTGAACAGGTCGTCGAAATCGATTCCTTTATCGACGTCGTATTTGTATTGATAGGCGATCTTGTCGTGTTTTTGGCACGCTTCCGTAAATCCTTCGATCCGTTCATGGACGGAACTGCTTTCCTGCATCCGGGAGAAAAACATGACTTCGCCGTTCTTGATGTGGCCAAGCAGATGCATCGACAAGTCGTAGCCGCTTTGATGGTTGTTTGAAACGATGGATGTGATGGATTTGAATTCCCGGTCGAGTGAAATCGTCGGGATCTCGATTTTCAACGACTCCAGCGTTTCGTCATCCAATTCGCTTCGGCAAAGGAACAAGGCTTCGACCATGAAACCCCGTACGAAAGATATGGTCTTTAGTTCCGTCAACATGGATCGCTTCGTCGTTTTTATGATCAGAGTCTTATTCTGCTCGGCTGCCAGTTCCTCAAGTCGCTTGATGATTTTAAGGAAGAACGGGTTATCAAGATCGGGAATCAACACGGCAATGAGATTGGACTGCGAGGAGCGCAACAACTGCGCGAAATTATTACGGATGTATCCGCACTCCGCGATGGCTTCCTCGATCCTGCGCGATTTATCCTCGCTCACTTTCACGCCATGCAAATAGCGCGAGATGGTCGTTTTCGATATTCCCGATTTCTTTTCCAAATCAAGGATCGTAACTTGTTTAGACATCTTGAGCGATTCCTCCCCTATGGGAACGTTCCCTGGGAACGTTCTCATAAGTAATTATATGATTCTATCCTGATTTGTCAACATGAATTTGTAAGCGCTTTGAAGATCGTTCCGGTCGTCAGGATCAAAGCGTAAAACCACAATAAGAAAAAGCGAGTTCATCGCTTTTTGGTTATAATTCTTGGTTTTACAGGAGATCAACTCGCAGACGTAAACTGATCGTAGACGCGTTTTAATTCATTCATGTCGAGTTTCTTCATCTGAAGCATGCATTGGGTCACCGCGTTTAATCTCTCCTCATTCTCATCCATCATCATCTCGTTCATGATGCGCGGACTGATTTGCCATGAGAGTCCGTACTTATCCTTCAACCATCCGCATTGTTCGGCTTCGGTGACGGCGGACAACGCGTTCCAATACTTGTCGATTTCTTCCTGGGTATCCGTATAGACGAAGAGCGAGATCCCTTCGTTGAAGGCGAACTGATGTTCATAGGCGCTGTCCATGGCGGCGAATTGTTGACCCTTCAGGGTGAAACCGATGTGCTGGGCGGAGTTCGGGAGATCCGGGAAGGCGTCTTCCCCGTAATGCATCACGGAGTCGACGGAGGAACCGTCGAACACGGTGGTATAGAAATTCACGGCTTCTTCCGCTTTTCCGCAATTCTCACCGACAAACATCAAGGTCGGGGTGATTTTCTGCGCGACCGGCAGGAAGGTGTACATCAACTGCCAGGAGACGCCGAAACGGTCGACCACCCAGGCATAGCGTTCGCTGAAGTCATAGGACTGCAGCGGCATCAATTCGCTGCCGCCTTCGATCAGCGTCGTGTGGAAGAAATCGACTTCTTCCTTGCTTGCACAGGCGACCAAAAAGGAAACGGAAGGATTGAGGGTGAAATACGGTCCGGCGGAAATCAACATGAACTCTTGTCCCGCCAGTTCGATGTCCAGGAAGTCGCAATCCCCCGAGGGCGTGTCTTTGATGACGGTATGGCTGATCAACCTGGATCCCGGAAAGAGGGAGAGATAGAGCTCTGAGGCTTGGACGGCTTGCGTATCAAACCAGAGATGGGGGACGATGTTGGACATTGGACTCCTTTCGATGCGAAAGACCGCATTACCGTTTTCTTTAGTGTACATCCCCCTCGTCTTGATTTCACGAACGATGCCTACCCTTGGTGATTATCGGTTCGGTTTTGGCGCGATTGGTTTTGCGCTGTGCATTTTTCGAAAATTGGGCACACTTCCGACGGCTTTCGTCGTACACTAATAACGTAGGAGGACTGAACCATGTTTCTAGATACGGCCAATCTTGATGAAATCCGCAGCGCTTCGAAATCCGGGGTGTTCCGCGGGATTACGACCAATCCGACGATCCTGAATCGCGAGAAGGTGAATCGCGACGAACGGGTCGGTGAGATCCTTGCCTTGTCTTTCCCCATCCTTTATGTCCAAGTCGTCGGCGACACCGCACAAGAACGGTTAGAGGATGCGGAGCATCTTTTGTCCATCGGCAATCCTTCCATCGGGATCAAGATCCCGTTGGATCAAATCGGGCTTCAGACCGTCCATGAATTCAAACGCAGACATCCCGCGGTGCCCGTGCTGGGGACGGCGATCTATTCCGCGACCCAGGGGATCCTGGGTGTGCTGGCCGGATGCGATACCTTGGCCCCCTATGTCAACCGGATGCTTGTTTCGGGGGTCGATGCCTACGCCGAGATCGAGGCGATGCGCCAGTTCATCGATGAGCGGGATGCGTCGACGCAGATCATCGCGGCGAGTTTCAAGCAACCCGAGCACGTCGTGAAGGCGCTGAGCGCCGGGGCGCACACGTGCACGCTGCCCTATGACATCTTCGTGAAGATGGTCGACCTACCGCAGGCGATCGATGCCATCCGTGTTTTCAATACGCACGGCAAAGAAACCTTCTAGTCTGAAACTCCGTGCCAATCGACGGAATTCAAGTCCGTCGAAGCGGCTTCGTGATAAAATAAGGACGGGTTCAAGCGAACCGCACCCTTGGAGGTAAACATGAAAATCATCGTTAACGTCGCCATGAAGCAAGACGACATCATCAAAACCGTGGAGGCCGTCGAAGGCTTGGAAGCGAAGTTCATCGAGAAGAAGGGGTTGAAACTCTACTTTGAGGTGAATGAGAGCCAGAAAGATCCGGCGGCTTATGTGAAGAAGGTGTTGAAGGCGGTACCGCAATACGGTGCGCTGTATTATGCCGTGGAGAATGTGAAGTAAAGACCTACGGGTCTTTTTTTGTTGGAAAATGAGAATGAGACGCAAATATGAAATAAAATTGCAATTTGATAAAATATATATTGAAATTATATTTCATGTTGCATATAATGTGTGTGAAGAGAGGGAAACCTCAAACGGCATTTCCAAAGAAAGAGGAGGAAAGTCATGTCGAGAAAATCATTAGCGTTGCAGATTCTTGAAGCTCTGGGTGGTGTTGAAAACATTCTTGAGTTCGAGAATTGCATGACTCGTCTACGTGTATCCGTCAAGGATCCGTCCAAAGTCAACAGAGAAGCGTTTAAATCGATCAAAGGTGTCTTGAAAGTCGTCGGTCGCGACGAAGAACCCCAAATCATCTTGGGTCCGGGTGTCGCGGACGAAGTGTCTTCCGAATTGAAGAATCTTCCGGGATTGAACTACATGGAAGGCAAACCGGACGGAGCGATCTTGCAGAAGCGTTCCGCCAAGGGGATCTTCGAGTTCTTCTCGAAAGTCTTCGCACCGATCATCCCCGTATTCGCAGGGACCGGTTTATTGTTTGGGATCATGAAGATCTTCACCTTGATCTTCAACTTGACGCAGATGCAGATTTTCAACCCCGCCGCGATCGCGGATGGCGGTTCGATCTTCATGACCGTCCTCGCCGTTCTCTCCAGTACCTTCTTCACCTATTTGAACATCGCCGTCGCGGTTCAAGCGGCGAAAGTCATGGGTGGGAATCCGTATCTCGGTTTGATCGCCGGTGGGATCATCATCAACGTCGGCGGACTCAACGGTGTCGCGATGGGCGTCGTCCCCTTCAATTTCGCGAACGGACGCGGAGGCACCTTGGCCGCGATGGCAGCCGGCGCCTTGATCGCGGTTGTTGAGAAGTGGGTAAGAAAACATTGCAACGATGCGTTTAAAGTGCATCTTCCCGCGATGGTTTCCGTCATCGTCGTCGGTTTGGTTACCTTATACGTTCTACAACCTGTCGCCGGCGTCATCACCGATGTCGTTGCGAAGTCCTTGATTTGGTTGTTCAACAACGCCGGTGCGTTGGGTGGGGCGGTCGTCGCCGGCTTGTTCCTGCCGTTGGTCATGACGGGTCTGCACCATGGCTTGACCCCGGTCCATGCCGCCTTGATTACCGAATTCGGATATACCACGCTGTATGCGTTCAACTCGATGGCGGGAGCCGGACAAGTCGGAGCCGCGATCGCGTTGTACTTCAAATATCGTCAGCATAAGAAAATCAAGAAAGCCGTCGCCGGCGGCTTGCCCGCAGGGGTGTTGGGCATCGGCGAACCGTTGATCTTCGGTGTCTCGTTGCCGTTGGGTAGAGTGTTCGTCACCGCCTGTCTCGGCGCCGCCATCGGGGGATTCGTTTGCGGATTGTTCCCGGGTATGGGAGCGCAGGTCATCAACGTTTCCGGGATCCTGGGGATGTTGGTGAATACGAAGCCTTTGGCCTACTTGCTGGGTTATACCGCGGCCGTCCTTGGCGGATTCGGTTTGACCTGGATGATCGGTGTCAAGAAGTCCAATCTGGATGCATTCAATATCGAAGACTAGTCTTTCATAGCGGATCGAAACGGCGGATGTGCTTCACTGAGGCACATCCGCATTTAAAAGGAGAACGAAAATGAGCTTCATGTTTAAACCCTTGAAGTATGACGATTGGACGGCGGTGAATACGCCCGACGTGAAACACATACCGACTGACGGAATCCGGTTTACGACCGAATCTTCGATGAAGGAATTGCTTTGTAAGATCGAGGATGGGATGAAGAATGGAAAGAAGCGGATCTTGATCGACGGCTACGTCGGTGCCGATTTCCCCTTCGTAGAGAAGTATCTGAAAGAAAACCTACATGGAAAAGTACGCTTTATCCAGATGGAATCGCTGGTAAAGGCGCAAGATAAAATCGATGAGATGACCAAAGATTGTCTGCCGATGAATCTGGATGAAGATCCGGTGCTCCTTTTCGGAAAACTCTTCCACGGCGGCATCGAAGATTTACTGGATCTCGGGAAAGTCGCCGACTTCAATCAACAGGACGACGGTGTCGTCGTCGTGGTCGGGAACGGTGCCGCGTCGAAGGTGCTGCGTACGCCGACCTCGCTGATCGTCTTCATCGACGTGATCCCCAAGAACACGGCGGTCCGTGCCCGTGAAGGGAAGTTCAAGAACATCGGGGATCAAAAGGCCAGACCCTTCATGATGCTGATGCGTCGAAACTATTTCGTCGATTTCGAAGTCGTCATCAAGCTACGCCGTGAACTCGTCAGGGAGAACCTGATCGATGTCTATATGCTCGACAGCGACGAAGCGAAGATGCTGATGGACGGGGAAACGATGAAATCGATCTTAACCACCCTGAGCGCCTATCCGTTTCGCGCCAAACCCGTCTATCTGGAAGGGATTTGGGGCGGGGAATTCATCCGCAAGATCCGCAACCTCCCCAAGGACATGTCGGAAAACATCGCGTGGATCTTCGAGTTCATCCCGATGGAAGTGTCCATCCTCGTCGAAGTCGACAAACAAAAGATCGATTTTCCGTTCTCCACGTTCATGCAGGTCAGCGGCGAAGCGATCCTGGGTCAACGGACGTATCGTAAATTCGAAGGATATTTCCCGATCCGCTTCAACTATGACGATTCCTATCATAGCGACGGAAACATGTCGATCCAGGTCCATCCGGATGAGGACTTCGTCATCGAGAACTACCGCGAATTCGGCCGTCAAGACGAGGCGTACTATGTGATCGCGACGGGGCACAAGGCACGCACCTATGTCGGGTTCAGGAAAGACGCCGATGCAAGGGAATTCATGGAACTTGCGAAGCAATCCGAGAAAGACGGGAGGGACATCGACTACAAGAAATACATCAACTCGGTCGAATCGAGAATCGGGACCCAGGTCATGTTGCCGGCGGGGACGGTGCATTCCTCCGGGCAGAACCAATTCATCCTTGAGTTGGGTTCGTTGACCATCGGTTCCTATACCTACAAAGTCTACGACTACAATCGTCGGGACAAGGAAGGGACGCTTCGTCCGATCCATACCGTCAACGCCGAGAAAGTGCTTGGCTTCGACCGTACGGAAGAATGGGTGAAGAAACATTCCGTCATCGACCCAATCTTGAAGCGGGAAGGCAAAGGCTTCCAGGAGGAAGTTGTCGGTCGCAACGACTTGATGTATTATGAAACCAGTCGGATCGAAATCCAAAAGAAAGCCAGCGTGGAAGATTCGAACCGGAATCAGTTCACCGTATTGACCTTGGTCGACGGGGAAGAGATCATTGTTCGCAGCAAGGCGAACCCTGAACGCAGCTATCGTCAGAAATTCCTGGAAATCGTCGTCGTCCCGGCGTCGATCGGGGACTTCGTGATCGAGAACGTCGGGTATCAGCCCTGCGTCGTCCACAAAACATACTTGAAAGAGAATTACACCCGCTATAAGAACCATAAGGAGGTCGCCGAATGAATTTCGTAAGAGAACCCAAAGGAATCCAGGAATTTCTGAACGATTGTGAGTTGTCCGGACAGAACGTGGTCTGGCGTCAGAAGAAGATCAGCGAATGCGTCAACGTGTACCGCAATAACGAAGCCGTGAAGGCCTTCGGGGATCAATTGGCCTATAAGGTGGCGAACCAGAACTTCAACCGCGAGAACTATGTCAAAGGGAACCTCCAATGGGGGATCACCTACATCAACCCGTTCACGGTCGACGGGGAATGCGCGATGACGGCGGGCCATTACCATGGGGATACGGATTGCGACGAATACTACTATGGGTTGAAAGGCGAGGGGTTCCTGTTGTTCTGGGACGGTAAAGACGAGTTCTACGCCGAAAAGATCTTCCCGGGATCCCTGCATTATATCAACGGGCACTATGCCCATCGCATCATCAATTCCGGGGATGCCTTGCTTGCGGTCGCCGCGTGTTCGCTGCCGGCCAGCAAACAGGACCACAAGGCAATCGAAGTCCGCCCTTTCCCCTATCGTTGCTTCAAGCGCGACGGTGTCGTGGTATGGGAAAAGGAAACCTATGCAAGCGATCCGCGTTAAGCCGATCTATCTGGAAAGCATCTGGGCGGGCGACCGACTGAAGAAGATCCGCCGTTTCGAGGCGGACAGGATCGGGATCAGCCGCGAAGTCTGTGCGTATCGCAACAGCGAGAACCCGGTGCTCAATCCCGAGTACGAAGGGATGACCCTGCGTCAGTTGATCGACACGTATCCTCAAGAACTGATGGGAAGCCTGAAGGACGACCAAATGATCCGCGTCGCCTTGATGGACACGAAGGAAGACTTGTCGATCCAGGTCCATCCGGATGAAGCCTATGCCCGTCAAAACAACGACTTCGCCAAGAACGAATCCTGGTATGTGGTCGATTGCGACCCGGGGGCGAGTTTGATCGCCGGGACGACGACGGAAGACAAAGAAGCATTGCGCGAAGCGGCGACGTCGGGGAAGATGGATCGTTATCTCAAGCGGATCGACGTCGAACCCGGGGACTTCGTCATGGTTCCCGCCAACATGCTTCATGCCTGCGGGAAAAACATGCTGGTGATCGAAATCGGGTCGTTCGGCGGGATCACCTACCGGATCTATGATTACGGACGTCCGAGGCCCTTGGATCTCGATCGCAGTTTCGAGATTCTTCAACCGGAACTCAAAACGGAGAAACTCCGCTTCCCCCTTGAAAATCGGAAACAAAATTCCAAACTCACGGCCGTCATCCATCGGGAATTCAGCGTGTATGTCCTGGACATCGCCGATGAAATGGCCTTGCCGGAAATCGACCGTTATCGCGTCCTCTCCTGCGTGGACGGAGAAGCAACCGTCATAACGGACGAAGGAAGCACGAAAATCGACTATTTGGACTCGCTGATTCTCCCCGCTTCCAGCAAAAACATCAAAATCGTCGGGAACGCACGAATTTTATTGAGCCTTCGAACACCGAACCAGTTGTAACCCGACTGAAAAAATGCAACAATATTCCAAGAATGGAGTCCGAGGAATGGAATTCCCGGGCGAAAGGAAACGGAAACATGTTTAACGTAAACCCCTTGTTATATTCGAGATTATCGAATTCGGATAAGAAGATCGCCGATTTTTTCATCGAACATGAAGAAGAGGTTTTGAAATCGTCGATCCATGAACTGGCGCAGTTGATCGGTGTCTCGAGTTCGTCGATCAGCCGCTTCGTCCGCAAGATCAACGGCAGTTCGTTCTCGCAAACCAAAGTCGAAATGGCGAAGAGCCATATGCAGGATATCTATACCAAATCTTCCGAAGTCATATCTTTGGCGGATGATTTGGAAGCCTTGCCCGGCAAGCTGTTGACACAGATCAACATCGCCTGCGAGGACGTGGTCCGGCTCAACTCGCAGAAGTCGTTCGAAGCGACGATCGATCTGCTGGAAAAGGCCGAGGTTGTCTATTTCTTCGGTGTCGGGACTTCGGGCTTGATTGCCGTCGACTTGCAGCAAAAACTGATCAAGATCGGCAAGAAGTGCATCTATCACTATGACAGTAACTTCGGTGTCCTCAACGCCACGACGACCACGCCCAACGATGTCGTCATCGCGATCAGTTATACCGGGAAGACCCGCGAGATCCTTCTTCCTGTACGGCGTTCCAAAGAAAACGGGGCGAAGGTCGTCACGTTCACCAACAGCAACGCCAATCCGTTGTCGAAACTGGGCGATGTCAACCTGTTCGTCCCGGACCGCGACCATCCGGAATCCCGGATCGCCGCCTTGTTCTCCCGTTACGAACAACTCTACATGGTCGACATCCTTTTCTTGGGACTATGCAAACGCCTGGTGAAATCACCGGAGCGCGTCATCGACAACTACCATAGCCTACTGAAACAAATGAAGGAGTGATCCATTTGATTACACGCAATTTCCTCTGTCCGATCAGCGGGAAACTGAAGACGATCGAAGAAGTCGACGATGTCGTGTTCAGCGACCGCATCATGGGGGATGGCTTCGCGATCCAGATCGACGGGAAGGACATCGTGTCCCCCATCGACGGAAAAGTGGCCGGGGTTTTCCCGACCGGGCATGCGGTATGCATCGAAGGTGAGAACGGGATCCAAGTCCTGATCCACATCGGGCTTGAGACGCACCATATCAAGAAGAAAGTCTTCGAAATGCATGTGGAAAAAGGACAGGATGTCAAAGCCGGTCAATTGCTGGTCACTGCGGACTATAAATTGATCCGTAAATCGGCGAAATCGGACTTATGTCCCATCGTTTTCCTCAACAAGGAGACTGTGAAGGTCCTTAAACTGAATCAGTCGGTCCGTTCCGGCGAGAACGGGATCATCGAAATCGAGTACAACTAACTTGCGTCCAAGGATGCAAGTTTTTCATCGAGGGGTACCATGGAAACCACAATCGAATCTTTTCACCCATCACGCATCGACGAGGTGCTCGCACTATGGAACCAAACTTTGGGTTTCGATCCGATCACAAGACCGTCTTTCATCAGGAATCATCTTGGCGACCCTAATTTCGATCCGAATCTCTTTCTTGTTGCACACGATGAGTTGACACTGATCGGGTTTGTCTACGCCATTCAGAAGAAGTCTTCCAATCGAAACGATATCGCATGGATCCAGTGCCTCTGCGTCGATGCGAAACATCGTCGACAAGGGGTCGCTTCCCGTTTGATGGAAGGATTACTGAATGAGCTCGATGCGCGAAACGTGAGACGGATCGTCGCCGGGAAGTACTCGCCGACCTATCTGTTTCCCGGGATCGATGAAGCGCACTATCCCGACGCCTTGCCTTTCTTCCAAAAGTTCGGATTCGTAAGTACGGGAGAGAGTTTCGGAATGTTGATGAACCTCGTTCCTTACGTCTACCCTGCGTCGGTACAGGTGACGAAATCCCGGCTTCTAGTCCGCGGCTATGCATTCACCAACTTCGAGCAAGGATACGCTTCACGACTTATCCACCTGCTTGAAACGCAGTTCAAGCCCAGTTGGGCCGGCACAATCCGCAAACTGATCGAAAACGGGAACGCCGATCGAACGATCCACATCGCGATTTTTAATGACGATGTCGTCGGGTTCACCAGCCGTAGCGGGATCGACGGCGACCTCGATCGCTTCGGTCCGTTCGGGATCCATCCTGAGCATCGCAACCAAGGGCTTGGCGAGGTGTTGTTTCACGAAACCATGCTTTACATGCGCGATCATGGATCGACGCATGCGTTCTTTAAATCGACCGATGCGAAGGCCTGCCGTTTCTATCAACGTCAAGGCATGGTCGTCGATCGCGTCTTCACCGAGATGGAATGCCTACGAGACAAACAATGAAGCACCCTGTGCATGGAGGAAACATGAAAATCACCGTCGATACGAAACATGTCGTCCGCGACTGGCCGCATGTTGAAAAGTATCAGAACACGACCCTACGCTATACCCCTTCGCCGGATTTTCCGAGCGTCATGGAGAAGGTGTTGGGACGGCCGAAAATCATCCGTCTGTTCATTACCTTGGATGAAGTCTGGGATTATCGCTTCGATACCTACGATTGGGACTATGCGATCGGCGTCAACAAGTACCTCGGCGATCCTGTGCACTATGCCTATGACTGGCCGCTCACCGTCCCCTCGCCGGTGAACGCCCATATCCAGGAATACCTACTCAGCCATGCGGCATGCGCGGATGAAGTCCTTTTGAATCTACGCCGGTATGAGCGCGAAGCGATCGACGGGGTCATCTCGTTGGACAAATACGAAGAAGTCGTCGAGAACGTCATCCGTTATTACAAACGATTGATCCCGAATCTTGCATACATCGAGTGTTGTAACGAAGTGGAACTGGAACAGTTCGGAAACCTGAAGATCAACGAATACGTTCGTTTGTTGAAGCGGGTGATCCGATCGGTGGCGCGCATCAACGCCACCGATCCCTCCTCCACCCCCATCAAGGTCGGAGGGTTCGGAATGTCGTTCGGCATTTCGCACTGGGACTATTGGGTGGATTTCCTAACCGAACTCAGCCAAGACCCTGAATTGAAGGTCGATTTCTACTCGATGCACGAATATCATACCGACCCGAATCGGATCACGGCGTTCTATCTTCGCCATCAGGAACTTCTTGAGGAACTCAAGCTTTCCGACCTTCCGTTATTCATGACGGAATACGGACTGCGGGTCGGTGTCGGCGATGCCGGACGACCGACCAACATCCAGAACGCCGCCGGGGAAATCGCCGGCATGATCATCGGCTCGCATTGTCAAAACCTCCGCATGTTCCCGTGGTGCACCTTCCACAACCCCAACCAACAGCTCGGCCGTACGATGTTCCTCCTAATCGACAAGCACACTTATGTGCCCACGCCAAGCGGGCATACGATGACGATGTTCAAGATGTTGGGGGAGAAGGAATTACACATCGAAGAGGATCTGGAAAACAAAGCGGTCGCGACGATCGACGACCATCGCATCGGTCTCCTGGTCTCCAATCCGGGGAAAACGGATGAAACGATGGAAATCACCTTCCGCAATCTCCTCGACGGAAACTATACCTTGACGGGGTACATGGTCGATGCGAACACGAATAACATCCTCACCGACCCGAACGCCACCTCCCTTCAAGCGACACGGAGCGAGACCGTCGACGTCGTCGATGCCACGATCCGGATCATCCAACCGATGATCGGCGATTCATTCATCCTGTATACCCTATCATCCAACGAAAGGGAGTAATCCCTTTTTTTTCGGTCGGTTTTACCAAGGCTTTCGCTTTTATCCCGTGCTTTCCTGTAGTAGAATAAGAGCGTTGTATTGCAGTGTCGGTTGTTCACATGAGGAGGATTTCAAATGTTCGCAGATTATCATACCCATACCAGTTTCTCGGATGATTCCAGACAAGACATGGAAGAAAGCATCCTGGAAGCGATTCGATTAGGGATCGACGAAGTATGCTTCACGGAACATCACGATTACCTTGTGAAGAAGCCGTCGCATTTGACCGATCTTCCACGCTACTACCAAACCCTTTCCGATTTCAAGGAAAAATATAAGCATCAAATCCGATTGAAGTTCGGGGCGGAATTCGCCCTCCAACGTCATACGATCGAGAACTATCATCGGGATTTCGCCGCCTACCCCTTCGATTTCATCCTTCTGTCCAGCCATCAGATCGACGACCGGGAATTCTGGATGAACGAGTATCAGGAAGGGAAGACGCAACTCGAGTACAACCACGGGTATTACCAAGCGATCCTGGATGTCATCACGGAATACAAGGACTACAGCGTCCTGGGTCATCTGGATGTCATCAAACGCTATGACCGGCAAGGGATCCTCGACGATAAAGAACTCGAAGAAATCATCAAGAAGGTCCTGCGACAAGTCATTTCGGACGGTAAGGGGATCGAAGTGAACACGTCGAGTTACCGCTACAATCTACCGGATTTGACCCCCTCGCGCCAAATCCTGACCTGGTATCGCGAATTGGGAGGGAAGATCCTGACCCTGGGTTCCGACAGCCACAAGAAATCCGATCTGGCCGAACATTTCGATAAAGTGACGGAGATCCTCCTGGATCTTGGCTTTGATTCTTTCTGCACCTATGACAAAATGATCCCGACCTTCCACCGCTTGATGCGCAGAGAAAAAGAATCGGGACTGGAATCGTTGGAAATCGTGCTGGAATAAGCAATTCGCTCTCTCCTTGTGTATAATGAAGTCAACACGGAGGAAAGAATCATGGACATTCGCCAAACGCTGACGACGAAAGAAGAAATCATTCATCGGATTGAACGTTTCGCATTCAATTATCATGGCAACGGCGAACACATCAACAAACGCACGGAAAAAGGGGACCCCGTCTATTGGGTCGGGATCGTGGATAAACCCTTCACCCGCGAGTTTGCGTTCATCAACTACGACTATAATCTGGACTTGCGTTTCTACCTCGCCAACAATAAAGAACAGGGGAACGACCTCTATCGCGGAGATTACGCGATGGACATCCTGCGGACCAAATCCATCAATATCGATGGCTACAAGCTCTATGTCCAGGTCCTACCGACATTGAAGATCTCCAACCCCTGGGGCAAGTATATCTTCGACCTTCATGTCCACAGTACGGACAAAGACACCTTGGTCCAACTGTTCGATGAATTCGCAGGGAAACACTACAGCCGCGAGAACGAAGCCTTCATCGATTCACTGACGAAATACCGGTCGATCATCGACGTGCAAGAATTCATCAAGAAGTTCGACGAGTCCTACATGAACTCCGAAGACCCCCATGAATTCCTGGTCTCCCTCTCCATCGCCGTCTGGGTCCGTACCCCCTTGGATCTGATCCGTGAGATCGATGCGAAGGCACAAGTAAGCGAGAAAGACCCGTTGGTCACATTCGTGAAAAAGATCGAGAAACACATCCTCAATCTAGTCTAATATGAAATCAAGCAAGGGTCGCCCCTTGCTTTTGTTATGCGAATTCACACGATGATGGAAAAACAATATCAACGGATTGACGGAGTTCTCTTGTGATTCATCCCGAAAATAGGTATATTTTGGACAAAGGAAGAAAGCGGGTGAAAGGATGTTGGACCGTCGGAAAATCGAGTTGATCAAGATTTTGATGCATGACAACTCTTTTCACAGTGTCGCGTCCTTGGCGAGGAACCTGGCGTGTTCGCAGCGAACGATTCGCAACGACTTGCCGATCATCGATGCTTGGTTGGGAGAGAAGGGTTTACCCACCCTGGAACGATCGAATGCGATCGTCGGAATGCATCCGCGACTCGACAAAGATCGGTTGGTCGGTGAACTGAAACGGGAGAATCAAAAAACGATGGATGAGTTCCCCGACGCGCGAACCGACGCGATGACGCGTCTGATTCTAAAAAAAGGCAGGATCTCGGCCCACACACTCGCAAAAACCTTGAATGTGAGTTTCTCGACCGTCATCGCCAACATCAAACCGATATCCAAACGGCTTGAGAAATACGGATTGAAACTCGAACGGAATCAGTCGTTTCTCTCCGTTCTTGGAGATGAGAACTTTAAGCGCAGAGCCTATCTCGACTGTATCCGCGAGTCGTCAAAGAAACAAGCGTTGACGCATTACGACGATCTGGATGAAAGAATCGAATCGTTGAAGTCGATGATGGACGAAGAGATGGTGGATGAAGCGAGAAGGCAAATCGATCGTCTGCAAGAAACGCAGCATTTCGAGTTCTCCGTCGAAAGCTACATCAATATTCTGATCCATATCGTATTGGCCATTCAGCGGATTCGTGAAGACAAAGTGATCGAGATCAACGAGACGGAACTATATAGAATCAAGGCTAAAGGCGAATATCAAGATGCCGTCGAACTCGCGTGCTTGCTTTCAAAGAAATTCAACGTGACGTTCACCGAATCCGAGACCGCCTACCTTACCTATCACCTCCTTGGCGCATCGGTTGCGTATCGTGAAAAGGACGAGTCGACTCAGAACCACCCGGAACTGGATGAAGAACTCGAAAGAATGATCGGTCGGGTCGAAAAAAACTTGAACCTGAACTTCCCTGACCATCTGAAAATCAAGAAGGGGCTCCTGCTCCACATCATCCCGGCGATCGAGAGGATCCGCGTCGATCGGCCCGTCGAAAACCCATTGTTAACGAAATTCCAGTTAAGTCATGGTCCTGTTTTCGAAGCGGTCCGGATCGCGATTTCGGAAATCGAGGTCAACCATGCGTTGACGTTCAACGATGACGAACTCTGTTATATCGCGATGCATTTCGCGGCGAACCTCCCGTCGGAGTCAAGTTCGGCCCACGGGAACGTTCGGATTCTGCTGGTATGTTCAAGCGGGGTCGGGACGTCGCAGTTGCTGGCTTCACGTCTCTCCTATTTCTTCGAAGGATACGAAATCGTGGATATCGTTTCGAAATCAAGGGTGAACGAGTGTTTACAGAAACTGGAGTTCGACCACATCGTTACGACCGTGCCGTTGAAGTCCGTCGGGATGAGAATGAGCGAAGTCACGCCGTTGCTTAGCGATGTCGACATCAAGAAGCTGAGTGAAGTCCTGCCTCGCAGGAAGACGGATGAGTTCGACGAAAATAACGGGATTCTCGAAGAGTTCGCGGCGATCGTCAACCAAGTCACGGATCAGGAGACGGCCGCACGCATCATGAATGAAGTGAGTGTTCGGTTCTCAAAACAAACCAACAAACATAAAGCCGGGAACGGACGGGGAGCGGTTCCGTCGATCTTGTTCCCCCAAGGGATCGTGAAGATTCAGAGAAGTATGAATCTGGAAGGGCTCATCGAGGAGTGCGCACAACCCCTTCTAGCGTCAGACCGGATCCGTCCGGAATATATCCGCCAGTTGAAGGCCCATTATGATGAACATCCAGGATGGATCATGATCGCGCCGGGAATCGCCATGCCGCATGCATACAATGACGGGAATGTCCTGCAGGCTTCCATCGTTGTCGCATTGCTGGAGCAACGGTTCGAAATCGACCATCGGTTCGGTCCGATCGATACCGTGGTCATGTTGGCGCCATATGACAAGACTTCCCATGTCAACACACTAACCCATCTGATCGAGTTACTGTCGGTTGAGAAAACAAGGGATCGTCTACGCAAGTTAACGACATCCGAAGTCTACGATGTCATCATGAAAGAGGGATGGTTATGATTCAAGAGATTACAAGTCAAAGTCGGATCCGGACGAAAGTCGATGCGAAAACATGGCAGGAATCCATTCGGCTCGCAGGGAAGATATTACTCGAACATGGCGACATCGAAGCAACGTACATCGATGCGATGATCGCTAAAGTCTTGGAGTTCGGTCAGTACATCGTGATCGCCCCCGGCATCGCGATGCCCCACGCCCGTCCCGAAGAAGGCGTCATCCATACTTCGATCGCATTGATGACATTGAAAGAACCGGTCGTCTTCGGACATCGTCAAAACGATCCGGTACGGCTCATCATCTGTCTCGCCGCAAAAGACAATACGAAGCATCTTGAAGCATTGAGCGATATCGCGGACATCTTCGGGGATGAAGCGAAGCTGGAGTCCATTCTGGCTGAGCGTGATCCGAAGTTGATCTACGACATGCTCTAAGGGAGGAAACATGGTTAAAATCCTTACGGTTTGCGGAGCGGGGGTCGGAACAAGCATGATGCTACGGCTTTTCGCCCAACAAATCCTTGATAAAGAAGGAATCGAAGCGAATATCGAAGCGGCGGATGTCGCATCGGTCGACCCGAAGAGTGCGGATTGGATCATTACGACATCGGATATCGCGGATGTGATTCGAGGCGCCGATGAGAAGATCATACGAATCGACAATTTAACGGATAAAGTCGGCTTACGGTTGGCATTACTAGCGAAAATTCAAGAGAAAGCTCAATAGGAGGGGCAAATGGAAATCTTAATGTATTTGATTACGCGCATTTTCAGTGAAGCGACGTTCTTGATCGGTATCTTCGTATGCATCGGACTCCTTCTGCAAAAGAAGAGTTTTGATAAAGTCATCAGCGGCACGGTGAAAACGATGTTGGGCTTCACCATCATCAACACCGCCGCGCAGAACCTTGGGATGGCGCTTGCCCCCCTGCAACTGATGTTGCAGAAAATCTTCGGGATGCCGATCGTTCCGATGGATATCGGCGGCGCGATCGGTGCGAGTCTCGCGAACATCGGTCTCCCGATGGCGTTGATTTTCATCGGCGGTTTCGCGATCAATCTTCTGATGGCCAGGTTCACCCCGTTTAAATACATCCACCTGTCGGCCCACGTTTCCTTCTTCTACGCCGGGATGATCGCCGCGGTCTTGACCACGATGACGAGTTGGGACACCACGGTCGTCGTTTCCGTCGGCTCGGTGATCCTGGGTGTTTACCTGACATTGACCTGCGCCTACATGGCGCCGATCACGCAGAAAGTCCCTGGAGGCGAAGGATTCACGATCGCCCATTCCAGTTCCATCGGATGCTGGATCGCTTCGAAACTCGGCGGGATCGTCGGGAATCCCAAGAACAACCTGGAAGAAATCAAACTTCCCAAGAAACTATCCTTCCTTCGTGAAATGAGCATCGCATTGACCGTCATCATGGGATTACTGTTCCTGGTCGCCGCATTGTTGGCGGGGAACGCCTTCGTCCTTGAAAAAGTCAGCGGCGGTCGCGACTTGCTTTCTTTCTCGATCTTGAACGGGATTACGTTTGGCGTTTGGATCACCATCATCGTCACCGGTGTCCGGATGATGTTGGCGGAAATCGTGCCGGCTTTCCATGGCATTTCGGAGAAACTGGTCCCCAATGCGAAAGCGGGCTTGGACGTTCCGATTTTATTCCCCGCCCACCCGACCTCCGTCATCGTCGGATTCCTCTCTTGCCTAACCGCAAACATCCTGGGCATGGTCATCCTCGGTTTGGTCAAGTTCCCCGTCGTCGTCTTCCCCGCCTTGATCCCCGTCTTCTTTACCGGAGCGGTTACCGCGATCTATGGCAACTCCACCGGAGGGCGCAGAGGCGCCATCATCGGTTCGTTCGTCAACGGGTTGATCCTCATCTTCGGCCAAGCGTTCTTGATCCAATACATCGGAGGGTTCGAACCGGTCATGCGCGTCCTTTGTGAAACCGACTATGCGTTCTATGGACCGATCCTCGGCTTGTTGTTCGGGTACTTCGGTTAATGTCTTCAGATCTTGTCTTCTATCTTTTGATCGATTATCCTACCCCGAAGGTATTCTTCGAAACCGTCGATGAATTGGTTCGTCGTGGGGTCGATACGATCGAGTTCGGGATTCCCTCGCCAAATCCCTTCCTGGATGGTCCGACCATCGCCCAAAGCCACGCATTCGTTCTGAGCCAAGGGTTTTGTAAGGCAAGGTACATCCAAGTGATGGATGAGCTAAAGGTGAGATATCCGTATCTACGACGCATTGTCATGGCATATGGCGATGCCATCGAAGAGTATGCATTGCTTGAAGAACCCTCAAGATATGAGGGCCTCATCCTCCCGGATCTCGTGATCGAGGATCACCCGAAAACGATCCAATTGTTTCATGAGAAGCTGAACGACGATGAAATCGAACATCGCTTGAAACACTGCGACGTCTTCGCCTATGTCATGAGTTCGCTTGGTCAAACCGGATCGGTAGACCGAGGAAGGGAATATCCGTCGACCATCGCCCGAATCCGTAGATCCAGCGAGATTGAAATCAATGTCGGGTTCGGCCTCAGAAGCAAAACCGACATCGATGAAGTGCACTCGCACCAGGTTGGCGCCATCATCGGGAGTGAGTTGACGAAGAAGATCATCGATCGGGAGACACTCCTCGCCTATCTCGATGAAGTGATTCATCCTGATAAAGCATCAAGGATTGTCGAATAGATTCGTAATCGAATGAATCAGGTGCGATCCCTTTGAGGGGATCGCACTTCTTTATCTTCGACCTTCATCATCCCCAAACAATCTCTGAACCGATCATCATGGATTCAGCCTTGCCCCAACACTGAGACTCGTCTATAATTCAAGATGAAACGAGGGGTAACCATGCAAACGCTTGAGACGCTATCGCTCTGCGGACTGTATTGTGGGGATGCAAGAATTATAAGGAAAACGCGGATTGCATGGGATGTCGCAGCGAGAATGAACTCTTGGCGGATTGTCCGACCCGATCTTGTTGTATCCAGAAGGGTTTGCTTCATTGCGGGGAATGCGAAGAGTTTCCATGCACGATCCTCCATGCGTTCTATACCGACGGGATAAGACATCATGAACTTGCTTATCAAAATATGCTGAAAATTCGGACGATCGGGGTCGATTCATGGTTACATGATCAAGAGCGTCGACACACCTGTGCTTGCGGCAAGAAGATACCCTGGTTTGCCTTGAAATGCGAAGATGAAGATTGCATGGGATAACGTCTACTCTTCATAAAGCAAAAACATTTCCATCCATCACAAAAAAAACCGATACGCAACCCTGTGACGTATCGGTTTTCATATTTCTTACTAATCATTCATCCTTCGGATTCACGATCCCATAGGTATAATGGTCTTCCCATTTCCCGTTGATGTTGACGTTCTTGCGCGCCAATCCTTCCCGGATGAATCCACACTTCTCTAAGACCTTCTGTGAAGGTAGATTGGAGGGCATAACCCCGGCTTCAATGCGATGCAGGTTCAAGACATTGAACCCGTAGTCGACCATCCCTCTTACCGCCTCGCTGGCATATCCTTTACCATTGAGTTCCTGATCCAAGGTATACCCGATAAAACAACTCTGAATCCCGCCTCGAATGATGTCGTTGAATGCGACCGTCCCGATCAGTTTCCCGGTTTCGTTGAGGAAGATCCCAAAGCGATACATGGCATCGTCTTCCATCGCCTTCTTTGCCCGTTTGATCGATTCGATTTGACGATCAAGGGTATAAAAACTCTCGGACCGGGAAATGGAATATTTCGCAAAGAAATCACGATTCCGTATCTCCAACGCCAAGAATTCCGATGCATCCTCTTCGGTAAGAGGACGCAGTGTCAGCCGTTCTGTGGTAATCATACAAATCCCACCTTTCATTCTCTATAATTTTACATTGTCCGGAGGAAGAATCACAAGGTGATTCTTCGCTCTTGAATATGAAACATAACACATGTCATCCCATAACAGGGGATCGTTTATGCTTTTCTCATTGTCCATCTCCGTCACGATGATGACTGAGGATTCCATATCTATAACCCATCGTACGAAGTTAATCGTAAACCAGTTATAAACGAAATAGATGATGAGCAAGTTAATTGTATTCATTGTCAGGAGTGGTGTGATCAATTGAGGTGATTACTTCATAACTCACCTGACATTCATATGATTCGTACCTAAATCATAGATCTAGAAAGAAGTATAACCAATACTAAAACTCAATATCTGACAGTGACTCTGAATATTTATCAAGAACAAGCTTTTCGAGTATTCTTGATTTTTCATTTGGTAAAGAGATTTTTCCATTCAATGCATCAAAAAGGAGGTTCTTGAATTGTTGAGAGCTATTTTTGATTCCATGAGGTTCATAGCCCTCAATAGTTAAGTGATAATGCCGAATTGATTGTATTTGAAGAAATATACCATTGAAATTTCTATAATTTGGATGTAAATCCAAGTTTACATTATGAGTGTTCATAATTCTAAATATTGAGCTGTAATTCGATACTCTCAAATTTAGATGTTCGCTATCTTTATCGTCAAAGTTTAGGAAATCAAATTCGAAATATAAACACATGAGCAATATAGCCTCATCTCTGGTGAACACCCACCTACTCATACTCGTCCCCCTTTACGTAATTGTTCTTTCTTCACAACTAAAATCGTACAATTTATTGTACAGCATAATACTACTTAAAAGATAGTCTACAAATCTATATACAATCAATGTAATATATACGTATATAAGTACATGTTTAATGGGGGGGACGATGGAGAAAACAGAACCGAAAATTCCTGATTGGTTTGTGCCGAGAGGATATCAAATTGATGCAATAAATAAGTGGTGTGAAAATAACCACTGTGGTATTTTCTCAATGGCTACTGGAACAGGTAAAACACTTACAGCGATTTTGTCTATTCTCAAATTAAAAGAATCGAATAATTCATTTCTCACAATAGTATTATGTCCATATGTGAATTTAGTTGATCAATGGGTAAAGGAATTTGAGAAATTTTCTTTTGCACCTATTCAATGTTATTCAAAATATCCAGGATGGAAAGGTAAAGTTTCAAATAAAGTTAGTCAACTGAATAGGAATGTAGACAACAGCCCCGTATTTGTTATGTCAAATAGTTCATTTGTACTTGACGATACTCAAGACATTATAAATCGATGTAAAAAGGATATTTTTATTATTGTTGATGAGGCTCATTACGCCGGGGCTGAAAGTTTGTCCAAGTACCTCGATCAACGATTTAAATTTAGGCTAGGGCTAACTGCAACTCCAAATAGATACTTTGATGATTCTGGAACAAGTTTCATATTGAGATATTTTCAAGGTGAAGTCTTTACTTTTGATCTTCGTCAAGCAATTGAAGGAGGTTTCCTAACTCCATATTATTATTATCCTGCGAAGGTCTATATGACAAACGAGGAGTTTTTTGAGTATAGAGATTACTCCGAAAAGATTGCAAAAATAGGTTCAAAAAATCTAAATGATAGTCAAATCGCATATAAGGAAATTTTGTTGCAGAAGAGAGCAAAGATAATTTATGCAGCATTTAATAAGCTTGATAAGTTACGTGAAGTAATATCAAAATACCAAAATGAAAAAAACATTCTAGTTTACTGTGGGGCCACTGATTCTACATTTGAGGATTCCAAAAGTCAAATCGAAAATGTATGTAAAATTCTTGGATCCGAATTTGGAATGAGTATCGGGAAATACACCTATGAAGAATCAATAGAGGAAAGATCAAGAATACTTGATCGGTTTGAAAATGATAAGATGCTTCAAGCACTTGTGGCAATCAAGTGCCTTGATGAAGGTGTAGATATTCCAAGTGTTCAGACAGCCATTATTATTTCAAGTTCAACAAATCCCAAAGAATATATTCAAAGACGGGGAAGAGTATTAAGAAAATTTGAGGGTAAAGAGTTTTCAACTATCGTAGATTTTGTTGTTGTACCACCTAGAATATCAAAACATTACGACCTAGAAAATATCGTAAACAGCATTATTACGAAAGAGGCAAGGAGAGTAAAGGACTTTGCTGAGTTGGCACTAAATCATAAAGAGTGTGATGATTTTATAGACGGCATGTTTACCGAGTTTGGAGTCACAAACAAAAATGGAGGGAAAAATGGTTGACGAAACACTTATTAAATTTATTGTTCATAAAATAGAGAGGTTTGCAAAAGACAACCCAAAAACAATTTTAAAGAAAGCAAAAGTAAGCATTGATACTATTGAAGATATAATCCTGGGGGAACTAAAAAAAGATGAAATTCAAGAGAATCACACTAAGTAATTTTAGACAATTTCGCGGTACTCAAACACTTGAGATTTCTGAAGATGCGAAAAAGAACGTCACAGTTATTATTGGAGACAATGGATTAGGAAAGACAACTTTACTACAGGCATTCAAGTGGTGTCTTTATAATGTGGCTGATCTTGAGAACATCGAAGTAGTATATAACTTAGATGAATTTGGATGTTTGAAAGACAATGAAATTATAAGAACTTATGTTGAAGTTGTCATAGAAAAGGATGGCGAGACGTTTACAATAAGACGGACAAAAGAGTTTCAGAAACGAGGGGATAAGGCGAAGTGTCTAACCGCGCTTGACTCTAGACCAAAGATACTTGTAAAAAATAAGTTAGGTGTTTCAAAAGATGGAAGAGATGAAGATATTGATAAATTAATTCCCTTCGAGCTTTCAACTTATTTCTTCTTCGATGGAGAGAGAATGAAACACTTAGGCGAAAATAATGAGACTGGGAAAAAAGATGTTTCTATAGCAGTAAAAGGTATTTTCGGACTTGATGTCTATGAGAAACTACTTTCATATCTTGAGAGTCTTGAAAGACAATATGCTTCAAAACTTAGCTTAAGAGGTAGATATTCAGCTGAAATGATTACCACTCAAAATCTTATCGCAAGTTACGAGAGTAATTTGAATTTCTACGAGAAACAAACAAAACACTATGAAGAGGAAAGTTTAAAACTCGATAAAGAGATTAAGAACATCGATAAAATTTTAGCTGAATCTGAAGTAATAAATGAGTTGCATGCATCACGTGTGTTTCTTGAAGATTCAGAAAGAAAATTGAGAGATAGTTTACAAAAACAACAGAAAAATGTTCTTGACGACTATATTAAGAATGCTCCAAACTTGAGATTATCCAAGCATTTTAATGAGATTAGATCGATGATAAATAGTAATGAAGGTATGAATGAAGCTACTATTGAGGGTATAAGTGGTTATGCCATCGATCAAATTTTGTTGCGTGGGCAATGTATTTGTGGTGAGAAATTTTGTGAATTTGATAAACACTACAATAAACTAACTGAGTTGAAGAAGTATTTACCACCTGAGAGTTTAAGTACTCTATTGAGGAAAACACAACATCAATTCGAACAGATTGAACTCCAAAATTCTGAGGTCACTGGAAGAATTGAAGAGAAGATCGATTCATACTATAAAAGCGTTGATGATGTAGATGAAACTAGGATAAAACTAGAATCTGTAATGTCCAAGATCAAAATTTCTAGCGAAACAATAAGCAATGTAGCGAAACTTGAAGATAGAAGAGCATATTGCAAGAGAACTTCAAATGAACTAAGAATTAAGATTGGCGAAGACTCGATAAAGCAGAAGGCAATTCTAAAGAAACTTGCAGATGCAAAGTTAAGAAGGTATGAGTTATCTGCGCTTGAGAATACAAACGCACATACGCTAGACGTAATTACTACAATAAAAGGATCAAGAGAACTTATCTTGACAAAGTACAACGAGATTGAGACTTCTGTAAGAAAAAAATTGCAGGATAAAGTTCAAGAATTGATGAATGCAATGCTCGAATCGAAAAGGACGGTTGCGATTGACAAGAATTATCGTTTTACCGTAAAAGATGCATTCGGTGGTACGGTTATGGGAGAAGGTTATAAGGTTGTAACAAGCTTCTCATATATTGGCGGAATTCTATCTATTGCAAAGGAACTAGACTTAATAAATACGGATTGTTATCCTTTAGTCATGGATGCTCCTTACGCAAATCTTGACTATACAAACAGAAGAACAGTAAACTCAATTATTCCAGAAATTGCTGAACAAATTGTCCTTTTTACTACTGATAGCCAGTGGAAAGGATCTGTTGAGGATGGTTTATCTAGTAGAGTTGGCAAAGCATATAAACTATTTCACAATGTTGATGAAAGCAACATTTCAAAAGATGGTGATACGTTAATAAAGGAGGTTACGCATGATTTTCACTAATGATATAGTTATAAGAGGTGAATGTGCCCGAGTATTCAAAGATTTGAAGGATAGATTTGGATTTGATTATATCGATTCATTTCTTTATTCAAGTGTTTTAGGAGTACGAACTTTGAAGGAGAACACCAAGACGATTGAAGGAAACAATGATAGTAGCATTGAGATAAATATACCCCGAAATGTTTTAATCTCGAGACAAGATAAAATAGAATTCATCTCAACGATGATTGTATTAATAGAAAAATCTAAAGATAATTTTGAAGAATTACTACAATTAGCTTTTGAAGAGAATACTATTGATAATCCTAAAATATATAGATTAGCGCAACTTGAGAATTTCGCAATAAAAGGAAGTGTTTTTCTCGAGGAAGAATTATTGAATCATTCATATTTAGAAATTCTCGATAGAGTAAGTGATATACTTAGCGATATACAACATTAGGAAGGTGGTTTAATATGGCAAAAATTACTAGTTTGATACAATCTACTGAAGCGAAACGCCTTTTATCAATAGATAACATAAAAAAAGTATACATGAATGATTCGAGACCATGGATCATTGGTTATAGTGGAGGGAAAGATTCATCTTGTGTTGTTCATCTAGTGATGAATGCCATTAATGAACTTCCAGTTCAACAAAGAACAAAGAAGATTTATATAGTTTCTTCAGATACTTTAGTCGAAACCCCATTGATTAAGCTTCAATTAGAAGACAATTTAAGAAGAATACATGATGCGAGTCGAAATCTTAACATTCCTATTTCAACTCATTTGGTGCACCCCAAAACTAAAGACACATTTTGGGTAAATATTATCGGGAAAGGTTATCCAACACCGAACCAAACTTTTAGATGGTGTACAGATCGCATGAAAATCGAACCTACAAATCAATTTATCAAAGATATTGTTGATCAACAAGGTGAAGTTATAATGTTGCTAGGTGTAAGAAAAGGTGAGAGTAGTTCAAGAGATCGTGTAATAGACGGATATAGTGTAGAAAATAGTCTCTTGATGCGGCACTCTACTTTGATGAACGCCTTTGTTTATGCTCCAATTGTTGATTTTGACATTAATGATGTGTGGAATACTCTACTAAATACAGAGTCATTATGGGGGGCAGATAATTCTGCACTCTATCAATTATACTCAGACTCAAATAGCAATGAGTGCCCACTTATTGTTGATAAAAACATTAAGGAAACAGCTGGAAGTTGTGGGAATAGTAGATTCGGTTGTTGGGTTTGTACTGTAGTTAGCGAGGACAAAGCATTATCTGGATTTATTAGTTCCGGTGTTAAATGGCTGCAACTTTTACTAGACTATCGCAATTGGCTTACGGATATAAGAGATAATCGTGAAATGCGCGCAAAATACCGCACAAACGGGTCAGTTTACTTTATGAATCTCGAGTTCAAGGGAGATAGAATAGTAATTGCTCAAAAAGGGAAACGAAATAAACTTGAAATAAAACTGGATGGTCATGATTCAAATGGAGAAATGTGGCGCTTCTTTGATTCAAAAGCGGAAGCGCTAAAATATCTTTCTGAGAACAATATAAATCTTGGATCGGATGAAGATCCAAAGATTATTGTGCGTGAGTTCGATGGCTACTCAATGTTGGGGTTAGGACCATTTACAATCGACGCTAGAAAAGAAATGCTTAAAAGACTTCTTGAAACACAGAAGAAAATATTTGATGAGTTTGGTGTAGATTATGAACTAATATCAATTGATGAGATCAAGGAAATTGGTAGAATCTGGTTATCTAATGGGATTTGGAACAAGACAATTTTTGACATCTATGAGAAGGCACTAGGTAAACCACTAAGTGTAAATCAAGATGAAGTGAGTTTTTTGGGAGAAGATGATGAGGCGCTCCTAGAAAGAATTTGTGTAGAAGAGAATGTTGATCTAGAATTGATAAAGAAATTATTGTATGTAGAGAGGAATAATATAGGTTTACAAAGAAGAGACGATGCGATAAAAGAAATCAAGAGAATACTAAATCAGGATATAGTGAATATTTAGAAAGGTGGATGAGTTAATGCAGTTCCTAAAAGTCACTCTGAATAACATCGGGCCATATATAGGTAGCAATGAATTTAATTTCCAGGTAACAGATAGGAAGAACATTGTGTTGGTCGGTGGGAAGAATGGCGCAGGTAAAACTTCGCTTCTGTTAGCGATAAAGATTGGTATGTTTGGTTCTTTTTCAATCGGCCTAAAGTCAGACACCTCAAACTATCAAGCCAGTCTTCAAAAACTACTAAACTATAAGGAGTTAGCAAAAGCAAATAGCTATTTTTCGATTTCGATTTCTTTCTTAATTGATGAGGAATTTACACAGAACGAATATACGATATCCAGAGTGTGGAAAAAGAAGAGAGAAAATAACACAATTATCGAGGAGGTTGTGGTTTACAGAAATGGAGCAAAACTAAGTGATTTCGAAAGGGAGAACCTTTTCTCGAAACTTAAGGAGATTTATCCTCCATCTCTAATTGAGTTATCTCTTTTTGATGGTGAGAAAATTGGTAGAATAATTGAGAGCAATGAGACCTCAGAATTCATAAGAGAAGTCTTCTATACAAACTTCGGTATGACATATTTTGAGAAACTTGATCAGGATTTAGTAGCTTATTTAGTTAATACAGATAAAGTAAAACTTTTATCAAATGAAGAACTCGATCTTCTGGAACTTGAAGGGAATGTTACATCAATGAGGAGAGAGTTGTTAAAAAACAACCAAATCCTGAAACAATACGAGCTAAGAAGAAAAGAAGAACAGTCAAAGCATAGAGAAAAACTTAAGAAATTTTCTGCGTTCGGAGGGGTTTCACAAGAGCAAAAAGACGAGATACAAAACTTTTTGAGAAGCTATGAGATTACCCAAAAGGAGGCAACAAGTGAGATTCGGAACTTTCTTGAAGAGGAAGTTTCATTTTTCATGAATCGCAGACTAATTACTGATATTGTTCATCAAATAGAGTTAGAAAAACCGATTAAGTATCAAAGATACTTAAATGAGATTTCTGATTTCCTTGGGGCAAATGAAGCACTATCAAAGCTGAATGATCTAGTTGATCAAAGGAAGAAGAACATTGAAGTTTTTTTGGATGCGGATTTTGAGGAAGAATTAATTATTAGTCAATTATATAAAAAAATGTCATTCGAAGCTAACACCAACTATATGATTGGGAAATTCTCTGAATATTCATTTGATTTAAACAAGTCGAAGGAGTATAAGAATATAATTCGAAAAAATGAAGGCAATCACGAATTATCTGCATTACTAAAAGACATTCTGGATAGTGAACAAGAATTAAGGCAACTATACTCTCGAATTCAGGAACTACAGAATGATCAAGTAACTAGAAGCTTACAAATTGAGGATGCAAAAGTTAAGATAGAGCTTTTGGAGAAGTTTATAAAACAGTCAGCTAATGAAACAAACAGCTTTGTAGTGACTCATCGAATTCAAAAGGTCATAAATACATTTAAAGATGAATTTGTTAAGAAGAAACTAGACGAAATTTCATTAGCATGTAAGGATAAATTTGTATCGATGACCGAAAAAGAGGACTATATTACTGGTATCAAAATAAACGGGAATTTCGAAATATCGCTAATTGATAAGAATAGTTCTTCAATGCCGATAGAGATTTTATCTGCTGGTGAGAAGCAACTCCTTGTATCATCACTGATTTATGCCATCGTAAAAGTTTCGAAAAGAGATACCCCTTTTATTTTCGATACTCCTTTAGCTCGACTAGATTTTGAGAACCGGCATAATTTTGTCAATGAGATTATGAGTAGTATTTCACAACAGACAATTATACTCTCGACAGATAGTGAGATTGTCGGAAATGTAAAGCAATTGATAGAGGATAAGATATCGAAAAAGATTCTTTTGCTATATGACAATCGAGGTCGAACGACGGTGAATAATGGATACTTCGGAGAGGGGGAATAATTAAGTGGCAGATAGACTTATTACTTCACAGGATTTAGAAATAAAAATAACAGAGATTCAGAATGGATTAAGACTGTCTACTAAAGCAGCAGTAATTAGAATATGTATTGGATTATCACTTAAAGAGGGTGGTGATCCAAGAGATATTAGGCAGAATCAGTTACGTGATAACACAGGAATGAATTATCATAAACACACAGTTTTTGGGGATGATGAATCGGTATACTATCTTATGGTGAAGCAAAATCTAAGAACCAATGTTAGCAAAAACTCATTCTTTCCAGAGTTAACTAAAGCTCATTTACTTAGAGGAATGGAAAAGTTATATGAGCAGTATTCTCTACATAGAAATCCACAGAAAGTAATTGAATGGTTAATTCAACAAACTGTCTAGGAGGTAAGCACTAGATGATTTACTTAGATAATGCAGCTACAACGAGAATCCATCAAGAAGTTATTGACGAGATGAATAGAGTTTTGGTTGAAATTTATGGAAATCCAAATAGTTTATATTATGAACAAGCGGTGAGAGCAAGGGCTATTGTAGAAAAGGCAAGAAGTGAAGTAGCATCATTAGTCAATGTTAATCCGAGTGGTGTGATATTTACTTCAGGCGCAACTGAAGGAAATAACATGGTTCTAAAAGGTGTGCTTGAGAGAACAGGTAAAACACATATAATTACAACTGAAGTAGAACATTCTTCAGTACTTGAAACATGTAATTACCTATCAAGAAAAGGAATCAGGGTTTCCTATCTTAAAGTTGATAAAAATGGGGCAATTAACCTAGATGCACTTGAATCTGAGATCACTGAAGATACAGCATTAGTTTCAATAATGTGGGCAAACAATGAAACGGGAATAGTGAATAATATAAAGACAATTTCGGAGATATGTGAAAGGAAGAAAGTGCTTTTTCATACTGATGCAACACAAGCAATTGGGAAAGTTTTGATTGATCTTTCAGTATTATCGAAAGTCGACTTTATTACGTTCTCTGCGCACAAGTTCTATGGTCCTAAGGGAGTTGGAGCTGTCATTATCAATCACTTCAATCCACTTGATATGAGAATTGAACCACTAATACATGGTGGAGATCAAGAGAATAAATTGAGAGGTGGAACTTTACCCACTCATCAAATAGCAGGGATAGGTACAGCCGCAAGGATTTGTAAAGGCAACCTAGCAAAGAATATTGAGATACTTAAACTTCTCGAAATACAATTAATTGAGAAGCTAAGAAAAACATATGGGGGAAATATCGAAATTTTGAATGAACATGTGCTAAAAGTTCCAGGTATAGTAAGTGTCCGGTTCAAAGGAATCAATAATCAAGTACTCCTAAAGTCGATTTCTGACAGCATATGTGCATCGAGTGGTTCTGCGTGTAGTAATTCAAAACCCTCACATGTTTATTCTGCAATGGGGTATGAACTTGATAGTATTAAAGAGATAATAAGAATTTCACTTTCACCTTATGATGATTACAACAAGTTTGATGATTTCGAATAAAGGGGGTAAATCAAATGTTCGAAAAGCCAACAAGTAAAGTAATTGAGGCAAAGACTATCTTTCTGTACGACTTATTTTCAGAGTATCTTCTAAAGATTCCTGCTTATCAAAGACCATATTCTTGGGAGAGACTTCAAGCTGAAGAGTTATGGGATGACATTATCGCTTGTAGAGATAATAAAGACCAGCATTTTATTGGACCAATGTATTTTAAGATGATTACCAATGATGAGAATGACTATCTTGAAGTAACAGACGGTCAGCAACGTTTAACTTCAGTTACTCTTTTGATGTTAGCTTTGAAGAGACAACTTGGGATATTTGCTGATCAGTCGGATACAACTTCATTTAAATTCTTGAAGACAAATTTAGAGAAATTAACGAAGAAAGACGATTTACCTAGGCTGACTCTTGGATCTTCAGATAAGGATGCATTTAAGAAGATTCAAGATTCTTATTGTGAAATTCCGCATAAGGTTTCAGTCTTTCAAGAGACTTTTGACAAGAATCAGATTTTCTTGAAGTCAGCGGTTCTATTACATTCTAATTTTATGTACTTTGACGAGAAACTCAAAGCGATTGACAGTCAAGCTAGAGAGAAATTCGGCATCGTAGATGACAAGCCGAATAATGAAGAAAGTACTCTTCAAAACTACAAGAGCGAAGTGCTAAACAACTATGCATCGATTTTGAGCACACTTATGTCTAGATTCTTAATTATTCGATGTTTTATTGTTTCAAGTGACAGTACAAAGACATTTAAGTTATTCGAAACAATAAATGATAGAGGTAGACAACTAGATCAAGTTGACAAAATAAAGAACTATTTCTTCAAAAATGTCTATAACATGTCAAAGATTGATAGTAATCCAAAATACAAGAATGATTACACAAATATTCAAAACTTGTGGTCTGATTTACAGAAATCTCTCGATAATGATATTGAAGACTATATTCGATATTACATAATTCAAAGAAACTACCTTGGGAAGTATATTGTCCCCAAAAAACTATTCACTGAAATTCAAGAACACTTCGAAGGGAAGTTAGTAGATAATGCTGAGTATGACTCTGAACAGGAGATCAAAGTAGATAAAGAGAGAATTTTAAGACTATATGAGAAGACTATGGACCTAGTTACAGAGTTGCATACACATCGTGAGTGTTACAATTTAATTATAGAACCAGGAAGATCGACACTTATTGAAGACGACATTATTCAATCAAATTTGAAATATGCATATCCTTATAAAATTATAAGAGCTTTACTCTTAAGAGAGATTATTCTCTATAGAACATGTGATATTAAGAAATTAAGAAAGATGGTTGCTGTTACAACAAATGCAGCGATTTTATATGTTAGTGTTTTTGGTTTGAGAAAACTTGATACAGTTGAGCGAAATATTTGGAAAGTTTTTTTTGAGAGAGACCGGCTTTTTGAAACGCCAGATACTGTAGGTATTGATTTAAAATTGGCCATGAATCAAACAGATAAGTCATTTGTTTGGTCTAAAGAACTTCTTGAAGATAAAATACAATTATTGAGTAATGATCAAGTTGCGTATTATATCCAGTGTAAACTAAACGATTATATTAATGATCGGACTAAGAATGCGGATTTCTATAATCCACTAATTAACAAGAAACCTTCTAAAAGTGCATTTAACAAAGATCATATATTGCCGCAAAGTTTTGATGCTGATTTCAAACTCATTATTGATGATTATTTTACTGAGAATGGAATTGATAAGCCTTCACAGAAGCAGTTTAGGAACGAATACTTAACAAGAATTGGTAATATAATTCCGCTTAAGAGAGATGCAAATATCGAGAAAAGCAACACATCTGATCCAATTGGCTTTTATAACTCTCTGGATGTTCAAGGAATTCTTGTTCAAGAACTTGTTGCAGATTATGTGACCTGGGGCCCAAGAGAAATTCTTGAGAGATCGAGGAAAATAGCTAATCAAATAGTTGAGAATGATGTTCTGACACTTGATGTTTCTAAAGCTAAGTTTTAAGAAAGGAGTATCAAATGGAAAACGTTTTTAGCTACTTGAAGTCAAAGGATAGTTTTTCTGATATTGCGAAGCTTATTGATGATGCAGAAAAGTATAGTGTTAGTGATCCTCAAGCATCAATAATAAAAGCATCAAGTATTCTTGAGATAGTTGTTAATAGAGTAATTGAGAGCGAAAAACTATATAGTTCAAGTACTGAACTAAACTCCAAAATCAATAGTCTGAGAGGAGTAATACTTGATAGAACAATTAATGATATGCACTCAATTAGGTCTATTCGGAATTCTAGTGCAGCACATGTTAGTTACTCAACTAATGCTATACAAGCTGATAAAATAGAATCCATATTTTGTCTTAAAAAAATCTATGAAATACTGCAATGGTATGTAAATTTTAATAATAAATCAAAAGTAGTCTTCAGTTCTTTTGAGGAATATCTAGAATCCACTGTCGTTGAGAAAAATGTGATTCCAAGGAAAAACCCAGAAAAAGTGGAAGATTTAAGACCAGAGATAATACTACCTAAGTTTTATGTTGATAATGAGTTTCTAGTAAACTATAAAAATGGATCACTTGATGACATTGACATTAAAGATATAAACTCAGTTTTTGCATTGTTCTTTGGAACCCAATATGATCTAAAGACCATTGAGAAAATCGTTTTCAAAAACGACAAACCAGATGGCAACATTGTTTATGCAATAATTACACTTTACAGAATGATTGGATTGACAAACAGTTGGAGGAAATTTATCCAAGAGAACGGGATTGCGAATACAAAAAAAATAGTTAGTAAACAAAGTCTTGAATCAAATAATATTGACACTCAACACAGATTATCTATATTATCACAGGTACTATCGAATGTTGAACCTATTCAAGTGCCTAATCTTACTGAATTGGAAAAGCGTTCAGCATAGTGGGGACTGACTAGACTTAGATTTGAATTGAATATTAAAAGAACTTATACTAGAGGATGTAAAGAAATTATGCGGAGATTGAAAGATGAACTTATTAATAATTGGGAATGGATTTGACTTAGGATGTGGTCTAAGAACAAGTTATTCTACATTTGGTGATTGGATGGAAAGTAATCACCAGGAAATTGCTTCATATTTTTACGAAATGGGGTTAGTGAATTTACATTCTCAAGAAAACGAGAGTCTCTGGATGAATTTTGAAAATGCACTTTCATGCATTGTACCAAACGATATTGCCGATTACTCATTACTCTATCAAGAAAAACTCAATAATCTTGATGATTATTTGAAAGAGTTTATCGAGTTTGCTCAAGATGAAGTTGAAATTGAAAAGAAATTCATGTACTTACTTAGTGACTTTTGTGGAGTAATACTTTCATTTAACTACACACAGACTCCAAATAAAGTTGGATATGTTGGAGAAGTTATCCATATTCATGGCACATTAGACACTGAAGTCGTAATTGGTCATAACAGAACTATAGATTTTAGTGATCCAGAGGGAGATTACTTCATGAGCTTATATGAGCTTGCTGAAGAGGAACTTGGTAACCCATATCGAATTGATGAGTTATCTGAGTTGTGTGGAAATATTAGTGGTAGGTATCTGAAAAATTTTGAAGATAATTACACAGCAGCTAAACGAAAAATTGGCGATTTAGAATTCGACAAGATCATTGTATGTGGACATTCATACAATGATATAGACAGAAGGTACTTTGAATATATCAATGAAGACCACCATAATGCACAATGGATTTTCACAATATTCGAAGATGGTGGAGGGAATGAAACTAGAGCGCGAGAATATGAAAAACTACTTGGTTTTCGATTACCTGCTAAATATGTCAAATATACCAATATCTTTGAATTATATGACTATTTCAAATGCAATAGTTCACAAGGACATTAAGCTGGTTTCTATGAGTTGATGCGAATAGTATGTCTAAGTTTATATAGTATTTTGAATCATATAAATTCGTGCTAATTCACGTAAAAGTCTAGGGTCTCTAATAAATTGATTTCATTTATAGATAAATCAAAAGCTATGAAAGCAATTATGAATGATCGGATTGATTGTGCACTAAGTTTTATTGTTGTTTCGGAATGAAACTCTATATTATAAGTGTGGTGAACTCACCGATCATCCTGTTTGTTTACTTCTTATGAGCCGTTTTGTACTTCTCGCCTTTGCTATCATAGGTAATCCACTCTCCTACCGGTTCACCATTCTCGAAGTAACCCGAGCGTTTGATTATACCATCCGGTCTGAACCATTCCCAATAACCGGTGGGTTGTCCGTTCTCAACTTTGCCTTTTAACCAAATGGTGTTGTTGTTCGCATGATACTTGATGATGTATCCGTCGATTTCTAAGATTCGTTTCTCTTTCACTCCGTTGGGGAGGATGAGATCGCATTTATCGTTTTCCATGGTTAATATTATTCTTTATTCGGTCGACTGGATTCGCTGGATCAAACTGGTTCCCATGAGATCGTGGACAAGCTCGATGAGCCGGGTTACCGGGAGATCCTTGTCGCGTGCGAACCAATGGCTCATGATGCCGATCATGGCGGAGAGGATGTATTCCAGGATATAGTCGAGTTCGGTGTCGGTGTAGACTGAATTGCGGTTGAACGCTTCCAAGAGAATGGGCTTGGTGGCGTTTTTTAGTTTGGTGGCGAAGGCGGGGTCGCCGTTGTCGCCAAGGAGGATCGAATAGTACTTGCTGTTCTTTTCGTAAAGGTCCAGAAACAGATCAAGGGGCATACCGAGTTGTTTTTCGGTGAGTTGGATGGGCGGGAGTTCGTCGATGCGGGGGATCAGTGTGTCTTCGATCTGATGGAGGACGTCGTAGACATCCGTGAAGTACTCATAGAAGGTTCCCCGGTTATAACCGGCTTTTTGCGTGATTTCTTTGATCGTGATGCTTTCGATGCGGCATACGCGATACAGGGACCAAAAGGCGTCGATCAGGTTCTGGCGGGTTTGCATCGTGATTTCTTTCTGTTTCAGCATGTCTCCCTCTTTCTTTTCCGACAGTTCACCGTGATGTGTCGGTTGATGAACGGTTGTCGGATGGCTATACTAAAAACATACGACACGTTGTTGGATAAAACAAGGAGAACACCATGATTACGATACTTTGTTCAGGTTCACGCGGTGACTTTCAACCGTATATCGCATTGGCTCAGGAATTGAAGTTACTCGGCAAGGAAGTACGGATCGCAGGACAGCGGGATTTCGAAGGGTTCATCCGGGGTTATGGGATCGATTTCTATCCGATCCAAGCGGACTTCGCGTCTTTGAACGTGGATCCGAAGATGATGAAACAGGCGCAGAATGCGGATAATCCTTTGAAGATGCTTCTTGCGTTCAATAAGATGAAGAATTACGGAAGCATTCTGACGGGTGAGTTCTATGAGGCGTGTGTGGGAAGCGAAGCGATCATTTACCATCCCGGGATGACGATCGGGTATTTCGCGGCGCAAAAACTCGGCATACCTTCGATCCTCGCCTCGCCGTTTCCGATCCATACCACGTCGAGCGTCCCTTCGGTGATCCTCTATGGGAGAACGAAGGCGAAATGGTTGACGAGGTTGAGCTACGGGATGCTTCAAGGGATGTTGTGGATGATCTCGAAGGATGCGGTGAAAGACTTCTGGAAGGGGAAGTTCAATGAACTTCCCAAAGGGTTCAAGATGCCATACGAAAAGCATGACGATGAAACGCATCCCGCGGTGATTTCCTGCAGTAATCATGTTTTCCCGCGACCCCAAGATTGGAACCCGCATATCCATCAATACGGATACTGGTTCGTGAAGGAGGAGAAGGAATATACCCCTTCCCCGGAACTGAAGGCGTTTTTGGATCAAGGCGATAAACCGGTCTATATCGGGTTTGGGAGTATGTTCAGCGACGACATGAAAGAGCGATACTCGAAGATCGCGATCGAAGCGCTACGGATCAGTGGGAAACGCGGGATTTTGAGCGGGATGGGGAAATTCGATTCCCTACCCGAAACTGTGATCGCCATCGACGGCGCACCCCATACCTGGCTCTTCCCCAAAGTCTCGGCGATCGTCCATCATGGCGGGGCCGGGACGACGGCTTCTGGATTCCTCTCGGGGGTCCCATGCATCATCACCCCGTTCTCCAACGATCAGTTCGCCTGGGCGGCACGATCCTATGACCTCGGAGTCGGGGCGTCTTTGATCCCCATCAAGAAACTCACGGTCGAGAATCTCGTGGAAAGATTGGAATACATCGACCAAGAGAAGATACGAAACAATGCATTAAAGCTGGGCGAGAAGATCGCACAGGAAAACGGCGCCAGGGATTGCGCAAACGTGATCGCAAGCCTCCTGGGGTGATTCCTCTAAAAAACCTCGACTTGTTATGATAAACTAAACCCATGAACGAGTCGTGGAGGATAAGCTATGAACTATGATGTGTTGATTTTCGATGCGGATGATACCTTGTTCGACTTCGCCGCGTCGGAGCGGATTGCGCTGCGCAATACGATCCTCGATTTCCAAATCGACTACGACGAAGCCGTCCATCTCCCGATCTACCAGACCATCAACGATGCCATCTGGAAGGAATTCGAAAACGGGACGATCACCCAGAAGAAACTGAAGACGGAGCGGTTCCGTCGGCTTTCGACGACATTGAAGGTCGACTTCGACGAACAGGAGTTCGCGACCCGCTATATGCAACATCTGGCGGATGCCTCGATCTTGTTGCCGAAAGCGGAAGAATTGGTCCTGACCTTGTCGAAAAAGGTACGCATGGCCATCATCACCAACGGGTTGACCGATGTCCAGGAGAAACGGATCCGCAAATCGGTGATCGCGCGTCATTTCGAAGTGATCGCGATTTCGGAGGAACTCGGGATTGCGAAACCGGATCCCGGGATTTTCGAATACGTCTTCGACCGTATGAAAATAGAGGATCGTACGAAAGTCCTGATGATCGGGGATAGTCTGCATTCGGATATCCAGGGAGGAATCAATGCGGGGATCGCTACCTGTTGGTATCGATCCGGGGATTCCCGAAATCCGAAGGGCATCCAAGCGAAGTATGAGATCGAAGATCTGGACCAACTCCTGGAGATCCTTTCGGAAAAATTAAAAAATCATAAAAAGTAACGAAAAAGCGTTGACAAACCTAAATAGGTAACGTATTATCCATATGGGTAATACGTTACCTATTAGTAATGGGTGACCATATGGACACCCATTAGAAAAGAGGGAAACCATGCTTCATCGTAAATCAATCAACCTTCTCGGGATTCTGATCCTGATCCTCTCCGCCTTCGCCTGCATCCTTGGCTTGACGATGGGAGGGAAGGGCGAATCCTATGACTTCATCTCCATCGGTGGCGAAACCGTGAGGATCTTCGGGAGCGGACTCTACAAGAACGACTCGATCTCGGTCGTCGCCCAGGGAAAGGCGTCGGACCTTGTCACCTTGGTCTTGGCGATCCCCTTGTTTCTTGGCTCCTTGATCTATGCCAACAAAGGATCCATCAAAGCCAGGTTGCTTCTTACCGGTACCTTGGGATATTTCCTTTACACCTACATGTCGTATACCTTCCTTTGGACCTACAACCCCATGTTCATCGTCTATGTGGCGCTGATGTCCGCCAGTTTCTACGCCCTCACCCTCAGCATCCTCTCCTTCGACATCCCGCACCTTCCAAACGTGTTTAGCGACCGTTTGCCCGTGAGATTCCTGGGAGGGTTCCAAGGGTTCATCGCCTTCGCCATCGCCATGCTGTGGCTTGGGAAGATCGCCCCGTCGATTTTGGGCGACGCGATCCCGTTGGGGTTGGAACACTATACGACCCTGGTCATCCAAGGGATGGATTTGGGCTTCATCGTCCCGACCGCGACCCTTTCGGCGATCCTGTTGATCAAACGCAAACCGTTTGGCTACCTGTTGACATCGATCGTCGTCATCAAGGGGATCACCATGCTCACCTGCATCTCCGCCATGATCGTCAATTCGATCTTGAGCGGCATCGACGTCTCGATCGTGGAAGTCGTCCTCTTCTTCGGACTGAACATCGTTTCCGTCTTCACGCTGATTCTGTTATTGACCAACATCAAAACTACGGAGGGTACACCGAATGAAAGTTAGAATCAAAATCATCGTTCTGATTTTGTTGATCGGTATTGTAACGGGATGTTCCCCGTTGAACTCCTACCAAGCCGGCATCTATGACGACGATGCGAAAATCGCAAACCAAGGGGATAGCTACACCTTCGGGAATCGGCTTGGTTCGATCAATGAAACAAGCCTTCATCTCGAGTTTAGCGGATTCTATGGAAAACAAACGGCTTGGACGATCGAGGCGAATGAGAACGGAATCGTTTGGATGGATGTTGAGATCGCATTGGACTCCGGGAAGTTCAAACTTTGCCGGGTCGATGCGGATCATCGCGTGGATGTGATCGCCGAAGGTGAAATCGACAAGGTCATCCAAGCGGAAGTGACCCGGGGGAAGAACACCTTCGTCATCGTCGGGAAAAACGCAAAAGGCGAAGTCGAAATCGGGATTTTAAATCCATCCGGTTTCACCATTGAAGCGAACAAGGACTAGAATCAATGCGTGATGAAGTCTGAACCACCGATGCAAAAGGTGGATGAACATAAAAAAAGCGGCGACCGCCGCTTTTCTTCGCTTATCGATTCCAGTTGGATTGACGGTAGTTACCGCCACGGGTTTGCGCACCGCAACCGAAACCGGTTCCCGCGCCGTATCCGCCCATCATTCCGCCGCGACCATATCCGGTGATGCCGTTGGCGAGATTGTATTCCATCCGCTCGACCATCTCCGCATACCATTCATCGGCTTCCGCCTGGGTCAGGTCGCCATTGGCAACCCTGTCGGCAAGGATCAGTTTCATCTGATCCAAACGAGCCTGGGTCAATTCATCCAGCTTCCCGGCCTCGACGACGATTTCATGGATCGTCTTTCCGGTTTCATCTCTCTGTTCGATCAATTCATCGACCGTGACGCCAAGCACGTCGGCCGCCAGTTCGATGCCTCTCTTGGGTTGGAATGCCGCAAAGACACTGGATGTAATCATCGTCAAGACCAGTGCCGCGGCGATGACGCCAAGCACAATTCCTGCTTTTTTCATATGGATCTCCTTGTTCCCTATCGGGATTACAAACACAGTATAGAAAAAGGATGTTACGAAAGTGTGCCGAATCCATTGAAAATTACACATTTTATCGGAATCTTCACGAATTAACCATGATTTAACGTTGGATTTGGTAAAATGACGAAAAGAGGTGGCACGATGAAACAAATCATGATCGGTCTAGTCTGTCTGATGGTTCTTGCGGGATGTCAGAAAGCGGACCGGCAAGTCTTTAAGTATGATTTTGAAACCAACGACGAGGGGTTCTCCCAAATCTATGGCGATTACCACGACGACGGGAACGGGTACACGACCTATGAATTCGCCTGGGGAAGAAACAAACCGGACATCGCCGGGGCGACCCAAGCCCTGTATATCGAAGGGATGAACCGGAGCGACGATTTGTTCATGGGGTACACGAAGTTGATTACGGGATTGAAGAAGAACACGACCTATACCTTCTTGATCAAATTCAAACTGGGGACCAGCGAAGAATCGGGGTCGGTGGGGGTCGGAGGATCACCGGCGGATAGCGTCTATGTGAAAGCCGGCGTCGTCGGGGTCAAACCCGTCGCCGCCCTGGATGACCAGGGTGTCTATCGCCTCAACGTCGACATCGGGAATCAATCGGAAGGCGGAGAGACGGTCGTGGTCGCCACGACCATGGCGAAACCGGAAGGATCCGCCACGGGGATGATCTACAAGGATGTGGAAGCGAACGTGACGCTAAAAACCACAGACGATGGCACGGTCTATCTCTTGATCGGAACGGATTCCGCCTATGAAGGCTTCACGAAGTTCTATCTGGACAAGATCACCGTCATCGCCACGCAGAAATAATCAAGGAAGAAGAAGCGACGGGGAACGTCGCTTCTTTTGTCTTCGTAGTCAAACCGACACAAACTTAAGGAAAAGCGTGGTAAAGTAAGGGAAAGACGGAGGCTGCATATGAATACATCGATCAAAGACAAGGATGCGCTTGCGATCCGACTCCCCGATGGGCAATTCCATCTGGGTTTGGACCAAGAGTTCTATAAAACGAAATGGAAGCGATTGTCGGGATGCGGACCCACCGCCGCATCGAATCTTTACCTGTATCATCTTCCGCGTTTGGATCGCAACCGGACGATGGAAGAAGGATTGGAAATCATGGATGCGATCTGGAAATACGTCACCCCGCGTTTCGGCGGAGGCGTGAAGAACACGCAGATCTTTACGACAGGCATGAGCGCGTTCCTACGCGACCAAGGGAAAACCTTCACGGTCGACGTGGTCGATGTCCCCAAGAAGAAAGAACTGCGTAGACCTTTATCCGAAGTCCGGGATTTCATCCGTCAAGCCATCGACGACGACCTTCCCGTCGCCTTCTTGAACCTTCACAACGGGGAAGAGAAGCAACTGGACGCCTGGCATTGGGTGACCGTGGTCGGCATCGAAATGTCCACCAAGGATGAAATGTATCTGGACATCTTCGACGGAGGGAAACTGATCTCCGTCAACCTCGACCAATGGTACGCCAAAACCAAGGACGGCGGGGGATTCGTCGTCTATCGCATCCAAACCTGAACTCCGTCATACTTTCGTCATAAACCGATGATACAATGGATAGGAAGGCAGGTGGGATGATGACACGCATGCTGATTGCGGACGACAACGAATCGATCGTCCAAATCCTTGAAAGCTACGCAAAAAAAGAGGGATACGAAGTCGCGGTCGCCCATGACGGCAGCGAGGCGTTGACCAAAGCGATGAACGATGATTACGACATCGTTCTTTTGGACGTGATGATGCCGAAGATGGACGGGTTCACCGTGGTCCGCGAGATCCGCAAGGAATCCAACGTCCCTATTTTAATGATCACCGCCCGCGGCGAAGATTTCGAACGCATCATGGGCTTGGAAATCGGAGCCGACGACTACATCGTCAAACCCTTCTCCCCCGGCGAAGTCATGGCCCGGGTCAAAGCGATCCTGCGTCGTTTGGACCGTGTCAATGCGGATGAGAAACAACGCCTGCACCTGCATAACCTGACGGTCGACCTGGACGAATACCTCGTCAAGATCGATGAACAGAGAATCAACCTCACCAAGAAAGAAATCGATCTGTTGTGGACGCTCGCTTCCCATCCGGGAAGGGCGTTTTCCCGCGAGAACCTGTTGAACCAATGCTGGGGCTACAACTATTACGGCGATAGCCGCACGGTCGATTCGCACATGACGCGCCTGCGTACGAAACTGGATGTCCTGCCGCATCCTTTGTGGGACATCAAAACCATCTGGGGCGTCGGGTATAAATTCGAAGCCAAGGAGGAAAGCCAATGAAATCCGGGATCACACGCCGCTTGATCACCTATTTCGTCGGGGTCATCCTTCTTTTCGCATTAATTCTAAGCCTAATGTTCATCATGATGTTCCGCAACCAGACGGTCGACAACGTCAAAGCCGAAATCACCAGCAACGCCCGCGAACTGGCGGAACTGTTGGGGGATGAGAACGTCACCAACACCGAACTCCTGGTCCGTTTCAGCGAACTGGACGACGTCCTGGAAGACGCCCAACTCTGGGTCGTGACGCAGGACGGGAAAATCTGGGCACGGTCGATCAGCGGAAACAACGGGATGGGCATGGGGATGCATAACAACACCTCGACCCTGACCCTGCGTGTACGCAACGTCGTCGACGACGTCTTGTCCGGCGAAGAGCGAAGCACCGACACGTTCTCCGACATCTATCGTTCGCGGACCCTGACGGTCGGCGTCCCCGTCTACAACACCCAAAACCAAGTCATCGCGGCCATCCTCATCAGCGCCTCGGTCACCATGATCCAAAGCACCGCCAACGTGGGGATCCGCATCCTCTTCATGAGCACCTTCGTCGGCATCATCATCGCCGTCCTGGCGGGATATTTCCTCTCCAAACGCTTCATCCAACCCGTCCTCACCATGGACCAAGCCGTCACGCAACTCGCCCAAGGCCGCTACGACATCCGCCTGAACAACCAAGGCAACGATGAAATCGGGGATCTGGGAAGAAACCTGAACGTTTTGGGAAAACGTTTGGAAGACGCGTCGCGCCAAAGCGCGAACCTGGAGAAGATGCGTCAGAACTTCATCGCCGACATCACCCATGAACTCCGCACCCCGGTCACCGTACTCAGGGGCTATGCGGAAGGATTGCGGGACGGGATCTATCCCGAAGAATACAGTCTGGACGACGTGAGCGCGCAGATGATCCGGGAAACCACGGGGATGCAACGGCTGATCGGCGATCTGCTTGAACTTAGCCGCCTCGAAGACCCCGATTTCAAACTGGTGTTCAGCGATGTGGAATGCCACGACATCCTCAACGACGTCCTACGCGGAAGCGTGGAACGCGCACGTAAAAACAATATCACCCTGACCACGGAGATCGAAGACGGGGTATGGAAAATCAAAGGCGACTACGACCGTTTACGGATGATGCTGAACGCGGTGATGGACAATGCGTTGAAATTCACCCCGAGTGATAAAACGATCCGTGTAACCGCCAAGAAAGACAAAACCAAACTCATCATCGCCATCCAGGACGAAGGTCCCGGCATGTCGCAAGAGCGACAAGACCAACTCTTCAAACGATATCAACGCATCAAGGACCCCAACAACGCCACCGGCAGCGGATTGGGACTCGCCATCGCCGCCAACATCGCCTCGCGCCATAACATCCGCATCGACGTCCAAAGCAGCGCAGAAAAGGGAAGTACGTTCATCTTCACCATTCCGCTGTAATGCAACAAGAATCCACCTTCGGGTGGATTCTTTTGTCCATGGAATCGGACATGTAAGTAAAGTATTTTACCAGTTGTTGATTCCTGGTCGAAAGGTGATATCGTTACCTCAGATCGAACCGTTCAGAACGTTCAGGAGGATCCAATGATCACCAAGCTAAGCGAAGTCGTCAAGATGAGTCCATTTCTCCAATCATGGCGAGGTTTCAACAATTCCACCGTCGAAACATCCAACACCAAGGTCCAAAACTACTTCACGCAACAGATCGACGGACCTTTGACCGTCGTGTTGATGAAGCAACTCCGCAAGTATGATTCCCATGTCTATGATCGATTGGTCGAAGAAGGGTTCGAAGTCGAATACCAAAGCATGCGCTTCATCTTCACGAAAACAAGCAAGGGTCTTCAAGGAAGCATCTTCAACAAAAGCGGTTCGATGACGGGGGAAGTGCTGATCAAAAACGGAGAAATAACGGAAACGATCCCGGTTCAGAACCGGGATGCATGGCGGGTATTGCGAGCCTTAGTCGAAGAAATCTAAAGTCCGAAAGGACTTTTTTGGTTGGATTCATTGAATTGAAGGGTGTAGAAACCTATAATGAAAAGGCAAGTGAACGGAGAACACCATGATTGACACACATTGCCATATCCTCTTCGGGGTGGATGACGGCGCCCAAACCCTACATGATTCGATCGAGATGCTGAAGGTCGCCCAAGCCGACGGGATGACGAACGTCGTCTCGACCAGCCATTGCGTCCCGGGGATCAAGTTCGAAAACGATAAAGAAACGCTCCTTCCGGTCTATCGCGAAATCGTCGCTGAAATGAAGCGGCAAAATATGAAAATCGAGTTTCATCTCGGTAGTGAACTGATGCTGACACCCAAGGCGATCGAGTGGTTACGGGATGGAAGAATCGCCACCCTGAATGATTCGAAGTGGGTGCTCTGCGAAATCCCCTGGAACAAGAACCTTCAATTCGAGATCGACGAGGACCAGGCGATCCGCTCGGTGCTTGAACTGGGCTGCAAAGTCATCATCGCCCATCCCGAACGCTATCCCCAGGTCCATGAAAACTACGGAAAACTCGAGTATTGGAAATCACTCGGATGTTTCTTCCAGATTAACAGCACCAGTCTACTCGATCCGTCTCGGGAAGCCAATCATCGACTTGCTTGGCGCATGATGGAAGACGGATACTGCGATGTGATCGCCACGGATGCCCACCGCCACCAAGGCACGCGCACGAATCGACTCGGCGGCATCTACGACCTCATCCAGGAGAAGTTCGGGGAGAAAGAAGCGAAGCGACTGATGGTCGACAATCCGTTCCGTTTGATTCAGGATGGAATGTTGGAGCGAAGATAGAAAAACGCGGGACGATCGATACCATCGATCGTCTTTTCTACGGACGAGGGGAAACGTAATGATATAATGAAACCAACGAATCAGGAGAACGAGTTCAATCTAGGGAGGACACGATGATCATCGCAAGTAGGAAAATCTTAACGGAAGAGGGATTTCTCGATGGGTATCTCGAAATCCAAGACGGTGAAATCAAACGCATCCTCGCCAAGGATGAGTATCAAGGTATCATCGATCTCGATGCCTCGGACGCCATGGTTCTTCCGGGACTGGTGGATATCCATCTGCACGGATACAAAGGCCGGTTGGACCCCAATATTGAACTTGATGAGACCGAACTCGATCTTTTTCTCCTTGAAATGGCGAAGCAAGGGACCACGTCCTGCCTGCCCAGCATCGATCCGCAACACTACGACGCGATCAGGAACTATACGCCGAAAGAAAACGGGTCGAGGTTTCTCGGATTGAACCTCGAAGCCTATTTCAGTAACCTGCAGTATGCGGGATATCGTCAACCCAACAAGCAACTTAACCTACCCTCGATCGAACATCTGGAAGAATTGATCCGACGCAGCGGAAACCGATTGAGCTACGTCATGGTCGCTCCGGAATTGGATGGGGCCATGGAAGGGATGGAATATCTCCACAAACAAGGGATCAAGGTTTCCGCCGGACATACGTTAATGACGGCGAACGAATTCAGGAAGTTTACGGAAAAGCACCTCGTCGATGCATTGACCCACACCGGAAACAATATGGGCGTGATGCATCAGAGGGATGTCGGAGTGATGGGGGTCGGTCTGTTGGACCCCGACATCGTATGCGAACTGATCACCGATTTCATCCATGTCAGCGAAGAGATGGTACGCTTGATTTTGAGAGTGAAGGAACACGACAAAATCATCCTGGTCTCCGATTCCGTCTCCTTGGCCGGACAACCCGCCGGCGAGTATTCGCTGAAAGGTCATCGCCGCACGGTAGGAGAAGATTGCCGGATCCTGGATGAACATGGCGGGATCCAAGGATGTTACTTCACGCTCTATCAGAATCTATGTAAACTATTGGAACGGGAGATTCTTCCGTTCGATGAAACCGTGAAGATGGCCAGTCTCTATCCCGCTCGATTCCTTCAGTGTGACGATCGGCTCGGATCGATCAAGGTCGATAAGAAAGCGGATCTGTTGATCGTAGATCCCTCGATGAAGCTCCTCGCCACATTCGTGGGAGGGAAGAAAATCAACTAAAAAATGGTGATTCGCTCACCATTTTTCTTTCTGGAATATTTCCCGGGTAATCTCATCCCAAGGGATCGGTTCAAGTCCAAACTCTTCGGGGAAGTCTTTCTCCGCCTCGCTATACGCCCGTTGATACAGTTGAAGCTGGCTGTTGATCGCCGGTTTCTCCTTCTTCATCCGTTTGTATTCACCCTGCTCATCCATTACCCGGACATTCACGTTGTCCTTCCATCCGACCGCCAAGATCGTCTTCAGTTCTTCCTTGATCATCGCGTCATAGACCGGACAAGCCAACTCGACCCGTTTCTCCGTATTGCGTGTCATCAGGTCGGCGGACGAGATGTACATCTTTTCCTCCCCGTGGGCATGGAAGTAATAGATCCGCGAGTGTTCCAGGAAACGTCCGATGATCGACCGGACCCGGATGTTTTCGCTGACGCCGGGGATCCCCGGGATTTGACAGCAAATCCCCCGCACCAACAGATCGACCTTCACGCCGGCTTTGGACGCTTCGACCAAGGTATCCAACACATCCTTATCCGTCAGCGAATTCATCTTGAAGAAGATGTGTCCGTCCCCATGGAGGGCATGGACCTTGATTTCTTCTTGGATCAAGGCGATGAACCTGGCTTTGATCCCCATCGGGGACGCCAGGAAATGGGTGAAGTCGTTCGCATCGGAAATCTTCGCCAGTTGAAGCAGGTTGAAGAACTCCAAGGCATCCTCCCCGATCTCCCGGTTGGCGGTGATCAGGTTGACGTCGGTGTACAGTCTGGAGGTCTTTTCGTTATAGTTGCCGGAAGAGACATGGGTGAACGTCTGGGTGAGGTTCCCGTCCTTCCGCAAGATGACCATGATCTTCGAGTGGACTTTATAATAGTCGATCCCGTAGATGACCTTGCATCCCGCATCTTCCAGTTTATCCGACCAGTTGATGTTGTTTTCTTCATCGAACCGGGCTTTCAACTCCATCGCCACGACGACGTCTTTCCCGTTTTCCGCCGCTTCCGTCAGGGCCGCGATGATCTTGGATTCGCTGGCGACGCGGTAGAGGGCGATCTTGATCGCCACGACTTTCTTATCCAACGCAGCCTCCTGAAGAAGCTTCAAGACCGGCGTCGTGTTCTGGAAAGGGTACGAGATGAAGATGTCGTGGTCCAGGATCTGACGCATGATGGAGGTGTGGGGTTCCGCATACGGCGTGACCTGTGGGGTAAGCTGTGGATAAAAGAACGTTTCGCGATGGGTGGAGTGCAGTTTCTCTTCCAACGGTGCGATGAATTCGAAACTCAACGGCGACTTGACGATGAACATCTGCGACGCCGTCAACTTCAACCGTTTACGCAAGATCGCCTTCAGTTCTTTCGGGACGTCTTCGGAGAATTCCACCCGTACCGGTCTGAGTTTCGAGCGTTTCTTAATTAGCATCTTCATGAACTCGCGATAATCGATGTCTTCGTCGTAATATGCCTCTTCCGCATCCAAATCCGCATTGCGGATGATCCGTACCACGGATCTTCCTTCGATGTTCATATCTCGGAACACGCGTTGCGCGAACATCAGGATCAAATCCTCCATGCGCATGAACTTCACGGCCTTCTTGCCCGGGATGAACACCAAAGGTTTCAGGAACTGGCGGTTGATCGCGATGATCCCCAACGATTTCCTGTTTTTCAGGTTCAGCTGGACGATGATGTAGCTTTGGCGGTTGGCCAAGAACGGAAAAGGATGTTTGGGGTCGACGACCTGGGGGGAAAGCAAGGGCATGACCTCTTGGTCGAAATATTGCTTCATCATTTCTTTCTCATCCGAAGAGAGATTCTCCGGACGCAGGAAATGGACGTTCTTGTCCTTCAGCTCTTTCGCCAGCTTCTCAAACGCCTTGTCACGGTCTTTATTGTGTTTCTGTGTCTTCAGATAAACCGCGTCCAACTGTTCACGGACGCTCATCCCGGTCTTATTGTCGGCAGGTTTCTCCAACAAGATCTGGTCATGCATGCTTCCCACCCGGACCATGTAGAACTCGTCCAGATTGTTGGCGACGATCGCCAGGAAACGTAGTCGCTCAAAAAGCGGATTTTCAACGTTCTCCGCTTCTTCAAGGACACGATGGTTGAATTTTAACCAGGACAGTTCCCGGTTGTCATAGAATTCAGGCATGGATTACTCCTGTTTTAAGATCCGGGAATAGAAATACCCCTCACGGACGCCATATCTGGAAAGCATGAAATTCTTGGCTTGGACGTTACGGCAGATTTCATCCATGATGATCGCCCCCGGTAAGGCCGTGGTCAATCGATCGGGGACCGAGGACAACAAGAGTTTGATGCCGGCGGCTTTCTTGCCTTCGACCATCATCGAGGTGCGCGTGATCTCCGCCGTCGGGATGATCAGTTCGTACATCGATTCTTCCAAGTTGTTTTGCGCCTGGTAGATCTTCAGGATGGATCGTGCGGAACCGCCGATCCCGACCAGGTTGTCGACCTTCAGGTTCGTCAGGAAATCGACCTTCGACAACGCATCCTGGATGTCCGCCCGCATTTTCTCATGTTCCTTGGCGGTCGGGACGATGTTGCGGATATGTTTCAGGTACATGTTTAAGCTACCGTAAGGAATGGAAATACTGTTGATGGGGACGCCGTTGGTGAAATACGTGATCTCCGAGGAACCCCCGCCGATATCCACGCTGACGCCGACCTTCGGCAGCACGACCCCGCGTTTGACGCCGTTGAATCCAAACGTCGCTTCTTCATCCCCGCTCAACAAATCGATCTTGATGTTGAGGTTGCGCTCGATCGCTTCCTTCGCCTGCTGGGTGTTGGCGACGTTGCGAAGGGATGCCGTCGCGAAAATATGCATCTCATCCACGTCGAACGCCTTGGCGATCAACAGGAGTTCCCGAAGCGCCAAGGTCACGGCTTTGATGCCGACATGCGTCAACTCACCGTTCTCCACATAACTGATGGCTTGGGTCGACCGTTTGACATTGAGCGTCTTGGAGAGGATTTCGTTTTCATATTTGAAAATGACGAGACGGATGGTATTGGAACCTAAGTCGATGATGCCGTATTTCATATGGTCCACCTCTGCTTTGTTAAGGATATTGTAGCACAAAAGGGGAGGTTGATAAAAAGCGATGGGAAAGGAGAACGAAGAATCGACAAAAAGACTAGGAAAACAAGATATCGGTATTGATACGAATGTCAGTCGATCCACATTATCGGGATCTACTATCCGTGCCCTAATCGTTTTTTATTAGGGCACGAAAGGTAGGATGACCTTGTCATCAAGCCGATTGTGAGGGAAGTCTTGGTCTACATTCCAGTCAACCATAACAGTATACAAAAAAATGTATGCGCTATCTCTTGACAAATCCAGGGTTGAAGATGATAATGTCTTTAGTACAAAATACAGTATTCTGTATTTAGGAGGTATGATCTTGAAAATCGTGGTCGGTGGTCAAATGGATAAGCAGATTTTGGCGAATCTCATCACCAAGTATGGGTGCGGCAGAGTCGAAGTATCGATCAAAAGCGATATCGAAGCAGCCCTGGCGATTCAAACCAATCAAGCCCAGTACTATTTCGGAGCATGTGCGACAGGCGCCGGAGGGGCATTAGCGATGGCCATCGGCCTCGTCGGTCCGCAGCACTGTGTCTCCATCAGCATTCCGGGGAAGATTATGCAGGAAGAGGAGATTCGATCAGCGGTTCGGAATGGCAAAAAATGTTTCGGGTTCGTCAACTACGACGCCGACAAAGTCATTCCCGTAGTATTGGATGAAATTCTCAAAAAATAAGGAGGAAAGAGAATGTTATTTAGCATCAACGCATTGACGATCATCGTCATGGCGGCCTTGGGCGGGATTTGCGCCTATCTCGCCAATCAGAACATCGCGGTATTCCATGACGGACTTCGCCCCATGTTCCCGGCTTACTTCAGCAAGGCGATGGATCGCAAGACCCTGTTCGCCACCAGTTTCGCCTTGTCGTTCGGTTTGGTCATCGGCTTCGGTCTGCCGACGTCCATCGCCGGGAAGATCATCATCGTCCACACCATCATGTTGGCGACCGACATCATCGGGACCATGTTCTCCGAAAACGGGAACAGCAAATGGTACGCGACCGCGGTCGGTGCCTTGTTCGGAATCGTCTTGTTGTTCGGTATGCAAGCCATCATCGATGCGCTTAAGATCCTACCGATCGACTTCACCGGTAGCTTAGGGACCGTCGGAAGCTTGATCATCCTCGCCTTCAGCGTCTTCCCCGCGATCGCCGTCGCTTATCAAGCCGGCATCGTCTCCGGCGGTACCGTGCTTGTCCTGATCATGTTGGTCAAACAAATCACGATGCTTTACGGTAAATTCGTCGTCAACGGCGTCACCATCGCCCTGAACTCGGATGGTATGGCATTATTGGTCGGTATCGTTGCGATGATCGTCGTCGCGGCGAGACAGAAGAGAACCGAAGACGGCAACGCCGCCACGGCCTTCGCCGTATTCTCGAAAAACATCGACCGCATCAAGAAGAACATGCTGATCTTGGCATTTAGCGGCGGGATCGTCGCGCTTGCCACCACGTTGTTATTGATCGCCGAAGGCCCGGCTTCCTTGACCTTGACGGCCGAGGGCCAATACGCCCAAGCCGCGATCGTCGCGTTAGGCAGAACCTTAGGCTTCATCCCCCTCGTCATGACGACCGCGATCGTTTCCGGCGTCTATTCCCCCGCAGGGACCAAATTGATCCACGTTCCCGCGATCCTCTTCATCAACATGGGCGTCATGGGCATGGCCGGCTCCTTCGTTACCGGCGCATTGATCATGGTCGTCGAAGTCTTGTTGCTTGGATTCATCGCCCAAGGCATGGATAAATTCCCGGGCATGAAGGATCTAGGCGACAATACCCGTACCGCGATGAGCAAGGTCCTCGACCTCGCCTTGTTGGTCGGCGGGATGCTGGCGGCCAACGCCATCGCCCCTTCGATCGGCTACATCTGGGTCATCGGCCTCTACTTCCTCAACCAAGCTTCCAAGAAGCCGTTGTCGACCATGGCGATCGGTCCGATCGGCGCGATCACGATGGGCATCCTCGTCAACATCCTGCATTTAATCGGCTTGTTTCCCATCGTCGTAAAGTAATCTAGGATAGTGTAAAATAAAGAGGAAGATCGACTCTTCCTCTTTATTCTAATCATCGAAAGGACATCGTATGAGCGACGTAAAGAACCTGATCATGAACAAAAACGGCCTGGTCTCGATGACCTTGGCCAAGATCCTTCTCCAACTCAAGGTCGGCGACAAAATCCCGACGTTCAGCGAACTTTCCGAGGAGACGTCGGTCGCCCGCGGGACCCTTCAAAACGCGATGAAGCTGCTGACGCAAACCCAGGCGATCACCCTGGAATCCAGGGGTCACATGGGGACGTTTTTAATGCATAAGAACATGAAGACCTTGCTTGAATTCGCAAACATCACTTCCTTGGTCGGCGTCATGCCCTTACCGTACTCGAAACATTACGAAGGCTTGGCGACCGGCATCATTTCCGCCATGGAGAACGAATACGACATCCCCGTCAACATGGCCTACATGCGCGGTGCGCGCAAACGTTTGTCTTTGTTGATGGAAGCCCGTTACGATTTCGCCCTGGTCTCCAAACTGGCGTTCCTCGACAGCGTCAACCAAGGCGCGGACATCCGGATCGTCAAAGAGTTCGGACCCAAATCCTACCTCAGCAACCACGTCATCGTCCTCAACGACCAATACGCGAAGGGGATCGAGGATGGGATGCGGATCGGGATCGACAACGACTCGATCGACCAGACCAACCTGACCTATCATGTCACCAAAGACCATAAAGTGAAGTACATCAACCTCAACTACAACCAGATCCTCAATAAACTGAAAAGCGGGGAAATCGACGCCGCGGTATGGAATGAAGATGAAATCCGGGAATCCTATCCGGGGATCCGCTACATCCAGATCGAAGGGATCGATGAAAACGATACGATCGCGGTCATCGTCGCCAGAAACAGCGCCACCGAGCTCTGCAACCTTTTGACGCAATTGATCAACGTCGACACCGTGCTCAGCATCCAGCACCTTGTCGCCCACGGGAAGATGATTCCCAGATACTAAGGAGAGCCATGACCATTCAAAACCGTTTGGACTTGATGGTGCGCGTGTCGATGATCACGATCGACCAAGCCGACAAGATCCAAAGACTTTGCTCAATCTACGAAAACGAGTTCGGCTATTCATTCGACGAAGAAGCCGCCGAACGTTTCATAACCCACTTCGCCGGCATGTACATCCGCGAGAACCAGGGACAATCGATCGAAACGATCCCTGAATTCGTCATGGACCAGTTACTCAACGATCCGGCCTGCGCGAAAGCCAACGAGATGCTGAAGCGTCTCTTGGAAGAAATCAAGCCACCCAAGGAAGAAGAAGGGTATTTCCTGCTTCACCTGATTCATTACCTGGGTCAACAAGGACAAAACGAACCATGTTGACCAACCTCACGCTGATCCATGAACACATGGCCATCGACCTTTCCGGACCCAAGAAGGATCTCGACTGCAAGATGGACCTGTTGACGGACGGGTTACAGGAAGTCGCCGATCTCAAGAACCACGGCGTCGTCCGGATCCTGGACTGTTCGAACCGGGGGATGGGACGCGATGTCCGACAGGTTCTGGAACTCGAAAAACAAACGAACATCCAGTTTCTCTTTTCAACGGGCTACTATAAAGATCCCTTCCTTCCGTCGGAAGTGGCCGAACTTACAATCGACCAACTGGCCGAACTCATGACGAAGGAAATCACGGAAGGCATCGAAGGTCTTCGATGCGCAAGCGTCATCGGGGAGATCGGCACCAGCCTCAACGTCATCACACCCAACGAAGAAAAAGTCTTCCTCGCCGCCTGCGTCGCCCACAAAAACACCGGTGTGCCCATCCTCACCCATACCACATTAGGGACGATGGGGGACCAGCAAGTCGACCTGTTACGCAACCATGGCGTCGACCTCGATAAAGTCCTGATCAGCCATGTGGATCTGAAGAACGATTTCGATTCGATCGTACGTCTACTGAAAAGCGGCGTCAACGTCGGTTTCGACACGATCGGGAAAAACAACTACCTACCGGACGAAACCCGTCTGGACTGGATCGTCAAATTGATCGATCTCGGATACATCGACCAACTCTTCTTATCGATGGACATCACCCGTAAAAGCAATCTCGCCACCCACGGCGGAATCGGCTATCACTACCTCTTCGATACCTTCATCCCTGAACTAAAGAAGCGCAACGTCACGGAAGAACAGCTACAACGCATCCTATCCGACAACCCCAACCGATTCCTAGGAGGAAACACCGTATGATCGAAACCTACCCTTTATCCTCCATTTCCATGGAAGAAGCCGCACGGAAACAATTCTCCCTGGTCGATTGCATCTGCCGTGAATTCGGCGGATTGGAATTCCTTCAGACCGGGGATTTAGGCGTGAAATCCCCCAACAACAAACCCGATACGACACTGAAAGTGGAAAAAGTGCTGGCCCGTTTCTTTCAAACGGAAAGCGCGGTCCTGGTTCGCGGATCGGGAACCGGCGCATTGCGCCTCTCTTTCGCGACCTGCCTCGGCAAGAAGCGCAAAGCCTTGATCCATGACGCACCGGTCTATTCGACGACGGAAAGCACCTTCGAGATGATGAACATCGAGACGGTCGCCGTCGATTTCCACGACGCCGACGCCTGCATTCAAGCTTGTCGGGAAGAAGGCTTGGATTTCATCCTCGTCCAAACGACACGCCAGAAACTCGACGACCGCTACGACCTTGAAGAAGTGATCCGACGGTTCAAATCCGCCTGCGATCTACCGATCATCGTCGACGACAACTACGCGGTCATGAAGATCGAAAAGATCGGGGTCGAATGCGGGGCGGATCTCTCCGCGTTCTCCGCCTTCAAACTCCTTGGACCCGAAGGGGTCGGGATCGTCGTCGGCAAGCAAGCCTTGTGCGACAAGATCAATAAAATCAACTACTCCGGCGGCTCGCAGGTGCAGGGGTTCGAAGCGATGGAAGTCCTTCGCGGGATGGTATATGCCCCGGTGGCCTTGGCTTTACAAGCGACGGTGACCTCGGAGTGCTGCGACAGACTCAACAACCACGAGCTTCACGGCATCAAGTCCGCCTTCATCGCCAACGCCCAATCCAAGGTGTTGCTGGTGGAATTCGACGAAGAAATCGCCGAGCAGGTCTTGATCCATGCCCAACGCCTCGGCGCCGCCCCGCATCCGGTCGGAGCCGAATCGAAATATGAAATCGCACCGATGTTCTATCGTGTCTCCGGTACGTTTTTAAAAGCGGACAAAACGCTGAAGCAACGGATGATCCGCATCAATCCGATGCGCTCCGGAGCGGAAACGGTCCTTCGTATCCTGCGCGAAAGCCTGGATGCGGCAACGAAAGAAGGGAAATCATGTTTTTAGAGAAAGTCATGGAACGGAATCCGAAATTGTTGGACGCGGCGATCAAACTGCACCAACAAGGCACACTGGATCCCGATACCTATATCCTGGACGTCCCGGGTCTGCTTGACAACGCGAAACTGGTCTTGGACGAAGCCAAGAAACACGGATTGAATTGCCTCTACATGAGCAAGCAGATCGGACGCAACGCCGAAATCGCCGAAATGTTGGAAGACATGGGCTATGACGGTGCGGTCGCGGTGGATTATCGCGAAGCGCTCCATCTGGCGGCGCATGGATTGAAACTATGGAACGTCGGACACCTTGTCCAAACCCCGAAGTCCGTCCTTGAACGCCTGGTCCCCTACGGCGTCCGTTATTTCACGGTCTATTCCATCGAAAAGCTTCAAGAAATCAACGAAATCGCGAAACGTCACGACATCCTCCAGTCGATCATGGTGAAGGTCGCGGATGACAGTTGCCTGATCTACGACGGCCAACAAGGCGGTTTCACCCTGGACGAACTGGAATGCGTCTGCGCAGCGGCGAAAGCGCTGAGCCATGTCCGCATCGAAGGCGTCACGTCGTTTCCATGCATGCTTTATAACGAAAAGAGCGGGAAAATCGAAAAGACCGCGAATTTCGACCTCCTTCTGAAAGCGAAGGATAAGCTGGAATCACTGGGATGTACGATCAAGGAAGTCAACACCCCCTCGTCCAATACCTACGCCAGCATGCGACTTGCGGCGGAAAACCATGCGACGACCGTCGAACCCGGGCATGCCTTGACCGGGACGACCCCTTATCATGCCTTCCACAGCGACGGGGAAGTACCGACGCTGCTTTATCTCACGGAAATCTCGCACACGGTGAACGGTACGAGTTATGCCTACGGGGGCGGATATTATCGCCGTTCCAACCTGAAAAACGCGATGGTCGTCCACCGCGACGGCGTCCGTGAAAGAGCCCTGATCCACGGACCCAGCATCGATAGCATCGATTATACCTTGAAGGTCGACGGCGTCCATCCGGTCAGTTCGACCGTACTCTGCAGTTTCCGTACGCAGATCTTCACGACCCGCAGCCACGTCGCCCTCATCGACCCCCGTGGCGAAGAACCGATCCTTCTTGGAATGTTCGACGCCCACGGCTATCGACTATGAACCGTTTCATCGTCATCGTTTTGGATGGCTTCGGCATCGGGGCGATGGAAGACACCCGTGACACCCGACCTGCGGATGTAAATGCCAATACACTCAAAAGCATCCTGACCGTCTATCCCGACCTCAAACTCCCGACCTTACAGAAGCTCGGACTGATGAACGCCGCCGGATTCGAAAGCCGGTTCATGCATTTTGACCCGTTAGCGAACACAGGCAAATCTTCCTTGATGCACGATGGGGCCGATACCTTCATGGGTCATCAAGAGATCTTGGGTACATTTCCCAAAAAACCGGTCCTGCAGTGCCTCAACGACCAATTGATCCCCGTCAAGAACGCTTTGGTTCATGCCGGATACAAAGTCGAAGAAAAAGGGACGGACAAACTTACTTACTTTTTGGTCGAAGATTATTGCGCCGTCGCCGACAACATCGATTCCGACCTCGGACAAGCGATCAATTGTATCGCGCCTTTGGACTTCATGCCTTTCGAAAAACTTCTTGAAATCGCCCGGGTCGTACGGAGCGTCGTCACGTTGAACCGCGTCATCCCTTTCGGGGGGACGGGGAACACGATCGATGATATTTTAAGCGCCCAGGAAGTCAAAGAAGACCGCTACATCGGAAACGTCGCTGTACGGACCAAGTCCTACCTGCAAGGCTATCAGGTCCTGCATCTGGGCTATGGCGTCGATGCGAGCGTCCAGGTCCCGTCTTTACTGAAAACGAAAAACATCCCGACCGTTCTCTTAGGCAAAGTCGCCGACATCGTCGCCAACCCCTACGGGAAAAGCGTTTCCTGCGTCAACAGCGAAGAAGTGCTGCGTCTGACGATCAATGAAATCAAGGCGATGTCGCACGGGTTCATCATCACCAACGTCCAGGAAACCGATTTGGCCGGACATAGCATGAATACGAAATGGTATAAGGAATTGTTGGAAATCGCCGATCGGAACCTCGCAGAAATCCTGTCCTTATTGGATGAGAAGGACCTCTTGATCGTCATGGCGGACCATGGCAACGACCCGGAGATCGGTCATAACCGGCATACCCGCGAATATGTCCCGCTGCTTGCCTATCAACGAGGGACCCACGGCGTCCGACTGGGAAAGCGCAACACGATGTCCGATGTCGGGGCTAGCGTCTGCGACTGGTTCGATTGTCCCCCGCCTCAAAACGGGGAAAGCTTCGCTCAACCCTTCTTAACATGGAAAATGCGCTAACGCGCATTTTTTTGTGTCATTCGTCCGATCAGGTAACCAAGCAAATATCCGCTTAAATCGATCAGGACGTCGCTGAACCGACCGGCTCTTCCGTCGACCTGCGTCTGGATCGTCTCATCGAGGAAAGGCAAGAGGGCGCTGAGATAGAACAACCGGTTATGATTCATCCGCGCATTCATCGAACTCAACCCGCCCAACACCGCATATTCGCCGAAGTGCGCCCCTTTGCGGATGATCGTCGTCAACAGGTCCAACGACACCTGCAGATCGATCTTCAGTAAGAATCCATGGACCGCTTCCACATACCACTGACTGGTCGTCGTGGAGGTTTCCCCGTTTTGAAGGGTGAACCCCAGAATCAGAAGGATCCATGCCACATAAAGAATAAATACGATACGTCGCCGCATGTTCATGTCCTTCCTTGCGGGGGTGTTCTCCGCGCTTGCGTAATGGTATAATACCATTGACTAAGGGGTGATTTCCATGAAAGTCCGTTCATTCTTCAGCGATTTGACGCTCGTGCTCATCGGTAATTTTTTCCTGGCTTGTTCGGTCGGGTTTTTTATCTTACCCTATAAAGTATTATCCGGCGGCGTCGCGGGCATCGCGGTCGCCCTTGAACCGATCACCAAGATCCCGGCGACCTATTGGATCTATGTCTTGATCATCGGTTTGTTTCTCATCGGTTCGGTTTTCCTCGGCAGAAAATTCGCCGTCCATACGGCGTTGAGTTCCTTTCTCTATCCCGCCTTCCTGACCTACATCACTTCCTTGAACTGGAACGTTGGCGTCGATGTCGACCCTCTGTTGGCGAGCCTGTATGGCGGACTTTTGGCGGGGATCGGCGTCGGGATGGTCTTTCGGACCGGCGCTTCGACCGGAGGCATGGATGTGCCCCCGTTGGTCGTCAATAAATACACGGGGATCCCCGTTTCGAAATTGGTGCTGATCGTCGATGCGTTGACGGTCTTGCTCGGGTTTAGCGTCTATGGCCTCCAAGCGGTGCTGGTCGGGTTGATTTCCGTGTGGGCCTGTGCGTACGCATTGGATAAAGTGATGTTGTTCGGAGGGCAGGAAGCCCGTAGCGTGATGATCATTTCCAATTCCTATCGGGAGATCACCCAAGCCATCCACGATTTCCTGGATCGCGGGACGACGCTTCTGGAGGCGGAAGGCGGCTATACGGGGGATGAACGCAAGATCGTCCTCTCGGTCATCAGTAAGAACCAGTATCCCGAACTGGTGAAGGTCGTCAGTATGATCGATAAGAACGCCTTCATCATCGTCACCGATGCGACGGAAGTGAAAGGCAACGGATTCAGTTTCGACTATAAGGTGTAAAAAAAGGAGCGCAAGCTCCTTTAGTCGTCATCCTCTTCATCGTCTTCCTCTTCGTCTTCATCATCCTCTTCATCGTCTTCATCTTCATCCTCATCATCTTCATCTTCATCATCATCATCATCTTCATCATCATCGTCATCATCGTCATCTTCATCTTGATCGTTTTCAAGTTCGATGCCGACGACGACGCCATCGCGTAAGGTGATTTCGATCCAATCGCCGACAGTAAGATCACTCACAAGCAACGCGGCGATCTTGTCGTCGATCTTGATCCAAACGGTCGGGGAGAGGGGGAAGGTGGTGACTTCACCCGAAGTCACGGTCGTGGTCTTGCCTGTCGCCGATGTCACGGTATCGACTCCGGTCGATGTGGTCGCGGCGAGTTCAACCAAGATGCCGCCTGCGGTGATCCCTCTGAACCAACCTTTGAAGGAATCAAAGTCATCATCCTCATCCTCATCGCCCGCGGGCTTGGTCGAGGATGTGACGGTATCTTCCGTCGTATTGACCGGTTTCGTCGAAGAAGAAACGGTATCCGTCGTCTCGCCGGCCGGTTTGGTCGAAGAGGTCTCCGTGTCCTCGCCCGCACTCAGAACGGAAGGACCGCTCTTGGTATCCGATGAATCTTCAGCGCCCGAGAGAACGGCCGAAGGTTTTCCATACATGAAAGCATTGAAGTCGGCGCTTGTACACCCGGCCATCAAGAAGAGCACGAGCGTAATCTGGAGTAGGTTGCGTAATTTTTTCATTGGGGGGTTCCTCTCTTAATCGTCATCTTCTTCATCCTCTTCGTCATCCTCATCGTCCTCTTCGTCATCGTCGTTGTCCTGCGAGATTTCATCATCGTCATCGTCGACCTCGTTTTCTTCGATCCGATCCAACTGGACGAGGATCTCGGACTTCAATGCGTTCAAGTCGACGCCCGAGGTCGCCAGGCGACGGCGATATTCACTCACATCGACGCCATGTTCTTCGAGTTCATCCAAGGCTTCTTCCAAATCCTCCAAATCGATTTCATGATCATCTTCCAGCACTTCGCCAAACTCGTTTTCGAATTCGGTTTTCAGGTCCTCATCTTCGAAATAATCCTGTACGGTACTGGTCGGGGAACTGACGACATCCGGATTGTTTTTACTTAAGAGATAAAGCCACAGCGGGAGATCGGAATCCTCCGCATCCTCTAGATCCTGTTTCTCAGCCTGCATGAAGGCGAGGTTGAACCCGTCGAGCGACGGTGTTTCCGTCTTGACTTTTTCCAGTAAGTCCTTGAGGTCCAGATTGAAGGTCTGGTCGTTCCCGTCATAAGAGACGGTCGTGATCAGAATGTAATCCGAGGTCAAGGCCAGCGGATCGAGGTATCCCGCTTCGATCGTTAGGCGGACGATTTCCATCAAGGCTTCCTGGATGGGTAAGCCCTTCAGCGAGCTCAGATCCATGCTTTGCGCCTCGGCGTTCACGCCGCTGACATCCAGTACGGTATAGTCCTTGGACAATTCGATCCTCAAACTGGGGTTCAGGTCGACCGTGACGACCCCGGCGACGACGTTCATCGGGGACAAGAGACGCGCCATGCCAAGCAAGAGGGCAAGCGCGACGGTCGCAGCGACCATCGCCAAGGAAAATGTGCGTCGGGCCTTCGGTCGGCGGTTGATCTTGTTCTCGATCTTCGCAAACACCCGGTCTTCATCCAGGAACGCCGCATCGAGGCTCTTTTTTAATTGATTCATTACTGATCCACCTCCTTTTGGAGTCTTTCCAAGGCACGGTAGTAGCGTGCCTTGATCGTATTCTCATTCACGCGCAGGGAAAGCGCGATCTCCGCGAACGTCATCTCCAACTTCAGTTTCGCGATCAAGACCTGCTGCTGGGGGAAATCGAGTCGTTTGAGGGCGGTTTCGATCTCTTCCAAAGTGCTTCTCTCGATCACGTGGAGATGGGGGTTGTCCGCATCGGGGATTTCCTGCACCCACGCGTTGTCGTCTTCGTCGATCAGGGTGATCGGCGCTTTCTTCTTGAAACGGTAGTATTTTTTCAATTCGTTCAAGGTCATCTGCATCAGATAGGCATCCACGTCGTCGACTTCCTTCTTCTTCATCAATACGTTGCGGTAGAAATCGGTATAGACATTCTGAAGAAGGTCCTCCATATCGCTGGCTTGGGCAACGCGGAACAACACATACTTGCTGAGCGAAGGAAAACTCGCCCGGTAGATTTTCTCGAATTCGGTATGGATGTCGTTCATGGCGCCCTCACTTGGATAGATACGACCTGAATGGAAATAGTTGCAAAAAATCGTATTCAGGATTATTGTTACTTTAGCACTAGATGGTTCGGACTTCAAATCAAGTAACCGAACGCAAAGAAAAGAGAAAGATGAAACATACGTGTTATCGTGTGTGTTTTCGGCTACGGGGTTGGTCTCGAAAATTATTGTGTTATAATTGACGCAGATAGGAAGTGACCGCATGCTGAAATTCAAAGATGTTTCCAAGACCTATAAAAACGGAGTCAATGCGCTCTATAATATCAATTTGTTGATCGAACAGGGAGAATTCGTCTACATCATCGGACCGACGGGGTCCGGTAAATCCACGCTGATCAAGCTTTTGGACGCCGAAGAGAAGGCGACGAAGGGGTCGGTCGAAGTCGCAGGGGTGGATCTCGCGAAGCTGAAACCACGAAAAATTCCGTTGTATCGCCGAAGCATCGGCGTGGTTTTTCAGGATTTTAGATTACTGGAACACAAAACCATCTTCGAAAACGTGCATTTCGCATTGGAAATCACGAATACCCCCGTATTGAAGGCAAGACAGCGGGTCAGGGAAGTCCTGAGTCTGGTGGATTTGGCCGATAAAGCCAATGATTTTCCATCGAGCCTCTCCGGCGGACAGCAGCAACGCACCGCGATCGCGCGCGCCATCGCCAACCGGCCGAAAGTCTTGGTCTGCGATGAACCGACCGGGAACCTGGATCCGGCGAAATCCGCCGACATCATCCGTCTACTGGAGAAAATCAACCGGGAAGAAGGAACCACGATCCTGATGGTCACCCATGACATCAGCATGGTCAACTCTTTCCGCAAACGGACGATCGCCCTTCAAGACGGCCATATCATGGCGGACCTGCATGATGGAGGCTACATCGAATGAACTTTACACGACACGTCAAAGAGGGGTTCATCGGCGTCTTGCGCCATAGCGCGATGTCGGTCTCCGCAGCCACGGCCGTCATGATCACGCTTGTCCTCATGTCGCTGTTCCTCTTGCTTACGCTCAACTTATCGCAGATCACCAAGAACGTCGAAGAAAGCGTCCAGATCCACGTCAAGATCGTCGAAGGGACGACGATGGAGACCATCGATGCGATGAAAGCCGAGATCGCGCTGATCCCGGGCGTCAAACTGGTGACTTTTTCCGATAAAAACGCCGAGCTGGACCGGTTCATCGCCGCGTTCGGTGAAGACGGCAAAATCTTCGAAATGTACCGCGGGGAAGACAACCCCTTACGGGACGCCTATCTGGTGGACGTGGTCAAGAACGCCCCCCTGGATATCATCGCCGCCAAAATCAAACTGTTGGATGCGATCGAAGGGGTCAACTACGGCGGGGAAAACACGCTGCGTCTGGTCTCCTTGATGGAATCCATCCAGAACGGCGGGTTGATCCTGGTTTCGGTACTCTGGCTGTTGGCCATCTTCCTGATCTCCAATACGATTAAAATCACGATCTACTCCCGTTCCGAAGAAATCCGCATCATGCGCACCCTGGGAGCGACCAACCATTTCATCCGTTTCCCGTTCTTGATCGAAGGGATCCTCATCGGGTTGATGGGGTCGATCCTTCCGATCCTGCTGACGATCTTCGGCTATCAATACCTCTACAACGCCTTGGGCGGTGTCCTGGTCAGCAACCTCTTCATCCTGCGTCCGATTTATCCGATGGTCTTTCAAGTCAGCGGCATCCTGGCGGGGCTTGCCGTCTTGGTCGGTTTAACCGGCAGCTTTATCTCCGTAACCCGCCACCTGAGGTGGAACCGATGAAAAAACGCACGAGCATCCTCATCTTGATCTGTTTCATGATCCTGGGGTTTTCGAGTGTCAAAGCGGTGACGTACGACTTCGCCAACAACGAAGCCTATTACTCCGCCCTTTGCTCCTCCTCCCAGGCGTCGCAGAACCGCACGGTCTGCCTGGCGTATCAAAACTACGTCAACCAGAAAGTGTTGGATGCGCAGAAACAGTTGGAAGCCATCCAAAAAGACATGAAGAACATCTCCGCCAACATCAGCAAGTATGCGGCGCAACTGGCCAACTACGAAGCGCAGATCACGTCGTTGGAAAGGGACATCGCGGCGCTTGAAGCCTCGATCGCGGCGTCCGAAGTGGCGATCGGCGAACTGGAAACCCAAATCAAGGAACGCGACGCCGTCATTTCGACGATCGACGCGAGCATCAAAGAACGCATGGTGACGATGCAATCGTTCGCCAGCCTCAACGGATACATCGACTTCGTCATGGGGGCGAAGGATTTCACCGATTTGATCCGTCGCGTCGAGGGGATCAACGACATCACCGATTACGATAAAGAACAGATGGATCTACTGACGGAAGAAATCCGTTTGCTGAACGACGACAAAGCGGAAGTCCAGCGTCAGAAAGACGCGCTGGTCCAGAACAAGGCGAACATCGAAACCAACAAGGCGACGATGGAAGGGTTGAAGACGGCGGCGCAACAGATCCTGGTCGAATTCCAGAAACAAGAAGCCGCGTTGGTCGCGCTGGAAAGCCAAATCGTCGCCGACTTGTCCGCGACGCGCGCCGCACTGAAAGCCATCTCGAAAGCGTTGAACGCGATCGCGCCTTCACCGGGATGGTCCATCCCCATCCGGGCGACCTTCAGGGTCAGTTCCGGGACATGGTATTATCCGGGATCCTCCAGCGTCCACCTGGGCGTCGATATGTCCGCCCCGGTCGGAACCAACCTTTATGCGGTCGCCAACGGCGTCGTGCTCTATTCGGCGGACTCTTGCCCGACCTACGGCTATCTTGGCAACAAATGCGGCTATCCGGGGTCGTCCTATGGCGGCAACCAGGTCTACCTGATGGTCAACGTCAACAATAAGGCCTATGCGATCCGCTACCTCCACCTTCAGTCCGGAACCCCGGTCAAAGCCGGGACGATCGTCAGACCTTCGGATGTCATCGGGAAAGTCGGATCTTCCGGAAACTCCTCGGGTCCGCACCTCCACATCGAAGTCGTTTACCTGGGAACCAACACCGTCGCCTATTATGCGCAACGTTGGAACGGGGATATGGCGTTCGGTGCCGGATGGACCCTGTCAAACCGCTGTGCCTACAATGGAAACAAAGCCCCGTGCCGGATGCGTCCCGAAGACGTCTTCGGCGTCACGTACGGAAAAACCTACAATAACTAGCGAAAGGAGACTCGCATGACGGAAAAAACCCTTCCTTATTTCATGAGTAATCCCGCATGGTATGTTTTGGATGAAGAAACGGGACGCTATCGGCTCACCCCCAACGCCCCCGTCGAAGCGCTGAAGAGTTTCGAGGAATTCTACAGCGACGATGAGAATCTATTTGAAGAAGACGAAAGAGGGATCGCGTAAGCGACCTCTTTTTTTCATGTCGAGTGTGTTACACTAAAGAAAAGGTGACCCTATGAAAACATGGCATCTCAGTACGAAGAACACATCCTATTTGTTCGGCTTAACCGACAGCGGACATCTTGAACACCTGCATTACGGGGCGAGACTCGGCGTGTTCGATCCGTTGCTTTTGCATGAGAAAATGCCCGATCCGACCGGATTATTGTTGGATGAAGAAACGAAGGTTTCTCTGGAAGACCTCCCGTTGGAATTCAGCACCTATGGGAAAGGCGACATCCGGGAAGCGATGGTCGAAATCGAAACCGCGGACAAGAACCGGGTCAGCGATTTTCGATACGTGGATGACAAGGTGTTGGACCAGCCCTACGCTGCGTCGGATCTGCCATGGGCGTATGGGGAAAGCAAGTCGATCGAAATCACGACGAGAGATGAAACCTCGGGACTCACGTTGATTCTTTCTTATCAAGTCTATGAACGTTGCGATGTGCTCGCACGTTCCTGCCGCCTCGTCAACACCTCCGACCAACCCGTCGTCGTCCATCGCCTGTTGAGTGCGCAGTTGGACCTCGACCGCAACGACTTGCTTTGGCGGACCTTCGACGGACATTGGGCGAGAGAGCGTGAAGTGCATGAGAAAGAACTCAATTCCGGCATCCTGATCAACGATTCGAAGACCGGGACCTCCTCCAATCGACACAATCCCTTGGTGATCCTGCGCGAAAAGGACTGCGATGAACATCGCGGCGTCTGTTTCGGCTTGAACCTGGTCTATTCCGGAAACCATGCGACCATCGGCGAAGTCAACGCCTATGGGAAATCCCATGTCGTGTGGGGCATCAATCCGCATTCCTTCGCAGTGACCCTTCTTCCCGGGGAAACGCTGGAAAGCCCCCAGGCCGTCCTGACCTTCAGCGACCAAGGGCTCAACCGTCTCTCGTCGCAGTTCCATGCTTTCATCAACACCCACCTTATCCCGCGGCGTTGGCGCAGCGTCCCCCGTCCCGTTCTGATCAACAGTTGGGAAGCGACCTATTTCAACTTCAACGAAAGCAAACTGATGAAGCTGGCGAAAACGGCCGCCGATGTCGGCATCGAACTTTTCGTCCTGGATGACGGATGGTTCTCAAAGCGCAACAACGATCTTTCCTCATTGGGCGATTGGAACGTCAACCTCAAGAAACTTCCGGGCGGGTTGAAACGGCTGAGCCAAAAAATCCATGGGCTTGGCCTTCAGTTCGGACTGTGGGTGGAACCCGAGATGGTCTCCCCCGACAGCGACCTTTACCGCGCCCATCCCGACTGGGCGATCACGATCGAGGGTCGCAAGCCGACGATAGGTCGCCATCAGTTGGTCTTGGATTGCGCCAACCCCGACGTCCAGGATTATTTGATCCATACCTTCACGGACATCTTCTCAAGCGCCCCGATCGAGTATGTCAAATGGGACATGAACCGCAATCTCAGCGATCTACGGGACGGTTCGCATGCCCATCGCTATATGTTGGGTTTGTATCGCGTATTGCGTGATCTGACCCGATCTTTCCCCGACATCCTCTTTGAATCTTGTGCGTCCGGCGGGAACCGCTTCGACCTCGGGATGTTGGCCTACATGCCTCAGATCTGGACCAGCGACAACACCGACGCGCTTTGCCGCATCGACATCCAAGACGCGACCTCCCAAGGTTATCCCCTCAGTACGATGGGCGCCCATGTCAGCGCCGTCCCCAACCATCAGACCCAACGCGTCTCACCCCTGGAAACGCGCTTCCAAGTCGCCTGCTTCGGGGTGTTGGGCTATGAGTTGAACTTGAATGAACTGAGTGCCGAAAGCCTCAAGGCGATCCAAGCCCAGGTAAGCTTCTATAAGGAATACCGCGAACTCTTCCAGTTCGGCACCTTCCATCGGATTTCCCCCAACAACCAGACGAATCTGACGGATTGGATGGTCGTCGACGACGACCGATCCCTCGCGATCCTCCTGCATTTCCAAGACCGCGCGATCGCCAATCCGACCACCCAACGCCTGCATCCGATCGGACTGGACCCCGAAACCTTATATGATTTCAGCAACCGTCCCTTCGACATCGACATCGGTTTGTTCGGCGACCTCATCAACATGGTTTCCCCCGTACGGATCAAACCCGATTCGCTTTTGCATACGGTCGTCCGCAAGATGAAGGTTCTGCATACCGAAGTCGAACACGGCATCGCCGACGGGAAATCCCTGATGGCCGCGGGCATCAAACTCAAACAGTCCAACGTCGGCGGGTTCAGTGACGAAACGAGGATCTTCCCCGACGGGGCGTCGCGTCTTTACCTCTTCAGGAAGATCGATTGATTCATTGTCTCACAGGCCCTCTACGGGGGGCTTTTTCAATGTCCCGATCTTTGGACGCCCTGACGCTTTCACACGAATTTCTTTGACAGATTGCTTTGATTGGTCGAAGATAGAATGTACATGGTAAAATGAACATAACGCGAGGTAACATCATGGAAGAAAAAAAAGTACGCATCCATCTGGAGAAACATTACTGGCCCGATGAAATCAGAGCCAGACGCAAACGCAATTTAGGGCGCATCCTGGCTTCGGTCGGCTTGGTGCTGACCTTTGTTTTCGGTTGGGTTGTCGGATCGACCTTCGCGACGGGTGAACCGGTGGAAGAGACCACCGACTTCGCCAAACTGGAAGCCATCTATCAAATCATGAGCGAAGACTGGTACTTCGGGAAAGACGTGCTCGATCTTCAAACGAAACTCATCGACGACGCGATCAACGGGATGGTCGACGGGGGCGGGGACATCCATACGTCCTATCTGACCAGCGAAGAAGCGAAACAGTTCAACGATTCGTTGAACATGGGTTTCGTGGGGATCGGGGTCCAGTACTACGATTCCAACGGGACCTACATCATCGAGCGGGTCTTCCGCGGATCGCCTGCCGAAAAAGCGGGGGTCTTGCCCGGGGACATCATCTTCAAGGTGAACGGTGAAGAAGTGACGGGCATCGGGTCGGACGAACTGGCGGCGAAAGTCAAAGGGGAGAACGGAAGCATCGTCGAAATCGACTTTCTACGGGAAGGCGTGACCGTCAACAAGAAGATCACGCGGGCTCCGATCAATAATACGGCTTATGGCGAGATGATCGATGCGGAAACAGGGTTGCTGGAGATCTATACCTTCGGCGACACGACCGGGAACGAAGTCATGGACATTTTGGACGATTTCGAAACGAAGGGCGCCAAACGCTTGATCCTGGATTTACGGGACAACGGCGGAGGGTATTTGAGTACGCTTGAAACCATCGGTTCGTTCTTCGTCGAAAAGGGCGGGATCCTGATTCAACAGGAATTCATCAACGGGACGACCGATACGTCCAAATCTTCCGGTTTCGTCACCGTCGATTGGGAGAAAATCGTGATCTTGGTCAACGGGAACACGGCTTCCGCCTCCGAAGTCTTGGTCGCGGCCTTGGATGAAAACCTGGGGGATAAAGTGACGGTCGTCGGGACCTTGACCTATGGGAAAGGCACCGTGCAGACCCAACGTCCGTTCAGCGACCAGTCCATCCTGAAATACACGATCGCCCAATGGCTGACACCCAGCGGGAAGAAAATCGACGGAATCGGAATCACCCCGGATGTCGTCGTGGAGTTGCCGGCGATCATGGAGAACGGGTTCGAACCCCTGGAAGAAGGGGAAACCATCGCGCCGGACAGTGTCCACGTCGCGATCGTTTCCTTACAGGAAGCCCTGTCTTTCCTTGGATATGACGTCGATCGGCAGGACGGGTACTATTCACCCAAGTCCGTCGAAGAATTCAAGAAATACCAAGCGACCTACGGCACGACCGTCGACGGCGTCTTGACCCGGGAATGGATCAGCCGTCTGCATGCGGATGTGGCGCGGGTATGGCATGAAGAAATGGATGCGCGGGATACACAAATGGCGAAGGCGGTCGAATTGATCCATGAATGAACGATTCGAACTGGTAAGCCATTATGAACCGTTGGGGGATCAACCTCAGGCGATCCGTGAACTGATCGAGGGCTTGCACGCCAACAAGCGTGCCCAAGTCCTTTTGGGTGCGACCGGGACGGGGAAAACCTTCACCGTCAGCAACGTCATCGCGGCGGTGAACCGGCCGACTTTGGTCTTCGTCCACAATAAAACCTTGGCAGGGCAGCTGTATTCCGAGTTCAAGGAACTTTTCCCCAACAATAAAGTGGAGTATTTCGTCTCCAACTTCGATTACTACCAACCGGAAGCCTACATGCCCAAGACCGACACCTACATCGAGAAAACGGCGATGATCAACGAGGAGTTGGATATGCTTCGCATGGCGTCGATCAACTCGGTGTTGGAACGCCGGGACGTCATCATCGTCGCGTCCGTCGCCTGCATCTATGCCTCCTCGGACCCCGAACTCTACCGCAACATGTTTTTCACGATCCGGGTCGGCGAGACCATCGTCCGCAAGGAACTGTTGGGGAAGCTGGTGGAACGTCAGTACACGCGCAACGACCTGGACCAGAAACGCGGGACCTTCCGGGTCCACGGCGATGTCATCGAAGTCCGATTGGGGTATACCGAGAACTTCAACCTCCGCATCGAACTCTTCGACAACGAAATCGAACGCATCACGGAAGTCGACCCGGTGACGGGGAAAATCCTGAATGCGTACAGCGTCTACAACGTCTTCCCGGCCAAGGAATACGCACGACCGAAGGAACAGATCCTGCAGGCCTGTTTGAAAATCGAAGACGAACTCAAAGGAAGACTGGTCGAGTTCGAGAATTCGGGTTTACTCTTGGAGCGCCAACGGTTGGAACAACGCACCCGCTACGACGTGGAAGCCTTGCGTGAATTCGGGATGTGCCCGGGCATCGAAAACTATTCGATGCACATCGACGGACGCGAACCCGGACAGCGCCCCTACAACCTGTTCGATTACTTCCCGAAGGATTTCCTGTTGGTCATCGATGAATCGCATGTCAGCGTCCCGCAAGTCCGCGGGATGTTTAACGGCGACCGTGCCCGAAAGGAAACCTTGGTGAAATACGGTTTCCGTCTCCCCAGCGCGCTGGAGAATCGTCCGATGCGCTTCGATGAATTCGAAAAAGTCATCAACCAAGTCATCTTCGTCTCCGCCACCCCCGGCAACTACGAATTGGAACTCACGCAAAACCATGTCGTCGAACAGATCATCCGTCCGACCGGCTTGGTGGATCCGCGCATCGAAGTCCGTCCGACACGCGGGCAGATCGACGACATCATGGACGAGATCAGATTGCGCGTCGCCAAGAACGAGCGTGTTTTGATCACGACCTTGACCGTCAAGATGGCCGAGGAATTGACCGCGTACCTCAAGCGGGCCAACTTCAAGGTCGCCTACCTCCACCATGAAACCCTGACCCTCGAGCGGATCGAGATCCTCCGCGACCTACGTAAAGGGAAGTACGACGTCTTGGTCGGCATCAACCTTCTGCGCGAAGGCTTGGACCTCCCCGAAGTCTCTTTGGTCGCGATCCTGGATGCGGACAAGGAAGGGTTCCTGCGCTCCGAGCGTTCCTTGATCCAAACAATCGGACGTGCGGCGCGTAATTCCAACGGCATGGTCGTCATGTATGCGGACAAGATGACGGATTCGATGACCAAGGCGATCAACGAAACCAATCGTCGCCGTTCCATCCAGGAAGCCTACAACATCGAACACAACATCACCCCGACGACGATCGTCAAAGAAATCCACGATGTCATCCGCGGGAAAGAGACGCAGGAAATGGCGGCGAAACTCTTGAAGAAGAAGTCCAAGGTCAACAAGACGGAGCGCGAGAAACTGATACTGGAATTGGAGAAGGAAATGCACGATGCGGCCAAGGTGCTGGACTTCGAGCGTGCGGCCGAACTGCGCGATGTCATCCTTGAACTGAAGAGCCAGACCTGACTTGAAAAAAATTCAAGTATTTCCGGCAGAACCCAAGACATTGAAAAATCCTTATAGTATAATAGAACGGCAGAGGTGATGCTATGAATCAAGATTTCATCGTGATTAAAGGGGCTCGTGAGAATAACCTCAAAAACATCGATTTGAAGATCCCCCGGAACCAGCTGGTCATCATGACCGGTCTTTCAGGGAGCGGGAAAACATCGTTGGCTTTCGATACGATCTATGCGGAAGGACAACGGAGATATGTGGAGTCGCTGAGTGCGTATGCACGTCAGTTTTTAGGCAACCAGGATAAACCGGATGTCGATCTGATCGAAGGCTTGTCGCCTTCCATCTCGATCGACCAAAAGACAACTTCCAACAATCCGCGTTCCACCGTCGGGACGGTGACGGAAATCTATGACTACCTTCGTTTGCTTTATGCCCGGGTCGGCATTCCGTATTGCCCCACCCACAACGAACCCATCGTCTCCCAGACGATCCGCCAGATGGTGGACAGGGTCATGGCATGCGAAGACGGCTCCCGCCTGAACATCCTGGCGCCGATCGAACGCCAAGAAAAAGGGACGCATAAGGATGTGTTTGAGAAACTCAGGAAAGACGGGTACATCCGTGTCCGCGTGAACGGGGAAATCAAACTGCTCGAAGATGAAGTCGTCTTGGAGAAGAACAAAAAACATGACATCGACGTCGTCGTCGACCGGGTCGTGAAACAGGCGGACAGCGCGTCGCGTCTGCATGATTCCTTGGAAGTGGCGCTGAAACTCGCCGACGGGTTGGCGATCGTCGATACCGGAAAAGAAGAGCTTTTGTTTTCAAGCAACTATGCGTGTCCGAAGTGCGGATTCTCGATCCCGATCCTGGAACCGCGTCTTTTCTCGTTCAATTCCCCGTTGGGGGCGTGCGCCACATGCAAAGGCTTGGGCGTGACGCAGAAGGTCGATGTGGATTATCTGATCCCCGACCGCAGTAAATCCATCAAACAAGGCGCCATCGTCTACTATAAAAACATCGTCGATTCGGAAAACATCGAGTGGCAGAGCTTCAGGATCCTGTGCGACCATTACAAGATCCCGCGCGACGTCCCGATTTCGAAGTTGACGCAAACCCAATTGGACATCCTGCTCAACGGTTCGCCCGAACCCATCAAATACACGATCGAATCCAGGTCGGGGAACGTCTTCACACGGTTCGACGTGATCGAAGGGGTGAAAACCCTGATCGAACGTCGCTTCATGGAAACGACGTCGTCGATGGCGCGTGAATGGTATGCGACGTTCATGGCGGAATCCCCTTGTCCGACGTGTCAGGGAAGGCGTCTCAACGAGATGGCGCTGAGCGTACGGGTCGGAAGCAAGGACATCAACGCCTGGACGGCGATGAGCGTCAAACAAGCCCTCCATTATATGGAACAGCTGAAACTCGGCCAGATGCAGAAGGAAATCGCGAAACTGGTGCTGAAGGAAGTCAACGAACGTTTGACCTTCCTGAAAGACGTCGGTCTTGAATACCTGACCTTGGATCGGATCGCGGGATCCCTTTCCGGCGGGGAAGCGCAGCGGATCCGCCTGGCGACCCAGATCGGGTCGCATCTTACCGGTGTCCTCTACGTGCTGGACGAACCCTCGATCGGGCTTCACCAACGCGACAACCATAAACTGATCTCCACCCTTAAGAATATGCGCGATCTCGGGAATTCCCTCATCGTCGTCGAACATGACGAGGAAACGATGATGGAAAGCGACTACATCATCGACATCGGTCCGGGCGCGGGCTTGCATGGCGGCGAAGTCGTCGCGACGGGGACGCCGCAAGAATTGATGGACCATCCGACGTCGATCACGGGGATGTTTCTGGCCAAGAAGATGGCCAACCCCGTCCCGCAGACGCGGCGTACGGGCAACGGAAGTTTCCTGCGCGTCAAAGGCGCACGGGAAAACAACCTGAAGAACATCGACGTGGATTTCCCCCTGGGATGCTTCATCGCCGTGACCGGCGTGTCGGGGAGCGGTAAATCCTCCTTGGTCAACGAAGTCCTCGGTAAGGCGATCTCCCATCATTTAGGCAAACCGAAGGTGAAACCCGGTTTGCATGACGAAGTCGTCGGGATGGACCAGGTCGACAAACTGATCGAAATCGACCAGGACCCCATCGGACGCACGCCGCGCTCCAACCCGGTCACCTATACCGGGATCTTCGACGACATCCGCGAACTCTTCGCCATGACGCCGTCCTCCAAGATGAAAGGCTACGATAAAGGAAGGTTCTCGTTCAACGTCCGGGGCGGGCGTTGCGAACTCTGTCAAGGCGACGGGGTCAAACGCATTTCCATGCATTTCCTGCCGGACGTGTACGTCCCCTGCGAAGAATGCGGAGGGAAACGCTACAACGACGAAACCTTGGAAGTCACCTATAAAGGAAAGAACATCTACGATGTTCTGGAATTGACCGTGGAGGAAGGGTTGGAGTTCTTCGCCCCCATCCCCAAGGTCAAGCATCGTCTGCAGACCCTCTTCGATGTCGGTTTGGGCTATGTGAAACTCGGACAATCCGCGACAACCCTCTCCGGCGGGGAGGCGCAACGCGTCAAACTCGCCTCCGAACTCCAACGCCGCGCGACCGGGAAAACCGTGTTCATCTTGGATGAACCGACGACCGGCCTGCACAGCTACGATGTCGGGAAACTGCTCATCGTCTTGCAGCGCATCGTCGACAACGGCGACACCGTCATCGTCATCGAACACAACCTCGACATCATCAAGAACGCGGACCTCGTCATCGACCTCGGTCCCGAGGGCGGGGATGAAGGCGGGATGCTGATCCAAGCCGCGACACCCGAAGAATTGATGAAGAATGAAAAAAGTTATACGGGACAATATCTCAAACATGTCCTGAACGAAAGGGGATAGACCATGGAATTCGAAGGAAAGGCGTTGATTCGCGATCTTAAGAAGTTCTTCAATCTGGAACAGCTGACCGGCAACGAGGATTCGCTGAGCCGTTGGGTCGTCGTCCCGGACATCAACCGTCCGGGCTTGGAACTCACCGGGTTCTTCAAGTACACCGAACCCAAACGCGTCATCATCTTCGGGACCAAGGAAATCGCCTATGTGGAGACGATGGGTCCGGAAGCGCTGAAATATGCGTTTGACCGTTTGACCGACGAATACACCCCCGTCATCATCATTTCCCGCAACATGGAATGCCCTCCGCTTTTACTGGAAATCGCCGCCTACAAGAACTTTCCGATCCTGCGTTCACCGCTTCCGACCTATCGTTTGATGGTCGACGTGGTCTCTTACCTTGACGAAAAGCTCAGTCCTGCGGATAATATCCACGGAGTCTTGCTGAATGTCTTCGGGAAAGGCGTCCTGATCACCGGCGAGAGCGGGATGGGGAAATCCGAAATCGCGCTTGAACTGATCCGTAAGGGACACATCCTGGTCGCCGACGACCGGGTCGACGTGGTCCGGATCCATAACACGATCTTCGGCCAAGCCCCCGACCTATTAAGAGGGATGCTTGAACTGCGGGGCATCGGCATCATCGACGTCACCAGCATGTTCGGCGCCGCCGCGATGATCGACCGCACCAAGGTGGATTTCGTGGTCGACCTGCAGAAATGGGACGACAAGAAAGAATACGACCGTCTGGGGATCGACGACGACGGGGTCATCCGGATTTTGGACATGGATGTCCCGCGCCTGATCTTCCCGGTCAAGGAAGGCCGCAACATGGCCGTATTGGTCGAATCCGCGGTCATCGACTTCACCCTAAAACAAAAAGGCATCAACAGCGCGAAAGCCTTCGAGCAGCGCGTCTACGATTTCATCGCAAGTCAAAACAAGTAGGAGGATTCTCATATGAAACTGTTTCCCGACGTATCGACCTTCCTGGAAATCGGACCGGTCGTCATCAAGTGGTACGCCGTCCTGATTCTGACCGGGGCGTTCTTGGCCTACTACCTCTCCGCCCGCAACATCAAAAAAATGGGCTACTCCACGGACATGACCGACGATTTGTTCTTCGGCGCGTTGTTGTCGGGCGTAGTCGGCGCACGTCTTTGGTACGTCGCCTTCTACAATCTGGACTACTATCTTTCCAACCCGCTTGAGATCCTCATGACCTGGCAGGGCGGAATGGCCATCCAGGGAGGCTTGCTTCTGGGGGCCGCCTATGGCTACTATTTCGTGAAAAAGCGTAAGATCAGCTTCCTGCGTTGGGCGGACGGCATCGTGCCGACCATCCTGATCGCGCAAGCCATCGGCCGATGGGGCAACTTCCTCAACCAGGAAGCCTTCGGCGGCGTCGTTTCCGAAAACTTCTACCGCTTCTTCCCGTCGTTCATCAAAGACCTGATGTACATCGACGGCGCCTACCGTACGCCGACCTTCCTTTACGAAAGCGCGTTGAACCTGTTGGGGTATTTCCTGATCACCTACGGACTCGGCAAGATGACGAAGTCCCGCAAACGCGGTGATTTGGTCTACGGCTATCTGATGTGGTACGGTATCACCCGTTTCTGGGTCGAAGGCTTACGCACCGACAGCCTGATGTTCATGGGCTTACGCATGGCCCAGGTCACCTCCGTCGCCTTCATCCTCGTGGGCGGGTTGGGGATGATGGGCATCTATCGTAAATTCTTCAAGAAGGTCAAACCGGTCATCCTGTTCGACCTGGACGGAACCCTCTTGGATACGGAGAAAGCGATTTTCGCCAGCTATGAACAAGTGTTGAAGGAAACCCGTCCGCAACTCAATGTGTCAAAAGAAGAGCTGCTTGAGCTTTTGGGCCCGACGCTCAACCAAGGCTTGGCGAAATACCTGAAACCCGAAGAAATCGAAAGCGCGATCAAGCGTTACCGCGAACTGAACATCCAGTTTCATCCGACCCACGTCACGATGATCGACGGGGCGAAGGAAGTCATATCCCAACTCAAGAAAGACGGCTATCGCGTCGGGATCGTTTCCTCCAAGAAGAAAGAAGTCTGTCTTCTGGGCTTGTCGCTCTTCGACATGCAGGATGATTTCGAAGTGGTCATCGGATACGACGAAGTGTCCAAACACAAACCGGATCCCGAAGGGATCTTCAACGCCTGCGTCGAACTGGGCGTCGGGCATGACGAAGTCGTCTATGTGGGCGACTCCGCTTCCGATGTGGAAGCCGCGAAAGCCGCGGCGGTCTACTCGATCGGTTTCGTCTTGAACCCCGATCGCAAAGCGGCGCTGGTCGCATCCAAACCCAATAAAATCATTGAACGATTGACGGAGATCCCCTCCGTCCTGAAAGAGGACATTTCATGGACAAGCTCTACGACATAGCGATCATCGGAGCCGGTCCTGCCGGATTGACGGCCGCGATCTACGCCAAACGGGCCGGATTGGACGTGGTGATGTTTGAAAACTCCGCGCCCGGAGGAAAATTGGTAAAAACCTTCGAGATCGACAACTGGCCGGGCAACCCCCATGTCTCGGGCGTCGACCTTGCCTTACAGATGTTCGGGCATACCGAAGAACTCCAGGTCCAGACGGAATTCACCGGCGTACGGGAAATCCTGGACGGTCACTTGAAGAAAATCGTGACCGAAGACGGACGGATCTTCAAGACCCGCGCGATCATCATCGCGACCGGTACCATCGAGAACCAGATGAACATCCCCGGTGAAGAACAAAACATCGGAAGAGGCGTCAGTTTCTGCGCCGTCTGCGACGGGGCGTTCTATAAAGGGAAAGAAGTCGTCGTCATCGGCGGAGGGAACTCCGCCCTGGAAGAATCCCTCTACCTTACCCAGTTCGCCAAGAAAGTCACCATCGTCATCCGGCGGGATGTCTTCCGCGGAGATGCGTCCGTCCAGCAAACCGTCTTCGACCATCCGAAGATTGAAATCATCCGTAAGCACATCCCCGTGGAAGTGTTGAGCGTGGACAAGAAAGTCGTCGGGATCCGTCTGCAGAACGTGGACACCAAAGAACTGACGGACCTTCACTGCGACGGGATTTTCCCCTACATCGGGGCGACCCCTTCGACCGCTTTCGTCAAAGACTTGAACATCTGTCAGGAAGACGGCTACATCCGCGTCAACGACAAGATGGAAACCTGCATCAAAGGCATCTACGCAGCCGGCGATGTCATCGTCAAACCCCTGCGTCAGATCGTCACCGCGACCTCCGACGGCGCCATCGCCGCCCAGATGGCCTTCCACTACATCAAAGAGTCCTAGCGGATTCTTTTTTATTCCGGTCGGAAGTTTGGTAGAATAGACCCAAGGAGACTTGCCATGAAACCAAAAACACGCGAAGCGATCGTCTACCTCACGACCCTCTTCTTGTCCGTCGTGATCGCGGGCTTCGCTTCGAACTACTATACAAACAAACAGATCCGCCTTGTCCAGCAGGAACAATACGGTTCGTTTTTCCCTGCCAACGTGACGCAGATCATCAGCGACGTCGCGGTGGACGACCCGGAGATCCTGGGTGTCCGCGAAATCGTCTACAAGGTCGTGATCACCGACGGGGATTTCGAGAACCGCGAAGTCCTGATTCGTCAAACCATGGACGAAGTCGATTTACTGACCATCTACCCGGTTCGCGTCAACGATGAGATCATCGTCAACCGCTCCGTCTTCGGCGACCAAGTCGAATGGAAGATGACGGATTTCAAGCGGGAAAACGGGAACTGGTTTCTAGCCGGGCTCTTTTTCGTCCTGATCGTCTTGCTGGGTCGATGGAAAGGACTCAATTCCGTCGTTTCGCTCGCTTTTACGGTCTTCGCGGTTTTCCAGATCCTGATCCCGGCGATCCTCGCCCGCGAGAACTACGTGCTGGTCACCTTGGCCGTCTGCGTCTATGTGACATTCATGAACTTCCTCTTGGTTTCCGGGCTGACGCGTAAAACCATCGCCGCGGCGTTGGGATGCATCGGAGGCTTGGGGGTGGCCGCGATCGTCGCGACCGTCGCCGTCGCCACGATGCGTCTCTCCGGGATCTCCGAAGAAGAATTCGTCTACCTCATCAACATCGCCGATACCCTGCCGATCGATATCCGGGGTCTACTGTTTGTTTCCGTCAGCATCGGGGCGCTAGGCGCCGTCATGGACGTCTCCATGTCCATCGCTTCCGCCTTGGAGGAACTCGTTTCGAACGTCGACGACATCACCCCCGCGACTTTGGTTTCGTCCGGTATGAACATCGGACGCGATACGATGGGGACCATGACCAATACCTTGATCCTCGCCTACATCGGGTCTTCCTTGCCGACCCTCCTGCTCTTGGTGATCTACTCCCGTCCTTACCTGCAGATCGCCAATTCCGAATACGTCGCCCATGAAGTCATCCAGGCGATCGCCGGCAGTCTGGGCATCCTCTTCACCATCCCGATCACCTCAGTCCTTAGCGCCGTCTTCCTCCATCGCCACCAAACGAAATCCGTGAGAGGTTAACCTATGGCCACAGCCCTGCTCATCGTCATCTATCTTGCCTTCATTTCACTCGGACTTCCCGACTCCCTTTTGGGTTCGGCCTGGCCGGCGATCCATCTCGCCCTCGACATCGACCGATCCTTGGCCGGGGTCGTCTCCATCATCGCCGCGATCGGAACCGTCGCGTCCAGCCTCATGAGTTCCCGTCTGATCCACAAGTACGGCACCGGGAAAGTCACCTTCGCCAGTGTCACGCTGACGGCGCTCGCCTTGTTCGGCATTTCCGTCTGGCCCAATTTCATCTGGTTGTGTCTCATGGCGATCCCGTTGGGTTTAGGCGGCGGGAACGTCGACGCCGCCCTCAATAATTTCGTCGCCCTCCATTATGAATCCAAACACATGAGTTGGCTCCACAGTTTCTGGGGCGTCGGTGCGACGACCGGTCCGCTGATCATGTCGTTCTTCCTTGGCCGCAATCTCTCCTGGCAATGGGGGTATCGTACGGTTTCCTTCATCCAAATCGCCTTGGTCGTCGTGTTGTTTCTTACCCTCCCTTTATGGCGCAAGTTGGAAAGTTCCTCCGATTTCAACCCCGTGCAGTCGACCCATGTCTCCAACCCGGACACGATGAAAGTCCCCGGGGTCAAATGGATGATGCTGGCGTTCTTCAGCTATGTGGCGATGGAAGCCGGGGCGGGCTTGTGGGGGTCGAGCTTTCTGGTCGCGATCAAAGGGTTGACCGTCGACCAAGGGGCCCTGGGCGTGTCGCTCTACTACGGCGGCATCATGTCCGGACGCATGTTGTCCGGATTCCTGAGCGCCCGTTTCGACAACGCGACGCGGATCCGGGGCGGACAAGGATTGGCGATCCTGGGCATCCTTGCCTTGGCGCTCCCTTTTCCTTCGATCGTATCAATCCTCGGCCTTCTTCTGATCGGTTTGGGCTGCGCCCCGATCTTCCCGGCGATGGCGCATGAAACCCCCATCCGTTTCGGAAGGGACCTCTCCCAATCCGTCATGGGCCTACAGATGGCGTCTTCCTACATCGGGGTCGCGACGATGCCCATGCTCTTCGGGTTCGTGGCCAAGGCGACGACGGTCGCCCTTCTTCCGCTTTATCTCCTACTCATGGCTTCCGTAATGATTCTTGCGAGTGAAAGCATCCGCAGGCTGCCCGTGCGCAACGACGAATCATGATCCGTTGCGTTACCGGCTTGAAAATAAGGTACAATAGAAATGAAAGAGAGGAATCAGCATGAAGAAAGTCATCTGCTTATTGGCGGACGGTTTCGAAGAAACGGAAGCCATCGCCACGATCGATGTCCTGCGCAGGGCGGGGTTGACGGTCGATTTGGTTTCGTTGAATTCTTCGTTCTATGTCACCGGTTCCCATAAAATCAAACTGACGGCCGACCGGGCGTGGGGTCCCGACCTTCACGACGCCGACCTCCTGTTTCTACCCGGGGGTCAACCCGGATCAAACCACCTAGCCGCGGATCCGCGGGTCTTGGGATTGGTTTTGGATTTCAACAACCAAGGGAAGACGATCGCCGCGATCTGCGCCGCACCGATGGTGTTGGCGAAAGCCGGGGTGCTTCAGGGCAGGAAAGCCACGTCGTATCCCGGCAGTAAAGACGTCGTGGTCGCCGGGGGTGCCGACTATCGCGAAGACTTCGTGGTCGTCGACGGCAACATCATCACCAGCCGCGGGGTGGGGACGGTAATGCCCTTCGCCTGCACCTTGGTGGAAGCGCTGGGGATCGACAGCGAACCCTTGAAAAAAAGCATGCTTCTGGAATGGATGTTTGAGAAAAACTAGGCGGGGTCCCCGCCTTTTTCATGTCTTCTTGGAAGTGAAGAAAAAGGATGCTGACGTATAAGTCGGGAAAAGTCAGAAAATCATGATTAAAATCGACTTATAGATCAAATTCCGATGAAACAAGGGGGTTTGGATCAAACGTCCGACATGCCGGGGATGTTGTGAAACACCCGGGTGCGTGGTAGAATAAATGCGAGGTAAACAACATGAACAAAAAACGGATCATCCTCATTACCGGACGGTCGGGTGCCGGTAAGACAAGCACCATGGGCATCCTTGAAGACATGGGCTACCACTGCATCGACCAATTCCCGGTGAAACTGCTCAACTCGTTCGCGTCGGTGATTTCGCAGGAAAGCGACCCGCGCTATGACTATATCGCCTTGGCCACCAATCTGACGGATTTCGCCGAATTCCATCGTGTCTTTTCGGGCATGGACCACGACGTCCGCGTCCTGATCCTGGACTGCAACGCCGATGAACTGCTACGTCGATACAAGTCGACCCGCCGGACCCATCCGATGTTGGTCTCCAATAAGGCGACGACTTTGGAAGACGCGATCTATCTGGAAGGCGAGATGCTGAAGGATCTGAAGGACACGGCGTTTTTGACGATCGATACGACCTTCCTGAAGGCCAATGAACTGAAGACGAAGATCAACCAATATTTCGCCTTGACCACCCAGCCGTCGTTCTCGATCAGTTTCATTTCATTCGGATACAAGAACGGCGTCCCGATGGACGCGGACCTGCTCTTCGACGTCCGTTTCCTGCCCAATCCCTATTGGGTCGAAGAACTACGACCTTTCTCGGGCAACGACGCCTGCGTCTACGACTTCGTCATGGCATCGCCGCAGACCCAGACCTTGCTTGAGAAACTCACCGACTTCCTCGACTATGCCTTCAAGGAATATGTCGCCGAAGGGAAGAACCATTTCACGGTCGGGATCGGATGCACGGGCGGTCAACACCGTTCGGTGTCCATCACCAACTGGCTCTATGAACATTACAAACCCGTGTATCATGTCTTTAAGGAACACCGGGACCTCAGGGGGTAAACCATGAAGAAACAACGTGTCGTGGTCGTGGGCGGGGGCACCGGCCAGGCAACCATGTTGCGGGGATTGAAAAACATCGACGAGATCGAATTGACGGCGATCGTAACCGTGGCGGACGACGGGGGAAGCACCGGTCGTTTGCGCCGCTCTTTCAACATCCCGGCGATGGGGGATCTACGCAACGTCATGATCGCCATGGCCGAGAGTGAAAGCCTGTTGGCGGACTTGATGAGCTACCGCTTTGAAAACACCGGAGAAATCTCTTCCGAACTCAGCGGACACAACCTGGGGAATCTGATCCTGACCGCCTTGACGCAAACCAGCGGTTCCTTCATGGAAGCCTTGACGCGGATCTCCAACGTCCTCAACATCAAGGGCGACATCCTCCCTTCGACCAGCCAGGTCATCACCTTGTTCGCCGAAATGGAAGACGGGACGATCGTACGCGGCGAGTCCAACATCCCGAAACTGCGCAACCGCATCCGCAACGTCTTCTATGAAGAAGAAGTCCGGGCGACCCGACAGGCCCTTGAAGCGATTTCCAACGCGGACTACATCCTCTACGGGATCGGTTCGCTCTATACCAGCATCCTTCCCAACCTGATCATCAAGGAAATCGGGGAAGCGATCCGCAACAGCAAGGCGATCAAAATCTACTTCTGCAACGCGATGACCCAACCCGGGGAAACCGCGGGCTACTGCATGGAAGAACATGTCCAGGCGATCTTCGACCATGGGGACAACCCGGTCGACATCGTCGTCTTCGCCAACGATTCGATCCCCGCGGAAGTCTTGGACCGATATGAAGACACGGATGCGCAGCGTGTGACGATGCGCGACAGCGAACACCCCTACATCGTCGTTTCCACCGACATGCTTCGGTTCGACGGGGGTTTGGTGCGTCACGACAGCGGGAAAATCAAACAGGTGATGGAATATCTCTTGAGAAGCGAGGCGATGTCATGTCTTTTACCACCGATGTAAAGGCGGAGATCGCCAATGCGAACCTCGATGTCGGACCGATGCGCGCCCAAGCGGCCGCACTGATCCAACTTTGTTCGTATCTCTCGTTCAGCAGCGCCGGGATCCAGCTGCACATCAAGACGGAAAACGCGGCGACCGCCAAGCGTATTTTCAAAGTGTTGAAAGAGTTGTACAACGTGCCGACCGAACTGTCGGTCATACGGAAGATGAAGTTGAAGAAGAACAACATCTATTCGCTCAACGTCGTATCGAAGGGGAAGGAAGTCTTGGAGGATTTGGGGTTGATTTCGGAAAAAGGGCTTCAATCGCATCCGGCACGATCCTTGGTCGCCAAGGAAAGCGGGGCGAGGGCCTACCTTTCAGGGGCGTTCCTCGCCGCGGGAAGCGTGAATTCGCCGCAGAAATCCAACTACCACCTTGAAATCGCGACCCAGGACGAAGAACACGCGAAGTTCATCGAGAAACTGATGCGGCGCTTCGACCTGCCCGCCAAAACGATACTTAGGCGCAACCAATACGTGGTGTACCTGAAGGCTTCCGACAAGATCAGCGATTTCCTACGCTTATGTAGCGCGAACAACGCGGTCTTGGACTTCGAGGAAATCCGGATCGAACGCGACTTCCACAACTCGTTGACCCGGCTGGACAATTGCGAAGTCGCCAATGAAATGAAGAGCCAGGAAGCGGCGCGCAAACAGCTCGAGGCGATCGACAAACTGAGAAACCATAACCGTCTGGATGCCTTGGAACTGAAGCTGAAGGAGATTGCGGAACTGCGGATCGACTTCCCCGAGGCGAGTCTGAACGAACTGTGCGAAGAGTATGAAAAGCGCACGGGGTCGATCATGAGTAAGTCCGGGATGAAACACCGCTTCACGAAAATCATGGAAATTGCGGAAAGAATTGTGTAAAAATTTGGGAAACACTTGAAACAACGTCAAGACGTCGAAAAATTTTGGTATAATATATCGGTTATAAAAACGAGAGGTGCTTTGGATGAAAAAAATCAGGCTTGTCATGAAAGTCATCGCGATGGTCCTGCTGGGATTCACTTTGTTTACCAGCCGCCTGTTGCCGCTCAATATCATGATCGCGATCGGCGCGATCGAGGTACTCCTTTTGGTTCTGGCTTGGAAGCGCAAAGTGCTGCAGGTGTTCGTCGTCCTGTTAATGCTGATCACGTCTTCCGGCCTGATGTATGTGGAATTCGTGGCGGAGCGGATCATCAACTACGACCCCAACCAAGTCAATACGATTTCGTTCTTCGTACTGAAGGATTCGAGAATCAACTCGTTGAAAACAGCCATCAAGAACGAGTCGAACATCGGCATCAGCACCTTGTTGGATGATTTGGTCATCACGTTTGTCGAAGAACAACTCAAAGAGAACGACTACATGGACGAGCTGGTTCCGTTTGAAGGCGTATCGCAGGGGATCGAAGGTCTCTATGACGGAAGCATCGACATCCTCGCGGTCGACCAAGGGTTTCTCTCTTCCGTCCAACAATACGACCCGGCTTTCCTTGAGACGACCAAGGTGATCTGGAGCATCAAGAAAACCGATGAAATCACCAACCTGACCGAAGCGAACGTCACCAAGGAGCCTTTCGTCATCTATCTCGCCGGGGTGGACAACCGCGACGAGTTCCAGGCGAACCGCCACGACGTCAACATTCTGGTCGTGGTCGATCCGATCAAACGGGAGATGACCATGGTGTCCGTACCCAGGGACGCCTACGTCCAGCTGGGGTGCAAGACACGGACGGCGATGGATAAACTGACGCACGCCGGGGTCTACGGGATGGAATGCGCGATCAAGACGATGCAGTTGCTGTTGGACGTGGATGTGAACTATTACGCCCAGGTCAATTTCAATACCGTCACGCAATTGGCGGAAGTCATCAAGCCGATCCCGGTCTATTCCGAACTGGCGTTTTCCTATCAGGGATGCAGTTTCCAAAAAGGCTTGAACCAACTCAACCCCGTCTGTACGCTGGTCTTCGCCCGCGAACGCTCCGCGTTCACCAACGGCGACCAACAACGCATACGCAACCAGCAGGAAGTCATCAAGGGCATCATCAAACGTCTGTTGCAGCCGTCCATGTTGACGAAGATCGAAAGCATCATCCAATCGGTCGAAGGGACGGTTAAGACGAACATGAGCGGTAACGACATCTTCGCCCTGGTCCGCGCCCAGATTCAGAAGAATACCGACTGGTCGTTCAAACAATATTCCTTGACCGGTAAGGATGCCTATCTCCCTTCCTATGCGATGGGTGGCCGTGAATTATACATGGTTCAATTGGATAAGACGAAACTGGCGGAAGCACAGGCGGCGATTCAAGCCGCGCTTCAACCGGCAGCCGATGAATAGCCGACAAGAAAAGGAAGGTGGATCATGGAAAGATTGAAAGCGATGTTGTTGATGGCTCTCGACCTGTTTATCGTCATCTTGAGTTATTTCATCGCGGTATGGATCCGCATGGACTTGTCCTTTCGCGTATTGACCTATTATCAACTCTTCTTTTCGAAGATCTGGTTGATCCTGATCGTCTATTTCGTCGTGTTCAAAGCGATGAAGATCGACAAGACGGTACGGAATCTGGCCTCCATCGACGAAGCCGTCCGTGTTTCCATCGCCGGGGTCGTCGGATCGCTTCTGACCTATCTCCTTCTCCTCGCCCTGGATTTCACGCCGGTCCCCCGCAGCATCTACATGGTTCAGGCGATCCTCTTGATCCTGATTTTGGAATTCCTGCGTTTCTCCTATCGGATCTACCATATGATGCAGATCAAGACCCAGTCTTTCGGCAGCGACTACTCCCGTACGATCATCATCGGCGCGGGGGCGGCCGGCTTGATGCTTCTGAAGGAAATCACCTCCAACAAGATCTATAAGAACCGGATCGTCGGCTTCCTCGACGACGACCGTAGCAAGGTCGGCAAGACGATCAGCGGGATCAAGATCCTGGGGACGTCCGAAGACATCAAAGGCATCGTCAATACCCAACAGATCGAGACCATCTACGTCGCGATGCCCAGCGTCTCCCTGCAGGAACAGAAGAGCGTGATCGAACGCTGCTATGAAACCGGATGTAAAGTCCAAGTCCTGACTTCGTCGAAAGACATGATTTCCTCGCAAGGCATCAAGCGTTCCTTGCGTGAAATCGGGATCGAAGACTTATTGGGAAGACAGTCGATCGTGTTGGATAACGCCGTCATCCAGGATCTGATCCAGGACCGAACGGTCTTGGTGACCGGGGCGGCCGGATCGATCGGGAGCGAACTCTGCCGACAAATCATCCAACTCAGCCCGAAACGACTAATCATGATCGACATC
>JAHFCO010000055.1 GCA_023249475.1 Bacillota bacterium | reverse complement strand
CTCACATCCGGTGGTTATGGCAAAGTGGTCACACCTGTTCCCATCCCGAACACAGAAGTTAAGCACTTTAGCGGCAAAACTAGCTATGCATGCCATAGTGAAGATAGCTCGCTGCCGGATTTTAAGAAGAGCTCTTGCGAAAGGGCTCTTTTTTACTATACTTTATGGACACAAGAGGATATGCTATAATTCGAAACGTCAGGAGATACTATGAAGAAAGAAATCACAACGAAATCCGCCGCAGAAACCAAAGCGCTCGGAGAAAAAATAGGCAGAATGCTCGATGCGGGTACATGCATCCTTTTAAGCGGGGATCTGGGTGCCGGGAAGACGACGTTCACCCAAGGATTGGCCAAAGGCTTGGAAATCCATCGCACGGTGAGTTCGCCGACCTTTACGATCATGAAGGTCTATAAGGGTCGATTGCCCCTCTATCACATCGATGCTTACCGTTTAGAAGGATTGCATCAGGATCTGGGTTTTGAGGAATTGATCGAGGACGAAGGCGTAACGGTCATCGAATGGCCAGATTACATGGTTGATCGGCTGCCTGAAGACTACTTGCGTTTGGACATCACACGTACCGGTGAATCCAGCCGGAAATTCAAACTGAGCTGCCATGGCGAGAAGTATACGAAACTAATGGAGGAATTGGGACGATGAGAACCGTTTGCCTGGATACATCCCACCGTACCTTGACGATCGCGCTGATCGATCATGATACGCTGGTCTATACGTTTCAAAAAGACGCGTTTAAGGCACAGTCCGAAACCATCATGGTTGAATTGGACACCGCATTCAAAAGCGTCGGTTGGGCGCCGAAACAACTCGAATCGATGGTGATCACGGACGGACCGGGTTCCTATACCGGCATACGGATCGCGATGACGATCGCCAAGGTCATTTGCCAACAAGCCTCCCTTCCGCTCTATTGCATCTCCTCCCTTCACCTTCTGGCCGGCATCCATGGGAAGTCCGCCAGCGTGATGGATGCCCGCAGCCACCGTGTCTATTTCGGCCTCTATGAGAACGGAGAACCCGTAATCGACGATACCATCCTTGGCGTCGACGAGGTTCGCAATTTCATCGATGAGAAGACGACCGTTTATGGCGATGGCGTCTTGATCCATAAAGAAACGACCCTGCCGGATCTGGGACGACGTTTTCTTGAACTGAAACCGTTCTGGAAACCTGTCGAAAACATCCATACACTTCAACCGCGCTATCTTAAAGAGAGCGAGGTTTATCTCAAACCATGATCCGCCCGATGGTCGTCCAGGATATTTCCCGGGTAAGCGAAATCGAAAAGGCGGTGTTCACCAGCGCTTGGTCGGCGGAGGATTTTACCTATGAACTGACGGAGAACCCGTTCGGCCACTATTTCGTCGAAGAAATCGACGGCGTGATCGAAGGGTATCTGGGTCTTTGGATTTTGTTCGACCAAGCGCAGATCACCACGCTTGGCACCACGTTGACGCATCGTCGTCAAGGCATCGCCAAGCGACTGATGGCGTTCGGATTGCGGCACGCCTTCCAGAACGGGGCGGAGCGGATCTCGCTTGAAGTCCGGGTGGGGAACATCGCGGCGATCACACTCTATGAATCCTTCGGCTTCCAACGTCAGGGGATTCGGAAAGACTATTATCAAGACAACCATGAAGATGCGCATCTGATGGTTTTGGAAAGGAATCAAGCATGGAAAAACTAAGAATACTCGCGATCGAAACCAGCTGCGATGAAACCGCCGTCGCGATCGTGGAGGATGGAAAGACGCTTCTTTCCAATATCGTTTCATCCCAAATCAACGTCCATTCGAAGTTCGGCGGGGTCGTCCCCGAGGTCGCCAGCCGCATCCATGTGGAAAACATCACGGTCGTGCTACAGGAAGCCCTTGAAAAGGCAACGTTGACGATGGACGACATCGATGCGATCGCCATCACCCACGGTCCGGGTCTGGTCGGTTCGCTCCATATCGGCATACAGGCTGCGAAGGCGTTGGCGTGGTACTACGGAAAACCGTTGGTCCCCGTCCACCATATCGCCGGTCATATCTACGCCAACCGGTTCGTGGATGAGATCGAGTACCCGCTTTTGGCGTTGGTCGTTTCCGGCGGACACACGGAACTTGTCTATCTAAAGAGCGAGTTCAGTTTCGAAATATTAGGCACGACCCAGGACGATGCGATCGGTGAAGCCTATGATAAGGTCGCACGTGTCATGGGGTTACCTTATCCCGGCGGTCCGGCGATCGATAAACTCGCAAAAACAGGGGTCAAGCACTATCGTCTCCCTAAAGTCAAAACGGAGAACGATCTGGACTTTTCGTTTAGCGGATTGAAGTCGGCGGTGCTGCAATTCTATGCCCAAAAGACGAAAATCAAGGAAGAGGTCGTTCCCTCCGATCTGGCCTATGCGTTTCAGGAAGCCGCGCTGGGCGAGATCCTGCAGAAATCGAAGATCGCGATCGAACGGTTCGACGCGAGACATTTCGTCCTGGCCGGCGGGGTCGCGGCGAACTCGCGTCTACGCGAATTGGTCGTCGGTCTTAAAAACGATTATCCGCACCTGAAAATCACGATCCCCCCGATGTGGTGTTGCACGGACAACGCGGCGATGATCGCCATGGCGGGGACCCTGGCCTATACGGCGGGGCACCGCGCGGGACTCGATCTTTCGGCGGATCCGGGGCTTGAATTATAAGTATAAATTAATAAAGCTTTCACAATGGCTCAACTATGTGTTATTATTAACAAGGCAGGTGATCACAATGAAATCCAATAAACATGTACCTAAGGCTACGCTGCAACGCTATCCCGTCTACCTGAAAGCACTACGTAAACTCAGCAATCTGGGGGTGCAACGCATCATGTCCCGCGAACTCTCGGAGTTCGTCGACATTGAACCCACAACGATCCGCCGGGATTTCTCTTTCCTAGGTTCGCTCGGAAAGCAAGGCTATGGTTATGAAGTCAACAAGTTGATCGAGATCTTCAATGGGGAACTCGGAGGTAATTTCGACGAGAAAATCATCATCGTCGGAGCGGGTAATTTGGGCCGCGCCTTGATGAACTACAACCGATGGAACCACGTGGTCGGCGAAATCGCCTGTGCGTTCGACGTCATGCCGCACAAACAAGGCAATATGTACGAGATCCCGGTCTATCCCATCGAATTACTCAAGGAAAAGATGCCTCCGGGATGCCGGATCGCGATTCTAACCGTTTCAAAGGATGTCCAGGAAACCGTCAATCTGTTGGTGGAAAACGGCATCAAGGGCATCGTCGATTTTACACACGAGCATATCCAAGTCCCCAAAGGCGTTCGGGTGAAACCGGTCGATGTCGTATCGATGGTCCAAGAACTCGTCTTTGAAACCAATTCATTAAAATAAGTCCATTTCGGACTTTTTACTAAAGGAGCAACCATGGTTACATTTATGACAGTACGCGAACTCTATGAACTAGCAGGTGAAGGTTCGCAAATCGAGCTCGACGGAATCGAGTATGTGCAGTTGCAAGGTTGGGTACGTACCAACCGCAACAGTAAGGCGATCGGTTTCATCGAACTGAATGACGGAAGCTACTTCCGCAACTGCCAATTGGTCTACAACGACACGTTGCCGAATTTCGAAGAGGCGATCAAATATCTGACCGGAACCGCGATCACGGTGACCGGTCTGTTCAAGCGTACGCCGGAAATGAAGCAACCGTTTGAAATCGAAGTCAAGGAAATCATACTTGAAGGCGCCTGCGACGCGGCGTATCCTTTACAGAAGAAACGTCACTCCTTTGAATACCTACGCGAGGTCGGTCATTTGCGTCCGCGCACCAACACGTTCTCCGCGGTTTTCCGCGTGCGTTCCGTCCTTTCGATGGCGATCCACGAATTCTTCCAGAACCAAGGCTTCGTCTACGTTCACACGCCGTTCATCACCGGTAACGATGCGGAAGGGGCGGGTGAGGTATTCACCGTCACGACGCGCGAGGACAACAAATACGAAGAAGACTTCTTCGGGAAGAAAGCCAGTTTGACGGTTTCCGGCCAATTGCAGGCCGAAGCGTTTGCGCTTGCGTTCCGCGATGTCTATACCTTCGGACCGACGTTCCGGGCGGAAAATTCGAACACCCCCCGCCATCTGAGCGAGTTCTGGATGATCGAACCCGAGATCGCGTTCGCCGACCTGCAGGACAACATGGATCTGATCGAAGACATGGTCAAATCATGCATCACCTACGTCCTTGAGAACGCACCGGAAGAAATGAAGTTCTTCAACCAGATGATCGATCCGACCCTGTTGGAGCGATTGGAGAAAGTACGTACTTCCGATTTTAAGAGAATGACCTATACCGAAGCGATCGAACACTTGAAAAAAGCGGACGTGGCCTTCGAATTTCCGGTTGAATGGGGGACCGACCTTCAAT
>JAHFCO010000039.1 GCA_023249475.1 Bacillota bacterium | reverse complement strand
ATCTTACAGTCCACCCACACTGAATTTTATAGAGTCCCCACACTGAAATTTAATACCCCCTCAAAATCGCCCACACCAAATCTTACAGACCGCCCACACCCACACTAAAATTTAAAGCGCCTTGAAAACGAGCGGATCAGCTAGATCCGCTCTTCTTTTTTCTGTTTATGACACCCTTGTCATGTATTTTACTTGACAGGTGAATCCATAGGAGTATACTGGATATGACAAGGGTGTCATAAAGGAGTGGGAACATGGTCACATCGACCTTTCAGCGCTTGGATGAAGAGAAGAAGAAACGGTTGATGGATGCATTGATCCACGAATTTAGCGAACATACCTTCAGCGAGGCATCGATCAATCGGATCGTGAAGGATGCGAACATTTCAAGGGGAAGTTTCTATCAATACTTCACCGACAAAGAAGATTGTTACCTGTATCTGCTTCAGGTGATCGCCCAGGAGAAGTACATCCTTTTCCAAGGGGTCGTCCAACAAACCCCCCACGATAGCGTGTATGACGAATATTTGGGTATGTTGGACCGATCGATCCTTTGGATGAAAGAGAAACCCGTCTACTACAAGATCGGGGCGCTGATGGATCTGGACAACAGCGATTTCATCCGTAATATGACCAAGCTGAACCCGCAGATGATGGAGTACTTCCACAATTTGATCCGTCGTGACCAAGAGCGGGGCATCATCCGTAAGGACATCGATCCCGTAACCCTCAGCGAGATGTTGTTTAGCATTACGCGGGCGATGCTGACGGAGCATTTCTACAAGCAGGATTTTACCGGCATGATCGAGAAGGCAAGAAAGATTTTCGCGATCATCCAGACCGGAACCCAACCCAAGGAGAACAACCATGTTTAAAGTGAACGATCTCGTCTTCAAGTATCCCAAGAACAGTGAACCGACCCTCAAGGGACTGACCTTTGAAATCGCGAAGGGTGAAATCTTCGGATTCCTTGGACCCAGCGGGGCGGGGAAGACCACCACACAGAAACTTTTGGTTAAGTTGTTGCCTTATCATCAGGGACAAATCTTCTTCGACGGAAAGGAACTTCATTCCTTCGACGACTCGTTCTACGAGGACATCGGGGTATGTTTCGAAATGCCGATCTCCTTCTCCAAGCTGACCGCCATGGAAAACCTGCAGTTCTTCCAGAAGTTATACAAGAACCATGCGGAAATCCAACCGTTGATGGAACGACTGGGACTTTGGGAAGACCGGGATAAATTGGTCGGCGAGTTCTCCAAAGGCATGAAGATCCGTTTGAATCTGGTCAGGGCGTTATTAAACAAGCCCAAGATGTTGTTTCTGGATGAACCGACCAACGGGTTGGACCCTAAGAACGCACGTATCGTCAAAGAAATCATCCGCGAGTTCGCCCGTGACGGTGGCACCGTGTTTTTGACCTCCCACATCATGAGCGATGTCGACGAACTCTGTGATCGCGTCGCGTTCATCGCCGAGGGGAAACTGACCGAAATCGATTCGCCGCGGAATCTGAAAATCAAATACGGTCAACGTACCGTGACCTTGGAATACAAAGAAAACGGAAGTGTCGTCAGTACGACCTATCCGATGGATGCGATCAAGAACGATGAATTCGCGGAAGTACTGAAAACCAAGGACATCGAAACCATCCATAGTGGGGAAACGACCTTGGAAGAAATCTTCATCCAAGTCACCGGGGTTAAACTCCATGGCGAAGATTAAGCACTTGGTCGGGGGAGAATTCACCCGCCTCAATAAATACAACCTCTTCATCGCGTCCGTCGTGGTCGCTCTGATCTGGGTGGCCGTAGGGTATTTCCTAAGCGTCGAGGAATTCAAGGCGTTTCTGCCGTTTGTCTTCTTGATGGAAGCCTCGGCGATGACGGCGATCCTGGTCGGCGCGGAGATGTTCTATGAGAAAAAGGAACACACGATCAGTTCGATGTTGATCTCGCCCATGACGGAAACGGAATACATCACGTCGAAAATCCTGGCGAACATTCTGAATGTCTTGATCATCTTCGTACTCATCGGCGCCTCGATGTATTTCCTCAAGGATTTCCTCTTCGCGTATCATTGGCTAATTCTCAGCGTCTCGATCGTCACCGCGTTCTATGTCTTGATCGGCATCGTCCTGAGCTACCTCTCCAAAGACTTCACCGCCTTGTTGATGAACTACTTCGTGATGATGGTGATCCTGGTCATCCCGAGCATCCTGGTGATGATCGGCGTGTTCGCCCCGGAAGTCAAGGACATCCTCTTCTGGTCGCCGACGGAAGCGACGCTTCGCATGATGAACGCTTCGTTTGCGTCGACCGTCGACCTGAAGCAATTCGCGCTGGACTTCGCCTACATCGCGATCCTATCCTACCTTCTTTTCCGATTCGTGGTCCTTCCGCGCTTTAAGTCCTATGCGACGCGCGACTTGGGGGTGTAACCATGTCCTTGCGACTCTTGAAATTCGAAATCAAAAACCTGCTTCGCGACCGCATGACCTTCATGCTGCTGGCGGTTCCGCTATTGGTCGGATGGTTGGGGAAATACCTCATCGAAAACGATACCTTCAACAATCCGATCGCTTCCAACATGATCATCATCGCTCTGACGCTGATTTCCGGTGTCATGTTCGGTTCCATGGCGGGGTTCTCGATCCTGGATGACCGCGACGACCATGTCTTCGTATCCATCCAGATTTCCCCATTATCCATCCGTTATTATGTGTGGATGAAAGTGATCTTCGTCTATGTCCTAAGCGTGATATCCAGCCTGATCATCTTCGCGATGGTCGGGGGCATGGAGATGCAGTGGTGGCAGTTGATCCTGATCGCCCTCCTCAACGGGTTTCAAGCCCCGACCAACGCTTTTCTGGTCAACGCCTTCGCCTCCAATAAAGTCGAAGGGTTCGTCGCCATGAAAGCCACCGGCTTCCTCATGATTTTCCCGATCATCGCTTTCCTTTTCGTGGATTGGAAAGAATGGATCTTCGCGATCGCTCCGGCGTTCTGGGGGGCAAAAGCGCTCCAAACGCACTTGTACGCCGATTTGATCGAAGCCGGATCGATTGTCATGCATCTTCCGTTCCTTGGGTATCTTATCATTGGTTTCGTTTATAATCTCTTACTCACAGCCATGATGTACAACGTTTTCAAACGTAAATACATGCAATAAAGGGAGGCAACTATGAACACCTGGTCGATCGTATTCTTCATCTTGGGCGCCTTGTATCTCGTCGCGTATTTCGTGGAGATCCCGTTCTTCTACGAAGGCAACCCCAAAACCAAATTCATGATTCAGAAGATGGGTAAAAAGAACTACAAGCTGTTACTACTTGTATTCGCAGTCATCTTCCTCGTCGTCGCATTTCTTCTAAAGTAAAAACGAACCGGCACATGCGTGCCGGTTTCGTTTATTTCGTGAACTCCTTCTTCATCGTATAGACCAATACAAGATAACAGACCGTCTTGGGGATCATCAGTAAACCGACCCAGGAGACCGATGAAGCAAAGAGGACGACCGGGATATAGAAGAGGTAGGAAAGAAAAACCAGCAGGGCTTGCAAGCCCGATGTTTTGTCGTTTGAACTGCGGTAGTGAAGGAAAAGGATCCCCATGATCAAGATGCCAAGCATCACGAAGGGGACATTGCGCAGCACCCCGAATAAAAGGGAAGGGTTCTCCGTGATCCACCCGTTTTGGGGAAGAAGGATCAAGAGAAAACGCGTGATCGCCAAGACCCAGACCAAACGGTCGATCGGCTTGCTTTCACAACACAGTTTTTCATTACGCAAGGTCAAGTAGAAATAAATGTAGAAGACGGTCATGGTGATGGAAGTGACCAGTTTCCCGAAGCCCAACATCACCGTGTAGTCCAAGGGCGTATCGCTGTTGAGTGCCAAAATGCGGGGAATCAGGTGGAACGCGTCGCCGAATCCCAGGAAGAACGCCATGTCCGCATAGGTGCGTCCCAAGGTTTTCGGTTGGCTGCGTTTGTACATCCAATACGACCAATAAAAGACCAAAATCAAGTAGACGACCGAGAAGATCGGTTCGAAGATTTTTTGCATCATCAATCCCTCCATATCTAGGTATATTGTGGCAGAAAGTCGCTTCCTGTCAAGCAAAGAATCATGCGTCAAATATCCCGAGTTTCGGCATTTCTTACCGGAATGCCCCAAAACTCTTGCCTGCGTTGAACCAATCTGACACAATGGATGAATCGACAGGAGGGGTAGCATGATTCAAAGTCTCGTTGTCTCGTTCGGGGTCGTCGCCCCTTTGTGTTTGCTTGTGGTTTTGGGCATGTCGCTTCGCAAGATCGGACTGATCCCCGCGATTGCCTGGGGTTCCATCAATAAACTGGTTTTCAATCTTTTTTTACCCGCCCTACTTTTCACCAATGTCATCCAATCCGACCTTCGTTCCACCTTCGACCCCGTGTTGATCCTGTTTTGCTTTTTCGGGGTTCTGACGGTGATTTTGGTTTCGATGGTGACGGTAAAGAAGTTCTGCGTCGATCCCAAACGTCAGGCGGTCATCGTCCAAGGCATCTTCCGTTCGAACTTCGCGCTCTTCGGCATCCCGGTCGTCGCCGCCCTGTATACGGACATGAGCATCATGACGCTTCTCATCGGTACCTTGGTGCCGATCATCAATATCGCCGCGGTCTTGGTGTTGGACCATTACCGCCATCGTAAAACCAACCTCAAAGCGACCTTGACCACGGTCTTCACCAATCCTCTGATCCTGGCGACGCTATCGGGCTTGGTGGCTTATCTGATACGGATTCCGATTCCTTCGTTCGTTGTCAAAACACTCATTGAGCTTTCCAAAGTCGCCAGTCCCTTGGCCTTGGTCACCTTGGGTGCGATGTTTGAATTCTCATCCCTCAAATCCAACGCGAAAGCGATCCTTTCCGTCGTCTTGTGCCGATTGGTTTTGGTCCCGCTTCCTTTGATCATCATCGCATTGTCGATGGGCTACCGCGATGTCGCCTTGGTGTCGATCCTGGCCCTCTTCGCCTCGCCGACCGCCGTCTCGTCGTTCTCGATGGCCATCGCGATGGACGCCGACCATGAACTGGCGGCCCAGATCATCATGGCCTCGACCTTATTGGCGATGGTGACCATCTTCATCTGGCTAACGCTCTTCGCCCAACTCAATGTTCTCTGACGGTAAAATATTCCATTCCTTTCCATGATTCTCGATTTATCCTGAACACCGCTTCCGAAATCGGGTCCGCATCTTGCGGACCTTTCTTCATCTGTCATACTAAGATCGGAGGATTACCATGACAAACACATTACCGAAGAACTTTCTATGGGGCGGAGCCATCGCCGCCAACCAAGCCGAAGGCGCCTACTTGGCTGACGGAAAAGGCTTGGACATCGCTTCGTATTGCGCGGACGGACTTCGCCACGGCTTCGAACTGAAACCGACCGAAGGGAAATATTATCCGTATCAGGAAGCCATCGACTTCTACCATCGATATCAAGAAGACTTGGCGTTGATGCAGGAAATGGGATTCAACGTTTTTAGGACCTCGATCGCCTGGGCCCGCATCTTCCCCTTGGGTGATGAACTCGAACCCAACGAAGCCGGATTGAAGTTCTACGACGACCTCTTCGATGAGATGATCGCACGGGGCATGCAACCGCTGATCACGCTGAGCCACTACGAAACACCCTTGCATCTGGTTGAAAAATACGGGAGCTGGCGTTCACGCGAACTGATCGGATTCTTCGTCCGCTATTGCGAAGTCGTCTTCGAACGCTATAAACATAAAGTGAAACTCTGGATGACGTTCAACGAAATCAATAATATGCGTCGCATCCCGGGCGGAGCCGGCGGGATTCTCCTGCATGAAGGCGAATCGTTCTGGCAGACCATCTACCAAGCCTCCCACCATATGTTCGTCGCTTCCAGTCTGGCGATGAAACGGTGCCATGAAATCATCCCCGACGCGAAAATCGGTTCGATGTTCTCTTTAAGCAACGTCTACCCGGCCACCTGCAAACCCGACGACGTGATGTCGACCGTCGGTGTCCGTCGCGAGTCCTTATTGTTCGTGGACGTGATGGTCCGCGGGAAGTACCCGGCGTACGCGAAGCGCATGTTCGAATCCAAAGGCGTCCATCTTGAAATCTTGCCGGGCGATGAAGAAATCATCGCCGCGAATACTTCCGATTACATCGCGTTCAGCTACTATCGTTCGACCACCCATGAACACGGGTTGGCCCAAAACGCCGACACCGGCGGGGAAACGGGCAAAGACAACCCGTATCTTGAAACCACCCCGTGGGGATGGCAGATCGACCCGGTCGGTCTGCGGTATACCCTCAACGAACTCTACGACCGATACCAAGTCCCGCTCTTCATCGTCGAAAACGGCTTGGGGACGTTTGATAAGGTGGAAGAAGACGGATCCATCCACGATCCTTACCGCATCTCCTATCTGCGCGACCATCTTGAACAGATGAAGGAAGCGGTGAAGGACGGTGTCGACTTGATGGGGTATACGTATTGGGGTCCGATGGACATCGTCAGCGCCGGTACCGCCGAAATGGAAAAACGCTACGGTTTCGTCTACGTCGACAAAGACAACGAAGGAAACGGGACACTGAAACGGATCAAAAAGGATTCGTTTGAATGGTACAAGAAAGTCATCGCCTCCAACGGGGAAGACCTGAAATAACGAAGCGAACCGCCGGCGGAAATGTCGGCGGTTCGTTTTATCTGAATCCCATCCATCGTCCGCGGGGGGTGCGAAGTGAGGCGAAATGTGAGTGGGAACATCCTCCTTGCGTGATCCTTTCCCTTGAGAAAACCTTGGTTTTGACAGCCTATGGTATAATTAAGATAAGGCAGGTGATGTTCATGAAGAAAATCTTTCAGTTCTTTCGTACTTTCAGGTTTCTGATTCTCGCCGTATTTTTAATACTCGTCACGGTTTTCGCCTTCAGTGTTTCGAAGAATTTCCAATTCGTCCGGAAATCGGAAATCGGCGTTTCCGCCGTTTTGGAGAAAATCAAACAAATCTCGCAACTGGACACGGTCGAAATGTACTTCAATGAGATCCTGGATTATCGTGAAGCGATCACGATCAATGACTTTGAAGTGCCGTTCACCGAGAAATCGTTCATTTTCGTGGTGAAGGCGAAGGTCCAATCAGGCATCGATTTGGCGTCGCTCACCGAAGACGACATTCAGATCGAGGATAAGAAGATTACGTTGACGTTGAAGCATGCGAAAATCACCGCGAAGGAGATCCTGGAATACCGTGCCTATGCGGAAAAAGACGGGTTCTTGAATCCGGTCACCAATGAAGATACGTTGAATACGCTCAATGAATTCCTGCGCCGGCTTGAGAAACAGGCCGAAGAGAACGGGATTTTGGATAAGGCGGAAGAGAATGCGAAACTGGCGTTGGAAGGTTTCCTTGGTCTGATCGGGTATGAGGAAGTCGTCATCCGATTTAAAGACTAAGAAAAGATAAATCAAGATGCTTCGAAATGGAAGCATCTTTCTTTTGGTGTATGAACTTCCTTTTTTTACCCAAAAAGCGGATCCCCCCTAAGAAACATACGGTGAATTTTTGGGTTTCATACAAATCTCTGTCGGTTTACGGTGATTTGTGGTTAAATGAGAATGAAATGGAGGAATGAAATGTTACTCACCAATCAACTGAAAAACAAGAATCTCTTCAGTACGTCCGAGGAATCGATCGTTCAATACATCAACGAGCATCCGAAAGAAGCGGTTGCGATGAACATCATCGAACTGGCGGCGGCCGCGTACTCTTCGCCGTCGACGATCGTCCGGATGTGCAAGAAACTGGGGATGTCGGGGTTCTCCGAATTCAAATTGAAACTGGCTTCGGAGATCAATTCGTTCATCCTCAATGAGAAACGGATCGAACTGGATGTCCCGCTTGAGAAGGGGATGGACCAACGGCAAGTCGCCCAGGCGTTCATCAATCTACACTTCCAAGCGTTGACGGATACGTTCAATGCGTTGGATTATGAGAAGCTGACCCAGGCGGCACGGTTGATGATGGCGGCCGACAGCGTATCGTTCTTCGGAAAAGGCCCGTCGCTGTTGATCGCGGAAGATTTCCAATATAAACTGTTGCGCTTGGGGTTTTCCTCCGTCTGTGAGACGTTGGAAGGCTTCCAGGGCGCTTCCGTGCGCCCCAACAAGCTGAAACGCGTCGCGGTCTTCATCTCGCACTACGCCAACAGCATCGACGTCCAGGAACGCATGAACGAACTGCGTCACTATAAAATCCCGATCATCCTGATCTGCGCCAACAGTTATTCGCCTTATCAGAAACTCGCGACCCTCTGCATCAACATCGATAACGAAGAGTCCAGGATCAAACTGGGGTCGTTCGCCTCGCGGACCTCGATGCAACTTGTCTGCGACATCCTCTACGGATTGATCTTCGAATCGAACTATGAAAAGAATTTGGCTTGCCTGGTCGAATACGAGACCTACCGCAACAGTATGCGCACCCAATCGAAATAGCCGCGAAAAAAAGCGCGGCTTTTTATTTTCCCTCTTTACAATCCTTAAAAGGTAATGTATTATCTTAATGGGTAATACATTACATATAAAGACTGCCCAAGGAGCACACATGCGAAACCTAGATCATATGAATGACGACATCTTCCTCTTCGGCGCCCTGTTCATGGTCGCCAACAAGATCGATACGTTATTGGAGAGGGAACTCAATCGGTATGGCGTGACGTCGCGCCAGTGGTTTCTCTCGATCTGCACGGCATCCTTGTTCGACAAGCCGCCGACCTTGAAAGAATTGGCGAATGTGAGCGGGACATCCCATCAGAACGTCAAACAGGTTGCGCTGAAACTTCAGGAAAAAGGATTGATGTCGCTCGACAAAGACAAACACGACGCCCGCGTCACCCGGGTCCAACTGACCCCGGAGAGCGTCGACTTCTGGGCGAAGACCGAAGGGGATTCGCAACGTTTCCTGGGCGATCTCTATCGCGGCATCACGGAAGAAGAATTCGCCGGTGCCCGCATCGTCATCGAGAAACTCATGGCCAACCTCCAACACATGGAAGAAGGGGAGAAAGAATGAAAAAAGGATTGAAAATCATCGGCGTTGTCTTCGGTGGTTTACTCGTAATCGCACTCGTCGTCGGTTTCATCTTCACCAACGGTCTGAAAGAAGGCGCGACCGTCTCTATCGGTTCGATCGACCTGTCGCACACCCCCGATGGTGCGTACGAGGGAAAGTACTCGCTTAACCGGTGGAAGAACACCTTGATCGTCCATGTCGAAAACCATCGGATCGTAAGCATCGACGTCGAAAAAGACGTGATGATCCAGTTGGACTCGGTTACGCAAGGCGTGATCGACGAAGTGATCGCGAAGCAATCCTTGGACATCGATATCCAAGCCGGGGCGACCGTGACGACCAAAGCCTATCTCAAAGCCATCGAAGATGCGCTGGATGGAGAATGACATGAGAACCTTGATCCTTTACACCACCACCTACGGGTATACGCAGGAAATCGTCGATGAAATGAAGAAACGGATTCCCGATGCGACGGCAATCAACCTGCAGAAAACGACGGAAGTGAATCTTGAAACCTATGATTCCGTCATCCTGGGCGGTGCGATCTATGTCGGGAAAGTGCATAAGAACCTGATCGAATTCGCGAAAACCCATGAGAACGCGTTATTGAAGAAGGAACTCCGACTCTTCCTCTGTTGTGCCTTCGAAGCCAATTTCAACGAGGAAATCAAAACCAATTTCCCCGTACGATTGATCGAACATGCCTCGTCCATCGAGAACTTCGGCGGGAAGCTGCAGGTCGAGAAGATGAACTTCGCCCACAAGATGATGGTGAAGATGATCTCCAAGACCCCGGAAGGGTCCAAACCCATCTTGACCCATCCCGAGCGCATCGAAACCTTCCTACGCTAAAAAGCAAGAATCCAAGCGATTCTTGCTTTTTTCATTCGAAGTCGATCATCGCTTTGGAATGGATCTTGATCTTATTCCGGTCGGTATCGGTCGCGATCAGCGATCCATCGCCATCGATGTCCGTGACGGTCGCCACGACCGTGTCTTCCTTTTGTTTCACCACGCACGGCAATCCAAGCTGATAGAGCACGGCTTTATAGTTGGTAAGCAAGGTTTCATCGTCAAGGGTCAATACTTCGTCCAAGGCATCCAGCACCTTCAATAAAAGGGCGAGCGGTTCATGGCGTTGCCCGGTCTGTTGGATCAACGACGTGGCGGGCATGCGCAGGTCTTGGGGGAACGTCGTTTGATTCACGTTGATCCCGATCCCGACGACGCAGATCCCGCCGCTGGCTTCGATCAAGATCCCCGAAATCTTGCGATGGTCGACCAGGATATCGTTGGGCCATTTGATCCGGGGGTTAAGATCGTACTCGCGCAACGCGAAGACGATCGCCAAGGCGACCCGATGGCTAAAAAGAGGGGAGGAAGCGAAGGGTTCATCCTTATACAAGAGTGAGAATAGCAGGTTTTCATCACGGTCGGAACTCCATTTCCGCCCTTGCGTCCCTTTGCCTTGGGTCTGATATGAAGCCATCACGACGCTGCCGCTGCGCAGTTCTTCCTGCGCCCTGAAACAATAATCGTTGGTCGAATCCAGGACGTCGAAGCGTCGGATTTCGTGGGTCATCGGGTCGCTCATGGGGGAACCTCCTTTGTGAAGATTGCATGAAACCTAAGAATGTAAGCCATTACAGTGCATGAAATAGCGTTAATCGTATTTACTTTTAAAATCAAAGTATTATAATGACACTGTTTTACCATAGGAGGGAAAACAACATGATTCTCGAAAAAGTAAAAGCAGTGATCGCCGAAAACCTCAACGTTGACGTAAATAGTGTAGCACTTGAATCCCAGTTAAAGCAAGACTTGGGCGCCGATTCCTTGGATGCGGTCGAATTGACCATCGCGTTGGAAGACGCCTTCGACATCAAGGTCGACGACGAAGCCGCGGCGAAATTCATCACCGTACAGGACATCGTCACCTACATCGAAAGTCTGAAGTAGGCACGACCATGAATATCGACAAGATCCAAGCGCTGATGGCGCTTTTGAAGACCAGCGATATTCAGGAACTGAGACTGGAAGACGAAGACGGCACGATCGAATTGAAGCGAGGCGCCGGACACACAATCGTGCATCCTTCACACGCTGAAGCGAGCCGGGTTGTCAGTGAGCCGGCGCCTCTTCCGTGTACTTCGGGTACGCTTGTGAAAGCCCCGCTGGTCGCCACGTATTACAGTCGCAAGTCCCCGAGCACGGCGCCTTTCGTAGGCGTCGGAGATAGAGTCAAGGTCAACCAGGCGCTTTGTATCCTGGAAGCCATGAAAGTCATGAACGAAGTCAAAAGCCCGGTGAGCGGAACGATCGTCAAGATCGCACGCAACGACGGGGACTTGGTCGCGTTCGACGATGTCCTCTTCGAAATCGAGGAAGACCATGTTTAAACGCGTCTGCATCGCCAACCGCGGCGAAATCGCCGTCCGGATCATCCGGGCCTGCAAGGAACTCGGCATCGAAACCGTGGCGATCTACTCCAGCGCCGATGCGGAAGCCCTGCATACCCAACTGGCGACCTATGCGGTGTGTGTCGGAGGACCCCGTAGTAGCGAGAGTTATCTCAATGTCTCCAACATCCTCAGCGCCGCCCTGTACTATCATTGCGACGCCATCCACCCGGGGTTCGGGTTTCTCAGCGAGAACGCAAGTTTCGCCCGCATGGTCGAACAATGCGGGATGGTGTTCATCGGACCCAGCGCGGATGTCATGGAGAAGATGGGGGACAAAGCCCAAGCCAAACAAGCGATGCGCGACGCCGGGGTGCCGGTCGTCGAAGGGTCGCAAGGAATAGTAAGCGATGAAAAAGAAGCGCTGGAAATCGCCGACCGAATCGGTTATCCGGTCATCCTGAAAGCCGCCCACGGCGGCGGGGGACGCGGCATGCGGATCGTCGACAAGCGCGAAGAAGTGGCCGACGCCTATGACATCGCGTCCAACGAAGCCCGCAGCGCTTTCGGCAACGGCGACATGTATCTTGAAAAATTCGTGCGCGACCCCAAGCACATCGAGTTCCAGTTGTTGGCGGATGCCTACGGGAACGTCGTGCATTTGTTTGAGCGGGACTGCAGCATCCAACGCCGTAACCAGAAACTCATCGAAGAAAGCCCTTCGCGCTTCCTCGACGACGACCTGCGCCGTGAAATGGGCGAAGCGGCCGTGCGTGCCGCCAAACATATCGGTTATCGCAACGCGGGGACCATCGAATTCCTCGTCGACAAGGACCGCAAGTTCTATTTCATGGAAATGAACACGCGCCTGCAGGTCGAGCACGGGGTCAGCGAACTAGTGACCGGCATCGACATCGTGAAAGAACAACTGAAGATCGCCTCCGGTCTCGCTTTGCCGTTCGTGCAGGAGGAAATCCAACTGCTCGGCCATGCGATCGAAGTCCGCATCAACGCGGAGAACCCGAAACTGAACTTCGCCCCCTCCCCGGGAACGATCCGTTTCCTGCATTTCCCGGCCGGACCGAAAGTACGCGTGGATAGCGCGATGTACAACGGGGCGACCATCAGCCCGTATTACGATTCCATGATCGCCAAGATCCTCGCTTTCGATACCTCGCGTCTGGGCGCGATCAAGAAACTGCGCGCGGCGCTTGAGGAATGCATCATCGAAGGATTGACCTGTAATCTGGATATGCAATATCTGATCCTGCATCACGCCGAATTCCTGAAGGGCAACTACACGACGTCCTTCATGGCGAAACATCAGGACGAGGTGGTACTGTAATGGAGAAACCTTTCTTATTCAGGAAAGAAAAAATCGCCGACTTCATGAGTTGGCGCAATAAAAAAAGCCAACCCGAACGCAAAGAAGCGCCCGACGGATTAATGCGGGCGTGTTCGAGTTGCGGCGAAATGATGGAAGTCTCCGCGTTCCAACGGGCGTTTTACACCTGTGTGAAATGCGGCCACCACGAACCGATCGATGCCTTCACGCGCATCAAACTGTGGTGCGACGAGAAATCCTTCGACGAATGGGACAAAAGCCTGATCGGGAAAGATCCCTTGAATTTCCCGGATTATCGCGAAAAACTCGGACTCAACCGTCAAAAGACGCAGCTTCACGAAGCCGTCGTATGCGGCAGCGCGAACATCCTGAACCATCCCTGTGTCCTCTGCGTCATGGACAACCGTTTCATGATGGCCTCGATGGGCAGCGCCGTGGGGGAGAAGATCACCCGGGCGATCGAACGCGCGACCCGCAAACGTCTGCCGGTCATCATTAGCGCGACTTCCGGTGGCGCCCGTATGCAGGAAGGGATCTATTCCTTGATGCAGATGGCGAAAACCTCGGCGGCCTTGGCGAAACATCATGAAAAAGGCCTGCTGTTCATCAGTTTCCTGACCCATCCGACCACGGGCGGCGTCACCGCCAGCTTTGCGAGCCTGGGCGACATCATCCTCGCGGAACCCAAAGCCTTGATCGGGTTCGCCGGACAAAGGGTCATCGAAAACACGATCAAACAAACCTTGCCGGAAGGATTCCAATCCGCCGAATTCCAACTATCCCACGGGTTCGTGGACGCGATCGTCCCCCGTAGCCAACAGCGCACCGTGCTGGGAACCCTCTTAAGCATGCATGGAGGGACCAAATGAACATACAAGAACAATTGAACCGGCTGATCGAACTGAAAGTAGAGATCAATAACGCGGTGGATCAGGAAGCGACGGAGGTCGCGGAGAAACTAAAGCTCGAACAAGATTTCCTACGCTCCAGCCTCTTCAGCCATCCCGACCCTTGGACCAAAGTCCAGATCGCCCGCTATAGTAAACGTCCCAACGCCCTCTATTTCGTCAACGCGATGTTCA
>JAHFCO010000014.1:19781-52151 GCA_023249475.1 Bacillota bacterium | reverse complement strand
GGCAACCGTTAATTATCCTTCCGCGTATCTCGCTTTGATGCGCGAGGTGATGTCGGACGACTATGACGCCTGGCTGGCGGCGCAGGACGCGCCGCTTTTTCGCGCGCTACGCCTGAATCCTCGCAAGATTTCCGTCGACGCGTTTCTGCGCGAGTTCCCCGACGCGAAACGGATCGAGGGCTATCCCGCTTACCTCTATCATGTTCCGACGACCGATGTTTCATTGGGGAACCATCCTTTCCATCATGCGGGATGTTTCTACCTCCAAGAACCTTCCGCAAGCCTGGTGGTCGAGGCGTTGGATATCCGGGAAAATGAAAACGTGTTGGACTGCTGCGCCGCCCCGGGTGGGAAAAGCACGCAGATTCTATCGAAACTCAACGGGACAGGGATCCTGGTCAGTAACGAAATCGATCCCAAGCGCAATCAGACGCTGAGGTTCAACCTGCAGCGCTTCGGCGAAGACAACCTTCTGATCACACAGAACGATACGAAAACCTTGGGCGAGTCCTTCATCGGCTATTTCGATAAAATCGTCGTGGACGCCCCATGCAGCGGGATGGGGATGTATCGCAAGGATCCCTCGGGGATGAAATACTTCTCGACCAACAATATCCTCCATTGCGCAAGGATGCAGGAAGAGATCCTTGAAAACGTGTATCCCTCGCTCAAAGAAGGCGGCGTCCTGGTGTATTCCACCTGTACGTTCGCCAAGGAAGAGAACGAGGAGCGGATCCATGACTTCATGAGGAAACACCCGGACATGGTGATCGAAGACGTTCCGTTTTCGATCGGACGCAAAGGATTCGGTGACTTGGACGAGAACCTTGAAAAGTGCCGCCGGATCACTGTGCTTGAGGGCGGGGAAGGGCACTTCATCTGCCGGATGCGTAAACATGGTAAACAAGAAACGAAGCAACCGGCTTTGCTTCAACCGGTCGCAGTTCCGTTGATCCGGAACTTCGTTTCCATGTTTCTCGACGAATCGATCCGCAGCTACATCATCCATGACAAGATCAATCTCTCGCGGCACGATCTTCCGTGCCCAAGCAAAATCAACGTCGTACAAGCCGGAGTCTATCTCGGGGAGAAAATCCAAGATCGGATCGAAATCGACCATGCCTTCGCGTCCTCGCAGATCGCACAAACGTATTTCAAACAGAAAATCGAACTGGGGGACGAAGAGACGCTGCGGTTCCTGCATGGCGATACGATCGACATCGAAGGGGTCAAAGGCTACGTCTTGATCGGATATCGCGGGAAAACCTACGGATTGGGGAAAGGGGACGGACGGCAGATCAAAAACAAGTTCCCCAAAGGAATCCGGATTTTTCAAAAGTTTTCAGAAAATAAATAAATTTTCACTTGCATTCTCGAAATTCTGTTATATAATCATCGCATAAGCTGTGAACGGGAGTAGTAAACGTCACGCTTCATTCAAGAGAGCCGCTCTTTGGTGCAATGCGGTATGAAGCAACGTCGAACGTGTCCGGGAGCTGGTCGTGCGAAAGTTGAGTGCGATCCGTCGTCGGCGTTAACGAACAGAGTTGCCGGGAGAAATTCCCGGAAGTTAGGTGGTACCGCGTCAATCACGTCCTTTCATTGTTATGAAGGGGCGTTTTTTTGTAAAGGAGGATGTCATGAACATTAATTACGGACCGATTCTACCTTTCATGGAGTATCTACTGAAAGGGACCTATGTTACATTACAAATCGCCGCGATGGCGGCGATCGGGGGGTCGACCCTCGGCTTATTCTTCGGGTTGAGCAGCCGACGAAGGGACCCGATCGGGTTCTTGGTACGCGCGGTGGTCGACTTCTTCCGCGGAACGCCCTTGGTGTTCCAGCTGATGTTCTTCCATCTGGGCTTGCCGCAGATCACCGGTTGGGTACCGACCATCATGACTTCCGCCGGCATCGTGTTCTCGCTGAACTCCGCCTGTTATCTTTCCGAAATCCTGCGCGCCGGGATCGAGTCGATCGATAAAGGGCAGTCCGAGGCCGCGATCGCGCTGGGGGTCAAGAAAATGGACATCACCTTCAGCATCATCATCCCGCAGGCCATCCGCAACGTATTGCCGGCCATCATGAACGAATTCATCACGCTGGTCAAGGAAACCTCCGTGGTCTCGATGATCGGCGCCGCCGACCTGATGCGTCGCCAGTCGATCATCAGCGGGACGACCTTCCGTTACTTCGAACCGCTTCTGGTGGTCGGAGCCGTCTACTACATCCTCAACAAAGTCCTGAGCAGTCTCGGGAAAGTCATCGAAAGGAAGCTGCGCTATGATTAAACTGGTCAACGTCAAAAAAGAATTCAAAGGCGTCACGGTTCTGCAGAACGTGAATTGTACGTTTGAAAACGGGAAGACCTATGCGATCATCGGATCCTCCGGGGCCGGCAAGAGCACGCTTCTGCGATGCATCAACTACCTCGAGAAACCGACGGAAGGGGAAGTCTGGCACGACGACATCGAAATGATGTCCCACCAAAACCGACTCCACGAAATCCGCGAGAAATGCGGGATGGTGTTCCAGAACTTCAATCTCTTCGCCCATATGCGCGCCCTCGACAACGTGATGTTCGCGCTGAAGAAAGTCAAGAAGCTCGGCGACGACGAAGCGAAGAAGATCGCGACCCAACGCTTGAGCGATGTCGGACTGGCCCATCGCCTGCAGAACTACCCCCATCAGTTGTCCGGCGGGGAAAAACAACGCGTCGCGATCGCCCGTGCGCTCGCCATGGAACCCAAGGTCATGTTGTTTGACGAACCCACGTCGGCGCTCGACCCCGAAATGACCCAGGAAGTCCTGAAAGTCATGAAAGGGTTGAACCATACCGGCATGACGATCATCATCGTCACCCACGAAATCAATTTCGCCAAGGAAGTCGCCGATGAAATCATCTATATGGACAAAAGCGAAATCCTGGAAATCACGGATACGAAAACCTTCTTCACTTCACCGAAAAGCACACGGGCCAAGGAATTCCTTGCCAACATGATCTAAGGATCAAGAAAGAGAGACCTCATGAAAAAAATCCTCGTCCTTCTCCTCGCCGCCCTCTTATTCACCGGCTGCACGCAAACCAAATCCAAAGGGACTTTGAAAGTCCTGACCTCCTCCGGCTATCCTCCCTATGAAATCGTCAACGAAAAAGGCGAACTCGACGGGTTCGACATCGAACTGGGCAACCTGATCGCCGCCGAAATGGGTTATGAAATCGAATGGGTCGACATGGACTTCGACGGCATCATCGCCGCTCTGAACGCCGACCAAGGCGACATGTCGCTGGCCGGATTCAACGCCGCCCCCGACCGTGGGGTCGACTTCTCCGACGCCTACTACCAAGACGGCGAAAGCCCGTACTGGGTCTTGACCCTGGCTTCCAACGATTGGTCTTCCGCCGACGATGTGAAGGGGACGACGGTCGGCATCCAGATCGGCACCGTCCAAGCCGCGGCCGTCGATTCGATCGCGACCGAGTTCGAACTGACGAAGGACGCACGGAAAGACATCGGCCAGATGGTCCAGGAAATCATCAACGGACGGATCGATTGGATTTTGCTTGACAAGAGCGTCGCCGACCAGTACATCGCCAGCTATGCGCAATTGACGACCTTCGAACTGCAGAACCAAAACTTTGCCGACATTTCCTACAACGCCGTGGCGCTTCCGCTAGGTTCGGAATTGACCGATGAAGTCAACGCCGCGATCGCGACGCTGAAAGCCAGCGGTAAAATCGACGAACTCATCGCGAAGTGGTTCACCGAAGAAGCCGAGTAACTTGTTGATTCCCCGACGAGTATGGTATAATGCCCTCGGGTGATACAATGGCACAAGAATATGTCTTGATCCAGCCGGATCATGCGCATCTCGGACAAATCGCACTGACGAAAGAAGTCTTCGAGATGATCGCGCGAATCGCATGCGAAGAAGAAGACGGAGTCGCGGGATTGGATGTCGGACCCCTTAAGCGTCCGGTACTCTGTAAAATCCAGGACAACCTCCTCAACGTCCATGTGGAAGTCAAAATCAAATACGGGAGTAATGTCAGTAAGGTGTGCGAAGATCTTCAACTGAAGATTTTCCAGGCCGTATTGCAGATGACCGACCTGAAATGCAACCTGATCGACATCAAAGTCGCCGGATTCGCTTTCAACGCCCACTAGGGCGTTTTTTTTGCGGGGAAGTGGTTAGAACAGTGGAAACATGGTAAAATAGACACGATAACGGAGGAAGTTTATGAAACGACACGTACAGCGCAGGAAGGCGATGGAGTGCATCTATCAACACCTGCTGCTTGCCAAGGAGATCCAGGTCGTCCTGGCGGAAAACATGATCCTGGGATTGAGCGATGAAGAAAAATTCGTCCGTGAAATCTGCCTGCTTTCGATCGAACATAAAGAAGAACACGTCGCATTGATCAATGCGCGTTTGAAGGATTGGGACTTCGTCCGCCTGGGCTATATCGAGCAGGCGATTTTACTCTTGGCGCTGGGGGAACTCGCGCTGGCCGACGTGGAGCGCACCGTCATCATCGACGAAGCGGTCGAACTGGCCAAGGAATTCGGCGACACCGACGCCTATAAACTGATCAACGGGGTCTTGGACCAACTATGAGCCAACAGGTCTGGAGCGTTGCTTCCTTACTCCAATTCATCAAATTGAAACTGGACAACGATCCGATCCTGGCTTCGGTCTGGCTGAAAGGGGAGCTGTCCAATTTTACGGCGCACCGCAGCGGACATTGGTACTTCACCATCAAAGAGGAGAACGCGCGTATCAGCTGCGTCATGTTCTCCAACCAAGCCTCCAAAGTCGGGTTCATCCCGAAAGAAGGCGATAAGGTCTTACTGAGGGCTTCGGTTTCGCTATACGCACCGCAAGGTCAACTCCAGCTTTATGTCACGCAGATGCAGCATGAAGGCTTGGGGGATTTGTATCAGAAATTCGAAGCGTTGAAAAAGAAACTACATGCGGAAGGATGGTTCGAGGAGGGTCGTAAGAAAGCCCTGCCGAAGTATCCTAAGACCATCGGCGTCATCAGCGGAAAAGAGACGGCGGCGCTGCAGGATATCCTGACGACGCTGAAGAAACGCTGGCCGAGCGCGAACATCAACTTTTATCCAAGCCTGGTCCAAGGCAACCTCGCGGCGGATCAGATCATCGACCGGTTAAGACAAGCCGACGCGGATGATAACGACGTGTTGATCCTCGCCCGCGGCGGCGGTTCGATCGAAGATCTCTGGCCGTTCAACGAAGAACGGCTCGCACGCTGCATCGTCACCTTGAAAACCCCCTTGATCGCCGGGATCGGACATGAAACCGACGTGACGATCGCCGACCTGGTCAGCGATTTCAGGGCACCGACCCCGACCGGGGCCGCCCAAGCGGCGGTACGCGACCAAAACGAAGTCAGAATGGAACTATCCCAATTGAAGGTGCGCGCCTACAACGCCATGGTGCAGCTGTATCGGGCGAAGACCTTGGGATACGCCCCCTTGAAAAACTATCCCGCCTGGCAGAATCCCGACCTTTTATGGCAGGATGCCGCGGTGAATCTGACGATGGCGACGCAACGTTTAACCGTCCTTTCTTCAAAAGTTTCCGCGCAGCGCGAACGGCTTCAAAGCCTAAGCGCCGCGTTATTGTCGGGCGGATCGAGGGTCCAAAACCTAAAACGTGAAGTCTGGCTTAAAAACCGTGAGATTTTGCTCCAAAAAAGCCTGCGTCTGGGGGAAAAGGAGCGCTTCCAGATGCAACGGACACTGAGCGTGCTCAATGCGCTCTCGCCCTTGGCCGTCCTCGAGCGAGGCTATGCGATCCCGTTTCTGGACGGGAAGGTCGTGAAATCGACCGACGACGTCAAGGTCGGCGATGAATTGAGAATCCGGATGACGAATGGGAATCTACGTGCCAACGTACTGGAAAAGGAGACAGACCATGAGTGAGAAACAAAGCTTCGAAGTCGCGATGAACCGTTTGAATGCGATCATCGGATCGCTTGAACGCAACGACATAAGCCTGGACGAGTCCTTGGTTTTGTTTGAAGAAGGTTTGCGTCTGGTGAAAGAATGCGACGGCCAACTGAAGAACTTCGAAGGCAAAGTCCGTGAATTGATGGAACACTACAACGCGAAAGGGGAGTGAACATGAAACACTTCATCGAAGAATCCCTGCAAGAGTGCCTTGATTCGCTGCCCGAATCCAGAATCAAGGATGCGATGGGCTATTCGCTTCTGGGCGGCGGGAAACGCATCCGCCCCTTGCTTTTGCTTTCTTGTCTGAAAGATCTGGAAATCGATCCTCTTTTGGGCTTGGACGCCGCTTCCGCATTGGAAATGATCCACACCTATTCGCTCATCCACGACGATCTTCCGGCGATGGACAACGACGATTTCCGTCGCGGTCGTCTGACTTGCCATAAGATGTTCGACGAAGCCACCGCGATCCTTGCCGGCGACGGATTGTTGACGCTGGCGTTTGAAGTGCTCGCGAAAAGCAACTATGCCAATCTCGACAAAGTCGCCCTGATCCGCGAACTCGCGATCGCGGCGGGAAGCGCAGGCATGGTCCTGGGCCAGACCAAGGACATCGAGTTCGAAGACCACCCCGTCGACAATGTGGATGAACTCGTCGAAATGTACCGCAACAAGACCGGCAAACTGCTGGCGGTCGCGCTGAAGATGGCCGCGATCCTGGCCGGACGATACGATGAACTGGAACTCTACGCATCGGTCGGGGAGAACGCGGGGATCGCGTTTCAAATCCAGGACGACATCCTCGATGTCACCAAAACGACCGAAGAACTCGGCAAAACCGCCAACAGCGACCTCGTCAACCATAAAAGCACGGTGGTTTCCTTGTTGGGTCTGGACGAAGCCCACCGTACCTGTGAAAAATACTATCAGACGGCGTTTGACACCTACGCAAGCCTGGGGTTGAAAAGCGGTGAAGTACGGAAACTACTTGAACTCCTGATCAATCGCCAGAACTAGGAGGAACGAAATGATCGAACAACTCGACGGACCGGAGATTCTGAAAAAACTGTCCGTTAAACAAATGAACATGCTGGCGGCCGAAATCCGCAGTTTTTTGATCGACAGCGTTTCGAAGACCGGAGGGCATCTCTCCAGCAATCTCGGGGTCGTCGAACTGACGATCGCACTCCACGCGGTGTTTGATTCCCCGAAGGACAAACTCATCTTCGACGTAGGCCATCAAAGCTATGTGCACAAGATCCTGACCGGCCGCGCCGGGCGTTTCGCTACGATGCGTCAATGGGAAGGGCTGTGCGGTTTTCAAAAAATGTCCGAAAGCGCACATGACGTCTGGGAAGCCGGACATGCGGGGACCTCGCTGTCGGCCGCGTTGGGATTTGCGACCGCCCGCGACCTGAACGCCGAAAACCACCAGGTCGTCTGCATCATCGGCGACGGTTCGATGAACAACGGGATGGTTTACGAGGCGTTGAACCAGATCGGCGACGAACAGCGCAACCTGGTGATCATTCTCAACGACAACGCCATGTCGATCTCTCAAAACGTGGGGGCGCTGACCAAATCCCTGGCGAAACTGCGGACCAGCAACTCCTACAACCACATCAAGCACGATGTGAAGGAAATCCTGAAAAGCAATTCGGTCGGCACGTCCGTGCTGGGCGGCTTGCAGAAGGTGAAAGATACCTTGAAGAAAAGCATCGTCGATTCGTCGATCTTCGGCGAACTCGGCATCGAATACCTCGGTCCGGTCGACGGACATGATTTCAAACAACTGATCCGCATCCTGAACACGGCGAAAAAGCACGAAGGACCGGTTTTGGTCCATGTGTTGACCGTGAAAGGGAAGGGTTATCCGCACTCCGAAAACGATCTGAACGGGACCTGGCACGGCGTCAACCAGTTCGACCCCGACACCGGCACCAACATCAACCAGCTGCCTGCCGGCCATCTGCCTTGGTCGCAGGTCGTTTCCGAAACCTTGATCCGTCTGAGCAAAAAAGACGAGAAGATCCTGGCGATCACCCCTGCGATGATGCAGGGAAGCAAACTGGAAAAGTACTTCGCACTTTTCCCGACACGCAGTTTCGACTGCGGGATCGCGGAAGAACACGCGGCGACCTATGCGGCCGGTCTGGCCTTGGCCGGATACAAGCCGTTCCTCTCGATCTATTCGACCTTTTTACAGCGGTCCTATGACCAAATCAACCACGATATCGCCCGGATGGATCTGCCGGTGGTTTTAGGGATCGACCGTAGCGGATTGGTGGGCGAAGACGGGGCCACGCACCACGGCGTCTTCGATGTCGGGATCTTACGCCCGATCCCCAACCTGATCCTCTGCCAGCCCAAAGACGCGACGGAAGCGCAGCATCTGCTTTATACCGCGTTCAACCAAAAACATCCGATCGGCATCCGTTATCCGCGCGGAAACGCGTTCTTCCAGGAAGTCGCAACCTATCAGGAAATCGAAATCGGATCGTGGACCTCGTCCAAACCCTTGGATCAGGCCGATTTGATCGTCATCGCCTACGGACCCGACGTCGACAAAATCGTACAGAAGGCCGAAATCAACCAACTCAACATCGCGACCGTCAACGCGCGCTTCTTCAAACCGTTGGACCACCGCATGCTGCAAGCGATCGCATCCCTGAAGAAACCGGTCATCGTCTATGAAACCGACATGCTGGCGGGGGGCTTGTCCTCGGCGATCCTGGAATGGGTCTGCGACAATCATACCACCATGGACCTTCATCGCATCGGGCTTGAAGACAAGTTCGTGGAACACGGATCCGTCCCGCAACTCCGTAAAGATTCCAAGATCGACATCACGACGCTGTTCAATCGGATCGTCTCGATCCTAGGCAACCATGCGGATTGATCTCTATCTGGTCGACCACGGGGTGTATCCGACCCGCAACCGAGCCCAGGAAGCCATCAAACAAGGATTGATCCTCGTCAATGGACAGATCATCGCCAAACCTTCCCATGACGTTTCGGAGAACGATGTCGTCACGACGTCGGATGAAATGAAATACGTCGCCCGGTCGGGTAACAAGCTGGCCATGGCGATCCAGGAAGTCGACCATGATTTCACCGATAAGAACGTCTTGGATCTGGGGGCGTCGACCGGCGGGTTCACGCAGGTCGCGCTACAAAGAGGCGCCAGGCACGTGGTCGCGGTCGACGTGGGCAGCGACCAGCTTGAAGAAAGCCTGCGCAACGACCCGCGCGTGACCTCGATGGAAAACACCGATGCGCGCGAATTGGCGATGAATCCCTTGGGACGGCATTTCGACATCCTCTTGATGGATGTCTCGTTCATCTCGGGACGCAAAATCCTCGCCGCGCTGCTCCCCGTCCTAAACGCCCCGCTTTTCGCCTACGTCCTCATCAAACCGCAGTTTGAAGTCGGTCAAGCCAACGTCAACGACCGGGGCATCGTCAAAAACCAACGCGCGGTCGATGCGATGCTGGAGGAGTACCGCGCTTTCCTAAAAGACTACGGATGCAAGATCAAATCCCTTTTCCCTTGCGGATTCAAAGGAAAAGAAGGGAACATCGAATATTTTGTCGTATTTGAGAAAACGGAGATCAGTTAAGGGGGTCGACGCATGCTACGATCGTTATATCTGAAGAACTTTGTTTTAATCGATGAAGCGAACCTGGATTTCACGGAGGGTTTCAGCGTGTTCACCGGCGAGACCGGGGCGGGGAAGTCGATCTTGATCGATGCCATCGGCCTGCTTTGCGGAGATCGGCTGACGGTCGACACCATCCGCAAATCCGCCGACAAAATGATCGTGGAGGGCGCGTTTGAAATCCGGAGCGACATCGCAAGGAAAATCCTCGACGACAACGGATTCTCCGACGACGAGGTAACGGTCATCTCGCGTGAGCTGACCCTGGAAGGGAAGAGCGTCAACCGATGCAACGGACGCATCGTGCCCGTTTCTTTCCTGCGCGAACTCGGACCCGCGATGGTCGACATCCACTCCCAACACGACACCCAATACCTCCTGAACGTCAAATACCACCGCACCTTGTTGGATCAGTTCGGCCGTCACGACGAATTGATGGCAACGACGGCGGCGACCTATAAAGCCTACGACCGACTCCAAAAAGAATATGACGAACTCTCCCAAACCAGTCTGAATCCGGACGACCTGGGTTTTTTGCGTTATCAAATCGATGAAATCGACGGGGCCGAACTGAAGATCGGCGAAGACGAAGCGTTGGAAACCCAACAAAAGACGATGATGGCGTTCGAAAAGATCTCCAGTCGTCTGAATTCGGCGATCGAATACCTGGAAGACGACGGCGGGATCCTGACGAAGTTCTATGAAGTCCAGAAACTGGTCGAAGGGATCAAGGAGATGGAGGAAGTCCAAGCGATTTCCAAGGACCTCGACGAAATCTACTACGCCCTGCGGGACAAATCCGAGACGTTGAAGGAAATCCACGGACGTCTCTATTTCGACGAGGGTGAACTGAATCGCATCCAGGACCGCTTGTTCCTGATCACCAAACTGAAACGGAAATACGGCAGGAAAATCGCGGACATCCTCGACCGGAGAACCGAGTTCCAGCAAAAAATCGACCGGATCGAGAACAGGGCGGAAGTCCTGGATCGTTTACAGAAACAAATCGACGACGCGAAGCTTGCGTTTCTGCAACAGGCTTCGATGTTGCGCGAAGCCCGCACGGCCGATGCTTCAAAACTCTGCGTCGACATCAAGAAACAGCTCGATAGCCTCTCGTTGACCAACGCCGAATTCCAAATCATCCTGAGCGAGGCGAATCCTTCGGTCTACGGGATCGACAACGTCGAGTTCCTTGTCTCCATGAACAAAGGGGAAGACCCCAAACCCTTGGTCAAGGTGGCCAGCGGTGGGGAACTGTCGCGGTTGATGCTAGGCTTGAAAGTGATTTTCTCCCGCCTACAAGGCATCGAGACCGTCATTTTCGACGAGATCGACAGCGGGGTCTCCGGCCGGGTCGCTTCGGCGATCGGAATCAAGATGCATGACCTTTCGAAAAGCGCTCAAGTGTTCGCCGTCACCCATCTCGGGCAAGTCGCCGCCTGCGGGGATGCCCATTACCTGGTCGCGAAGAACAGCGACGCCCTGCGGACCCATACCCTGATCACCCGGTTGGACATGGAAGGCAGGATCGACGCGTTGGCGGCGATCGCCAGCGGCACCATGAGCGAAACGGCGCGGCAAGCCGCGCGTGAATTGCTTCAACATCACCAAGAGCGGATTTCAACCCCATGAACCGTTGGATTTTCCATATCGACCTGAACGCTTTCTTCGCGGAAGTCGAAATCCTGCGCGATCCTTCGCTCAAGGGAAAACCCCTGGTCGTCAGCGGACATAGCCGGCGGAGCGTCGTATCGACCGCTTCCTATGAAGCGCGAAGCTACGGGATCCATTCGGCGATGGCGGTGGGGGAAGCGGTCCGTCTTTGCCCGGATTTGGTCATCGTGGAAGGTCATTTCGAACTTTATGAAGATTATTCGCAACGCTTCATCGCGTTTTTACGGACGTTCAGCGACCAGATCGAACAAGCGTCCATCGACGAGGCCTATGTGGATCTGACACAAGCCATGAACGCCGAGGAATATCCGTTGGATTTGGCCCTACGGCTTCAAAAGAGGCTCCTGGACGAAGTAAAACTGAAATGCAGTATAGGAATCGCCGAAAATAAATTCCTCGCCAAGATGGCCAGCGGGCTTCGTAAGCCGATGGGCATCGTGGTGATACGGAAAGAAGAAGTACCGGTCAAGCTTTGGCCCCTCTCGATCGACGACATGCACGGGATCGGGAAGAAGACCGCTCCGAAACTGCATGAGCTCGGCATCCATACGATCGGCGACCTCGCGAATTTCACCGACGGCGACAAACTCCGCTCCGTGTTGGGCAACCTGCGCGACGAGTATGTGAACCTAGCCCGCGGGATCGACGACCGTCCGCTTGAACAACGGACCGAACTGAAATCCGTCAGCACCTCGACGACGCTCAACCAGGACATCCAGACCTACGAGGAAGTCCGGGAGGTTTTCCTCAAGCTTGCCCAGGAGTGCGAAGAACGGCTTTCGGAAGCCAACAAATCCTCGCGCAGCATCGCCATCACCGTGCGTTATCCCGATTTCACCACCTTCTCGCGAAGCCGGCGGACCGACCAACCCGTCCGGACGAAAGACGAGATCTTCCAAGTCGCCATGTTGTTGTTCGATGAGATCGAGACGGAAGAAAGCATCCGTCTTTTGGGGATTTCCGCCAACCAGCTTCGGGAAAGCGATGAAGACCCGATACAAATCAATTTATTCCAAGAAGGAGGGGCGTCATGAACTGGACCGATACCCTCGCCGACTATACGCATCATTTGCGTTTCATCCGCCGATCGCGCGACAAAACCGTCGATTCCTACCTCAACGATCTCACCATCTATTCGAAATGGATGGCTGATCACGGGATAACCGATCCTTTGAGCGTGCAGATCGAGCAGATCGACGCCTTTTTAGAGGAGTATTGCGAACACCACGCCAACGCAAGCATCCTTCGCCTTCATTCGACCCTTCGGAATTTCCACGCCTATCTGGGCGAATCGAAGGATCACTACAACGACCCCACCGATCGCTTGGTCAGTCCGAAGAAACAGACGAAACTCCCCGTGTTTCTTAGCGCGGACGATGTTTCGAAACTCATCGTCGTAAGCGACGACCCCAAGGAAATCTTCCATACCGCCATCGTCGACCTGCTTTATGCGACCGGGCTTCGGGTGAGCGAAGCTTCCGATCTGACGTTCACCCAGCTCTATCTCAACGAAGGGTTCATCCGGATCGTCGGCAAAGGGAATAAAGAAAGGGTCGTCATGATCGCCCCCGCGACGCTGGTCAACCTCAGGAAATACATCGACACCGTACGTCCTTTGTGGTTAAAGGGCAAAAACCAACATGTCTTCATCACCCGACGGGGAAAGCAAGTCAGTCGTCAGTACATCTATACTGTGGTAAAATCGAGATGCAGGGACGCGGGGATCGAAACCTCGGTCTCGCCGCATAAACTTCGTCATAGTTTCGCGACCGAACTGCTGGCCGGCGGCGCCGACCTCAGGGTCGTTCAGGAGCTTTTGGGACATTCCGACATCTCGACCACGCAGATCTACACGCATGTGGAAAGCAAACGCCTGCATCAGGCGTACGATGCGTTCCATCCCGCAAACAAGAAACAAGGAGAATCAAAATGAGTCGCTATCCAAGAATATTCACGATCGTCATGGACTCGGTAGGCTTCGGCGCGATGCCGGATGCCGCCAAATACGGGGATGAAGGCGCCGACACCATCGCTCATATCGCCACGGCGGTCGGCGGACTGCATCTTCCGACGATGAAAGCCATGGGCTTGGGCAACCTTCATCAAATCCAAGGGGTCGATCCCGTATCGAGTCCCAACGGTTATTACGGAAAAATGCAGGAAATCAGCCTGGGTAAGGATACGATGACCGGCCATTGGGAAATCATGGGTCTTCGCGTCGACCAACCTTTCGTCACCTTCACGGACCACGGATTCCCGGCGGAACTGATCCAGGCGCTTGAAGAGCGCACGGGACATAAGATCATCGGCAACAAAGCCGCAAGCGGTACGGAAATCCTCGATGAACTCGCAGAACGGCACATGGAAACCGGCGAAATGATCGTATACACGTCCGCCGACTCCGTGTTGCAGATCGCCGCCCACGAAGAAACCTTCGGTTTACAGGAACTCTACCGATGCTGCGAAATCGCGCGCGAGTTGACGATGAAACCGGAATGGAAAGTCGGTAGGATCATCGCCCGTCCGTTTCTGGGCGACAGGGTAGGGGAGTTCAAACGCACTCCCAACCGTCATGACTATGCGCTGAAACCCTTCGCCCCCACGGTCTTGGATCGCTTGAAATCCGCAGGATTCGACGTCTGGTCGGTCGGCAAGATCAAGGACATCTTCGACGGCGAAGGCATCACCCAAGCCGTGAAAAGCAAAAGCAACGCGGATGGCATGGAAAAAACGATCGAAATCGCGAAATCGGACTTCAACGGACTCTGTTTCGTCAATCTCGTGGATTTCGACGCCCTGTGGGGTCATCGTCGCGATCCCATCGGCTATGCACGTGATTTGGAACATTTCGATGTCCAGCTGGGGCAACTCGTCGAACTTCTACGTGAAGACGACCTGTTGATCCTGACGGCGGACCATGGCAACGACCCGACGGCCCCCGGGACCGACCATACCCGCGAAATGGTACCGTTCATCGCCTATGCCAAATCGTTCAAGGGAAGCGGCTTACTGCCGTTGACCGAATCCTTCGCAAGCCTAGGCGCCACCGTCGCGGATAACTTCAACGTCGAACTCCCGAGTGTCGGTAGCTCGCTTCTGTCCTATCTAAATTAAAACGAAGGCATGGTTTCAATTCCATGCCTTTTCTTATGAAGGGGAGGGCTTTTACCCCCATCCCACTCAATATTCGATTCATAAATTACATAATATACATTATGCGTAGTTACGGATCCATCGTGATCGTCTCAAGCACCGTGGTAGTTTCAAGCAAGAGACTCAACCGTTGTGTATAGCCGATCCATGGATCCGGAATGTCTTCCAAATAGAAAAGATTTTCTTGATCGACGAATCTGAATCGTCCGATCATCGTGTCATAATCAAAGACGGTCATCCTTACGTTTCGGATCGCGATGGCGCCTCTTGAATCGGCGACGCGAAACGCGACCGGATAGACACCGACGACGTTTAAATCGGCACTCGTATCGACGAGGATCGAGGCACTAAGATCACCGTCTTCAATGTCATAGGCGCTGGCGAACTTCCGCAGATCAACTTTCGAACGCATGAGGACGCTGAAATCTTCAGCATGGATCATCGGGAGGTTGTTTTCAGGCTCGAGAACGGTGATCATAAGCGTCGCCGACGCTTTGGCGCCGTATTGATCGCTCACTTCGAAAGACATCTGATAGTTGCCAGGCATATTGTGATAATTATCACTAATTACAATCAACTTATGGGTCAGATTGCCTTCTTCGGCATCGTATGCCGTGACATGGTCTTCCCACCGAAATGTCTCACCTACGTTTAGAACGATGTTTTCTACGTTGATGACCGGTGCCGTATTGAGGATCCGTGTGCTGACAAGCATGGGCGTTCCGCTGTATTCGACGAAACTACTGGCGATCCATACCGGGCTGAAGCTCTCCCCTTCCACCACGCGGCGCCTGGAATCGACGCATGAAGCGAGGGTTGTTGATACGCGGTAATAGGTCATCTTGTTCGTATTGTTTAGATAGCGCTCTTTGATGTTCGTATAGACGGAATTCAGGAGAAAGAAATGATCGTTTCCATAGGTTGTCGAGCAGTTCGACCCGTAGCTCCATGCGACATACGACCGATCCGGACCTTTTCTTGCGGCCACGGTGGCATACTTGACGGTGAATTTCGTATCGTTCAGTTTTGACACGACTCTGTACTCTTTTTGACCATTCATCATCACGAGATCGTTTAAGATCGGGTAGTATACCGGGATTTTCTTATGGAAGTTCGCGTTTTTGGCATGGACCACAAGATAAACCGTGTAGTTCCGACCGATTTCCAAGCCATCGATCGGAACACTGAAACTGAAACCTGCGTTCTCAAACCGGTAATAACAGGTGGTATCCGTCTTAAAGTATGCCGTTGTCGCACAGATCGGGGCGCCGCCGTAGCGGAAAGTATCCGTCAGCGTCGTACTCGTGATGGTTCCGTTGACTCGAAACGTGTGTTCGGGTGAAGCGAATTCAAGTTCGTAGGAATGATCGGCTGCGTTGATGAAGTGTTGGGTTTCGTTAAGAATCGCCCAACCGGTGACCGTCATCGTACTCTGTGTCATCGACACATTCAGGATTTCATAGGGGAGCAACGTCTTCGAAACGATGGTTTCCCCCGCCGCCAATGTAGGGATCGTGATGAGGACCAACAGGAGTCCAACCCAAAGAAGACTACTTTTCCGCATGGAACACCTTCCTTGCCAAAAGAATCGTCAAGACTCCCGCAGCGATGATCGTCAGCCAGGGTTGCGTTGGCAAGGATCGTTCCAAATGCTGCCCGGGAGTCTGCTCGAGGATGGTTTCGGTGGCGCATCCCGTTTCCCACCGAAGATCGAAACGTTTCGTCAACACTCCCTTCTTCATGATGTAAAGCGTCGAAAAACGATCGTCGATCGCCAAGTAGCCATCGGCGTTTTGCTGAAAGAACGGATCGGTGGACAAAACCGTTTCATCGGATTGTAGTCCGATGATGAAGATCGAATCCGTTTCGCATGGATAGTAGGAAAAACTGGTTGTCGCTGTATTGTCGCCGGTATGAAGATAAGCCATGGTATCACCCCTTCCCTTTTATGGGAAGAAAGGGTGATCTCCCGAAAAAAAAGCTCCCGAAGGAGCGATTTGTTTATCTGCGACGGCTTCCGCGTTGCGACATCAAGACGAGGCGGAGGATTTGCATCAGCGTCGCCAACAAGGCGGCGACATAGGTCAACGCCGCGGCACGCAACATCGACTTGGCATCGGCCCCTTCATCTTCGGACAGATATCCGTCGTTTCGAAGGATGGCCAAGGCACGTCCCGAGGCATCGAATTCAACCGGTAAGGTGACGAGTTGAAAGAGCGCGATCATCGCCAGCATCGCCAAGCCGAGATAGAAAATCGGCATGAATCCTGAAATCAACCCGATGATGATGACGAACCAGCCCAGGTTCCCCGAGACGATCGCGACCGGAAGCAGCTTGTTGCGGATTCCGATGAAACTATAGTTTTCGGCGAACTGGATGGCGTGTCCGACTTCATGGGCCGCGACGGCGACGGATGCGATCGAATCCTCGTTGTAGACTTTCGGTGAAAGGTTGACCACGTTGGTGCGCGGGTCGAAATGATCGCTCAACACCCCGTTTTGGCTCATCTGGACTTCCACATGATGCAACCCGTGACTGTCGAGGATCCGACGCGCCACTTGGGCACCGGAGATACGCTTTTCACTTGGTACGCGGCTATAATGCTCATAGACACCCTTGACTTTGGTTTGTGCCCAAACCACAAGGATGATCGCCGCGAAGTAGAGAATCATTTGAATCGGATCATTCATTGAAATTCCTCGGTTTCTAGTCTATTTAACAAGTTCCTTCAAGGCTTTCGAGGCTTTGAAAGACGGAGACTTACTGGATTCGATCGTGATTTTTTCCTTGGTCGAAGGGTTGATCCCGATCCGAGCTTTGCGTTCTTTGACTTCGAACTTACCGAAACCGGCGATATCCACTTTACCACCCTTACCCAGGGTATCCTTGATGTCGTCGAAGACGAGTTCGATGATTTCGGCTGCTGATTTCTTGGTGATATCCAAACTTGCGGCTAGCGTTTCGGCCAATGCTTTCTTATTCTTGATTTCGCTCATGATTGTTACCTCCATTTATGGTTTTATCATAGCACTCCGAACTTACAATTACAATCGATAGCACTTACTCGGCTTTGAGTTCCCTCTTCATCAATTCCAAGATGGATTGCGACGGAATCGCGTTTTCATAAAGCACTTTGTAGACTTGCTCCGTGATCGGCATACTGATGTCGAGCTTATGCGCTTCTTCAAAGATGACCTTGGCGGCTTTGACCCCTTCGACGGTTTTCGTGTTGTTTTCCCAAAACGACTTCGCGCTATCGCTCTTGCCGATCATCAACCCGGCTTGGAAATTACGCGAATGGACGCTGGTGCAGGTGACGATCAGGTCCCCTACGCCGGTCAGGCCGAGGTAGGTTTCCGGTCTCGCCCCGAAATAAATCCCGTAACGCGACATTTCCGCCAATCCCCGGGTCATCAAGGCTGCGCGGGCGTTGTCGCCCAAGCCCAAGCCGCTGAGGATACCGCTGGCGATCGCGATGATGTTCTTGATCGCGACACCGGTTTCCGCACCGATGACGTCGGTGTTACGATAAACACGGAAATAATTGTTCGAGAACGCGTGTTGGACGCGGATCGATGATTCTTCGTTCTCACAGACGGCATTGATCGTCGTCAAGAGACGCAATACGACCTCCTCGGCATGCGAGGGTCCGATCAGTGAAACGACATCGTCGAGGATTTCCGGTTTGACGGTCTCGCGGATGACGACGGACAGGCGTTTGTGGGTGACCGGATGGAACCCCTTCGCGACGCTGACCACAAGGACTTTGCGTGTGAAATGCTGGTTGATCAGAAGGCAGACATCTTCGATCGCAGCGGTCGGTACCGCCAGGATGACCATTTCCGCATCCGCGACCAGACTTAAGTCGTTTGTCGCTTTGACGTCTTCGTTGATATGGACCCCCGGAAAATACTTTTCATTTTGATGATACATGTGGATGTCGACGACTTCATCCAAATCTTTCCCCCAAATGGTGACGTCGTGGAGATTGTCGGCCAATACTTGTGCCAGCGCAGTTCCCCAACTGCCACTACCGATGACTGTGACTTTCATGTGTTCCTCCTACTCTTTGGCTCGAGCGATGATGTGGATGGGCGTCCCTTCGAAGACGAAGGCTTCCCGCAAACGGTTTTCGATATAACGGCGGTATGAGAAATGCATTAACGTCGGATCGTTGACGAAGAGAATGAAGGTCGGCGGCGCAACCGCGACCTGGGATGCATACATGATTTTCAACCGTTGGCCGTTATGCGTGGGCGGCGGGGTGAACAATTGCGCGTCAAGGATGACTTCGTTGAGGATGCTGGTTTGAATCCGAAGGTTACTGTAATCATATAGGCGCTCGATCATCGGAATGATCTGATGAACCCTTTGCTTCGTCAACGCCGACACGAAGAGGATCGGCGCATAGGATAGGTAGATGAACTGCTTACGGATTTCTTCGGTGACCCGGTTGATCGTCGACTCGTCTTTTTCGACGCCGTCCCATTTGTTGTAGACGATGACGATCGGTTTCCCGGCTTCATGGGCATACCCCGCCACGTGCTTGTCTTGCTCACGGATCCCGGAAACGCCGTCAAGGACGAACAGGATGACATCGGCTCGCTCGATCGCGCTAAGCGCCCGTAGAACCGAATACTTCTCGATGTTCTCGTAGACTTTACCGCGTTTGCGGATCCCCGCCGTATCGATGACGACGTAGTCCTTGCCATCCCGGGTGAACGGACTGTCGATCGCATCGCGCGTCGTCCCTTCGATTTCGGATACGATGACACGTTCCTGATTGAGAATCGCGTTGACCAAGGAGGACTTACCGACATTGGGTCGTCCGATAATGGCGAACTTGATCTTCCCTTCGTATTCGTTGAGTTTCTTTTTGGGGAACTGAGCGATCACTTCGTCCAGCACATCCCCGATCCCGATCCCGTGCGCTCCGCTGACCGGAATGACGGTATCGAAACCCAGGGCATAGAATTCATAGGCGTTTGGCGCCATCGCGACATCGTCGATTTTATTGACCGCCAAAATGACGGGTTTATCGCTGCGATGGAGCATCTTGGCGATATAATGATCATCCGCCGTCAAGCCGTCTTTTCCGCTTACCACGAAGATGATGACATCCGCCTCTTCGACGGCGATTTCGACTTGCGCACGGATTTCGGTTTGAAACGGCTGGTCCACCAACTGGATCCCTCCGGTATCGATCAGTCTGAAATCCTTAGTCAACCAATTCCCTTTGGCATAAATCCGATCCCGGGTAACCCCCGGGGTATCTTCGACGATCGACATGCGTTCACCGATGATACGATTGAAGATCGTCGATTTCCCGACATTGGGTCTTCCGACGATCGCTACGATTCCATCGATCATTTTCGATCACCTTCCTTTTCTTTCATTTTCTCTTTGACAATCGCTTCGACCGTCTCAACGACTTCTTCGATGGTCATCGACGAAGTGTCGATTTCGATCGCATCGTCCGCTTTTTTCAACGGAGAATGGACACGGTGTGTGTCCTGGTAATCCCTTTGTTTTAAATCGTCGAGGATCTCATCGAAGCTTCCGCTGCGTTTCTTCTCCTGATTCTCGATGTATCTGCGTTCCGCGCGCGATTGGGTGCTCGCGGTTTGGAAAATCTTGATTTCCGCATCGTGAAGCACGACGGTGCCGATATCCCGGCCATCCAGGATGAAACCTTTCGATTTCGCCATTTCTTGCTGGCGCCGCACCAATTCGCACCGCACTCTCGGCAAGGCCGAGATGGACGACGTCAGGATGTCCATGTCCTTCTTACGTATTTCTTCGGTGACGTCGACCCCGTCCAACAACAAACGGCCTTGAGGATCGAAGGCGAATTCGGTATGCTTCAGCATGTCGGAGATTTCTTCTTCATTTTCAACGGTGTAGCCCAGCGATCGCGCCTTCAAGGCGCAGCCCCTGTACATCGCACCGGTGTCGATATGGATATAGTCCAGCCGCTTCGCCAATCGTTTGGCGATGGTGCTTTTCCCGGACGCACTTGGACCGTCGATGGCAATATTCAATTTCATTAAATCAACCCTCTTGAAGTTAAGACCCAAAAGACAGCCATCCCCAGCATCATGATCAACACCAAGACCAGGACGATGACGATGAGATTCAATAATCGGTTCGATTTGGAGACGTTCATGGTCATACCATTCAGTTCTTTCTCATACTCATCCAGCTGGACTCTCAATTTTTGCGTCTCTTCCAGGACTTCCTTGAAGTTGTCCGTCGAAGGCACCGGAGCAATGTTCGGCATTCCCAAAACACTCAAGGGCTCTTCCTTCTCGTTCGCAAAAATCACTTGCTTGATTTCGTTTGTCAGGTTGATTTCGTCATCACTCAAATCTTCGGGTTCTTCGATCACCAAAGGTTTGGGCGGTGCGAAATAAACAGGTTGGCTATCGTTGTTGTATTCGATCTTTCTTGTCTCTTTCTGTAGGCTGGCGACGACGGACTGGCCTTCTTTACTGAATTCCTTCGTCTTGGATTCTTTCACGGCACCGGTGATGATATTGCTTTGCGTATCTTCATACCCGCGATATCCTTTTTTGATATTGTAGTTTTTGACTTCTTCTAGAAAATCGTCAAGGAACTCGTTACGAAACGTGGATACCCCCGTCGGTTCATAGGGCTGCGTATCGAAACGGACATCCCGTTTGCCATGCTGTGATTGATGGGGAGCGGAACTGGCTTGTTCGCGTGCCGGCTTGAACGTGTTGTCGATCCGGCTTAGGCGTTGGGCAAAAGGACTGAGCGCTTCGGAATGAATCTCGCCTTCCCTGTCGTTCTGAATGCTTTCACGTAAATCCTCAAACTTCTTGATTCTCGATAGTTCGGCCATGGGATACCCTCCTCATCTTGTTTATTATAACAAAAATTCCCCTTAATGAGAACGTAAACCGTCCTATTCAAGCGTTTTACGGCGGAAAACAAATACGCCGCTTTCATGCGGCGTATCTTTTTGTTTTGTTTGCGCTTATCGACCGATCTTCTTTAGTACGCTTTGCAGTCTGGGATAGAGTAGGATGATGACGATCGACATCAAGATCCCCTTGACGATGTTGAAGGGGGTCAATGCGGAATTGATCATATTGATTCTGGCGGCGCTGTCTTCGATCCCCCAGATGGGTAAGGTGATGTAGTAGTTCACAAAGGCCATGGTAGCCGCCATCGCGACCGTCCCGAGCGCCAATGCGGGAAGATAGGTTTTATAGTTGAAGTTTTTGCGTGCGATCCATGCTACGGGGAGCAAGAAGGAAACGCCTGCTGCGAAGTTCGCCAGTTCACCGACGAAACCGCCGTCTTTATTGAGGAACATGAAATGCAGGATGTTTTTCAGTAATTCGACGACGATGCCTGCGATCGGTCCGGCACTCAGACTGATCAAGATCGCCGGAATGTCGCTGAAGTCGATTTTCAAGAATGCGGCCTGCGGAAGGATGAATCCGACCGGAAGTTCAAAGAAATAAAGTACGAACGATAGCGCGGTCATAATCCCGATGAGAGTGATAAGCTTAGTGGAGTTTAGTTTCATGGTTTTGTCCTTTCTCACAAAAAAACCCTGGAAACTCCGGGCCAAAATAAGGTCAAAAATCAACCTCTTCCATCCAGACTGTACTGTCGCCATCGGAATCGCACCGATTCATGCCGAAACTCGGCTCGCGGGGTTTACCGCCGGTCGGGAATTGCACCCTGCCCTGAAGTCGTGATTATTATAACACATACAATCGCTTTGTAAAGAAAAACATCCATAAGGATGTTTAAGCTCTTCCGGAATACTTTCCGTCGGATGTGCTGACCAGCACCATTTCTTCCCCGATGAACATCGGAACCTTGATTTCAAGGCCGGTTTCCAAACGCGCCATTTTTTGCGCGTTGGTCGCCGTATCCCCTTTGACCGCAGGTTCGGTTTCGACGATTTGCAGCGAAACCTTATCCGGCAAAATGACACCGAGGATTTCACCTTCATACGTCATGACGTTGATGTTGTCGTTGGGTTTCAGGAAGTTCAACTCCCACTTCAATTTGTCTTTCTGGATCTCGATCTGGTCATACGTGCTCGTATCCATGAAAGCCACCGCATCGCCGGTATCATACAGATACTGCATTTCTTTTTTGTCGATATGCGCGGGTTCGACCTTGTCTCCTCCGGTAAACGATAATTCTACGATGGCTCCCGTACGTAAATTACGTACTTTTGATTTAACGATCATCTGACGCATCGCGGTTTTATTGTGTGCGGTCTCGATGACACTGAAAATGTTGCCTTCATATTCGAACGTCAGTCCGGGGCGTAAATCATTAACGATAATCATTGTTAATTCCTCCTACCCATCTATTTTAATTCTTTAATCCATTTTGTCAATCGAATACGAACACAAGCCCGTCAATGCGATTCTTCGGAATACTCCTCGAAACATCCTTCCAAATCGTCGAACCTTAAAACCATCGTCACGACCGTCGAGCCGGTGAATTCAAGCCTTGCTTTTTGTTGATCAAAGGTAACGAAAACCCTTTGTTCATCCATCTCAAGCTCGAAATCCAGATAATCCATCGACTGAATGTCGTGATGGATTTTGGATAGAACGGCCGCCTCGAAAAACGAAAATTCTTCAAGACGTTCGTTCATTTTGTTCTCGGATCGCATTGAAATGGCAATGGCGGAAACACAGAGATAGAACTGGATGCAGAAGGAGAAGAAAAGCAAGGTTCGAAGCAGAATGAAACCTCTATTCGAGCATGGCGAGCACCGCATGGACCTCCTCCCCTTCCGCCGTGAACGCGACACGGATGACCTTGTCCTGTTCTTCAAAGAAACCCGCCTCGAGATTCTCCATGTAGACGACATAGCCCGGACGCATGACTAGACGATCATCTTCGAATCGAAGTTCATGTTCTTTGTGATCGAACGTACAGAGGATGCTTCGACGTTCGACTTTCTTGACTCGACAGAGCGCCAATCTTTGCCGAAGTTGATAAACCCCGTTCAGATTCTGTCGTATATCGATCTGGGATGAAGGAAAACGAAGCGACGATAAGGCGAACACCATCAAGTGAATCACCACCATGGACAAGTTTAGGGCGATGAGTAGTTCGATCAGGGTGAATCCTCTTCGATGATGCATGGATAGCCACATCCTTTCCCTAGTCGATTCCAAGGACTGTCTTCAAAATCCATCGATCTTTTCGTACTGTACTGAAGCGAGACGAAAACGAGTTGAAACGAAAACATCAGAACCAACATCGACAAAAGGACTTCGATCAACACGAACCCTTTAGTCATGGATGCGCCCCGGTCCGATTCCGATGACGATTTCGCGTCCGTTCGCGAAGGTCAGCGTTTGCGCGGTATTGACGTTCCCTTTCGCATTGAAGAAAACATCGTTGAAACAATCGATGCCGGGATCCAAGCGAAGGCGTGTCGTGGTTCGAAGGAAAAGCGCCGTGGTTTGTGCGTGGATGATCTTGTTTTGCGTTTCTTGATACAAAAACGCTCGGACCGGTTTCGCGACACTACTGCCAAAAACGGAAAGCAGAAGGAACACCAGCATCATTTCAATCAAGGTGAACCCTTTATCGGATCGCGGCTTGTCCATCGTCGACCACGATTTCATCATGATTCTGGCAAAAACGCTGTTCATCCGTCAATAAACCTTCGTCCACCAGATCATGGATCGATTCCGGTCCGTTGCCGTTGGCGAGGGTGTATTCGAGAATCGCGGTGTCCACGATTTTCTTTTGGGCATCGCACCCCTTGTTCTGCACGATGGAAAGAACCTGTTGGATGTTCGGGACGGTCAAAATCAACAATACGCTTAAAACGGCGAGCACCAAGATCATTTCCAACATCGTAAACCCCTGTTTCATGATTCCTCCTTAGTTCATCCCCTGAAGGATCTGCAGGGGGAACATGATTTCCTGATAGATCGACAGAACAAGTAGGACAATCGAGAGATAAGCAAAGATCGTCACGCCATACGCGATTTTTTCGACGAAGTATTCACTCCTTTTCTGAGCGACCAAGGAATACTGTTTAAGTTTCTGTACGAAATCCGGATGCGATTCGACCTTTAGGATCCTGGAAAGAAACGGATCGAGTACATCGACCGAACGATCCGGTTTCCCCCCTTTTTCAAGTTCGACCTGCATCTGAAGCGCAATGTCCGCCAAGACGGATTGATGTTTAAGTAGAGAGAGAAACCCGATGATTTCGCGGGTGGATCGCCCGTGCAGATAAAGTTCCTGATAGAGAAGCGAGAAACGTTGGGAAATCTTGATGACCCATGGATTGAGCGGTGATTTTTCATGCAACCATCGATACATCGGGACTTGTCTAAAGCAAAGTCGATAGAAAAACATCGCGAACAACGAGAAAATAAGGATGGAAGTAAAGAAGAAGACGGATTGTAGAAGTTCGTTGGATATGCCAAGTTCCATCCCCAAGGATGAGCGCGTGTTCTCGATCGTCGGACGGATGGTGAAAAGAAACATGAAGAGCACGGAATATGCGGTGAAAAGCAGAAAGACGGGGTAAGCCAGCCTTTTCGCATAACCTTTCTTATCATGATCTTCCTGCAAACGAAGGTGTAGCCCGATCCGCAGCGATGCGCCGAAACCGATCATTTCTTCGAGTTGTTCGAAGATGGGAAAGAAACGCTTCCCCAGATATCGTCGTACGGTACGACGATCATTCATTCGTAGATGGAGGATCGACTCCAGTTCTTCCTTCGAACTACCGCTTTCCAGTAGTTCAAGCATGAAACCGGCTTCTTCCGTCCTGACATCCCCTTTCTCAAAGAGCCATGTCATCGTTTTCGAAAAGATCGAAGCGTACTTTCCTTTTCCCATCTTCACCGACCTCCATCGTTTGATAGACGACGCCGACCAACGCTTCATCCAACTCGCTTGGATCCACGCCGAAATTCTTCATGCGCGTGATCGTTTTCCTCATGGAGTTGGCATGGATCGTCGAAATCACCAAGTGACCGCTTAACGCAACCCGCAACGCGGCTCGCGCCTCTGTCTCGTCGCGTATTTCACCGATCACGATGATGTTCGGGTCATGACGCAGCACTTGTTTTATCGCTTCCTCGAATCCGAATTTTTTCTGGTGGTTGATCTGAAACTGTACCAGACCTTCGATTCTCCGTTCGACCGGATCTTCGATCGTTACGATTTTCTGCGGTAACAACCAACGAAGGCATTGATACAACGTCGTCGTCTTGCCGCTTCCGGTCGACCCCGAAATCAAGAGAAGTCCTTGTTCGAACGCCAGTAGACGCTTCATCGTCGCTTTTTGTTGATCGTTTTCAAACAATCCGTCGAATTTCAATTGAGTGTAGGGGGTCAGGATGCGTATGACGATATTCTCCGTGTTCCCCGACCTGACGTGGGCGACGCGCAGCTCATAGACATGTTTCAGAAACACATAGTCCATTTGACCGGTTTGGGGGCGATGACTATCCAGGAGATCGAGATCCGCCTTATATGTTAGAAACCGGATCAGTTGCGGTTCCAGTGTCTTGCGGTATTTACGCATACCGTTCGCAACCCTGATCTCACCGACCACGATTTCGTTGACGCGTGTCAGATGGATATCGCTTGCCTCGTTCTTGATCGCAAACCGGAATAATCCCGCGAATTCTTCTTCCATGACGACACCTCACTCCCTTATAGCGTTGATGGGGGCGATCCCCTAAAATAAAAACCCCTTTCGGGGTTTAGAACTTTAGGAACGGATTGGTTTTCAGTTCGGATTCGATGGTCGTCGATTCGCCATGTCCGGGATGGACGATACTTTTCTTGTCCAGCGTCTTTACCATACGTAGCGTGTTTTTCATTTCGCGATCGCTGCCACCCGCCAGATCGGTTCGCCCGACGCTGTTTTTGAAGAGCACGTCGCCGGTGAACAGAGAATCGCGGATGCCGATCAGGACGGACCCTTTGGTATGGCCAGGCGCATGCAGGATATGCAGATCGGTCGAAGCGATCCGTAGCACGCCTTCCGTGAAAAACGTCAGTTTCGATTTTACCGTGACATTGCGGATCTGTGAATAGTTCAGTTCGCTATTCGTCAACAACTCTTCATCCGCTTCATGCACATACACCGGACACTTGTATTCTTTCGCCAATTCGTCGACAGCGCCGATATGGTCGAAATGCCCGTGCGTCAAAAGGATCGCGTTGACGCGCTCGTCTTGGGCCAGATAGGTTTTGATACGTTCGAGACGCGCTCCGGGATCGATGATGAAGACATCGCCGTCGTTCTTGACGATGTAACAATTCGCCTGGTGCAATCCGACCGGGATGCGATGGATTTCCATGGGGTTCACCTAACAAAAAAGCCGGAACGGCTTTTTTATTTCTTTTCTTTGTGTGCAGTCTTTTTATTACAACGCGGGCAATATTTGTTGACCTGCATACGGTCGGGATGTTTTTTCTTGTTGCGAGTATTAATGTAGTTTTCTTCGCCACATTCGGAACATTTTAACGTGATGTTTTCTCTCATTTTGATACCTCCTCGTCGTGCGTGTAAAGTATAACATACGCCTAAAAATTATACCACAATTTATTTAAAATAGGCAGTAAAAATATTGGCCGTGATTTCCTGGCAGATGTTCGACTGGCTTTCTTCGTTCCATGCGTTGGGAACGCTGCAGGCGATCGCGATTTCAGGCTTCTCAAACGGGGCGTAGGCGACCAAGTTCGAGTTGGGGGATGAAACATATTCACCTTGCGGTGTCGTCAGGAAATTCTGGGCGGTCCCGGTTTTCGCGGCGATCGAAATCCCCGTTCCTTTCAGGAAACCGCGGCATAGCCCGTCGGTGACGCAGAGGCGGAAGCCTTGCTGGATCCGTTTCAACGCCGCCTTGTTTTCAAGCACGTTCAGGACGGTCACGTCGTTCTGGTACGTGACGATGTCGGTGTTCGCAAGCGTCGCGTGGGTGACGATGCGCGGTTGGACGCGGATGCCGTTGTTGGCGATGGTCGATACGTACTGTGCAAGCTGGATGGTCGTGTAGGTGTCGTACTGTCCGATGGCGAAATCCAAGAGATGTCCGCCCATGGTGGACGTCCCGATGTAGCCGACCGCTTCGTTGGCGGCATCGATCCCCGTCAGCAAGCCCAGGCCGAATTGATTGTAGTAGTAGCGCATCGTATCGAACGCGGAAACGTCGATGTTCAGCGGACCGTTGTAGACATAGTCCGCACCGCCCAGGCGCATGGCGATGTTGAACATATAGACATTGGAGGACATCGAGAGGGCTTGCAGGTCGTTGACGTTGCCCAGGTTTTTCCAAGAGGCTTTCGCCGGGGTATCCTTGATTTTGATCGGCGTGTCGAAGATGACTTCGCCGGGTCGGATGACGTTTTCGCTCAACCCCATGTAGACGGTCGCGCCTTTGACGACGGATCCCGGAACCACCGCGTCGGTATAGACGGATACCGGGTCGTTATACACGATCCCCGTCGACGTGCGCTTCATGCCGGCCAGCGACAAGACATCCCCGCTATCGGGTTTCATGACGGTCACATAGACCGCATCCATGTATTTCCGGTAAGGGTTGTTCGCCTCGCGCACCATGATCCCGGAGATGATTTCTTCGACTTGCCGCTGGAATTCGACGTCGATCGAAGTGACCAAATCCTGTCCCTTGGACCCCGCTTCGATTTCGATCAACTTCCCGAACCCCGTCTCTTCGTCATATTCGATGTCGTAGACGGCGCGATTCCCCTTTAGGAGATCCTCATACTGCAATTCGAGTCCGCTTCGTCCGATGACGTCGTTGCGGGCGTAATCCATCGCCAGGTAGTAAAGCAGTTTCTCGGCCGGCAACCCTTGCTTCGGGGTGGAGATCGTCCCGATCAGCGATCCTAAGAGATCGCCGTAAGGATAGACACGCCCCCAGTTGATCGCGATGTCGAAACCTGGGAACTGGTCGCTATGTTCGACCAGATAGGCCGCTTCATTCAGACTGACGTCGTTCTTGATGATCTTGACATTCCCGCTGGGCGGGGTGTCGATGGCGGATTTGACGATGAAGGCTTCCTGGGTGTTCTGGTCCAGGATCGCCAGGTCTTCGGCCGTGATCCTTTCCAACTTCAAAAGGTAGATGTCGTTGTCGCTCAGTTTCCCGTCGTAATAGTCGTCCCAGTCTTCCTGTGTGATTTTCGCTTTCGCCTGATCGGGATACAACGTGATAAACAAGTCCTTCAGATCGCGCGTTTTAAGCCCGCTGGCGTCGATTTCGAACTGCTCCACGAATTGATACGCCAATTCCCATTCCTGCGAACTGGTGACGCCGTAGGGTCTAAGATACGTGATGGCCAAGCGTTCGCGGTTGGCGACCAGGACGTTGCCGTCGCGATCGAGGATCTCACCGCGCGGCGTGGTGAACGTCTGGTATTTTTTGGTGTATTGCTCAAGTTTTTCCTGATACTCGTCCCTCGAGAGAATCTGCACTTGGTAAAGTCGCACCCAGACGACGCTGAAAAGCAGGCAGATGACGACCATGAAAATCTGCAGACGTGAAGTGACGGTACGCGAAAGGTCCAAGGCCTGACGCATCACGTCGCTGCTGCCTTGCCATTTGATTTTCGAGGTAGAAGGTTTGAATAGTTTCCGCATGACGTTCTCCTTGGGATATTATAATGCATTTCATCCGTTTTGGGTATCTATGGTATAATCGTCTCGAGGTGAACCCCGATGCAACGTACCCAAACCCGCCCGGTTATGATTAAAAACCTACAGATCGGCGGACAAAACAAAGTTTCGATCCAATCGATGACCAATACCAAAACCAAGGATGTGGACGCCACCATCCGTCAGATACGATCGCTTGAAAGCGCAGGCTGCGAAATCGTACGCCTGGCGGTTTTCGATGAAGAAGACGCGTATGCGATCAAGGAGATCGTCAAGGAAGTCAAAGTGCCGTTGGTCGCCGACATCCATTTCAACCACCGCCTGGCGCTGATCGCCATCGAAGCCGGCATCCACAAGATCCGACTGAACCCCGGCAACATCGGGAGCGATGAAAACGTTAGGGCGGTCGCCGAAGCCTGCAAGGCGAAGCGCATCCCCATCCGGATCGGCATCAATTCCGGTTCGCTTGAAAAGGAGATTCTAGCGAAATACGGAAAACCGACCGCCCCCGCCATGATCGAAAGCGCCAGTCGCCATGTCGACCTGCTCACCAACCACGATTTCCATGACATCGTTCTTTCCTTCAAGTCTTCGGACGTCCCCTTGACGATCGAAGCCTACCGTCTCGCCGCCGAGACCTTCCCTTACCCGCTTCATCTTGGCGTGACGGAAGCCGGCACGATGCTATCCAGCGCGATCAAATCGTCCGCCGCCTTGGGTGCCTTGTTGATGGACGGCATCGGGGATACGTTGCGTATCTCGGTCAGCGATGATCCCGTCGAGGAAATGAAAATCGCGAAGCAACTTTTAAAGAGCTTCGGACTCTATGATAAAACCGCCAATCTGATCGCCTGCCCGACCTGCGGCCGGATCCAGTACGACATGCTTCCGATCGTTAAGGAAGTCGAAGCGTATCTGAATACGATCAATTCGGATGTCACGGTCGCCGTCATGGGTTGCGCCGTCAACGGCCCCCAGGAAGCCAAGCGCGCCGACATCGGGGTCGCCGGCGGGGTCAAGGAAGCCCTGCTTTTCCGCAAAGGCGTCTATGTCCGTTCCGTCCCGCAAGAAGAGATCGTCAATGAATTGAAGAAAGAAGTCGAAGCATTCATCAAAGCGGGAGGTCACTGACCCCCCGCTTTTTCGTTGTTGATTTCGATCTGCTTCATCTTCGCCTTCGTCTTGCTCTGTACCTTGATACTATCCTGGATCATCTGTCTTCTGCGTTTCCGTTTGATCGACTCCACTTCGGCGGCGCGTTTCTTCTTGTACCCCGGCTTCACCTGTTCGACGCGGCGGTTCACCAGTTTCGAGATTTCGATGTCCTGCGGTTTCGATTTACGCACGAATTCCTCCCCGTAGGGCTTCATCGCACGCAATCCGTTTTCATTGTTCGCCATGTGTTCGAACTTGATATGTTTTTTCATGAGGATGCGGATCGAAGCATCGTCCTTCTCCCCGTACAGCACATAGCACGTCCCTTCCCTGCCCGTCCTGCCGGTGCGTCCGGCGCGATGGATATAGAAATCGATGTCCTTGGGCAACCCGACCGAAATGACATGCGAGATTTCCGGAATGTCGATCCCTCGGGCGGCCACATCGGTCGCGATGATGAAGCGGGCTTCGTCGTTGCCGATCAAGGACATGGTCTGTTTTCTGGCGCGCGCGCTCATGTCGCCGCGCAGTTCCACGAACCTCAGGTTGTTTTCACGAAACAGATCCGCCAGTTTGACGGCGTCGGTCCGCGTGTTGCAGACGACAAGGCAAATCAGGGGGTTGATGCTTTTCGCAAGAAGGACCGTCGCCTCGAGATGGGTGCGGTGCTTGATCGGGACCAGGACATGCGTGATCCGCGGATTGAACTTCTCGTCTTCCTTGACTTGGACGATATGCGGGTTGTGCATGTATTTCTTCATGAACGGACGCAGGTTGTCCGGGATGGTCGCACTGAACAAAAGCATCTGTAAACGTTCTTTCATTTTCGCCGCGATGATGTCGAGGTCTTCGAGATAACCGATCTCCAGGATCATGTCGGCTTCATCGACGACCAAGGTATCCGCCTGGTCGATTCTCAGAAGCGAGTCTTCGACGAAAAGTTCACGGACTTTCCCGACCGTCCCGATGACGATGTGGGGTTGACGCCCCAGTTTTTCGGTCGTACGTTTCTTATCCGTCCCGCCGGTGATCAGCTTGACCCGGATCTGCGAATCGACTTCCATCATCGGCTTCGCGAATTCGAAAATCTGCTGGGCCAGTTCACGGGTCGGGGCGATGATGAGCGCCTGGACTTCATTGCGGTTGGGATCGATCTTCTGCATCAAGGGGATCAGGTACGCATGGGTCTTCCCCGTCCCGGTCTTGGAAATCCCGATGACGTCGCGCGCCTTCAGCGCATACGGTAAAACTTCCGATTGGATGACGGAAAGTTCCTTGAAGTCGTTTAAGGCGATGAATCGCCGTGTTTTCTCACTGAGTAGATTTGGAAAGTTGGACATGTTTTTACCTCGCAACCATTATAGTGGTTTTCTTTTGTTAATGCAAAATTTATGGTATATTAGGACAGAAAACGAGGACGAACCATGGAAATCATCAATGTCATTCCGCGCGGTTTCTGCAAAGGCGTCGTGCGGGCGATCGAAATCGCCAAACAAACCGCGAAAGCCTATCCCGGACAAAAAATAACGATCCTCGGGGAATTGGTCCATAATCGGTTCGTGGTCGAATCGCTCAAGAGCGAGGGCATCGAGACCATCGAGGATAAATCACTCTCACGCATGGAACTCTTGGAGAGGATTACGGAGGGCGTCGTGATTTTCTCCGCCCACGGCATCGCCGACGAAGTCGTCGCCCGTGCCAAGGCGAAGGGCTTGATCACCGTCAACGCCGCGTGCGACGATGTCCTGCATACCCAGGAACTGATCAAAACCTATCTGGCCCAAGGGTTCAGGATTCTTTATATCGGGCAGCGCAACCATCCCGAATCCCAAGCGGCGATCAGTATCGATCCGTTGCGGATCGTCTTGATCGAAACGCTGGATGACTTACCGAAATCATTCGGTCAAGAAACGAAGATCTTCGTCACCAACCAAACGACGATGAGTCAATACGACATCCGCCAGATCCTGTCCTCCATCGGCGAAACGTACCCGCAGGCGATCATCAGCGATGAAATCTGCAGTGCGACCCGTACCCGTCAGGAAGCGGTCATGAACCTTGAAAACGTGGATT
>JAHFCO010000014.1:0-19771 GCA_023249475.1 Bacillota bacterium | reverse complement strand
TGTCTGTTGGTGGTCGGCGATGTCCGCTCCAACAATACGGCGATGCTTGCGAAGATCGGACAAACCAAGGGGATCCCCCATGTCGATCGGATCGAGAGCGCGGATGAATTGGATTGGTCATCCCTTCGCGGGTTTAAGCGCATCGCGGTCACCGCGGGGGCGTCCACGCCCTATTTCCTCATCAAACAGGTGCTCGATTCACTTGAAACCCTGAAGAGAAGCCTCGATTCAGAAACCCAATAAATCATTCATCAAGACATACCGGGGTAGAATCATTCTACCCCTTTTAACGACTCGACGAACTTGATGTACTTGATTTTACCGCGCAATAACACGTTCGTCGTTTCCATGAAACCGAACAACATCCCGACCGACAACAAGAGGACCAGTACGTTGGGTTCTTTACTCATGATGAAATCCGGGGTCGAGACCAGATCCGCGATCCATCCGAACATCAAAATGCCTAGCGGCACGCCCCCGATCGTCCCCAAGAGCGCCAACACGCGGTTTTCGGTGTTGATCAACCGTTGGACTTCGCGACGGGTGTAACCAAGCACGCGCAAGGTCGCCAGTTCGCGTTGACGCTCGAAGATGTTGATGGAAGCCAGGTTATAGAGCACGGTGATCGACAAGACCGCGGCCGACAGGATGATGATCAGGATGATGCGGTTCAGCATATCGAGGATCTCCCGGCTACGGTCGATCATCTCTTCCTTGGTATCGACCGAGCGGACGGCATCGTCACCCAACAACGCCGTGATTTCCGAAGCGTTTGTCGTCTGGCTTGCGTTGGCGATGTAGAGTTTATCCGTCGAGACATCCAAACCCAGTTTTTCCGCGTGGTCGAACGAGATGTAGACGTTTTTCCCGAGATATTGCGTGTTGACATGCGTGATCGTCAACCGGATCGGGACGTCGTCGATCACAAGATCCAACCGATCGCCGACCTCGTAACCATAGACGATCTGCATGCTTTTGGGGATGATGACGGTGTCCTCATGCATTTCGATCTGTTTTTTATCCAACGACCGCAATACGAGCAAAGTGGATTCGTTTTCCAGGAGGTTCAATTGGATCGTATCGTCTCTGTCCGCCAAGGTCGCGTTGATCGTTTTGGTTTTTTCGATTTTCGACGATTCGATCGGCAGTTCCAACGCGCCGAGATCGTCGATGTTTTCCTTCAACCTTACGGAGTACTGGAAACGGAAACTTTGGATCGACTGGTCGATCATGTTTGTCGCGGAATAACGCAACGACAGTCCCATGATCAGCAAGGTCAAGGCGCCGACGACGCCGATCGAACTCAGCAAGAGCTTCGTTCTCCCCATCAGTAAGTTGCGCAGGATCAGTTTCGTATCATAGCGAAGCCGGTTCCATAGTTTCGGGAAACGTTCCAGAAAGGAATTGCGAGCGCTTTTGGGTGCTTTGGGCCGCATCGCCGCCGCCGGGATTTCGCGCAGGACATGACGCAGTGCGAGAAGGATCGCGACGCTTGCGAAAAACAGCGCCAACAGGACCGAAATGACGACATATTCCGGATAGTACACGACGGGGATCTTGGGGAGGGAGAAGCGGATCGTGAAGATCGAGATCAAGGCGTTGGGGATGACATAATTGCCCAAGAGCGAGAACCCCAAGGCGCCGATGAGCGCCGCCCACCATCCATAGAAGAGGTAGACGAACAGGATCCGAGCGCGTTGGTAACCCATCGCCATCATGATGGCGATCTGCGTCCGGTCGTTTTCGACGTTCTTGGACATCGAGATCAAGATGATGACGGCCGCGACGATGAAAAACAAGAGGGGGAAAATATCGGAGACGACGGTGATGGGGGCGAGGACGTTGCCGATCATCGTCACGCCGGGATAGGATTCCTGATCGAACCAACGGACCAGTTCATTCTTGGTTTCAAGCGTATCCAGCCATTCGCGGGTATCCGTCCCGTCGACCAAGACTTCGAAATAGCGTTCGGGGATCGCCTCGATTTCACGCATCGCATCCGCCTTCTCACGCTGGAACGTCGCTTCGTTGATTAGGTATTCCGCAGTGCCTTCATCCAGTTTCTTCTGTGCCTCGGCAAGTTCGCCCAACACGGATTTCTTCTTCGTGTTCAGTTGAACCTGCCCTTGGTTCAATGTACTCCTGGCGTGATTCAACTGATCTTCCTGGGCGGCGAACTGCGCATCCGCCGTTACTTTTGATGCATTATATTGACTAAGCAATGTATTGGCTTGGATCGTTAGCCCTTGGATTTGGTTTGCCATCGCAGAGAAATAGGCATCCTGGGTTTGTTGGTCCGCCACGGGCAGCGTATCGCGCACCGTTAGATACGCTGCGTATTCCGCATCGTATTGTGTCTGCAGGTTCGCCGCGTTCTGGAATAAAAAATCGGATTGCGTCTTCAGCTGATTGAGTTGGGCATAGGTCGAACCCTTCGCAGCGTTCAACTGGACAAACGACGCCTCGATCGTCGTTCGATTCTGATCGATGGTCTTCTGTTGTTTCGCAAACTCGGCCAATGCTTCTTTTCGGTTCAGATCCAGGGTCGCCTGATTCTCGTCCAGTGTTTTCTTCGCATCGTCGAGTTTGGTTTGTGCTTCGTTAAACCCATCGTTGGCACTGACAAGTGCTTCGAGATAGATTTCGCTATGGCGATTCAGTTTTATCAGTGTTTCTTTTGATGCATAGATGATCCCGAACTGTTGCTTCGCACTTGCCGCATCCGAAAAATCCTTTGATTTATAGGCGTATTCCGGACTCTCGAACAATCCGCCGATCGTAAAGTCGAACGTTTCATCCCCAAGTTGAAAGACAAGATGATCGCCGAGGGTCAATCCGTTGAACGCGGCGTAGGAAGCGTCCACCAGGACGATATCGTCCTTGACCGTGGCGTCCCCTTCCATGATTTTCAGCTGGTTGATCGTCGTCGGTTGATGGAAGCGGATCGTCGTGTTCTTCCCGCCGACCGTATATTCCATTTGGAAACGATAGCGTCCTTCCATGACCGTATCGTCCATCGTGCGTTGCGCTTCAAGGATTTCCTCTTCGCTCATCCCTTTCACATACACCCACTGATCCGCCAAGGCATAGGTGGCGTAATAATCGTCCAACCAAGTCCTGAGGATGCGCGTCGTCGCGAAAAGGCCGGAGAACACCATGCTTCCGACCGCGATGATGATGACGATGGAGATGAACTGCGTGAGATTGTTTTTGATGTCGCGCAGGGATCGTTTGAGTAAATACTTCATTACCAGTCGATCTCCGCCACTTGCTTGCGCAGCGGGTTCTCATAGACATGGTCGATGACCCCGTTGCGGACATGGATGACCTTATGCGCCATTTCGGCGATCTGGGAGTTGTGGGTGATCAGAATGACGGTCTTTTTCAGGTCGCGGTTCAAATCGTCCAAAAGATTCAACACGGCGCGTCCGGTGACGTCGTCCAACGCCCCGGTCGGTTCATCGCATAGTAGAAGCAACGGGTTTTTGGCGACCGCGCGGGCGATCGCCACGCGCTGTTGTTCCCCGCCGGAAAGCTGGGTCGGGAAGTTACGGGCGCGATGGTCGAGACCGACCCGTTTCAACACGTCGTTGGCATCCATCGGATGCTTGCAGACGGCGGAGGCGAACTCGACGTTCTCAAGCGCCGTCAGATTGGAAATCAGATTGTAGAACTGAAAGACGAAGCCGACATGCTCGCGCCGGTAGGTCGTCATCCTGCGGTCTTTGTATCCGGCGATGTTCTCGCCTTCGACCAGGATTTCCCCGCTAGTGACGTTGTCCATCCCGCCCAGAAGGTTCAGGATCGTCGATTTACCGGCGCCGGATGCGCCGAGGATGACGACGAACTCGCCTTCTTCGATGGTGAAATCGACACCTTTCAGTGCCTGGATTTCGATTTCTCCGATATGGTAAACCTTCGTGACGTTCTTAAATTCGATCATGGCCATGATATTCGCCCTCCAAAAGCAAAGACAAGAAGATTAACTCTCCTTGTCCAGAACATTGCGGATCGCATCGGCTTCCAAAACGAAAGCGTCGCGTTTATTTTCATCACTCACGCGATGCGCCAAATCCATTAGATGGTTCAAGCGCGACGCGAGATGATTGAGGAAGATGGGATCCTTTTTTGACAAGAGAATCGGTCCATACTTCAATTGAAACGGAGTATATCCGGATGGAATCGCCGTTGGGGCGAATTTGACGACGACATAATAATGACGTTTATAGGCGATCGCCTCGTCCACGATGTCGAAACCGCGCTGAACCATGAATCGACGCAGCGATTCCACGTCTTTATTCACTTGAAGCACGATTTGAGGGATGCGGCGAAACCGTTCGAGGTCTTCGGTTACGATCTGCATGACCGTTTCCGCCCCCATGCCCGCGATGACCACCGTATCGATGGGGTCGGGGATGTCGCGGATGCCGGAGCAACGGATGAACGTCACCCGATCCTTGACATCGCTTTGGGCGAACGTATCACGCGCCCGTTGTAAAGGGAGTTCGTTCAGGTCGGCTGCGAACGCCTGTTCGCAGACACCGGTTTTCAGCGCCTCCAGCGGAAGATAGCCATGGTCGGTTCCGACATCGGCTAAGATCGTGCAGGGCTTTACCAAGGATAAGACGGCGCGTAGGCGGACATCCAGCATTAGATCTTGTCCACGAAATCTTTCAAACGTTTCGACCGTGTCGGGTGTTTCAGTTTACGCAGGGCTTTCGCTTCGATCTGGCGGATGCGTTCGCGGGTGACGTTGAACTCTTTGCCGACTTCTTCAAGCGTGCGGGTACGTCCGTCATACAGCCCGAAACGCAGGCGCAGCACTTTTTCTTCACGGTCGGTCAAGCCTTGCAGGACGTTGTTGATTTCATCTTTGAGAAGTTGGTTGTTGGCGTATTCGTCCGGGGACATCGCATCTTTGTCTTCGATGAAATCCCCCAGATGGGAATCGTCTTCTTCCCCGATCGGGGTTTCCAGCGATACGGGTTCAAGCGCGATCTTCTGGATCTCACGCACTTTTTCAGGCGTGATGTTTTCCATTTTCGCCGCGATTTCCTCCGCGGTGGGATCCCTGCCCAAATCCTGGACCAACTGACGTTGGACACGGGTCAGTTTGTTGATGGTTTCCACCATGTGGACCGGGATGCGGATCGTACGGGCTTGGTCGGCGATGGCGCGCGTGATGGCCTGACGGATCCACCAGGTCGCATAGGTCGAAAACTTGAAGCCTTTGGTGTAGTCGAACTTCTCGACCGCCTTGACCAGGCCCATGTTCCCTTCCTGGATCAGATCGAGGAACAACATCCCCCGTCCGACATATTTCTTCGCGATCGACACGACCAAACGAAGGTTGGCCGAAATGAGGATGCGTTTTGCTTCTTCGTCGCCTTCCTTGATTTTCTGCGCGATCGTCGGTTCGTCTTCCGGATTCAACAGGCTGACACGCCCGATTTCCTTGAGATACATTTTAACCGGATCGTTGATGCGCGAATACGAGGACGTCGAATAATTGGCGTCGTAAAGGTCGGTATCGACCGCATCGTCGTCATTGAACGACTCGGCCGCCGCATCATCCGTCAAGAATTCCAAATCGTCGTCCATCAGGGCGGCGACTTCCGTCAACGGCAGGTCCAGTTCGGCCTCGATGTCTTCGTCTTCGGATAAGGAAATCCCCTCCGAGGTAAACCATTCATAAAGATCGGTCATTTCATCGTCGCTGAGATCGTATTGATCCAACGCCTTCAACACCCCGCTTTGAAGCAGTTTCCCCTTCGTCGCGTATTCGGTCTTAAAGTCCGAACGCATTTCATCGATGGTTTTGAGTTGAGCCATGTTAATCCTCCTTCTTTTGTTCTTTCAAGCGTAATTTCTCATTACGCAGGTCTTCAAGTTGCTTCGCATAGGATTGACGCTTGACCAGGTCGTCCGTTTTCTTCGCTTCGATCTTCAGCTGGTCGATCTGATGGTCCAACATCGACGCTTTACAATGGGTAAGCGCGTCGCGCAAGGCGCGTGGGTTGTATTCCTTATAATAGATTTCGTTGTTTGAGATCTCGGTGACCAGCGATACCAACGCCCCGTCTCCCAGCGTGTTGATGAAATCGGCCAAAAGAATCTCGGAATGGTTGCGGTAATAGTCGAGGATGGTCATCGCGAGCGCGTTGTTGAGGCGATCGGGGAGAAATCCGAGTTCGTCGCGGAATTGCAGCGCCGCAAGACGTCCGGTCAGCATTTGACCCAGGATTTCCTTCTCGGCCCATTCGAGTTTGCTTAAGCGAGGGGCAAGGACGGGGGATTTTCGCAGTTGCGATTCGGACGGCTGCGTCGTCGTGCGCGGCGCCAGCAAGCCCATTTGTTCCGCCGTCAGTTTCGTCAGCGTACTTAAGCGTTGCACAAGCATTTCACGGTCGAAACGATCGTTGACCTTGGCGATCTCGTTCATCATCACCCGCACGAATTCCTTCTTTTGGGAGTAGTTGTTGAGGTCGACGCTTTTCAATCGATATTCGATCAAGAAATCCAGCCACGATACCCGTTTACGTGAAAACGCGGCTAAGGTTTCCGCTCCGTGCTTCTGACAGATTTCGTCAGGGTCCAAGCCGGTGTCGTTCGAAATGACCTCCAGTTTGAATCCTGCTTCCAACAATCCTGTCCCGATTTTATACGTTGCGCTCTGCCCCGCCGCATCGCCGTCATAACATAGGACGACTTTCTCGCTGATTTGGCGAATCAGGCGGATTTGGTCTTTCGTACAGGCGGTACCCAACGTAGCCAATACATTATAGACGCCTGCCTTGTCGAATGCAAGCACATCCGTCACGCCTTCCACAAGCAGCGTTTCCCCGGCCTGCCGACAGGCGGTTTTGGCCCGATGATAGTTATAAAGCAACCGGCCTTTGGAGTAGATCGGCGTCTCCGCCGTATTGACGTATTTCGCCAAATCTTTCTGTAATGCACGGGCGCTGAATCCGACCGGTCGACCCTGCGGATCATGGATCGGAAAAGTGATCCTCCCCGCAAAAACGTCCTTCTCGCCGAATTCGTTGATGCGCGTCAGATTCGACTTCACCAAGTCTTCGGTCGAATGCCCCTTCGCCTTCAGGAATTTCGTCAGTTCGTCGTTGTCGGGGTTGTACCCCAGTTCGAACTTGTCGATGATCGCGTCGTTGATGCCGCGGTTCTTAAGGTAGCTTTTCGCATCGCTTGCGTTCACCGTGTTCAGATTATAGTGGGTGAACTGGACCCCGTCCTTAAGACAGGAGTAGAGCCGTTGGATCGCCGGGTCCACGCTTTGCGTTTCCATCGACAACTCGGCGCTTAGTTTGAAACCGACCATGTCGGCGACTTTTACGACCGCTTCGCGGAAGGAAATCTTCTCATAATCCCGGACGAAGGTGAACACGTTCCCCCCCGCCCCGCAGACGAAACACTTATAGATTTGACGGTCGGTGTTGATATTGAGGGATGGGTCGTGGTCGTCATGAAAAGGACAAACGGCGCTTAAGGCCTTGCCCTTCTTCACCAACGGCAGATAATGACCGACGACTTCCGCGATATCCGTCTGGCTTCGTAGATTGTTTAACTCTTCTTCACGGATTTCAGGCAAACGGACACCTCACGCTCTAGAATCTGCAACGTTCTTCAAGATAGGCTTTCAGCGAAGCGACAGGGATTCTTTCCTGCAGCATCGTATCGCGATGACGGATGGTGACGCACTGGTCGACTTGGGTTTCGAAATCCACGGTGATGCAGAAGGGCGTACCGATCGCGTCTTGGCGGCGGTAACGTTTCCCGATGCTTCCGGCTTCATCGTATTCGATCATGAAATCCTCCGCCAGTTTCCCGTAGATTTCTGCGGATTGGGCGGATAATTGTTTGCTTAAGGGAAGGATGCAGGCTTTGAACGGGGCGAGCGCGGGATGGAGTTTCATCACGATCCGCGAGTCGTCTTCCCCGATCTTCTCTTCGTTGTAACTATCGCAGAGGAACGCCAACATCAAGCGTTCGACACCGACGGCCGGTTCGACGCAATACGGGACGTATTTCTCGTTGGTCGCGGGGTCGAGGTATTCCATCGACGTCTTGGAGTGCGTCATATGGGCTTTCAGGTCATAGTCGGTACGGTCGGCGATGCCCCACAGTTCATCAAACCCCCAAGGGTAGCGGTATTCGATGTCGCTGGTCCCTTTGGAGTAATGCGAAAGTTCGGCTTTCTCATGTTCGCGCAGACGCACGTTTTCATCCTTCAATCCCAAGGATTTCAACCAGTCCATGCAGAATGTCTTCCAGTAGCCGTACCATTCCAAATCGGTTCCGGGTTCGCAGAAAAACTCTAGTTCCATCTGTTCGAACTCGCGGGTACGGAAGATGAAGTTCCCCGGGGTGATTTCGTTGCGGAACGACTTCCCGATCTGACCGACGCCGAACGGGATCTTCTTCCGCATCGTCCGTTGGACGTTGCGGAAATTGACGAACATCCCCTGCGCCGTTTCCGGACGGAGGTAGATGGTGTTCTTGCTGTCTTCGGTGACCCCCTGGAAGGTCTTGAACATCAGGTTGAACTGACGGATCTCGGTGAAATCATGCGCGCCGCACTGCGGACAGGCGATGTGCTGTTCATCGATGAATTGCTTCATCTGCGCATTGTTCCAACCGGAAGAATTGACGGTCCCTTTCGTAAAGGTATCGATCAGTTTATCGGCGCGGTGGCGCGTCTTGCATTGCCTGCAGTCCATCAGAGGGTCGGTGAACGTCCCCAGATGACCCGAAGCGACCCAAACGTTCGGATTCATTAAAATCGCGGACTGGATGCCCACGTTGTATGGATTGGCTTGGATGAATTTCTTCCACCATGCCTTTTTGATATTGTCCTTCAGTTCGATCCCCAACGGACCGAAATCCCAAGTGTTCGCCAATCCGCCGTAGATTTCCGACCCTTGGTAGACAAACCCCGAGTTTTTCGCATGATTGACGATCGTTTCAAAACTTACATTCGACATAGTGGATCTCCTTCAATGGTAACTGTGATATTATAGCACTTTTTCTAAAAATGCCCAACTCTTTAGGCGCAGTCCGGCGTGTTCGATCAAGAAATCGCGGTAGATTTCGACCACGTCCTGCGTCACGCTGATCGACGTGGCCAAAGCATCGAAATTGTTTAGTCCGGCTTTGGCGAGATAGCGGAATTGTTTCAAAACCTCCGGAGGATAGACGGGGCTTTGGATCTCCGCCCGGCACTCCGGACAGACGAAGCCGCCGTCCGAAATCGAGATGCTGTCGACCTTTTTCGATGCGCAGACGGCGCATCCGTCGACCATCGGGCTAAACCCGAGCAGATCCGCGACGCGGGCATAGAAGAACGCCAACACCAGGTATGGGCGCTCATTTCCCTTGAGTTCCTTATAAAGGACGTCAAGCAACGCATAGAGTTCATGGCTTCCTTCACTGTCCAATCCGTCGCGCGACATGAACAACACCGTTTCACTCAACACGGATGCGACGGTCGACTTCACAAGATTCTCGCGCAACGGGCGGTTGGATTCGATCAGGATGGCTTCATGCAGCAGCTGGAAACCGCTCCCTTCCCGTTCGTCATAGCGAAACTGGGAAAAAGAAAAAGGTTGGCAAGCATAGGCGTTCTTGCTTTCCATTTTACGCAACCCCTTCGCCTGAAACGTCAAAAACCCTTTCTCTTTGCTTATGGTATAAATCAACGCATCGTTTTCCTTGTAGTCCTGCTGATCCAATACGATAAGGGAAACCGTATCATTCATCGTCGTGGATCTCCGTGTCCAGATACCCCAGCGAATTCAACCGCGCTTTGCGGTTGCGCCAGTCTTTTTCGACGCGTACGAAGAGTTCCAGATAGATCCTCTTCCCCAAGATCGCTTCGAGTTCAAGGCGTGCTTCCTGTCCGACTTCCTTTAGGAGTTCGCCGCCTTTCCCGATGACGATCCCCTTCTGCGAATCCCTCTCGACCAGGATGGTCGCGACGATCAAGATGCTTTCCTTCTTTTCCGCGAATTGGTCGAAGACGACGGCGATGGAATGCGGTATTTCTTCCTTGGTCCGTGCCAACAGTTTCTCGCGGATGATCTCGCCCAGGATGAACTGTTCGGGATAGTCCACTTTCATTTCATCGGGGTAGTATTTCACGCCTTCCGGCATGTAGTTGCGGGTCAGTTCGAACAAACGGTCGACATTGTCGCCGGTCTTGGCGCTGATCGGGATGATCTCGCTGAAGATTTCCGTCGCATTGAGTTTCATCAAGAGTTCAAGCAACTTCCCCTTCGCCATCGAATCGATCTTGTTGACGACGCAGAAGATGGGCACTTCCTGTTTCTTCAGGTATTCCATGACATACTCGTCCCCGCGTCCGAACGACTCGGAGCCGTCGAAGATGTAGTAGATGACATCCACGCCGGAAAGCGACGAATAGGCGACACGGTTCATCTGGCGTCCGAGTTCGCTCTTGGGTTTATGGATCCCCGGGGTATCGATGAAAATGAGTTGCGAATTTTCATCGGTGACGATCGCACGGATGCTGTTGCGCGTCGTCTGCGCCTTATCCGACACGATCGCGACTTTCGAATGCATGATCTGGTTGATCAGCGTGCTCTTGCCGGCGTTGGGCCGTCCGATGATCGCGATGAATCCCGATTTGAAACTCATAGGACATCCTCTTTCGTAAACCGCATCGGCAACAATTCGTCGATGGTTCTCTCGATCGTCTCTTTTCCGTTGGAAAGCAAAATCGGGCAATCCGCTTCCAACAATTCGGACAAGACCTGCCTGCAGATCCCGCAGGGGGCGCCGATCCGGTGGCCGTCGGTCACGATCGCGATCGCTTCGATGTCTTCTTTGCGGTATCCGTTGGAATAGGCCGCGAAAATCGCGCTGCGTTCGCCGCAATTGGTGGCGCCGAAGGAGGCGTTCTCGATGTTCGCGCCTAAAAACATCGTCCCGTCCTTGGTCAGGACACAGGCACCGACGTGATAATTCGAATACGGGGCATAGGCGTTCTTCATGGCGCCGAACGCCTTGGATAATAATAGTTCTTTGTTCATGGTTCTCCTTTTAGAATAGATGACGCGCGATGAGGATCAACCCGACCACGCCGGCCAGCATCGCGCTAAACAACACGGCCGCCGAGCCAAGATCCTTCGCTTGTTTCGTCAAAAGATGCCAGCTCGGGTCGAAACGGTCGATGATCGATTCGATCGAACTGTTGATGTATTCCATGCCGATGACCTGGGCGATGCAGATGAGCCAGATCGACCATTCGATGTCCGAGAATCCGAAATAGAACGCGATGGCGATGGCGATCAGACCCAAGGTGAACTGCAGCTGGATGCTGAAGTCGTGCAGGAGACCGTCGATCAACCCGTCCGTCGCATACTTGAATTTCAAGAAAAACTTCGCGATGAAACTAACGTTTTGCGATTTCATCCAGAATGACCTCCTGTAATCCGAACATTTTCTTTTCATCGTCCTCGTTCATATGGTCGAAGCCGAGCAGATGAAGCAAACCATGGGTGAAAAGGAAACAAAATTCACGTTTAAGGGAATGACCGTACTCGTCGGCTTGCCGCCGGATCGCTTCGACATTGATGAAGATATCGCCCAATTCACGGGTGGAGGACGGGACCCCGCTGGACTCGCCTTCTTCCATCGCGAAACTGATGACATCCGTCGGTTGGTCGATGTCACGGTATTCGCGGTTGATCGCATGGATTTCCGCACGATCGACCAAGATCACGGAACATTCGAAATCGGTGGGGATGCCAAGGGTTTTCGCCGTCTTTTCGGCGATCGGATCAAGGTACTTCCGGTAGTTTCTCCAACTTCCTTCCTGACTGCGGTTGATGAACAAGATTTCCATGGCATACCTCCGGTATCATTATACCATATCGCAAAAACGCCACATCTTTCAAAGAGACATTTGTTTACAGAGAATTAACAATTCAAGACTTAAGTTTTGTTAATTTTCTGTTAAAATAAGTACGTTAATGGAGGACGAAACATGATTTTACTGACGGAATATACAAAAACGTGGGCTGACATCGATTGGCAGTTCATCCTTGGCGGATTCGGCCTCTTCCTTTTCGGAATCAAGTTCATGGGCGATGGTCTGAAAAGTCTGGCGGGCGATCGTCTGCGCGACATCATCGACCGTTTCACATCCAAACCTTGGATGGGTGTACTCATCGGTCTTGGCATCACGGCCATCATCCAATCCAGCTCCGCGACCACCGCGATCACCATCGGGTTCGTTCGTGCGGGTCTGATGCGGCTTGACCAGACGGTCGGCATCATCTTCGGCGCCAACATCGGGACGACGGTCACCGCCTTCCTTGTCGGTCTGAAAGTCGAAAAATACGCACTCTACTTTGTTTTCCTTGGCGCTTTGTTCATTTTGTTCGCCAGCCGCAAGAAATATAAGTATACCGGCGAAATCTTGATGGGTTTCGGAACCTTGTTTTATGGGTTGATGCTGATGGGCGACGCCTTGAAAGTCATGAAGGATATCCAAGCCTTCCATGATTTGGCGGTCCAGATGTCGACCCAACCCATCCTTGCCTTGCTGGGCGGGATCGTGATGACCGGCGTCATCCAGTCTTCCAGCGCCATGATCGCGATTATCCAAAAAATCTACGAGTCCGGCGGAATGTCGCTGACAGCCGCGATCCCCTTTGTCTTCGGCTCGAACATCGGTACGACCGTCACGGCGGCTCTCGCCGCGATCGGCGGTTCCTTGGCGGCACGCCGCGCCGCCGGTATCCATACGTTGTTCAACGTCTTGGGGACCGTCATCATGATGTTCTTCCTCCCCTTCTATATGAAGTTCATCGTATATCTCTCGGACCTGCTTCAGTTGGAATCGATGATGCAGATCGCCGTCGCACACATTCTATTCAACGTCATTTTCACGATCCTCTTCTTCCCCTTCATCAAGCAACTGGTTTGGCTGGTGAAATTCATCCTGCGCGGGGATGAAAAAGAACGGATTGAAATCAATACCGATGATTTGGATCCCAAGCTGGCTGTTACTTTACCCGCCGGCGCCTTAAGCGTCGCGAAGAAAGCCACCATGAAAATGGGCGAGTTAGCGGTCGATGCAATCGAGAACAGCCGCCAGTATATGAATACGAGAAACAAAGCCCCGCACGAAGTCGTCCTCCAATTGGAAGACGCGATCAATGCGCTGGATACGAAACTGACCGATTACCTGTTGATCATCGCCAAGGAACATTTAGGCGAACACGATATGGAAATCTATTCGACCAACCTGGCGATCATCAAGAACCTTGAACGAATCGGAGATCTGAGCACCAACCTCATCGAATTCTACGAAATGGTCTTCGATGTCCGTGAGAATTTCTCGGAAGCCGCCCTCGAGGATGTCAACGCGATGTATGATCTGGTCATCCATATGTTGAACCGCTCGATGAGGGTCTACAGCGAATCCGATTATTCCTTGCACAGTTCGGTCATGGAAGACGAAAGCTACCTCGATTTACTCGAGTTCAAAGCGCGCCAGAAACACTTCGACCGGATGACGAGTTCCGTCTGTACGACGGCCGTCGGATCCAGCGTCTTCGTCGATATCCTGGGTACCCTGGAGCGGATCGGGGACCATGCCACCAACATCGCCAAAAACGCGGTGGATGTTCATCAAACCCACGAACCCAAAACAAGCCAAGCATAGACTAGATTCAATCGACTTCATCAAGGTATTACCGTAGAACTGAAGCTAGTATTCCTGAGATCGGAACTAGCTTTTTTTGTCTCATAAAGGCCAGAAATCCTACGTGTGAATGCGAAACCATGGGTTCGACATCGAGCATCGCATAAAAAAACGCGAAACCAAATGTTTCGCGTTCATTCTTCAAACATCGACGCATGATTTTTCTTAACGGTGTTCAACGTTTTTTCGAAAGTCGACCAAAATACAGCGGATGTCAATAGTGAACAGGATGCGAGGATCAACCGAATCTCCCCGTAATGTAATCATTTGTCCGCTGGTCTTTGGGATTGGTGAAGAGTTCCCTTGTCGGACCCGTCTCGATCATCTCGCCATAAAGCATGAACCCAGCTTTATCGGAGATGCGTCCGGCTTGTTGAATGCTATGCGGGATGATGATGATCGTGAATTGGTTTTTTAGAAGTTGAAGGGATTCTTCGATCTTCAATGTCGAAATGGGATCCAACGCGGCGCAGGGTCGGTCGAGTACGATGATATCGGGTGACATCGCCAGTGTACGCGCAATGCAAAGGCGCTGCTGTTGACCGCCCGAAAGGCGTAGCGCAGGGGTGTCCAAACGATCCTTCACTTCTTCCCAAAGAACCGTCAACTTCAGCGCGGTTTCAACCCGCTCTTTCAGCAAGTTTTTGTCCTTGATGCCGCTAAGACGTAGCCCGTAAGCAATGTTATCGAAAATCGACATGGGTAAAGCCGTGGGTTCTTCGAAAACCATTCCGATTTTTCTGCGCAATTCGGTGACACTGACATCGGCATCCCGAATGTCTTTCCCATCCAGGAGGATCTGTCCCTCCACTTTCGTATGAGGATCCAGATCGCATAGACGAGTCAGGGCTCTAAAGAACGTGGTCGTACCGCTATTGGCCGGTCCGAAAAGTGCGAAAATCTCGTTGGCGGATATTTCGAGATTAAGATTCTTGATGGCTTGCTTCTCGCCATAATGGAAATTGAGATTCCTGGCGATGATTTTTGATGGTTTTGACATGGTTCCTCTTTTTATCGGCTTTTCGCGACGAAACGGTTAACAATCATGTTAGCCATTAGATTTATGAAGAAAATGATGATGACCAGTAATGCCGCCGTCCCGTACGCCCTCTCCATCGAGATGCCTTCGCGCGCCATGATATAGAAATGGACCGCCATCGTTCGCGCAGGATCGAAAAAGGAATTCGGCATGTGGATGGATGAACCAGCGGTCAGAATGACCGCGGCCGTTTCGGCGACGCAGCGGCCGATTCCCAGAATGACGCCCGTGGCGATCCCGGGAAAAGCGGAAGGCAATACGGCGGTGGTGATGGTTTGCCACTTCGATCCGCCCAGCGAAAAACTCACTTCCCTGTATTGCGCAGGAACCGAAAGGATTGCTTCCTCCGACGTACGGATGATGGTCGGCAAGATCATGACGGCCATCGTCAGCCCCCCGGACAGAACCGACCAACCGAGTTTCAGGAAGATGACAAAGAAGATGAAACCGAACAATCCATAGACGATCGAGGGAATCGCCGCCAAGGATTCGGCCGAGAAGCGGATGATACGGGTTGCCTTGCTTTCATGAGTGAATTCCGTCAAGTAGAATGCGGTCCCCACCCCGAACGGAGTGGCGACGATGATCGCCACCATCGTGACCAACAGAGTGCTGACGATGGTCGACAATATTCCACCTTCACGACCGCTGCTTGCCGGGTTCTGCGTAAGGAATTCCCATGTCAAAGTCGGAATCCCCTTAATCAGAATGAAAGTGACGATAAAGAACAACAGTAAAACGACGAGGATCGAAATCGTCCAGATGATGAATTTAGCGATCTTTTCAGTTGTAGTGGGACGGATTTGCATTATTTCTTCCTCACGATGTATTGGGCCGCGGAATTGAGAATCATGATCATAACCAACAACACGATCCCGGTCGCGAATAGCGCCTGTTGATGGTCGCCGGAAGCATAACCCATCTCGATTCCAATGTTAGTTGTCAACGTACGCGCCGGATCCAAGATCGAATTCGGGAGCGCCACCGCGTTTCCGAGGACCATGATGACTGCCATCGTCTCACCGATCGCCCGCCCGATCCCCAAAATAATGGCGGCCATGATGCCGGACTTGGCGGCGGGGATGAGTACGCGCCATATGGTTTGCCAGTGGGTGGCGCCTAAGGCCAACGACCCCTGCTTGTATAATCCAGGCAACGCCAACAAAGATACCTCCGAAATACTAATGATCGTCGGCAATATCATGATGGCCAAAATCAAGGAACCTGCAAGAATGCTTAGACCCGGACCGCCGAGATAATCGCGGATAAACGGGACGATGAACGTCAAACCCCAGAACCCGTAGACGACGGATGGGATCCCCGCCAACAGTTGAATCGTGGACCGCATGAACATCCGGATTTGTTTCGGGGCGAACTCCGTTAGGAAGATACTAACGCACAGGGCCACGGGCACGCCAATCAAGGCGGCTCCAAGGGTCACGGACAACGTTCCGATAATCATCGGGAAAATGCCGTACAGCCCTTGGCTCGGAGCCCATTTCATTCCAAACAGGAATTTGAATACCCCGACCTTATTGATCAACGGGATCCCTTCAAAGAAAATGAACAGCGTAATGATCGCCAAGACCGATAACGTCGAAAGAGCGATGAAGAAGAAGGCGCGACGCAGGTTTTTCTCTTTTTTGATGTTCATTGTGCCCCTCCTTTGTCTGTCGTAATCAGACCTTCGGCATCCAGTAGCGCCCGACCCTCGTCAGACAGACAGAAGTCGATGAACTGTTTAACCTCGCCCACCGGTTCGCTTTTCAAAACGAACAAGTAAGGGCGTGAAAGGATATATGTACCGTTGATGACATTCTCACGCGTGGCGGAGACGCCTTCAAGTTTCAATGCCTTGACTTTTTCGTTCACCAAACCCAATGAAATATATCCGATCGCGTTGATATCGTCACCGACAAGTTGTCTCACCGTCCCGTTGGAGTCTTGAACGATCGAGCGCGGGTCGATTTCGGTTTTATCCATCAGCAACCCTTCGAACGCAGATCGCGTACCCGATCCTTCTTCGCGCGTTATGACGTGAATCTTCGCGTCCCTGCCACCTAATTCTTTCCAATTCGTGATGACGCCCGCATAGATGTCGCGAACCTGGCTCAAGGTAAGGTTCTGAACCGTGTTTTTCGAATGCACGATCACGGCGAGACCGTCTTTTGCGATTTCAACGGACCAGAGACCGACCTCATCGTCTTTCAGATTCCTTGAGGACATACCGATATCGGCCGTATCGGTCTGCGCGGACATGATCCCTGCCGACGAGCCTCCCCCTTGGACATCGATGGTAATTTCGGAATGAAGGACCATGTATGCTTCCGATAAAGTCTCGGCAAACGGTTGTACCGAAGTCGACCCGGCGAGAATCAACCCTAAGTTGGATTTTTGCCGGCATGCCGCATTCGAAAGTATGATCATAAGTAATAGCGAGAACTTCAAGGGACGCATGATCATATTGCGTTTTTTCAACATCTTTCTATTGGTTTTCATTTCTTCTCCGTTTCTTGTCGGACAACGTCGGCATACCGACGTTAACCCGAACTCATCCATCATCCGGCAATCGCTTTTCATCACTTATCTTCAGAACGGGTACACGGCAACCTTCCGTTGCATCGGAACCTACGATTCGAACTGTTGGGCTATGCCTCACCCTCCACTAATCGAAAATGCACCCCTTCTCAAGAGCGCATCATCATTCAAAGGGTTCTTTATCCGAAGTCGTAATGTTGACCGCGAACTTGATAGATCAAATGTTCGCAGACATTTTTGGTATGGTCACCGGCACGTTCGATGTTACGGAGCATACCGACGGTCGCGACAAGGTGAGGAATGTTTTCCCCCGCTTCCATCCGCTCCTCGATGAAGCGGATCAAGAGGGTGAATGCGGCATCGATTTCATCATCCAGTTGCGGGACTTCGATCGCCGTCTTCGCATCTTTCGTACGGTAGCATTCGATCGCCTTATCATAAAGCAATACGAACTGGTCACCGATGCTTCGTGCATGTCGCATCAGTTCCGGTTCCAACCGCTCGTTCTTGATGACATATCGTGCGATGTTCTTCGCGTAGTCGCCGATCCGTTCCAGATCGGAGGCGATTTTGATTCCTGCGACGATGACGCGCAAATCGCTTGCCACCGGCGCTAGAAGCGACAAGACTTCCAACCCGCGATCGTTGATCTCTTCTTCATCGTTGTTGACGAATTCATCCAGCTGGATGATCGCCAACGCCCTCTCTTTGTTTCCGCTCTCCAGGACTTCAAGCGCCATAATATACATTCGACGTACTTTGTCCGACATTTGAAGGATTGCATCCTGAAACAGTGTTAATTCGGTATCGATTTTTACCATGGTTTCTCCTATCCGAACCTTCCGGTGATGTAGTCTTCCGTTCGTTTATCGTTGGGAAGCTGGAACAATTTCTTCGTCGTATTCATTTCGATCAGTTCTCCCATGAGGAAGAAGGCGGTTTCGTCACTGATCCGCGCCGCTTGCTGCATGCTGTGGGTGACGATGACGATCGTGTATTCGGCCTTAAGATCCTGGATCAATTCCTCGATTTTGGCGGTGGCGATCGGGTCCAGGGCGGACGTCGGTTCATCCATCAAAATGACTTCGGGTTCCATCGCGATCGCCCGGGCGATGCATAGGCGTTGTTGTTGCCCTCCGCTTAGCCTTAAAGCGTTTTGACCGAGCCTGTCTTTCACTTCTTCCCATAGAGCGGCTTTTCTCAACGACTTTTCAACCACTTCATCCAATATTTTCTTATCGTTGATTCCTTGACACCTTAATCCGTACGCGACATTCTCGTAGATCGTCTTCGGGAACGGATTGGGTTTTTGAAACACCATCCCGACCCTTGTCCTCAAGCTAACCACATCTTGGTTTTTATCGTAGATTTCAGCGCCATCCAATTGGATGCTGCCTTCAATCCTACAGTTCTCGATCAAATCGTTCATTCGGTTTAGGCAACGAAGTAGCGTCGACTTCCCGCAACCGCTGGGTCCGATAAATGCGGTGACGTGATTCATTTTGATATCCATATCGATGTTATACAATGCCTGAACGTTGTTATAGAAGAGATTGAGATTGCTGATCTTTAGAACAGACTCCATGTTACCTCCATGAGTTAAGAGAAAATCACTCATTTCTTGAACATTGTATCAGTTTTCAAACAATTCTTGTTCGATTTTTGGTTAAGATTGTGTTAATTCGACAGGAGCGTGATGGTGAAGGTCGTCCCTTCTCCTTCGGTGGAATTCACGGATACCGTGCCGCCATGGGCTTCGACGATCCCTTTGACGATGGCCAACCCAAGACCGCTCCCGCCCGTACTCCGTGCGCGGTGTTTCTCGACACGGTAGAAACGATCGAAAATGTGTTCGAGGTCGGCTTTGGGGATGCCGGCGCCGGTATCCAGGACATGGATATCGATCCGGTCATCCCGTTTTTCGCAACTGACGCGAACGTAGCCTTTATCCGTCGAATGGATGGCGTTGGTGAACAGATTCGTAAACACGTTGTGCATTTTCTGCGGATCCATCTCGACAAACCCGCATTCCAAAGTGTCGTTGATGAAATCGATGTTTTTTTCCTTGAAGGTAGATTTCAGGGTTGAGAAACTGTTCTCGATGACATCGTGCAGGTTGACCCGTTGGGGATGCAGAATGATCTTTTTGGATGAAATCCGAGACAAGGCCAACAAATCCTGGATGATCGCATCCATGCGCAGGCTTTCTTGCTGGATTTGATGCAGGAACTCCTTGCGTGTTTCATCATCGTTGAAGTCGGGACGGTTCAGGATCTCGACCATGCCTTTGATCGCGGACAAGGGGGTTCGCAACTCGTGCGATGCATCCGCGATGAACCGCTTCTGCATCCTGTCCCCTTCCATGTAGACCGTGATGTCCTGAAAGATCAACAGACAGCCGGAATAGCGCTTGTTCTCCTGAAACGGAATCGCGAAAGTCAGGTAGT
>JAHFCO010000013.1 GCA_023249475.1 Bacillota bacterium | reverse complement strand
CTTCGCGATCGATGTCATTTCGATGATTTCCCTGAGACCGGACGACAAAATGAAATGTTCGAGCTCGATGCCTAAAAACGACGCATACGCGTTGATCGAACTGAACCAGGTCTCGACCCCGGGATACAACACGACGTTCTTCCCGAAATCCGCCAAAAACTCACGCGTCAATGCGACGCCATGACGTTTCGCCTGTCTGACCATTTCGTAAAGATAGGCCATGATGCGATCCATCTTTTCTTCTTTGGCCGTTTGGTCGACCAACGACCAGAAACGGCCCGCGTCGTCGAACCCGATCGCCTCGATGAACCCGTATTCCTGCATATCCTTGGGCGACAATGTCTTATCGAAATCATAAAGGAAGGCGACCTTCATCGTTTTCACCACTTTCTTTCCTTCATTGTAAGGCAGGTATCGACCAAAGGCAATGGATTGAGTATACTGTAGACAAGAGGTGATGCCATGGCGAAGAAGATCGAAGTCGCGATCGGTATCCTGACCAATCCGGAAGGCAAGCTTCTGGTCGGTCGACGGATGTCGGATCCGTATGCGGGGAAATGGGAAATGCCGGGAGGCAAGGTCGAAGACGGCGAGACGGTTCTTCAGGCGCTGCGACGCGAGTTTAAGGAAGAAGGCGGCGTCGAGTTGAGTGAGATCTATCGTTGGACGAGGATCGAATCCGAAGAGCGGATCCTGCATCTTTTCCGCGTGTTCAGCGAACAGGAGTTCGTGCCGAGAATCTATGACGCCCATGACTATGTCGCCCACGATTCACTCTTGACCCTGGATTGGATCGAAACCAACCGGGAGTTCGTGAAAGATCTCAGCGAGATCCTTTCGCGCGACCGTAAGGTCGGGCATATCCGTTTCAATCCGAAAAGCCTGGAAGAGTTGCGCGACACCCTGGACTATCTCGCCAATAACCTGAAAAGCCGGGGGATGTTCCGCCGTATCTCATGCATCCTTCATTCCGATGCGCTTTTGTTTCCCATGAATAAATCGTTGCGTGAACGTGTCGAACACCTTCACCATCAGGGCGTCGAGTTCTATGCGCCCCTCAATATCGACATCGGTCTACCGTCGTATATCATCAAGATGAGAAAAGAGGTCACTCATGTCTGATTTTTTACCGTATTTCGTGCTGTTCATCGTTGTTTCCACCCTGCTCTACCTCTATCTCAAGAAACCGCGCGACTTCAATGAAGCCCCGCGGAAACCTTCGTTTTTCAGTTTCCCGAAACCGCACGGCTGGCGGCTCTACGTCATCAAGACCGACGAGTTCAACAGCGACGGGACCTATCGTCCTTCGCTGATCGAACACCTCAACGCGAGCGATCGTCTCCAACTCTCGTATGATAGCGTCGAGAAGAAGATCGAAGTCCTGACCCCGTTCAATAAAACCGTCGGGTATCTGCCCAAGTCGGCGACCGAGCGGGTGAAGAATTACCTGGCCAACCATCGGGTCGGGGAAATCACCGTCGCACGGAAACGCGAGCGCGGGGACCATACCGAATTGTTGATCGAAATCGAGGTGAAACCATGATCGATCCGGAAAAAGTCGAAGTCTCCGTCGTCTTCCACTTAAGTCAGAAAATAAAAGCCGAGATGACCTTCAAGAACATCCTGAACCTCATCGCGGATGAAAGCGTCACGGTGTCGCGGGTCTCCTTGGTGATCAACGGACCGGCCATCCTGCTATGTACGCCGATGAGCGACCATTACGACGATCTGCTTGAACTGATCGCGAACGACGTGGATGTCACGGCGTGCCGTAATGCGATGAAGTTGCATCACATCAGTGAAGCCGACTTGATCGAGGGCATCCAGAGTGTTCCCTCGGGGGTCGGTCAACTTGCGAAACTGCAGACCCTGGGCTACGCCTACATTAAAGCCTGACGAAAAAACCTTCCCGAATCGGAAGGTTTTTAACTTAACAGGGCATTGGATACCGCGACTTTGTACGGTCTCACCACGGCTCGCATCACATCCCCCATCACGGCGGGATCATCTTCGATGAAGTCGTTGGCGTCTTCGATGGAATCCGCATAGAACAGAACCAATCCGACCGGAGGGTCGTCCTGGGTCCGACCGGCCATGATCACTTTCCCTTGTTTTGCGAAACGCTGGAGGCGGGCGAAGTGTTCCATCACAAGGGTTTCATCCGTCTCGTTCCAGTCTTTCTTTTCAAGCATCCTTTCGCTCAAGGTCAGAAACGCGATGAACTGGGCCATATTAGCCGATGCTTTGCGATGTGAAATCGGGGTTGAGTTCTTTCCCGGCGACTTCATCGACACTGAGGATCGCGTTTTTGTGGAGGATCATGAAGGATGCGGGAAAAAAGGTCGAAATTTCGCGGGTTTGGACCAAGCGGCGGACGACGGAGGATTTATTGGGACCGGTCGCGACGACCAGCAGTTTACGGGCGTTGAGGAAATCGGCGATTCCCAGGGTGATGATCTGGGAAGGGATTTCCGTTTGGTCGCTAAAGTCTTTCATCAGACTGAGGCGGGTGTTTTCCCCCAAACCGTTCACGTGGATGCGCGGGGAAAGGGACTCCGCGGGTTCGTTGTAGGCGAGATGGCCGTTGAGACCGATGCCGGTGACGATGAGGTCCAAGCCTCCGACTTCGTCGAGGAAACGGGAAAACGCGGCGCATTCCTTCTCGGGATCCGCCGCACCGTCGATCAGATGGATTTGGTCGGGACGGATGTCGCAAGGGATGAAGAAGCGTTGGTACAGGCTATGGGCGACGCTGTCGGGATGGTCGTGGCCATACCCCAGGTATTCGTCGACCCCCATGAAATGCGCCTTACTGAAATCGACTTCCTTTTTCTTGTACGCGTCGACCAGTTGTTCAAACATGGCCAGCGGCGTGGGTCCGGAAGGCAAGGCGATGAACGATGCGGGTTTCTGATGCAATTGGCCTTCGATGATATGCGCAGCCATGGCGCTGGTGAAAAAAGAGTCTTTGGATACGACGAGTTTCATACGGACACCTTCCTTGTAACTTTATTATAGTGATATGTCGTTGAAAATGAAAGATGCGTGACTTTCGATTGTGTTAAGTGTAGGTAAAAAAACGATGACGTTATCGTCATCGTGTGTCTGCGTCGAAGCGAACCCCCGCATGTTTCCGTCCGTCTTCCATGATCCGGGCGAGAATCAGCGAATGTTTGGTTAATGAATCATAGAACGCTTGGTCGCGGGTGCGGAAGAGGTTCGCGAACACACCGGCTTCATAGACCATACTGTTCTCGACCTGGGCTACGCCCAGTTCTTCCTTGCCTTGCGGTGTGACCAGGGTGACGTTGCCGATGCGGCTGGGCGCCCCGTCGATCTGAAGATACCCTTGATCCCCTTCGAAGACGGTGAAGTTGGGTCCGTAGGAATCCTTCGTGAAACTACAGACGGCTTTGGTCTCGGGATACTCCAAGAGGAAGATCCCGGACAGATCGACGCCGTTTTCATGCAGGTTGGCGGTATAGGTGAAATTGAGCGGTTCGCCCAAAAGACTGACGACCAACGAAATCGGATAGATCCCGATGTCGTAGAGGGCGCCGCCGGAATGGTGCGGATCGAAGACGTTGGTGACCTTGCCTTCTTTGAGGGCGGGATAACGGCTGGAGAACTGGCTCATGTCGGCGCGTACGATCTTCAATGCGCCGATGCGCGGGAGTGCTTGTTTGACGATTTCTAGATTGGGGACATGGCGGAGGGTGATCGCCTCGACCACGAACTTGCCGGTGACGATGCTGGTACGGACCAAATCTTCCATTTCACGCAAGGTCGAGACCAAGGGTTTTTCCCCGATCACGTCTTTCCCCGCCAACATGGCTTGTTTGGCTTGTGGGTAATGCATGTCGTTGGGGGAAGCGATGTAGACGACGTCGATCGCTTCATCCTTCAGCATTTCATCCAAATCCGTATAGACTTTCGGGATGTTGTTTGCATCGGCGAAGGTCTGCCCCTTGTCCAAGGTACGGGAATACACGGCCCGAATATCGTAGGCGTCGCATTCGCGAGCCGCCGAGAGAAACGCCGCGGTGATCCAGCTGGTGCCGATCACGGCCAATCCGAGTTTTTTCATCTCTTCTCCTCCTACAGTTTGTTTTCCTGAATGACGGCGGAAACCCGCGGTATGACTTGTTTCTTACGGGAAACGATGTCTTCGAAGATATGCAGGTTGATGTTGTCGATGCCGGGATAGGCTTCCTCGGCGATCCATCCCTCTTTACCGGCATACAGCATGGCGGATCCGTTTTGTTGGAGCGAGGTAAACAGCATCAACAGTAAATCGATCTTCTTGCGCGCCGCATAGTCTTCCATCGCCTTGACCAGTTCTTCCTTGAGGGGTTCCAACTGGGAAATGTCATAGAGGCTCATCTGCCCGACCAGGAGTTTCGTGTTGCTGAAGTTGAATTCCTTGATGTCGTGTTCGATGATCTGATCCATCGTCTTGTCACCCAAGGCCGCGCCGTTGGTGAAGATTTCCTTCGCCAGGTCCGCGATGCTCAGGTTGGCGATCTGGGCCAGATGCTGGGCGGTATAGAAGTCGGTCGGCGTGGTGGTCGGCGACTTGAAGTTGAGCGTATCCGAGACGATCGCCGAACACAAGAGACCCGCGATGTCTTTCTCCGGGATCAAACGTGCTTCTTCATAGAGACTGGCGATGATCGTACAGGTGCTGCCCACCAACTGGTTCCTAAAGGTGATCGGTTTGTTGGTCTGGATGTCCCCGATGCGATGATGGTCGATGATTTCGATCAGATCGGATTCCAGGATCCCTTCGACCGACTGCGACACTTCGTTGTGGTCGACCAGGATGATCCGTTTCCGTTTCGCATTGAGTAAGTGGAAACGGGAGACCAGACCCAAGACACGGTCTTTGTCATCGACGACGGGATAGGTGCGGAAACGCGTCTTGATGATCTTGTTGGAGACATCGTCCACGTATTCCGCCTTATTGAAGGTGATTAAGTTATGACTCATGATCAGTTTGACCGGGGTCGAGTAATAGATGTAACGGGAGGTGTTCAAGGTTCCGTGGCCGGACTTGATGATGACGCATCCCTTCACGCGGGCATGTTCGATGACGACCTGGGGGATTTCATCGCACCATACCACCACAAGACAGGCCGCGTTCTTTTCGATCGCCTGGATCATCGCTTCGGTATCGTTGCCGACGATGACGGTGCGGTCGCTCAGTTCATAGCGTTCAAGCTTGTTTTCCGCGACGGCGACGATCGAGACTTTCCCGTTGAGGCGCGTCTGATCGGGACGATACACCAACTCCCCTTTGATGGTCTTCGCGATGTATTCGACCGGCGTTTGTTTCAACAGTTCGATCGACCGTGCGGTATCGCCCATGGCGACCGCCGACAAGTTCGAATTGGTCAACATCCCCAATAAACGCGAATCTTCATCCGTGATGACCAAGGCTTGGCGACCGGTCGAATTCATGAGTTGCCACGCTTCGTAGATGGTGGTTTCAGGCAACACGGCGATCGGGCTGTCGATCTCGATCTCCTGCAAGGTCATCCGGGCATCATCCAGGATCATCGGTTCTTCGACCTTGAATTTGTTTAAAATATACTTGGTCTCCCGATTCAATTCCCCCAGGCGGCATGCGACGGCATCGACGCCCTGGATCTGTTTCAAACGTGCGTAGGCGATCGCCGAACACACTGAATCGGAGTCCGGATGCTTGTGTCCGGTCACGTAAATTCGGTTGATTTCCTTCGGAATTAGGGTCATATAGGGTTCTCCTCTTGTCCGCACTCTTATTGTACTCTACTTTCCTCTTTTTTTGCATCCGCACTTGACCGAAATTTCGTACAACCTTGCAAAGACCTATTGATTTTTCACAATAGTTGTCGCAATTTTCACGAAAAGTTATTATAATAAGTTTACCTAAGTGCTAATGGGGGGAAACCATGGAACTTCAAATCGATGACGTGATGCTTGTACCGATGTATACCATCAAAGTGCCGACGTTGTTGGAATTCAACCGGGCGAACCGTTTTCATATCGAGCGGAATTTCCCGACCAAGCAAAAGGATTTCTATACGCTGGAAGCGCATCAGCGTCATGTGTTGGAGAGTCTGTTGAATTTCGAACGCGGGGATGCGTATAATTTCGCCGTGGTCGGGAAAGGGCGCAAGATGATCGCCCGGGCCTCGTTGTATCGGGTGTTGCGTGAGAACTACCATAACGCGCACATTTCGATCTTGGTCGATTACCGCCATCAGCACGTGGGTTACGGGGACAAGATCCTCAAACGATTACTGAAGCATGCCTTCGAGGATTTGAAGTTGCATAAGGTGAGCGCGGAAGTCATGCCGACCAACTTCGCCACGGTCGCCTTGTTAAAAAAGAACGGCTTCGTCATGGAAGGCGTTCTGCGTAAAAGCATCAATGTTTTCGGGCAATGGGAAGACCATGCCATCTACGGCTTACTGAACCCGAATGAAGCGACCGTCTTGGATTGACGGTCGTTATTTGATTTCGAAGGTCGTGATTCCTTGGTCGCTGCGTAAGAGGGTCGTATCCGTCGAGCGGATCCAGTCCGCGAACGTCTGTACTTTATCAGGGTTTCCGCTGAAATGAAGCGGGAGGAAATAGGCGGGGTTTGTTTTCAAGGTGAAGACGCGAGCGCCTTCGTCGAAGTCGCTCCCCAGGCGCGGGTCCACCGGAAACATCGCCAAATCCAAGCCGTCGTTTGGAATCATGGAAAGTTCACGATCAAAAAGGATTTTCGCTTCTTCGATTTCATCAAGCGTCGATTCATCCTTCCAATGCCATAAATTCAGGTCTCCCGCATGGAAGATCTTTTTTTGATTGGTTTCGACCAAGAAACTTACGCCTTCGTCGGTCGAGCCGAACACGGAGATCAAGACGTCGTCGATGTGGATCTTGTCGCCCGGAGCCACCGTATGATGCATCGGATCGAGCGGAAGATGCACGCCTTGGTCCGCGATGACGATGCCGTCGAAATCCAGCGCTTCTTTTGTATAGTGGTCGCTATGACGATGGGAGATGAAAATGTAGAGGGGCTTCTCTAAGGGGATGGTCAGCTTCCCTTTCCAATAGTCGAAAAGCAAGGTTTTGTCTTCGAATTCGATCAACACCCCGCTGTGTTGGATGAAATGGACGATCATACGTTGAATTCCGAGAAACGACGCCCGAAATCCATCAGATCGTCGATCATCTCCCCTTCCGGTGTGCCGAGACAAATGAACCCCTCGTCGAAAAGGATCGCCCCGTCCAGGATGCATCGTCTTTCCCATTTCTTCATCCAATGCCCCACGCCCAGACCATACGACCCGAACAAGGCGACGGGTTTATCCCGGAGATGTTTCTTGCAGGCTTCGTAGAACGGTTCGAAATGATTCGGCTCCAGCTCTTCCATCCCGGAAGCCGGACAGCCCAAAAGGATCTTGTCATAGTCGCCGACCCGGTCGGGATGGATCATGCCGACTTGGACGCATTCCACATCCATGTTTTTATTCTTCGCGATCCCGTCTTTGATCGCGCGCGCCATCGCTTTGGTGTTCCCGCCGCCGCTGTAGTAGACCATGAGGATCTTTTGCATACAATCACCTCTTTCTTCCATTTTATCGTAATGCGCCGTGATTTGACAGTAAAACGAAATCGGTACGCATGGACAGATGCGATCGGATAACGTATGATGAAACCGGTGATGCACATGAGTAAACTTGAAGAACTGACAAGCGAGATCCGGACGTTCTGCGATGAACGCGACTGGACGCAATTCCATACCCCCAAGGATCTGGCCATCGGCTTGGTCGGGGAGGCCGCCGAACTTTTAGAACTGTTCCGATATAAAAACCTGGAAGAATCGCTAAGCGCGCTGGAAGCGAAACGCGAAGCGGTCGGCGACGAACTCGCCGACGTGTTTTTCCATCTCATCCGTTTCAGCGACCTGTACGGCTTCGACCTGGGCGATGAACTGCGACGCAAAATGGTGAAGAACGCCGTGAAGTACCCGGCCGAGAAAGTCCGGGGCAAGAACCTCAAATACGACGAATACGAATAAGGAGCCGCGCGAGCGACTCCTGTTTTTTTTATTCGATTTCCAATTTATTCTCAAGTAGCCAATGGGTACCGAACCCCAATCCGACGATGTAGACCAGTTTCCCGACCAAAGTGATCGCATAGTCCATCCCGTTGAACGTGAAGTTGAATGCACGCAGGGCGTTTGCGACATCCGCGATGCCGCTGGATTCATTCAGTTTCAGGATCAATTCCGTGAACAGGATCGATTCGCCATGCAGGTTACTCAAGATCGATCCCAGGATCATGCTTGCAAGAAGATACAATGCAACCCCCGCGGCGACGCGGTTCTTGCGGATCAGACTGGTGTTGACCAAGGTGATGATGAACAAGAGCAGGGTCATCGAGTAGACGGTATCCATGAAACTCAGCGGGAAGCCCAGCAGCGAAGCGTTGAAGAGGACATTGAAGATGCCGGTATCGCTAATCTGCCCAAGGATGGCGGCGATATCGACGCTGACGTCGTACCACTGCGTCCCGGTCAGGATGAAGTAGAAGATCGTGGTGAAGAGCGTGAAGGAGAGGAAGAAGACCGCGATGGTCGCGAAGGACCAGAACACGCCGGTCGCGACTTTGGAAGCGATGGTATCGCGGGTCTTGACCGGCAAGGTCAAGGTGAGATACCCTTCATCGCTGAACAGACGGCGGCTGTAGAGTTTGATGATGGTCATGAAGGTGACCACCAAGGTGGCGATGGTGAATCCGAAGAGACCGAAGAACAGGATCGCGATCAGCCATTCGTTTTTCGTGCTGATGACGACGGGTCCGACGATCGCCATCGAAATCAGGGCGACATATAATCCGGTGAACTCGCGATAGGTGGCGAGTAGATCGTGTTTGATCAATTTGATTAGCATCTGAAGACCTCCTTGAAGTATGCTTCGATGGACATGCCTTTTTTCGTCCGGACACTGTCCACATCGTCATGCAAGACGACTTTCCCTTCTTTTAGAAAGATGACCGAATCGAAGATCTGCTCGATGTCGGCGATCAAATGGGTCGAAATCAACACCAAGGAATCGCTCGCATAGTTCTGCAGGATCGTATTCAGGATCAACTCGCGCGCCGCGGGATCGACGCCTCCGATGGGTTCGTCCAGGATGTAGATCTTCGCGTTGCGGCTCATGACAAGCGCCAACTGGAATTTCTCCTTCATCCCTTTCGACATCGTCTTCAACTTCTGTTTCGGGTTCAAGTTCAGTTTCTCAAGCAGACTGCGCATCTTCGTTTCATCGAAGTCCGCGTACATGTCCTTGAACATCTTGATGGCCCCTTCCGCATCCGTCCAATCGGGCAGATAGGTCCGGTCGGGCAGATAGGAAACCAATCCTTTGGTGTGTTCGTCGACCTTGTGGCCGTCGATCAGCACCTCTCCCGTATAATCCCTTAGTAATCCATTCAGAATCTTGATCAGCGTCGTCTTCCCGGAACCGTTGGGTCCCAGGAGTCCGACGATCTTACCGGCGGACAAGGACAGGCTGACATCGTCCAAGGCGGTGTTCCCCGCGTATTTCTTGGTGACGTTGGTGATTTCAATCATGTGTTTTCCCCTTTCAACTGGATTCTCACAGCTTTGATCGCCTCATCGGCGCTCACATTCAATTCATTGACTTCATCCACATAGCGGGATGTCGCCTCGAGAAACAGACTTCGATGCAATGCCTCGATCATCGACAAGTCGTCGGTCACGTATCGTCCGACCGTCCGGTCGCTCTTGAGTAAGCCTTCTCGTTCGAGTTCGCTCAATGCCCGCTGCACGGTGTTCGGATTGACTTGATAGTTCATCGCCAATTCGCGTACGCTTCCCAGTTGTCCTCCCGGACGAAGCTGGGCCGTGGCGATCTGACGCTTGATCAGTGCCATGATCTGAAGATAAATCGGTTGGGTGGATTGGAATTGATCCATGTCTCCTCCGTTCTGTACTACTGTATTAAGTACCTAATACAATAATACACTAGATTTTTCTTCTGTCAACCCATAAAATAAAAAAAGTGAGATTTTTTCTCACTTGTATTTCCGTAGGATGTCTTTGAACTTCTCCAAGGTCATCGCCCCGTATTGGTCGCTATCGATGTTTATGTTGGGGCCTTCCATGCATCGGCGCAGGCAATGTTGGGTCTTGAGTTCGAACTTCTTGTCTTTGGTGGTCTGCCCCACCGGACAATCCAGGTATTTCTCGATGTCCTTGATGAGTTTGAAACTCTGGCGGTTCTCGCAGCGCTCCCCGTTGCACATCAGGATCGTATGCGTCGCGCTCTCCCCCAACAAGCTGGGGAAACGACGGATCATCGATTTCAAGATCCCTTCGCTGGATTTCATAACCCGGGCGATTTCCAGGATCTCTTCGTTGGGGACGCATCCGAAGATTTTCTGCGTTTCCTTCAAGATGGTGATCAGGGTCCCTTGGTCGTTGGATGTGAAGGGCGTGTCGTAATAGTCCAACATGCGTTTGAATTCGGATTTCTGCGCTTCGGTCTTGATCATAAACGGTTCTCCGTTTCTTGCTTATGGATGAATTTCTCCAGATTGCGAAGCGTCAGCTTCGCCAATCGCTCTTTACTGTATTGTCCGCTATAGGAGATGTGCGGGGAAACGACGCTGTTCTTCGCGTCCCACAGCGGGCTTTCCGCCGGTAAAGGCTCGGTTTCGAACACATCGAGGGCGCTGTAGCCGATCCTTCCTTCATTGAGCGCACAGGCCAATGCGTCTTCATCAATGATTCCGCCGCGACCGATATTGATGAGGGTCGCCCCCGGTTTCATCGCATCGATCAACTCGCGATGAAACAAGTTCTTGCTTTCAGGATTGAGCGGGAGCGTCAGGATGACGCAATCATAGTTTGAAATCCGGTCCTTGAGTTCCTTGAGCGTGAACGTCGCATCGAAGTTTTCGACGCTTCGTCCATCCCGGTTGACCCCCGTGATCTTCACGTTGAACGGACGCATCCGTTTCGCGATTTCGCTCGCGATGTCGCCGGTCCCCAGGATCAGGATTTCCTGGTCCTGCGCTTCTTTTACCGAACGGTTCTTCCAGACTTTTGAAGTCTGCATACGATAGACCTCGATCGCTTGTTTCAGCGAGATGAGCCAATGCATCACGACCCATTCCGCGATCGGTTGGCCATAGACGCCACGAGCGTTACAGACGACCACGCCCATGTCCTTGAGTTTGGCGACCGGGATTTTATCATAGCCTGCGCTATTGAGTTGCAGGAACGCGAGGTTGACGAAGGGGGCGGGATCATGGGTGACGAAATAGTTGGACCCGATCATCAGCTCGATGGATTCCGGATGATCCAGCGGAGTTTGGGTAGGGGCTACGACGTCGAAGCCGCGTTTCTTCAGTTCATCTTCAAAGCCGACCGGATAAGGCCGGGCATCGGAATAAAAGAGTTTCATTCAATTCTCCTCCACTTCTGTTATTCTACCATGTTTCTTCCTGCATCATTCACTAGAAACATGCATGAAAAAAGAGAACGACCGGCGTTCTCTTTCCGTTATAATTTAGAGGGACTCTTTCTTGAATTCATCGAAGGTCTTCAACGCGGTATTCTTGGAGGACTGTCTGGCGAACGCTTGGACATGTCCGTTGGCTTTGTTTTGATTGACGATCGTCCCGGCACCGCCGACACATCCGCCCGGACAGGCCATCCCTTCCAACAGATACCCGTTCTTTTTCCCGGCTTTGGCCAAGAGGATCATTTTGCGGCAGTTGGTGAGGTTCTCCGCCCGCTCGATGGTGACCATGGCATCGGGATCCATGCGTCGGATGACGTTCTCGACGGCTTTGAGGACGCCGCCGCTCACCGCGAACCCCCGTCCGTCCATCGACGCGTCGTCGAGTTTACGACTGGGCGTCAAGGTTTGCAGTTCCAGGTTCTTCGCATAGAACATCGCGCTCACTTCTTCGAAGGTCAGGACATAGTCGACATATTGATGCACATCGCCGTAGGTCGCTTCCAGTTTCTTGGCGGAACAAGGCCCTACGAAGACGATCTTGGTGGCGGGGTGTTTGCGTTTGATGGCGCGCGCGGTCTCGATCATCGGCGACGACGAGGGCGAGACGCAGTAGTTCATTTCCTTGAGTTCGTTCATGGCCATCGTCGTCCAGGCCGGACAACAGGAGGTCGCCAGGAAAGGTTGATCGTTGGGGACGTGTTTCAGGTAGTGTTCGGCTTCTTCGACGGCGGTGATGTCCGCCCCGTAGGCGACTTCCTTGATGTCGGTGAACCCCAGTTGAAGCAAGCCTTCGATCACTTGGTCGGCCGAAACCTTGTCGCCGAACTGCCCGACGAAGGCCGGGGCGATGATCGCCGAAACTTCTTCGTGGTTCTTGAAGGCATGGATGACCTGGTAGATTTCGCTCTTGTCCATGATCGCCCCGAACGGACAGGACACCATGCACATCCCACAGGCGACGCATTTCTCCGGGATGATGACAGCGCGGTCGATTTCATCCTTGGTGATCGCGTTGACGCCGCAGGCCGCGTTGCACGGACGTTCGTTCTTGGCGATGGAATTATAGGGACAGACATCGAAGCACTTGCCGCACTTGATGCATTTCTCCTGGTCGATGAAGGAATGTCCGTTCTGCATGCTCGTGGCGCCGACCGGACAGACCGAGATGCACGGATGGGCCAGACAACCGTGGCAGGTATTGGTGACGAAGTAACTCTTCTCTTCGCAGGCTTCGCAGGCGTGGGGGATGACTTTCAAAAGGTCGCGTGAGACCTGTTGGGTCCCCAACGAATCCAGGTCGAAATCCTTCGTATAGCCGTCTTCGCTCAGGTCGGAAAGATCCATGTTCATGGCGAGGCGGACGCGCGAGCGGACGATCGCCCGTTCACGTTCGACCGATTCGCGGTATTGCGGAATGTCCCCTTGGATGATTTGGTAGGGGATCCGTTCGATTTGTTCGATCGACCAACCGTCATAGGCGGCTTTGGCCACCGTCTTAAAGACTTCCCTGCGCAGATACGTGATTGGTGTAGCGATCCCTCTCATAGTTGCCTCCCTTGTTACCGATTTCACATTAATTATAGTCCAAACAGGATTGAAATCAAGAAACAAAATGTAAAAGACTTTGTTAAAGCGGTTACAATTTATACTATACAATGACAGAACGGAGACTTATTTCACATGAAGAAGAAAAACCCGTATGAACTCTACCTCTCAACTGAACTTGAAACCTTCGAAGACCGACTTACCCAACCCAAGTATATGGACCTGCGCTTCGAGAATCGGACGATTTCGGTCGATTTCCCGGCCGAATTCAACGGTTGCGTGTTCGAACGCGTCAAGTTCGTCGGCGATTTCAAGAAATGCCAGTTCATCGATTGCTTGCTGGAACACTGCGACCTCTCCAACATCGATCTCGAGGGCAGCCGGTTCCATCGCGTCAAGATGACGGGATGCAAAGGGTTGGGTGTCCGCTTCTCAAAGTCCAAGGGGCAATATGTCACGATCGAAGAATCCATCCTGAACTACGGGGAATTCGCCGACGTGGATTTCCAGGACATGGTAGTAAAGAAATGCGATTTCTCCCAGGGATCCTTCTTCAATTCGAATCTTCAACGGATCCAACTTCATGGCATCGATCTGAGTTTTACCGACTTCAGCGATACCCCGCTCAAAGACTTGGACATCGCCGACTGTAAAATCGATCAGATCCGTATCAGTCCCCATTGTCTTCGGGGTCTGATCGTCAACAGCGACCAGGCGGTCGCGCTGGCGGGTCTTTTGGGCATCGTCGTAAAGTAACCCTCTCCTTTCGTTATACGCCTCGCGGGCGGAAGTTGCAAGGGTGAGATGCGCTAAGTTCAAGCTCGCGAAAAAGTGATATAATGGCAATTGTAAATGAAAGAAGGAATGAAGATGAATTTCCGATTCACCGATAAAAAGAGGATGGGACGAGACTTCGCGATTTCTCTTTTGATGGTCGCGTTCACGACCCTGGTTTCCCTTTTCTTCAAGTCGCTCGAATTCCAGGACGCGACCCTGACGATCACCTATCTGATGGGCGTCATGGGCGTCGCGGCGTTAACGCACGGCAAGTTCTTCGGCATCCTCGCTTCCTTCCTGAGCGTCCTTTCCTTCAACTTCTTCTTCACCCAACCGATCTTCACCTTCTATATCAACCATCCGGACTATTTCGTCACCTTCATCGTCATGTTCGTGGCGTCCATCCTGATCTCTTCCTTGACCACCCGCCTTACCCATCAAACCGAACTCTCGAACCTTCGTCAAGAACGCCTTCGCCTTTTGGACGAAATCAACCGTTTGTTCATCCATTCCGTATCCATCCAGGATACCCTGGGAAAGGTCGCCGACCTTTCCGCTTCCTACTTCAAAGGCGAAGTGAAAATCGTCGTCTTGACCCAGGGCGGACCGTTGTTGTTTAAGAGCGTCGTCCCTTTCGAGACCGCCGAAACGGATCCCACGATCATCACCCATCCCTTGACGACGGAAAGCGAAATGTCGGGTAGTTTTTCACTGAAGACACATCATCCCCTGACGGAAGAAACCGCGCAGTTCACCTTGAACGTGGCGAACCAGATTTCCGCCGCCTTGGAGAAAGAGGCGCTTCTGCGGACGCAGACGCAGGCGCAGATCGAGATACGGGAGCAGAAACTACGCAATAGTCTCTTGGGGGCGATTTCCCATGACCTGCGTACTCCGTTGGCGACCATCATCGGTTCCACCGATACGATCATCGAGAACTACGACCAACTCAACGAACCGATCAAGAAGGAGCTCCTCACCAACATCCGCGACGATGCGGAATGGCTGATCGAATCGGTCGAGAACATCCTCAGTTTCACCCGGGTCGAGGACGGGAAGTTGAAGCTAAACAAACAGATGGAGTCGGTGGAGGACTTGTTCGGGGATCTGGTTTCGCACGTGGTTTCCACGGCGAAACAGAAGTTCGTCCTGGATGTCCCCGACGAACTTCTCATGGTCCCCATGGATGGCACCTTGATGGAGAAGGTACTGTTGAACCTATTGAACAACGCGGTGAAGTATTCGCCGCAAGAGAGCGAAATCACGCTCAGGGCGTACCGGAAAGGCAAGACCGCCGTGTTCGAGGTGTGTGATCATGGTCTTGGGATCCCCAAGGAACAGCACGAGAAGATCTTCGAGCGCTTCTATAGCGGGGATGTGGGCTATCTAACCAAACGCAAAGGCTTGGGTTTGGGCTTGTCCATCTGTAAAGCGATCGTCGAAGCCCACAACGGGTCGATCACCGCACACGACAATCCGCCCCAGGGTTCTCTGTTTCGCGTCGTGTTGCCATTGGAGGGAGGGGTAAGCGATGAATGAGAAAATACTGATCGTCGAAGACGATCGTTCGATCCGCAGTTTCATGCGTGTCTTACTGACGGCGCAGAACTACCATGTGATCGAAGCGGAGGACGGCAACGGCGGGATCACCCTCGCCCTGTCCAACCAACCCGATATCATTTTATTGGACCTGGGATTGCCCGACAACGACGGCTTGACGGTGATCCGGGAAATCCGTCCCCATGTGAATTCATCCATCATCGTGGTGAGTGCGCGGGGAAAAGAAAACGACAAGGTCAGCGCTTTGGATGAAGGCGCCGACGACTATCTCACCAAACCGTTCAATGCGCAGGAACTGCTGGCGCGCATCCGCGTCGCCCTGCGGCATAAGAAAGCGACGGCCGAGATGAATGTCGCCGTCGAGGAAACCTTCGTCTATAAAGACTTGACCGTCGATTTCGAGCGGCGTAAAGTGCTCGTCAACCAACAGGAAGTCCATTTAACCCCCATTGAATACCAAGTGCTCCGTCTTTTGATCAAGCATCAGGGGAAGGTGTTGACCTATCGTTTCATCGTCAAGGAAGTCTGGGGTTCGGTGGCTTTGGAATCCGATACGCAGACCCTGCGGGTCACCATGGCGAACCTGCGACGCAAGATTGAAGCCGATCCGGCGCGTCCCAGCTACATCGTCACGGAGATCGGAATCGGCTATCGATTCTGCGAAGATCCATCTTAACAACTTCTTTATATCGCTTTTCGCTTCTTTACACTGTTTTTATATCCCATTTTCTATAATAGTTGCGGAAGGTGATTCGATGACAGAAAAATACGGAAGTTTACAGGAGATCTTGGGTAGAGCGGTGGAATACATCCAATCGGCGGATTTTCAGGGAGCGAAGGAACAAATCCAACTCGCCTTCGCCATCGATGTGAACGCCCCGCAGATCCACAACCTCTTAGGGATCATGTTTGAATTGAAGAACGACGAAGCGGTCGCGATGCGTCATTATCGTGCCGCGGCGAACCTTGACGGTACCTATCGTCCGGCGTTGGCGAACCTTTATCGCTTAGGCGAGTTCGGACGTAAAAAAACCAGCATCGATTATGGGCTCGACGTGTTGAGTCTGAAACAACGGATGGAGAATTCGAAATAACCGCGCAAGCGGTTTTTTTGTTTGACACAAAAAAACGGACATCGTCCGTTAGTAGAAAATCGTGTGGCTTCTTCGCTCGAGGATCGCGATGTCCTGGAAAACGCCGAACCGGTCATGGCCGAGTTTCTCATGGATCCCGACCAAACGGAACCCGCAGGCTTCCTGAAGTTTGATGCTTGCCAGATTGCTTGCGAAGGTTTTCGAATACAGGGTCCAGAACCCCGCCTTCTCGCTCGCCTCGATCGCATGCGTCAACAAGGCTTTCCCGATCCCTTTACCTTGATGGTCGTCGTCGACATAGATGCTGACTTCCGCGACCCCGCGATAGGCATGGCGGTCGGAAAAGGGGGACAAGGTGCACCAACCGACGACTTCGCCCGCGTTACGCATCACGAAACGAAGCTCCGGGTGTTGTTTGGCGCTCCACGATGAAAATTCCGGGCATTCCAGTAAAACGCTGGCGCCGCCGTGGTCGATGGCTTGCGTGTAGATGCGTGCGACATCCTTCCAATCCGAATCCAACATTTTTTCAATCATCATTCCGTTTCATCCTCGCTCTGATGGCCGTGGACCCGTTTGGGTTTGACGGTATGGTAAAAGTATACACCAATCCCCAGAGTGAGAAAAGCCAGGAATCCAAAGAGAACCACTTTCATCGGATCGATCGGATGATCCGTCGACGACCCCGTCTTGACGATCGAAATCGATGAGGCATGCAAGTCCATTTCGCCCCCGTGTTCGACACACGCGTTATGAAAGACCGCCGAGAAGCGGATCGTATCCCCGGTGTGCTTGTAGTCTCCGAAAATCTTGATTTTCTTCGCTTCCGCGATCGGAACATACACCCCGATCGCATTGGTCGCGTCGTTGATGTTGACCCACGCGAAGTCGCCGCGTTCCAGCACTTCGCCGATCGCCTCGGCTTCGATGGTCACGACCACCCCGTCCAACAGATCCGCGTTCTCGACCAGTTCGTTGATCGTCCACTTGGAGGCGTGGACGGGTACGGTGAACAATAGGATCAGGAATACGAAGACTACGCTCTTTTTAACCATGTTTTCACTCCTTGCGCCATGACGCCGATCAGTGCGAACACCGAAAGGAATTCCAAGCGGCCGAGATACATCGCAAGAATATAGTAGACTTTCATCGCCGAAGGCATGGTCGTCGCGGTGATGCCGACCGAAAGACCAACGTTACCGCTGATGGATGCCGCTTCGAACATCGAATCGACGACGGGATAGCCGAAATACGCCCCCAACATCGTCGCCCCGATGAACATGAGAAGATAGAGAAAGATGATCATGCTTGAGGTACGCACGATCGCGTCGTCCAACACCATGTCTTTGATGTGATGATACTTTTCGATCTTGACGCGGCGTTCCGATGTCAGAAGTTTGCGCATATCCGCGAAAAACGCTTTGACGACGATGCCGACACGCAAGCCTTTGAATCCGCCGGCGGTCGAACAGGCGCTTCCGCCGATCAACATGACGATGGTGATCGCAAGCATGCCCAACGGCCCCCATTCCAAGATGAACTGGCGGGCGAAGATCGATCCGAAGCCGGTCGTGGTGTTGGCGGAAACGATGTTGTAGACGACGCGTCGGAAGAGGGAAATCGAATCCGTATAGAGTCCGGACTTCGCCAAGGCGACCGCCGCGATGGCGGATCCGACAAACGAAGAGATGATGAAACTTTGCATTTCGATGTTCTTCAGAAACTCCATCTTCTTGCCCTTGATGATCGCGTAATGCAGACCGAAGTTCATCGAACCGAGTACGAAGAAGACGATCGTAACGATTTCATAGGAGAAACTGTGATAGTACATGATGTTCTGCAGATTCGGTGCGAAACCGCCCGTACTCCAACCCGCCATGAAAATATAAAGTCCATGGAAAAAGGCGTTGGTCGGATTCAATCCGATCAATACCCCGTTGATGAACAAGACAATCGTCCCGATGACCAGGTAGACCAGACTGATGATCCAGATGATTTGCGTGGTCCCGCGAACGTTGGGGACCAGGGCGACATCCTTCCCTTCGCCGACATAGAACTTGTACGCCCCTGCCATTTCGCGAACCAGGAAAGAAAGCGCAAGGACCACCATCCCTTGGCCGCCGATGAACGTCAGCATATGACGCCAGAGATTCAAACCGACGGAGACATGGTCGAGGTCCTGAAGCAGGAACACGCCGGTGGTGGTGAATCCGCTCATGACGTCGAAGGTCGCGTCAAGCAACGAGTTCATGTGGCCGCTGAGCAGATACGGAATGGCGCAAAGAAACATCAGAACGAACCAAGACAAGGAAGCCACGACGAATCCGTGCTTCCACATCAATTTACCGTTTTGCAGGCGGGTATTGCGACCGAACAACACCATGGTCATGCCTAGGCTCAAGGAGATGAACAATGAAATCAGGAAGTCGAGAACGACGTTCCATTCGCCGAAGATCGTCGAAACAAGCGCAGGGAAAATCATGAACAGACTCATACCGACGATGATGTAGCCGGTGTAATACGAAATGATCCCAAGGGTGGGGTGTTTGATTTCCTTTACCATGGGATCACCGAGATGATCCAGGTCAAGAGAAACAAGGCGATCGTATAGAGGACCATCCATCCGATCTCGCTGGCATAACCGAGCGCATCCGACTTGAATGTCGCCTTGTTGAAAGTAAAGCGTTTCATAGCTTATCCCTTGCATACGCTCTTACGGAGCGTCTGCATGCTTTCTTTGTCGGTGACGACCAATACTTCGTCGTTGAGGTGGAGTTCCGAATCCCCGCGCGGATAGATGACTTTACCGTTGCGGACGATCGACACGACGACGCAGTCCAAGGGAAGATTGATGGCCTTGATGGGGAGGTCCAACCATTTCGAGGTCGGTCGGATGTGGACTTCGGCCAACACCATCGAACCCATTTCGAAGGTTTGGACGATTCTCACCGAGTCGTTGTCCACTTCGTATTCGATCAGGTCGGCGATGACTTCCGTGCTGCAGACCGTCTTGTCGACGCCCAACGCCTTAAACATTTCGATGTTCTTCGGATTGTTGATGCGGGCGATGGTTTTCGCCACGTTGAAACTGGCTTTGGCGATCTGGCAGACCACGAGGTTTTCCTCGTCGCTCCCTGTCACCGCCGCGACCAACTCCACCTTCTGAATCCCCGCGTCGTTTAAAACGTCGATGTCAGAACCATCGCCGCATTGCACTTCGATATTCAACTCTTCGGAAATCCGCTGGGCGGTCAGCGGGTCCTTCTCGATCAGGGTGATTTCCATCCCCTTCTCATTGAGGGTCTTGACCAGATAATAGCCGACCTTCCCGCCACCGACGATGATTGCTTTCATGTTTTACTCCTTCACGTAGTCATGTAGTTTTTGACGGTTCTTGACATGCAGGGTGACGACGAGTCCGTCGCCTTCCTTGATTTTACTGTGTTTGAGCACGGGAAGAATGACCGTGCCGTCCCTTTCGATCGCGGAAACGATTGATTCCGTCTTGCTTTCCAGTTCCTCGACCGAAAAGTTGGGCTCGCGATGGTTCACGACGCGGACGACTTCATACCCTTGCCCCAATTGGGAAAGTTTCTCGGTGGTGGCGAGCGCCATCCGACCCAGCAACGAATTGACACCCATGCGGATGGGACTGATCACTTCGATGTTGAGGGCGTCGTAGACATGGCGGCGTCCCGGATCGACCACTTGGGCGATGACCCGTTTCACGTTGAAAATCTTGGTCGCCACCAAGGAAACGGTGATGTTGATGTTGTCGTCGTCGGTCAGCGCCAACACCGCGTCGGCTTTTTCGATCCCGGCCCCGATCAGATTGTCATGGTCGAATTCGATGCCTTTGGTGATGAAACCGTTGAACCCCTGACCCAAGGCGTACAACTTATCCCCGTCGCGTTCGACGACGGAAATGTTATGATTCTGGTTCGCCAATTCTTTGGCGACGATGGATCCGATCTTCCCGCATCCTACGATTACGATATACATGGTATCTCCCTTAAAAGGACGGTTGTCCTTCACAGGGAATATTGTATCTTTTTGGGTATAAAAAAGATGTTAAGACGGAAAGCACCCTATAAATTCGGTATAAAAAAGGATCTATTCCCATAGACCCTTGTTGTTTTCCCTGGCTTCTTGCGTGAATTCGGTGAAGTAGGTTTGATACTGGACATCGGGTTGATAGGTCACCCCTTGCGCATATCCTTCAAGCAGGATGATCGCGTTCAGCATCCTTCCCCGGATTTCGTCTTCGTCGAACGCTTTCGGTTCCATGATCCACACATATCTCAGCAGTCTTCCGTACTTGTCCGTCTCGTTGACATCTTTCTCAAGATAGACGAAGGCGACGTCTTCCATCCGTTGCTTCAAAAACGCGGAGGACTTCCTTCCGTCTTCGGTATTATAGTCGGGATTGTTATGGACGGATTCCGGTGCGTTGATCCCGATCAACCGCACGGTTTCACTCCCCTTCCCGCGATCGACCACGATCGTGTCGCCATCGACCACACGGATGAAGGTCGCGCGCTCCACGACCGATTGGGTCAGGGTGCATGCGCTAAGAAACAAGACGATACAGAGTGTCAGGATGCCCTTACTTGCTTTCATCTTCGTTTTCCTCGATTCGTTTCAGCAACGTCTCGATCGGTAAGGTCATCGCCTTGTCGCGATGCATGACCCAACTGACCGTTCGTTTCAGTTCGATGCCGTCCAGTCTGATTAGTTTAAGCTGTCCGCTTTGGATGTTCTCCAAGGCGACACCCCGGGGCAACAAGGTGTAGCCCAACCCTTCCGAGACCGCCCGCTTGATGATTTCGATCGACGAGCTGCTCCAGACCACATTCAGATGGATGCCTTTCTGCGCCATCATTTCATCGATGTAAGCCCGGTTGCTGCTTTCGGCTTCCCTGAGGATCATCGGGAGTTCCGCCAACCCCTTCACGTGGATCGACTCCACCGTCGACGCCATGCTTCCCAGAAGCACCACGTCTTCCGTAAAAAGGGTGCGGGTCAGCAGTTGCGGATACGTCGACTGGCCTTCGATGATCCCCACGTCGGCTTCGTTCTCCAACACCATTTTCTGGATCACGGGGGAGATGTGGACATCGACCCGGATGTGCCATTGAGGATGGTTCTTCTGGATCCACTTCATCGCATCGATGAAGCGTCCGTGGGAACTGGCGACCCCGACGCCGACCCTCATTTCCTGATCCCGCACGGGTTGCTTCATGGCTTGTTCCATCGCGTTGTACTCGCGGACCAGTTCATTCACATGACCCAGCAGCACCCTTCCGCTCTGCGTGATATAAAAGCGACGCGCCAGCCGCTCGAACAATGCGCAACCGTATTCTTCTTCCAACTCTTTGATCGCCAAACTGACTGCCGGCTGCGCCATATGCAATCGCTTGGCGGCCAGGGAGACGCTTCCGCTGTCCGCGACCTCTTTGAAAATCCGTAGTTTCCTCATCGTTCTTCCTTTCCATAAGATTTTTATATATTTATTTTATTATATTCTTATTATACAATCATATGAATTTCATATACAATAACCCTGAGGTGATTCTATGGAAAAACCAAGCTTATTCCGTCTAGCTTCCTCCTTCTTCAAAATCAACATGGTGACCTTCGGCGGCGGGTATTCGATCATCCCCGTCATTTCGAAAACCTACGTGGAAAAGTGGGGCTATCTCAGCGAAGAAGAAATGCTGAACCTGATCGCGCTTTGCCCTTCCGTCCCGGGCGCCATGGCGGTCAACGCATCGGTCTTGGTCGGGTATCGCCTACGCGGTAAAACCGGCGCGCTCGTTTCGTTCATCGGAGCCATCCTCCCCCCCTTGTTCATCATCACGGCGGTCTTCTACTTCTACGCCGAATTCCAGTCCAACCAAATCATCCAGGCCGTCCTCAACGGAATGCGCGGCGCCGTCAGCGCCATCATGCTGTATGCGACGTTCAATATGGCCAAAGGGGCATTGAAAAGCAACAAGATATTCTCACTTTTGATGATGAGTTCCATCTTCCTGATCGGTTACTTTACCGATGTCCCGACCGTCGCCTTGATTCTATCGGCGGGTGCGATCGGTTTCTTCTACTTCAGAGTCTTCAAGACCTTGGTCCTTAAAGGAGGTCTCTGACATGGCGATGCTTTGGGATTTGTTCGTCACCTTCCTGACGATCGGTTCGACCGCCTTCGGGGGCGGATACGCGGTCATGCCCTTGATCACGCGGTATGTCGTCGAAGAAAGACAGTGGATCACGATCGTCGAATTGGCGGATGTCACCTCGATTTCGCAAATGACACCCGGTCCGATCATTCTGAACTCCGCGACCTTCGTCGGGGTCAAGATGGCAGGGTTCATGGGGGGCGTCGTCGCGACCCTGGGTTCCGTCCTTCCTTCGTTCATCCTCATTCTGATCTTGGGATACTACTTCTTCAAACATTCCGACCTGGCCTTCATCCAAGCGATCCTGAGCGGACTTCGTCCGGCGATCGTCGGACTGATCCTGATCGCTTCCCTCGCTTTGATCCAAACTTCATTGTTCAACGGGGCGTGGCCGGGGATGGAAGGTTCTTCCTTCAACGTCGTCGCGATCCTGACCTTCCTTGTCGGACTCCTCATCAGTTCAAAAACGAAGGTCGACACCCTGGGGATCGTGACGATCGGCGGGCTCATTGGTCTGGCATCGTACTTCATCTTCTAGGACAAGCCGTGCTTGTCTTTTTTTATCGTCGTTTGGCATTGTCTTAATTCAGACCATGTACTCCAAAAAGTTGACATTTAACGATTTCGGGACTACTGTATGGGTAGAGATTGGATGTTGATTATCATGGAGGTTTTCGTACCTAAGGGAGGTCGAAACATGAAACTTCGTCGTGGATTCACTCTGTTTCTCAGCCTGTTTCTTCTCATCGCGTTCCCGCTTTCCGTCGCGGCCGGCAGACCGGTCAAACCGGCGGTCGCCGTCCGTTATGTCGGATCGGGGGATTCGATCGGATATGGAATGAGCGCCACGCCCGGCAACGATTATTTCACCAAGTACTCCGCTTATCTTCAAGCCAAAGCCGTCAGTGCAGGTGCACCGTACTCCGGTGTCAATTCCGCGCTCCCCGGCTTGACGTCGTCGCAATTGTTGGATGAAATCAACGGGACCACCCTCTTGACGTCGACACGCGCCGCCCTTCCGGGTTCAAGCGTCGTCACCGTCAGCATCGGTGGAAACAACCTCTTGGGTCCGTTCATCGGTTACGTTGCGGCGATGTATGGCGTCGCCATTGACGATCCGGACTTCCTCAACAAGCTGACCCTTGCGGTCAATGCGGATCCCGGCCGATTGGAAACCGCACTGTTCTGGCAGATCCTACTTCCGGGAAGCGAACTGAAAGTCGCCTTCGCCGCCGGTGTCGCCGACTTCAAGGCGGATCTTCCCGCGATGATCACGGGGATCAAAGGATTGGCCCCCAACGCCAAGATTTATTTCCTGACGGTCTTCAATCCGGTCTATGGCAATTCGCAATTGCACAACTTTATCGATTCGTACATCGTACAAATCAACAACGAGTTGAAGGCGAGGGCATCGACCTACGGATACACGGTCGTCGACGTCTATGCCGCCTATGCATCCTATACGGGAACGGTTCCACTGGTCGGCTTCAACATGACCGCCGTCCCGCCGACCTACGACCCCCATCCGACCGATGCCGGTCATCAAATGATCTATGATCTGTTGGTGAATGCGTCGACGGTTCCGGTCAAACCAGGAAAACCAAGGTAAATCAACCAAGCAGACAAAAGCCCTAACCGATGAAGGTTAGGGCTTTGTTTGTTTATGGATAGTTATTCTAGAGGTGTCGCAGCTAATGCGCCATCGGCGGTCGTTAGACCCCACCCGCTCGCGTCATCGCCCCAACTTACCGTAGAGGTAGATTTATCCGAATTGGTAATGGTACGAGATCCGGCAGGCAGAGGAATCGCAGATCCTTCAAGGATATCTTCGACTTCGGACGCACTCAGCGATGCATTCTTTTGAACCATCAAGGCGACGATGCCCGCGACGTGCGGACTGGCCATCGATGTGCCGCCGAGGAAGTAGAAGCTTGTCTGTCCGCTATTGTTTTGATAGGGACCGACGATCCAGGAACCCGGCGCCGCGACGTCGAGGTCTTGACCATCTAGTTCACGACTGGAGAAATCGGTGATATAGAAGTCTTCGATGTTGGTAGGATCCGCGACATTCAGCGTTCTCCACCACGAGCCGGGAGCCGTCCATTCGCCGACCCATCCGGAAGCGGCGACGGAAATGACCGGTTCATAGGCACCGGGATACCCCATGCCTGCTTCGCCTTCATTGCCGGCGGAAGCGACGATGATGACACCCGCTTCGATCGCATAATCGATCGCGGCTTTTTCAACGACATCGAGTCTGGATCCACCCAAGCTCATATTGATGACGACGGGGAAATCCGCCAGAGGACCCTTTTTCAAATCAGCCACATACATGATGCCTTGCGCAATGACCGAGGACCAACCCGAACCGTTCTGGTTGAGGACTTTGACGGGAATGATTTTCGCCATCGGGGCGACCCCGTTAATAACGCGTGTCCCCATATTGTAGCCAATAATCGAACTGGTGACATGGGTTCCGTGCGAGTTCTGGTCGTGTTCCCATTTGTTTTTCTGAGAGGAAACCGTTCCGACTTCACCGCCGCCGCCGCTGAAGGAAATCGCGTATTCTTCGGCGATTCTTTCTTCAGGGAAGTATTGACGCCAGGCATCAACCAAGCCGGTGTCGAGAACCGCGACGTACACGCCGGTTCCGTCAAAATCGACTTGACGTTCCGTCGCGCCGAATTCGGTGACGTTGACGGCATCCAAATCCCATGAATTCAAACCATCGGAGAAATCCTCCGCCAGCACCGCATCGACCGGTGCACCGTTACGGACGGCATCCGTCGAAACGGCGGCGACGAAAGGCAGGGCTTTGATGGTCGCGACTTTGGCGGCTTTGACACGCATCGTCAAGGCATCGATCTCATCGAGAACGGTCAAGACCGTTCCATGTTTGGCTAATTCGGTGAGAAAACTTGAACTGACATCCGACTTCAAGAGAACGTTGATCCCGATGGATCCCGTGGCGCTTGCGGCACCGACAGGTAGTAGAGCAAATACCAAAGCAAGGGAGAGAAGTGCGCTGTAGACGAGACGTTTCATAAAGTGCTCCTTTCAAGAACGATTCGGTTTCCCGTGTCATCTTCATGACGATTGTACAAAAAAGCGTTTCGATGGAAAGCGGTTAAAGTGAATCGAAGACGTACAACGACGACTCATGAATCTTGTGAAATGACGATGGGTTTGAAACTATTATACTCGCTTTTTCCATCTTGTGTTACATATTTACATGAATTTTCAACATTTTACATCCATCTTTTACTGTGTTCCGAAAGTTTCCCGGAAGCCGCGGCGGTCTAGTATTCCCGGATGAAATTTTCCACGTCGCTGAGATAGGGAAGCGATTCGACGCATCCGCTCTTGGTCGCGCAGAGGGCGGCGACCGCATTGGCGTAGATCAAGCTTTCCTTCATGGATTTACCCTTGGCGACGGAGACGGCAAGGGCTGCGTTGAACGCATCCCCCGCCCCGCTGGAATCGGTCGGGATGATGGAGAACGGCTCGACGAAATACGATTCATCCTGTTTCGCATAGAAACATCCGCGGTCGCCCAAAGTCACCACGACATGCTTGACACCCCAACTCAACAGGATCGCAACCCCTTCCTCAAGGTCGGCGCTTCCCGTCAATTTGGACAGTTCGTCCGCATTGGGCGTGATGCATGAAACATAGGCGTAGAGATTGGCGGGAAGACGATACGGAGGGGCGGGGTTCAAAATCACGAAAGGGTTATGAAGGGCGGTGAGGGCGAGGATCGACGCCATCGTGTCGGAGGGGATGTTTTGTTCAAGCAACAGGACTTCGCATTCCCGGATCCGAGCGGCGTAGGGCTCGATGTCGTTGGGTCGAAGGTCGAAGGAAGCTTGGCCGCCGGTCAGGAAATAATGACGTTTCTCCTCGTCGAACACCCCGAAATTGACGGAGGTTTCAAGCGGGCTTCGCTCGATCGTCAAGACGCGGATGTTTTCGTTCAGCAACATCCGAATCAGATCGGCGGATTCGGTGTCTTCCGAGAAACGGCAAAGCAGCGTGACGCTGGCACCCAGACGTGCGCTTTGCACCGCCTGCATGATGCCCCGTCCGCCGACGGACGACGAAAGGGTCTTCGCGCGTCTGCTTTCATTGGGCGAAGGAAGTTGGTCGACATGGAACGTGAAGTGTTTGGAAGCCGTACCGATGACCGTGATGTTCATGGAACTCTCCTGTATTGTTACCTTTATTATAGCCCACGAAACGTAACTGTCAAAATAAAGAAGAACCGTTTTTCAACGGTTCGTGTTACGGATTTCTTCGATGCGCCTGATCAGGGATTCATTGAGTCGACGGCAGCGTTCAAGGTCCATCGCCGGCGTGTCTTCCAAAGGATAGGCGATGTGCAGTTTATCGTACTTCGCCTTCCCCATCGTATGATACGGCAGCAACTCGACTTTCAAGACGTTTCGAAGGGTCGCGATCTTCTGTGCGGTCGCTTCGAGGTTTTCCTCGGTGTCGTTGATCTTGGGGACGATGACCTGGCGGATCCAGATCGGCGTACCGACCCTCTGGAGGGTCGATAGGAAGACTTCGGTGGGGTCGATGGGTTGGGAGGTGATCCGGCGATACAGGTCGCTGTCGGCCGCCTTGAGGTCGTAGATGACCAAATCGACCTGGTCGAGCACTTTCTCGTGGTAGAGCGGGTTGCCGACCCCGGAAGTATCCAGGGCCACGTGGATCCCGTTGGATCGCAGGAGTGAACAGGTTTCGATCAGGAATTCCGACTGGGCGAGCGGTTCTCCGCCGGAGAACGTCACGCCGCCTTCCTTCCCATAATACGACTGATATCGTTTCACCATCTTCAACACTTCGTCGCTGGTCAGCGAGTTCCCGTTTTGATACGCCCAGGTTTCCGGGTTGTGGCAATACAGGCAACGGAGCGGACAGCCCGCAAGGAAAAACACCGTGCGGACCCCCGGACCATCCACCGTCCCGAACGGTTCGATTTTACTGAAATACCCGAGGTTAGACTTGATCATGGAAAGTCCGTTCGAGAACTTCCAATTGTTGGTCTTTGGTCAGTCGGTTGAAACGGACCGCGTATCCTGAAACACGGATGGTCAGGTTCGGATACAGTTGCGGGTTTTCCATCGCCGCGATCAAGGTTTCGCGCGAATAGACGTTGACGTTGAGGTGATGCGCCTTGAGTTTGAAGTAGCCGTCCAAAATGCTGACGCAGTTGGAAATCCGCTCTTCCGCCGTTTTCCCTAAGGTGGAAGGCAGGATCGTGAAGGTGTTGGACACCCCGTCCTGACAGATTTCCTCATAGGGGAGTTTGGCGACCGAGTTGAGCGAAGCCAAGGCTCCGGAATTGTCGCGTCCATGCATCGGGTTGGCCCCGGGGGCGAAGGGTTCGCCGGCTTTGCGGCCGTCGGGCGTCGATCCCGTCTTCTTCCCGTAGACCACGTTGGACGTGATGGTCAGGATGGAGAGCGTGTGGACGGCGTCGCGGTAGAGCGGGTGTTGCTTCAGCATCGCGCTGAACTTCGAAATGATCTCGACGGCGATCTGGTCGACGCGGTCGTCGTCGTTGCCGAACTTGGGGAAATCCCCTTCGATCTTGAAGTCGACGGCGATCCCGTGTTCATCGCGGATCGGGGTGACTTTCGCATATTTGATGGCGGAAAGCGAATCGGCGACGACGGACAGGCCGGCTGCCCCGAACGCCATCAAACGGGTGATCCAGGTGTCGTGCAGGGCGAACTGGCTCTTTTCGTAGGCATATTTGTCATGCATGAAGTGGATGATGTTCATCGTATCCACATACAGCTTCGCGGTTTTCTCAAGGGTCAGAAGGTAAAGTTCCATGACCTTGTCGTACTCCAGGACGTCCCCTTCGTATTGAGGGATGCCGGCCAAAACGAGTTCTTTGTAGTTCTCATCGCGTCCGCCGTTGAGCGAGTACAACAGCGCTTTCGCCAAATTGGTCCGAGCGCCGAAATACTGGGTTTGTTTCCCGACCGACATCGCGGAGACGCAGCACGCGATCGCGTAGTCGCCTTGATACAAGGGTTCCATCAAGTCGTCGTTTTCATACTGGATCGCGCCGGTTTCGATCGACATCTTGGCGCAGTATTTCTTGAAGTTCTCCGGCAGGCGTTGCGACCAAAGGACGGTCATGTTGGGTTCGGGTGCCGGGGAGATGTTGGTGAGGCTATGCAGGTATCTGAAGGAGTTTTTCGTGACCAAGGGGATCCCGGCGGAACTGACGCCCCCGATGGATTCGGTGACCCAGGTCGGATCGCCAGCGAAGAGTTCGTCGTACTCCGGGGAGCGCAGATGACGGACCAAGCGGAGTTTGATGATGAATTGGTCGATGTATTCCTGCGCCAACGTTTCATCGATCAGGTTACGATCCAAATCGCGTTGGATATAGATGTCCAGGAAGGTCGAAGTACGGCCCAATGACATGGCCGCCCCGTTGTTTTCCTTAACCGCCGCGAGATAGGCGAAATACAACCATTGGACGGCTTCCTGCGCGGTTTCGGCCGGACGCGAAATATCGAACCCGTAACTCGCCGCCATCGTCTTGATGGCTTTGAGCGCCTTGATCTGGTCGCTGACTTCTTCCCTGAGTCGGATGGTTTCTTCCGTGATGTCGATGATTGCTTCTTTGTCGGCTTCTTTCATCTTGATCAGATAATCGATCCCATACAACGCGACACGACGGTAGTCCCCGATGATCCGGCCGCGGCCGTAGGCATCCGGCAATCCTGTCAACAGCCCGGTGTGTCGCACCTTGCGCATTTCCTTGGTGTACGCGTCGAACACGCCCTGGTTATGCGTCTTGGTGTATTCGTTGAAAATCCGGTCGTATTCCGGCTTCATTTCGCGACCGTAGTGTTTTACGATCGATGCGGCGAGCTTGATCCCGCCGTAAGGGTTGATGATACGTTTCAACGGGGCGTCCGATTGAAGACCGACGATCGACTCGTAGTCCTTCAGGATGTAACCCGGTTTGAAATTGGCGATGCCTGAAATCTCGTCGGTATCGATGTCCAATACCCCAAGACGTCTCTCTTCCGTCAACAGTTCTTCGCATCGTGCCCACACTTTTTCGGTGTTGGCGCTGATCGGAGCCAAGAATGAATCGTCCCCTTCGTAGAGGGTGAAGTTCTTTTGTATGAAATCATCGACATCCACGTCTTTCTGCCAGTTTCCTTCGATGAATCCTTCCCAAGGTTTGCTCATGTTTGTTCCTCCTGTTAAAGCGTAGTTATTGTATCACATTCGTTTCTGTGTTTCTAACGTTATCCCCAGGGGTAAACGCTTACACCGAAAACTTTTTCACGACCTGGTTTTTTCTGTGACGTACATCACGAAAGATCAAGGAAAATGCACGTTGCTTGTGAAAAGCATAAAAAAACGTACTTGGAATGAACCAAGTACGTGATATCCTTATGCTACTTCACAAGCAGGAACGTTTCGATCAGGAAGTAGACGAAGAGCACGGAGATCATGGTCTGGACGACCTTTTCACTCCGGGTGAACCCCAGGTCCATCTTCCATAAACGGTAGAGTCCATACGGAGGCAAGAGGAATAGCATCAGATAGGTCAACGGTTTGCCGGGAGAGAAAGGACGGATCGCATGGGGATCGACATAGCTGTTGAGTTCCTTGCGCAACGCGAGGTTGCGTTTCTGCATCTCGGTCAGTTCTTTCTTAGGTTTTACCGTTTTGGTTTTCTTCGACATTCATCCACCTCCTTGGGGAATCAGACTATTCCGAGACTTGTTGTTTGTTGGCGATCAATACGAACGGGATGTAGATCAGGAATGCGATGACATAGGCACCTAATTCTACCAAAACCGTACCAAGATGTCCACCGGTCGACAACCAGGACTTCAACAGCGGAGGCGTGGTCCAAGGAACGGTGTAGGCCATCGGGATGGCGACGCCGATCTTGGTCATGAAGTAACCGAAGGTCGCGGAAGCGGCCGGGGCAGCCATGAACGGGATGATCAGCAAGGGATTGAGAACGATCGGCAAACCGAAGGTCATCGTTTCGTTGATGTTGAACAAACCGATCGGAATCGACAACTTCGCGATCGTCTTGTAGTCGTCGCGCTTGGAGAACAACAGGATCGCGACGATCAAGCCGGCGGTCATACCTGCACCGGAACCGGTGGAGAAGACCTGCATGAAGCTGGTATTCAGGATGTTCGGGATTTGGCTTCCGGTCGCACCGGCGTTTACCGCATCCATGTTTTCAGTCAAGGCTTGAAGCAAGGTCGCCTGGTAGATCGGTTGCAGAACCTGCGTACCGTGGATACCGACGGACCATAACAGCGTGGTCATCCAAACGAGGACCAAGTAACCCGGCAGACCCGTGAGTAAGCCCTTCATCGGTTCTTGGATGAATTTGAAGATCGCATCGTACAAGTACAATCCGGTCAGTTTGAAGAAGGCGAATCCGAAGACCGCGACGATGAGGATCGTCAGGATGGACGGGAACAATACGCTGAAGGATTTCGCGATGTTCGTCGGAACTTGTTCCGGCATTTTGATGTCCAGCTTGTGGCTGTCGACCAATTTGACGTACAATTCGGTCGCGACGATCCCGATGATCATGGCGAGGAACAAGCCTCTGGCATCGGTGAAGTTACGCGGTAGAACGTTGTTGATGGTCGCGATGACGTCCGCACCGGCGGCATCCACGTACTTGAACGTGGTGAACGGTTGAACGACAGCGATGTAGGATGCCAAGACGACAACCGGCAACATCGTTTCTTCATGTCCATAATACTTACCCAATTCGATGGCGATCAGTACAACGATACCGATGGCGAAGAAATTGATGGTGGCGTAGTTGATGGAATTGAAGATCGGCGTCAATTCACCTAAGAATGCCATGCCCGGAAGTTTTGCGAGACTCAAGCCCGTGGTCGTCGTCGATGTTACAACGTTGGCGACCAAGGTTCCGAAAGCCCCGGCGATGATGATCGGCATGTTCGCGGTGAACGCATGCTTGATCGAAGACATGTAACGGTTCATCTGGAGCTTCGAAGCGACCATGAGTAGACCGTTAATAAACTTGTCTTTCATTAAGATTTCCTCCTCTTTCTGTGTGTTATTCCTCTCCCCTTGAAGATGTGGAATAATCTGACGCCATTGTAATCGATTACAATTGACTCTCATAGGGGTTCATCCTGCTTTGGTAAGTCTTTCCAACGAAACGGACCATGGATTGGGGTTAACTGAAAATTCAGTTCATGAATATGTGAAATCGGCTCCATTCTGAAAACGATTCGCGGTTTTTCGACATCCCATTTTCAGAAATCGGTACGAAAAGGATCACTCATGGCGACTTCATTTGTCTATTGACGCAAGGGGAAAGCCCCTCTATCATAGAAATTAAGAAACGGGGAATGGATATGATCACATGCATCAAGGTAAAAACGGAGGACGATTTGCGCAAATGCATGAAAATCCGGCGCACTGTCTTCATCGAAGAACAAAAAGTTCCTGAAACCGAGGAGATCGACGGACACGACCATCTGGGCGACCCGGTTGCCGATCATTTCTTATTTTTGAAAAACGGTTTACCGGTCGGTACCATCCGTTGCCTGAAAAAAGGCGATAACGTGTTGAAAATCGGTCGGGTCGCCGTGTTGAAAGAAGCCCGCGGGGGTGGAATCGGAAAAGAAATGATGGACCTGGTCGAAAAAATGTTTCCGAAAATCATGACTTTCGCACTGGATGCGCAGGAACACGCCATCCCCTTCTATGAGAAATGCGGATACATCGCATCGGGAGAAATTTTCCTGGATGCGGGGATTCGTCACCGGCATATGGAAAAACGGAATTCCGGACGATAATCTCGCAATTTTCACCACTTATCTTCTTTTTAGATAACGGTGTATAATGAAAGTAGCGAATGACAAGGGGGAACGTCATGGCCACGAAGTATCGAGAAGTTTTCTCGGCGATCGAGAAGGACATTCTGGACGGACGGTATAACGGCACGCGCAAGCTTCTCACCGAAGATGCCTACATCGCCGAGTACAAGGTTAGCCGGAATACAATACGCAACGCCATCGACCTGCTGATCAAGCGGGGGTATTGTTTCCCCATCCAAGGCAGCGGCGTTTTCCTGCGTCGCACGAAACCCGCCTTCAGTCTGAATCTTGAAAACATCTACGGCCTGACCTATTACATGGCGCCCCTGCCGGTCACCAGCGATCTGTTGCATTTCGACCGGGTGGAAGCGGATGAAGATCTCGCGACGAAAATGGAAGTGCCGGTCGGTTCACCTTTGCTTTATCTCGTGAGGATCCGGCGGGTCGACAATAAACCCTATGTCTATGAATACAATTTCTTTAATTTATTGCTTTTACCCGGACTCGATGAAAAAACGGCACGGACCTCGATTTTCGCCTACATCAATCAAAACAAGGATCTCCAGATTTCCTTCATCGACACGGTCCTTAGCGTCGTCAAGCTCAATCGGGAGGAAGCCGAGAAACTGGAACTGGTCGAGAATGATCCGGGGCTGAAAATCGAAGCATTCGTCATGATACGGACCGGCGAGGTCATCCAGTTAAGCACGGGGGTCTTCCATTATGAAAACGCACGGGCGTTGAAAATGGCATCGTATATCTAAAACCATCCGGGGGGATCGGCATGCAAGCGAAATTCAAAGAGATCTATGAACGGATCGAACAAGACATCCGTCAAGGGAAGTACGACCAGACGAGGCAGTTGAAAACGGAAGACGAGTATGTCACGTTGTACGATGTTTCGCGCGTCACCGTGCGGCATGCGATCGACCAGTTGATCCGTAGGGGGTATTGTTATCCCGTGCAAGGAAAAGGCGTGTTCCTGCGTCGCCACAAGATCGCCGGCGCGACCAACCTGGAAAACATCCGCGGGCTGACCCACGATTTATCCCCTCAGGTCGTCACAAGTAAAATCATCTCCTTTCAGAACATCCCGGCCGATGCCTTCCTGGCCGATAAACTGGATTGCGCGGTCGATACACCGTTAACGTTCATCGAACGCCAACGTTTCGCCGACGGACAAGCCATCAGCCTTGAAAGACTGTACTATAACAGCGAGAAAGTCCCTCTGACGCCGGATGCGTGCCTGGGTTCGATCTACGAGTATGTCCAGTCCAAGTTGGGGATCAAATTATGTTTTATCGATTATGTCATCGAAGCGGTGAAACTGACCCCTCATGAAGCGGAACTCCTCTCGCTATGCGAAGGGGATCCGGGGTTCCAGTTCGAGAACCTCGGCATGGATCGCCGCGGGAAAGTCGTCCATTATGGAAGGACCGTCTATCACTATCAGAAGATACGGAGTTTGAAGATGGCGTCCTACCTCTAGAAAGGAGGAGATCGATGGAACTGAAATACATAGAAGTCTTCCGCGAGATGGAAAAAGACATCAAAGCCGGAACCTACCGCACGACGCGCAAACTGTTGACGGAAGACGAATACATCGCCCTCTATAACGTCAGCCGCAATACCGTCCGTCGCGCCATCGACACCCTGATCCGCAAAGGGTATTGCTACCCGGTCCAGGGGAAAGGCATCTTCCTTCGCAAGCATCTGATGGACGGATGCATCAATCTTGAAAACATCGGCGGTCTGACACATGATTTCGCTCCCCGCGAGGTTTCGACGAATCTGATTTCGTTCATCGAAATCCCCGCCGACGCCGATCTGGCCGAGAAATTCGAGATCCCCGTCGGCAGCACCCTCTACTATATCGAACGTTTGCGGCTCATCGATAAGAAACCCTATAGCCTGGAGCGGATGTATTATCGAAAAGACCTGATCCATTTGACCGAGAACATCGTATCGACTTCGATCCTAAGCTACTTCCGGACGCAACCCGGGATGAAGATGACCTTCAACGACTATGTCTTGCGGGCCGTGAAGATCACCAAGTACGAAGCGGACCTGCTTGAGCTCAACGAAGGCGATCCCGGCTTCAGGACGGAGAACTTCGGGATGAACCGCAAAGGCGAGATCGCGTATTTCAACCGGGGGACCTATCATTACCAGGATGCGAAATTCTTGAAGATGGCTTCCTATCTCTAGATAAATTATAGAAAAACAACCCGTACGGACTCCATTTCTGGATATCGTACGGGTCTTTTTTAGAATTTCGCTTCGGGGTTTTGGTAGCGTCTTCGATTCTGCGTCCCCTTGCCATATTGGATGGCTTCAACCGGACAGCGGTGGATGCAGGCGAGGCAATGGGAACAGGTCGGATTGACCCACTTCGGTTTCGTTTCGCCCATCGCGATCGTCCGCGTCGGACAGATCGCCGCGCACAAGCCGCAAGAGATGCAGGCATCGTCCACGCTGAATTTGACGGTTCCCCGGCTGAATCGGTAGAGGGTCGCCGCGGTAAGCGTAACGACCTGGGGCAAGGGTCCCTTAAGAAGGTTGAAATCCCCTCTTTCTTGGGACTGGACCAATCGCCGGATGTCGCCGATCGCGGTTTTCGATCGCATTAAGCGTTGATGCACCTGTTCTTCGCTTGGCGGGTTGTAGAGCAGGATGTAATTGTCCGGCATCAAGACGGAGAACGAAGCGGAAAGACGGACGCCCTTCCGGCTCAGGATTCGGCGAACCTTCTCCATCGCCGCCCCGGTCGTCCCGCCGCAGGTCGCGACCGCATAGACATAGTCGGGAGGACTGGAGAAACGGAGTTGCTCAAGAAACGCTTCCACGACCGTCGGCAAGGTGTAGAAATAGATCGGGAACACGAACCCGACGGATTCGCCGGGGTCGAAGGTGTACGTACGATCACGCATCGCTTCGGAGATCGACACCAAGGGTTCGTCGCGGATCAGCTGCGAGGCGACGGACAAGGAGTTTCCGCTCCCGGTGAAGTAGAAGATCATCAGATGAACAGCAGCGTCAGGACCAACGCCGCCAAGGCGATCCGATAATACGCGAAGACGGTGAAGTCGTGGTTACGGATATAGTTCATCAGGAAACGGATGGCGAAGAGCGAGACCACGAAGGCCGTGACGAACCCGGTGGCCAACGCCGCCCATTCGATCGGAGTGAAATCGAAACCGGCTTTGATCAGTTTCAACCCTCCCGCCCCCAACATGACGGGGATCGCCATGAAGAACGAGAATTCGGAAGCGACGACGCGCGATGCGCCAAGCAGGATCCCGCCAAGGATGGTCGCGCCGCTGCGCGAGGTACCCGGAACCAAGGCCAACACCTGAAACAAGCCGATCAACGCCGCCGTCTGATAGCTTACCTGATTCAATGTCGAGATCGCCGGCTTCTTCCCTCTGCGCTCCACCCAAAGGATGGCGATCGCATAGACCACAAGCATCAACGCGACGACGACGGGTTTGTAGAGCACTTCATCGATCAGATCATCGAACAGAATCCCGATGATCCCGGCCGGGATGGAAGCCACGACGATCTTGGACCACAAGACCAAGGTGTCCTTTTTCTGCGTTTCGTTCTTCTGCGGACTGAACGGATTGAGCTTATTGAAGAAAAGCAGGATGACCGCGAAGATCGATCCGACCTGGATGATGACGAAGAACGTCTCGACGAACGTTTCCGACAAGGTGAACGGCATCCAGTTCTCGGCCAGGATCAAATGTCCGGTCGAGCTGATCGGCAACCATTCGGTGATGCCCTGGACGATCCCCAAGATCAATGCTTTAAGTAATTCGACTAGGTTTTGCATGATTTTCCCTCACATTCCATCTTATTGTACCCCCCGTCATTGGATTTGGCAACGCTACATCGAGGTTCATGAACATCTTAAGCTTCACTTAACATGGATTGTGCTATCCTATCTTTGGAGGTGGAATCATGAAAAAACAATTCCTGTCTTTTGTGTGCTCGGCGATGTTGCTGAGTGCATGTACGACATCATCGATCCACAAACTATCGAATACCACCGGTTCGCTTTCACTGAAGGAAGCGGCGATCCTGGATGCGGGCTTGGTCCAGAACATCAACGACCTGGCGTTTCTGATCCAGGATGAAACCAGCGACAAGAACGTGTTCATGTCGTCCCTCAGCATCTACGTCGCCCTGGCCATGGCTTCCCACGGCACCGCGGGCGACACCTATCGACAATTCGCCGACCTTTTGATCCCGGCGGGGGTCGACCAAACCGGATGGTTCGAACAATTGCGGGCACTCCAGGGGAACCTGAACGTCCAAGACCCCGTCATCATCAAACTGGCCAACAGCCTCTGGATGCGGGAGGATTTCAAGGACAAGGTGAAACCGGCGTTCTTGCAGCGGAACCAGGACTTTTTCGGGGCGATGATCGCGGCGATGGATTTCGCCAAAGACAGCGCCTTGGATGAAATCAACGGGTGGGTCGAAAAGAACACCAACCACCTGATCAAGAAAACGTTGGACAAGATCGATCCGAGCACAGTCATGTTTTTGATCAACACGATCTATTTTAAGGCGGATTGGCTCAATCAATTCGACAAGGCGGAGACCCATGACGGGATCTTCCATGGGAAAGCCGACGTGACCGTTTCCTACATGAACCAGACGAATTCGTTCAACTACTATGAAGACGATGCGATGCAGGCGATCTTGCTTCCCTACAAAGGCCAAAAAACCGGGATGGTCGTCGTCCTGGGCAAGAACGAAACCGCCCCGGTCGCCTCGAGCGACATGTTGGACCGACTGTTGGCCGACATGCGAACCGCATCCGTCACCTTGAAACTGCCCAAAGTCGACCTTGCGACCAAGGAGATCCTCAACGACAAGTTGATCGCATTGGGCTTGAGCGACGCCTTCATCGGCGGGGTGGCGGACTTTTCGGAACTCAGTGAAGACGGCGACCTGTACATCGCCGAGGTCTTGCATAAGGCGCGGTTGATGATCGACGAGAAAGGCACCGAAGCCGCGGCCGTCACGGTCATCGACATCCGCGAAACTTCGATCGAAATCGGGGATTTTGAGATGACGGTGGATCGTCCGTACCAGATCTTCATCGTCGATTTGGAAAACAAGTTGATCCTGTTCAACGGGATCATCCAGGATGTCAGCGCGAAAGAATAGACAAACAAGGCTCCGGGGATTTCCCGGAGCCTCTTTTCATTCTTGGAATAAACTCGAACCGTTGGTCGAAATGACTTCTTTATACCAGGCAAACGACTTTTTCTTCTTGCGGTCGTAGGTCCCGTTGCCCAAATCGTCCGCGTCGACGTAGATGAATCCGTAACGCTTCGACATTTGGTTGGTGGAGGCCGAAATCAGGTCGATGCAACCCCAGGAGGTATAGCCCATGAGATCGACACCGTCTTCCGTGATCGCGTCGTACATCGCCTGTAAATGCGCCTTGAAGTAGGCGATCCGATACTCGTCGTTGATGCTTCCGTCCGCTTCGACCGTATCACTCGCCCCCAGGCCGTTCTCCACGATGAACAAGGGTTTACGGTAACGGTCGTAAAGGTCGACCATCGAGATGCGCAAGCCCGTCGGGTCGATCTGCCATCCCCAGTCGCTGGACGGGATGTAGGGGTTGGCGACGCCGCGCAGGGTGTTCCCGTCGGTGTGGTCGAGGTTCTCGGGGTTGGCGGAGGAACAGGTCGACGAGTAATAACTGAACGAGACGAAATCGACCGGATAGTTCTTCATGATTTCATCGTCGCCATCTTCTTTTTCGATGACGATGCCCTTGTTTTTGAACTTACTGAGAAGATACGCAGGGTATTCCCCAAAGACCTGCGTATCGCTGTACGCGTAGGTATGACGGGCATCCTGCTGTGCCTTCAAGACATCCTGCGGATCGCAGGTATAGGGATAGAAAGTCAGTTTCGTCAACATGCATCCGACCAAAGACCCCGGGATGGTTTCATGGCAGATCTTGGTCGCCAGGGCGCTCGCCACGAACTGGTGGTGCATCGCCTGGAAAATGACTTGTTCGAAGGTACCGGCCGGGAAACGGTCTTCGATCAGCCCCCCCGTGGTGAAGGGATGACGGATCATCGAATCGACTTCGTTGAAGGTCAACCAGTATTTGACTTTGTTTTTATAACGCTCGCAGATCGTTTCGACGAAACGGGTGAAGAACCCGATGACTTCGCGGCTATACCAACCGTCATAGTTTTCGGTCAGGTTCAACGGCGGCTCATAGTGGCTCATCGTGACCAAGGGTTCGATCCCGTGCTTCAACAGTTCGTCGAAAAGGTCGTCGTAGAACTTCAACCCTTCTTCGTTGGGGACCAGGTCGTCCCCGTTGGGGAAAATCCGGCTCCACGCGATGGAAAGACGGTAGACCTTGAAGCCCATTTCGGCGAAAAGCGCGATGTCTTCTTTATAGCGGTGATAATGGTCGCTTCCGCGGCGTTTCGCATAAAGGGTCAGATCCGTCGCGTTGCGCGCTTCGACGATGTCCTTGGATGTGACTTCGTTGTGCGCCTTATAGTTGGTGACGTCGAGCTTGGGCTTGAATCGGGCGACATCCGAGACGGACATCCCCTTTCCGCCTTCGTTCCATCCGCCTTCGACCTGGTTGGCGGCCGTCGCCCCGCCCCAAAGGAAACCCTCGGGGAATGTTTTGAGTTGCGTCATGTTTTCTCCTTAAGCAAGTCATTCCTCCAGATTCCAGGTATCCCTTGAACCGAACAGTTTCTTGGCGACCTGTTCGACCGATTCGAAATTCTGGATGTACATCGCCATCACCAGGACCTCGAAGACATAAAGCGTCGAGAGCGTGAACAACGTATTGGACATCTCCAGCGTGCTGGTCGACGTCATGATTTGAAGGGTTTCCGTGCAGAGGCTGCTTAACCGGCGATCGGACTTGCCGCAGATCGCCAGGGTCGGAATGTTGTGTTCCTTGAGGCGTTTCGCCGCGTCGAGGATGTTGGGGTTTTTGCCGGTATGCGAGAGGAGGATGGCGAACGCCGGGATGTGGTTCATCCCGAGGCGGGCGATGTGCTGCCAATGCGTGCTTGAATAGGCCTTGGCGTTGATCCCGACTTCCTCGAACTTATACGCGGCGATGTTGGCGACGTCGAAATTGATCCCGTCGCCATAGATGTTGAGATACTTGCATCCTTTGATCTGGTTGACGACACGGACGATGGTCGCCCGGTCGATCATGCTTTTGGTGTAGTCGATGGTCTTGTTGAAGATCAAAGGCAAGGTATGGATGACATCGTCGATGTTGGACGTTTTGTCAAAGGGGACCTGCTTCAGGCTTTCGTTCAGGCGCATCAATTCGGGATACTCGGAAATGTAGATCATTTTGAAATCCACATAGCCTTTGGTCCCGGCTTTTTTACAGAGCCGCACCACGGTCGACGCCGACGTATAGCTCGCCAACGCCAAGTCGTTGATGCTCATCTTCAAAAGCGATCTCGGATTTTTCAGAATGTAATCGACAACGGCTTCTTCTTGCGTCGTCAGGTGTTCCAGGTTTTTCAGTCGATCTACGATCATGGTGCACTCCTTTATCGGTTACATTCATTGTAATCAAGATTCTCGGATTTTGCACATACATCGTAAGATTCGTCATGAAATACGCTACCCCTGCGTCCGCTTTTCGATTTCGACCCGGGCGTCCCCGTTGAACGTAGTTTACCTTGCGGAATTTGTACACACAATCGGATGCGTCGGGATTGGCAAGGGTTTCCAAACTTTCATGGTGAAAGCCCTTGTTTCGTGAAGATTCGGTTCGTCGTTCACGATTGAACGGCGACGAGTGGCGCTTCGCCGCTTTCTACGCTTTCGACCTGCCGGTTGGTGATGAAGACAAACGGCAGATACACAAGGAAAACCAAGCCGTAGGCGAGCAGTTCGGTGACGACGGTGCCAAGATGCCCGCCTGTCGCCAACCATGATTTGATCAAGGGCGGCGTGGTCCAGGGAACCAGGTAGACCATCGGCGTCGCGACGCCGATGAGCGTCATGAAGTATCCGAAGGTCGCGGACACGATCGGTGCTAGCACGAAGGGGATGATGAGGATCGGGTTCATGACGATCGGCAGTCCGAAGGTCATCGTCTCGTTGATGTTGAAGAAACCGGGGACCAGCGAAAGCTTCGCGATCGTCCTGTAGTCGTCCCGTTTTGAAAACAGAAGCAAGGCGACGACCAGTCCGCCGGTCATCCCCGCCCCGGTCCCGCTGATGAACACCGTGGTGAAGGTCGTGTTGAGGATGTTGGGTGCGGGATGTCCGGCCGTCACGGCGTCCAGGTTGGCCGCCAGGGCCCCCAGCATCGTCGACTCGTAGATCGGACGCAACACCATGGTTCCGTTGATGCCGATCGACCAAAGCAACGTCGCCAAGACAAAGAGGACGAGATAGCCCGGCAACCCGGTCAGAATGCCTTGCAACGGCGTTTGGATGAAGACGTTGATGGCATCGTAGACCGTTCGTCCGCTCGCCATCTCGAACGCCATCCCGAACCCGGAGACGATCAAGATCGTCAAAATCGCCGGGAACATGACGTTGAACGGCTGGGCGACGTTGGACGGCACGCTGCTCGGCATGATGATTTCCAATTTCCGCGACATCACCATTCGACAGTAGATTTCCGTCGACGCGATCGCCGCGAACATCCCCATGAACAAACCCTGCGCGTTGGTGAACTGGCGCGGGAGGACGTTGAAGACCGTATGCAGTTGTCCGTCGACGACCAGGGTGGCCGATGTGGAACAAAGCGAGACGAAGCCCGCGATGGCGACCATCGACACGACATTGTCCTTGATGCCATAGCCCCGTGCCAGATCCATCGCGATCAAGAAGACGATGCCGATCGCGAAGAAATTCATCGTCGCATAGTTGGCCGCGTTGAACATCGGCGCGAAATGGGCCAGCCAAGCCATGCCGGGAAGTTTCGCAAGGCTGATCCCGGTCGAGGTCGTCGAGACGACGACGTTCAGGATCAAGGTGCAGAACGCCCCCGCGATGATGATCGGCAACATCGTGGAAAACGCGTTGCGGATGGAAACCATGTGGCGTTGGGTCTGGAGCTTCTTCGCCAGACGTAAAACGAGATTCAGCAATCTTTCTTTCATGAGATCCCCTTTCCCTTCGTTAACCACACTTTATCGGGACGAACGGGGTAAAACAAGATGCCGTCAAGACATTGGCAAACATTACCGTGCATTCGCCGTCGGCTCCTAGGAATCGCGTTAAGCCTGGTAAAATATTCAAGAAAAACGAGAAACAAAAGAAAAACCGTCGTGCTCCGACGGTTTCGTATTGGTATCTACTTTGCGACGTAGGTGACGCCGGCCGCTTCCAATTCGGCGATTTTCGCGCTGAATTGCGGGAGGTAGTTCTTGTTTGCGACCAACATTTCGTTGAGCAGGTCGCGTGCGATCGCACCCGAGGGGATCAAGGGATTGACGGTGAAGGCTTGGAGCGCTTTCCCGTAATCGCCGGATACCGCCGCGTCGATGACGACTTCTTCCATCGCTTTTTGAACCTGCAGGATACCGCGGGTCGCCGGCGGGAAGGATCCCCAGTTCAGCGCTTCGGCACCGTGGGAGGTGATCAATGCGGAGACTTCGACGACGCAATCGTACGGCAGATCGGAAATCGCACCGTTGTTTTGGGTGCTGACGACCATCTGGGTACGCTTGTCGTTGACGATCGAGGCGACGACTTCACACGCCGCGTCGGAGTAATGGGTACCGCCACGCTTGGTCAGTTGTTCCGGCTTGTAGTTGAGGGCCGGGTCTTTGTAGAGTTCGAACAATTCCGCTTCGGTTCTCTTCACGACTTCGGCACGGGTCTTGCCTTCGGCGTATTCTTCCATTTCGCTCTTCAGCATGTCGTTGGTGATGTAGTAGTAACGGTGGTAGGAACACGGCAGCAAACCCGTGTCCTTGACTTGCTCGAAGTTGAACGCCAAGTCGCGGACGTTCTTGACGCCGGCATATTTGCCTTTGTTTTCCGGTTTGTAGACCTCGTCGATGATGTGGGCGGTGACTTCGTTGCCGTCCTTATCCCAAACGCGGTGCCAATGGAAATGGTTCAACCCGGCGAATTTCGTAAACAGTTCTTCCGAATCTTCGGCGACGCCCATGACGGCGTTGGCCATCTTCACCAAACCGATCGGAACGTTACACAAACCGATGGTCTTCTTCCATCCACCGACCTTGATGGCGGCTTCCGTCACCATGCCCGAGGGATTGGTGAAGTTGACCAACCACGCGTTGGGGCAAAGTTCCTTCATATCCTTGATGATGGCCAGGATGACCGGGATGGTACGGAACGCTTTGAAGATCCCGCCGGCTCCGTTGGTTTCTTGTCCGATCAAGCCATGGCTTAACGGAATTCTTTCATCGCGGATCCGCGCATCCAACAATCCGACACGGAATTGAGTCGTAACGAAGTCCGCGTCTTTCAGCGCTTCGCGGCGATCCAAGGTGAGATGGACTTCCCATGGCAACCCAGCGGCTTCGACCATGCGTTTGGCCATCGCTCCGACGATTTCCAATTTTTCCCTGCCTTCTTCGATGTCGACCAACCAGATTTCCTTGATGTTGAGTTGAGCCTGACGATTGATGAATCCTTCGATGAGTTCCGGCGTGTAGCTGCTTCCGCCGCCGATAGTGACGATCTTGATTTGTTTCATCTTGTTCTCCTTTGAATGGCGGAATCTTAACCGCCGATTCCGTACGTTACCATTATGCCAAAAATAGCCCGCATTACCATACTTCCCCGATGTTTAGAAACGTCTTTTCAGGGAAAGTTGAAATCGTTTCCATTTCACTGGAATTATCTACCATGATTCCCCCAACAAGTCGAAAACGAATCTCGCCACGCCGTCGTCGTCATGGTGTTTCGCGACGACGTTGGCGACGCTTAGGACATCCGGCGTCGCATTGGCCATCGCGACCCCCAAGCCCGCATCCCTGACCATCTCCACATCGTTCCCCGTATCGCCGAACGCGACGACGTTTTTCATCGATAACCCGTGGTTGGCGCAAAAGGATTGGATGGCCGCGCTCTTCGATACCCTGGGGTCCATGAATTCGAACAAGTCCTTCTGCGAACGGAACGCGCGATAGTGCGGACTGGGATTCTCCGCGTGGAATTTCTCCATCCGTGTGATGACATCGAAGTCCGCCGCCAGGATCACCTTCTCGATCGGACGGTTTACCAGTTCGACCAAGTCGCCGAAAACCACGGTCATGTTGTTTTTGGCGACCAAGCGCTTCACGAAGTCGTCGTGCTTGGTCGCGACGAAATAGTCATCCATATAGGCCGTCGGATTGGCGTCGAAATGCTTGTAGGTCGCGACGATCTCCCCGATCAGCGTCGGGTCGAAATAGCCGATGTGGTCTTCCTTATCGCGGATGAAATCGTGGCTATGGTTTCCGTTGGAACAGAACAAGGCGGAAACCAGATCCTCGATCCCCCACTCCTTGAGTTTCGGGTTCACGGTGAAGAACGGCCGTCCGGTCGCGATCGCAAACGGGATCCCTTTCTTCTTCAACGTAACCAACATCCGTTTCGTCGCATCCGAGATCTTCCCTTTGGCGTCCAACAAGGTTCCGTCGAGATCCGCGACGATGAGATCGATTTTTTCCATTCGTACCTCTTTCCAGTATGCTTCCACGCTACTATAGCACAATGGAAATAGGATGAATCTCCGTTTGACACGTTTGGCAATCCGTTTCGCATTCACCGCGGATCTTCCCAGCTTGACGGAATATCCTTCCAAATGAAAACGGACTTTTTCAAGTCCGTCGTCGTCCTACGCATTATTTTTCTCTCTATTGTTTGATTTCGTAGATGTGGTCGACACAATCCGCCATGACATGCAGGACGTGTTGTTTCGCGACCAATTCACTGCGGTTGGCATCCGCGTCCTTCAACGCTTCGACGATGGCTTTGTGTTCATCGTTGATCCGCAGACGGTCTTCCTGGGTGGTCGCGACATTCTCCAAAGGAATCCGATCCCAAAGGATTTCGACCAGTTCGGCATGCGTGGTGGCGTTGGAAAGTCTGAACAATTCTTTGTGGAACTTCAAATTGATTTCAAGGAATTCAGGACCGGTTTTGCAACGGTCCATCAACTTCACATACTCTTCGAGTTTTTGGGTATCCGGTTTCGTCAGTGCCGCCCGGAACGCCGCATTCCCTTCCAGAACGGAACGTACTTCAAACGATTCGATGATTTTGTCGACACCGAGATCAAGCCGCAGTTTGTTTTCCATAATCAGTCCTCCGTCAAATTTATTATATCACTTCACAAATGAAAGCGGTATCAACATTTTTCTTCCCACAAACTGAACTTGTCGAAGTCGGTGGTCGTGTCGATCGATGGATCGGCTCTCTTACTGTATGAAAAAAGGCGGCGCTGTCGCCGCCCTTAGGGGTTACTTGACTTCGATCCGTTTCGTTTCTTCCGGAATGTGGTCCCTTGAAGGAAGGGTGACCTTGAGTACACCGTCATCGAACTTCGCATCGATCTTCGCCGGATCGATGTTGGTGAAGCGGATTTGTTTCACATAGGAAGCCATGGAGCGGGAACGATAGACATACTTCTTGTTTTCTTCGTTGGATTCTTCTTTATGTTGCGCACGGATCGTGAGAAGGTCGTTTTCATACTGCAATTCGATCTCCTCCTTTTTGAATCCGGGAAGATCGGCTTCGACGACATAGTTGTCGTTTTCCTGATACACATCCAGATGCGATCCCAAAGTGCGCGGATAGAAGAAGTCGTCATTGAAGAAGTCTTCAAGCAACGAATTCGGACGCCGGATTAAACTGTTTCTCATACGATTTCCTCCTTTTCTGCGGGAGATCGTTCTCCCTAACCCTAATATAGCACATTTTTTAGCACTGTCAAGTGGTGAGTGCTAAAAAGAAAAACCCTCACGGGTCGTTCATTTTCTCAGGATCATCCGATCTTCGACGGGTTGCGAAATCTTGGTTTTCGCGCTGTCGACCGCCGATCCGAAGGGCATCTGGGCGATGAGTTTCCACTGTGTCGGAAGGTGGAAGGCGTCTTGGGTCGCTTGGTCGATCAGAGGATTATAGTGTTGAAGCGATGCGCCAAGCCCGAGTTGGGTGAGTCCCAACCAGGTCGCGTATTGCAGCATCGCGTTGGACTCATACGCCCAAAGCTGTGCGCTTTCGCCATACAGGGGGAACCGCTCTTCCATCTGTTTCGTCACGTCCGTGTCGTCGTAGAACAGGAACGTTCCTTGCCCGTTCTTCAAACCTTGGATCTTGGCCCGGGTCCGCGGGAATTTCTCTTCGGGGACTTCAGAGCGGAGCCGCTCCAACACAAGATCCCAGAAGGTATCGTGTCGATCCCCCAAAAGTAAAACGATGCGTTGGCTTTGGGAGTGGAACGCACTGGGCGTTGTCGCGAGTAAATCTTTCGTCAATTGAATCAGCGTTTCGTCCGGAATCGCTGACTTGACGTAGTCATAATGGCTTCTGCGTTGTTGGATGAGTGTATTGAAATCCATGGTAACCTCACGTTCCTGTTCATTTTAATGCAGAAGAGGATGCATTTCAAAACTTATGACTGCTTCATTTTTACGCAGAGGGCAAGATCACTGACCGTGATCCGTTTCGCCCCGCTTTCAAGGATGGTTTTCGCGATGTCCTCGTTCTTCACCAGCCCACCCGCCCATAGTTCCACCGCGGTCTTTTCGCGGATCATCGCAAACAAAGGATACGTCAGTGCCGGCATGACTTCCATCGCATCAGGATTGGTTTCATTGACCGACGCCAGTCCCCGGGTCAAGGACTTGCTATCGATCAAGAAAACGCGTTGGATCGCGAAGGCGTGGTTCTTCTTCGCCGTCTCGATGATCTTGGGTTTGGAGGATATGATCCCGTCGACCCGCAGTTGCTGGGTCAGGATCTGCGCTCCGAACTCATCGTTGGAGATCCCGTGGATCAATTCGATATGGACCAAGCCGAAGCGTTGGTTTTCGTGTAAAATGCGTACGACTTCTTTAAGGAGGCTGAAATGCATGTCCTGAAGCAAGCAGAGGGATAAGGGGGTTTCGAGAAACAATTCGACTTGTTTCATGGTCGTCAAAACGGGGATCAAGGGTTGTTCAGGCAGATTCTTCATGGGTACCTCCAAAGGTTAGGGTTCAAGCACGGCGTAGATGATGCATCCGTCATCCGAATTCATGATGTTCAAGCCGGCGGTTTTCTTGGATCCGCGATAGAAGACGTTGCGTTCGAATTCCGAAACGACGTTGTCTTCGATCTTGCGAGAACAACGCAGACCGGTGACAAGGATCGGACGTCCCGCTTCTTTTCGCAGGACGATGTCCGCCGCATGGCATTGCGGCTGCATCGAGGCGAAATCCAGAATCTGACGGACGGCCAGGTAGATCGCGGACGCTTGGGCGAAGGTCAACACCGTCAAGTCCGGTGAAGGCGTGATTTTGATTTCAAGACGTTGGGGATCGTAAAGCGTGACACAGGTCTCGATCAATCGGCCGATATCCATGATCTCCTCCGCCTGCGAACGAAGTTCCTTCACGATCCGCCGCAGCATCATCAAGGTCCCTTGCAAGTCCGCTTTCACTTCGTTCAAGGTCTCGTCCGAATGTTCTTTCGTCAACCGGTCGAGGGCGTGTTGGTAGCTGGCGACCAAATCCTGCTGGATGGCATCGAACACTTCCTGACGGTTGGTTTCCTGGATCAATTTCTCCTGGATTACCATGTCCTCCAGCAATTGGTCGTTCAATTCATCCAGTTTCCGGACTTTCTCCTCGCTCTCGAGGATGCTTTTACGCAAGGATGTCACATCGTTGAAATAGACCGCCGTCGCATAGTTCTTCCCTTCATTGTACAACTCTTCCTGGATCGCCTGGTAGTACCGGTTCTTGATGAGAAGGATCGGTTCGTTGCGCTGCCTCAGGTGGAGTTTCTCCAAAAGGTTGAAATCGGTGTGGGGATAGATGTCATCGCGGTAGGCGATGTTGAAGCCGAGACGCCGGCCCTTCATATCGAAGATGGCGATCGGATAATCGATGTTGTTGATCATGTTGGATAGCTGGACGGAGTCGAAGAAACGCAGGCGAGGCAGGATCATCGTGAAATACAAGCCGATCGTCAATAACGGGACAAAGAGCGAGAAGGTATCCACGTTGGTCGACACCATGTTGAACCCGATCAGATAGGCGACCAAGGAGGGGACGGTCGAACCGAAGAAACTGAGGATGAAATAGAGGTTCCTGCGTTTGGAAAGACGGTAGAAGCGGTCCATGTTCATCAACATGACCAAGACGAACGTGAAATAATAGATCATGTTGAGCAGGACGCTAAACGTGTAGAAACGTGAAGTGGTCGTCAGGGCGAGAAAGAAATTATCATATAGAAGATAGCTCGTTTGTGCGAGATTCAATGCGACATAGAAGACCAACGGAGGAAAGAAAACCATCCATAGAACAGAACGCTTCACCACATAGGTTTCATCGATGGAAAGCGCGACCATCAACAACGCGGAAGGAATGAACACCATGGTATAGCGCATCATTTTCAAGAGGATGTAGGCTTCCGCCGTTTCCGGAATCCCGTTGAAAAGCGCCGAAATATGCCAGATCAGTTCAAGAAGATGAAAAAGGATCGCGAACTTGATGAAATTCGTTTTCTTGACATAGGACTGAAGCCGTACGATGATCTGGATCAGGAAGACCACATTGAGCGGTACGACCAGGATCCACAGGTTTTGAAGGTTCATACATCCCCCTCCGTCATCCGGATCAAGGGAAGAAGACATGTGAGTTCGAACCCGCCGTTTCCATGATAGCTAAACGCCCCTTGGTTACGCTCGACCCTGGCCCGGATCGCTTTCAACCCGTTCCCCTCTTTCACCATCCGGCACCCTTTGCCATTGTCTTTGATGTTCAGTACAAGCGTTTCACCGTTCTCGCTCACGTTGAGCGTAACCAACACTTCACCGGCGTTTCCATATTTCACGGTATTCGAGAACGCTTCTTTACAAATCGCGTACAAGGTTAAAATGCTTTCTTGTTTCAGTTTGAGTTGTTGGGTCGATACATTCAGCGTGACGTGGATGCCGACCCATTTCAAATAAAGAATGTAACTCTCCAACATTTCTTCGAGATATTTCCCGGTCACGGTGTTCTTTCGACAGACGTTCGATGGAATGATCGGGGATGCTTTCACGCAACTTCTCGTCATGCATCCGATCCAATACCGAGACCGCCAAGGTCAGGTTGTGTCCGATTTCATCGTGGAGTTCGATGGCGATCCGGTTCTTGCTTTTCAACTCGATCAACTTCTCAAGCAGGTTCAGTTTGTTTTTCAGCAGCATCGAAATCATCGAAAGACGCTGGTCCAAAAGATTCAGACGTTTCAGTGCGTACTCTTGCTCGCTGACATCCAGCAATACCAAAGTCTCCACATGATAGCTGCGCATCATCGTCGAAATCGGATATCGTTTGATCAGGTAGGTCTTGTTTCCGATGCTTATCTTTTCCTTTGTACGCAAGTCCATCAGCGGGACTTGGTCGAGGACTTCCCGGAACGCCGTGTTGGAATCGAACAAGTCGGTGTCGTTGAGGATGGCGATCGGTGTCGTGTTGGAATAAAACAGATTCCCGATCGTTTGTTTCTCGGTCGACCGCATGGAAAAATAGATCATCGTGACCATGATGGTCAAGGCGATGGTCACCACAAGCAACGACTGGCTGATCGCCTCGTGTTCGGAGAAGATGTCCATGACATCCTTCAGAACCCCTTCGATTTCATAATACCGGGAAGCGAAATCGATATAGCGCATCAAAAAAACGAACAAGGCCAACACATTCGCCACGGTTTGCTGGATGTAGAGGAATTTAAAATAAAAGGAGCGGCTTCTTTCCGTCATCAAGAGCGAAATGATGACGAAACCCAGACCCAGTTCGGCGACGGCGATGACGATATACAGATCGGACCAAAGCATGGTTTAAAGGATACCGTTCTTCGCGGCCAGGACGGCGAGCTGGACACGATCCTGGACACCGAAGCGTTCCATGAGTAAAGCCAAGCGATGTTTGACGGTGCTCTCGCTGATGAAAAGTTGATCGGCGATGCTCTGGTTGCTTAATCCTTGGGAGACACAACGGATGATCGACAGCTCCGTCATGTTGATTTCGAACTTGGTCATGATCTGTTGGTCTTTATAGGCAGGGCTTTGTACTATATCCTTGAACTTCGCAAAGGTTTTGGCATCCATCACCGACATCCCGGACATCGTGTTCTTGATGGCGAGGATCAGGTTGTCTTTCCGCAAGTCCTTCGAGATGATGCCATCCACCCCGGCATCCAACATCGCCCGAACGGTCTTATCGTCGTCGAAAATCGTCAAAGCCAGGATCTTGATCCCGGGGAACTCTTCCTTAATCTTGCTTGTCAGCATCATCCCGTCGCCGTCGGGCATATAGACGTCGGTGATGATCAAATCCGGTTTGTACTGACGCGCCAAAACCAGCGCATCGTTGCCTGAATTCGCCCCGCCCACGACCAACATGTCATTCTGCGAAGAGAGGATCGCCTTCATCGATTCGACGATCAGTTCGTGGTCGTCCACCACAAGGATCCGGATCATAGATATCCCTCGTTTCTTGTGTTCATTATATCGTTTCCATCCGTGTTCTTCAAAGGTTTCCGCACTCCGTCAAAACACAAAAAAAGTCCGATCCCCATCAGACTTTTTTTGCTCTTGTCGAATCGATTCTAGACTTCCCACGTTGACCCCAAATTGAGTGGTCTTTTAAACCGTCCTCATTATAGCATGTCAACTTATTCCTACAAGTGGTTTCCTGTGATTTTAGCTACTTGGTCAAAATTCAACCCGAGTGGTCAAAACTTCTTCAACGAACCCAGGACGCCGCGGATCAATTCACGTCCGACCGTCCTGCCGATCTGGGTCATCATGCTGTTGGCCGCCTTTTCCAGCCCGGTCGTCCGCCTTGAACCCGTTCTGCGGCTCGTCGTGGCACTTCGTGTCGTCATCGTTCTGCGCTCTTGTTTTTCCCGTTCCAAACGTTCCTTCTCGCGGGCTTCTTCTTTTTCTTCCCGCTCGATCCGTTTCGTGATCAGTTCATACGCCGATTCGCGGTCACGGACATCCCTGTATTTCCCGTCGAATTTGGACTCCCGGATCAAGCGTGTCCGTGTGCCTTCGTCGATGGTGCCCAGCAGGCTGTGCGGAGGAAAGACGAAGACGCGTTGTACGATCGAAGGCCGACCGTCTTCATCCAACATGGAAACCAACGCTTCCCCGGTCTTGAGTTCGGTCAACGCCGTGATGGTATCGAGTTCGGGGTTAACGCGGAAACTTTCCGCCGCCGTTTTCAGCCCTTTTTGTTCGTGGGGGGTGTACGCACGCAAGGCATGTTGGATCCGATTGCCCAGTTGCGAAAGGATGCGGTCGGGGATGTCGCCCGGGTTCTGCGTGACGAAGAAGACGCCGACCCCTTTGGAGCGAATCAAGCGAACCACTTGTTCGATCTTTTCGACCAAGGCTTTCGGGGCGTCGTTGAACAACAGATGCGCTTCGTCGAAGAAGAACACCAGTTTGGGTTTATCTAGATCCCCGACTTCGGGTAGCTCCTCGAACAACTCGGAGAGCAACCAAAGAAGGAAGGTGGAATACACGCGTGGCGATTGATAAAGCCGTTCGGAAGTGAGGACGTTGATGACCCCTTTCCCTTCCGCATCCGTGGTAAAGAAATCAAGGATGTCCAGGGCGGGCTCGCCGAAGAAAGATTCGGCGCCTTCGCTCTCCAAGGTCAACAATCCGCGTTGGATCGCGCCGATCGTGACTTTCGAGATCGTTCCGTACTGCGTGGTGTACTCGGAAGCCCGGTCGCCTACATAGTTCAGCATCACGCGTAAATCTTTAAGGTCGAGTAAAAGATAGCCCTCGTCATCGGCGCTCTTGAAGACGATGTTGAGCACGCCGATCTGTGTTTCGTTAAGCTGGAGTAAGCGAGAAATCAGCAACGGTCCCATTTCGCTGACGGTCGTGCGAATCGGATGACCTTTCTCGCCGAACACATCCCATACCCGGGTCGGATAGGATTTCCATTGGAATCCCTCCAAGCCCAGCATCTTGATGCGGTCTTCGAGTTTCGGATTGCTGACCCCGGGAATCGCGACGCTCGCGAGATCCCCTTTGATGTCCGCGAGGAAAACCGGGACGCCGTGGGTGCTGAAGGACTCGGCGAGCACTTTCAACGTGACGGTCTTCCCCGTCCCCGTCGCGCCGGCGATGATCCCGTGGCGGTTCATCATTCTGGAAGAATAGGAAAGTTCGACTTTCCCCTTGGCGAATCGATCCTGATACATTTCGTTCATAGTGCAACCTCTTTGGTTTTATTATACGTAAAGTTTGGGCTTCAAACAAGAAAAAGGATATCCTAGATGCGGGATATCCATCGTTTGATGTGCTTTGTCAGGGATCGTTTCGCGGTCACGGGATCGGGCTTGCGACGCGCCAAGACTTCCTGCGGATTGGTGAAAAAGAGTTGATGCGTCCGCTTCTCCCCCAGCCGCTTCAAGACAACCGCATGGACGTCGTCCAACCGGCAGGTACGCCCGCCTTCCCCCGCATGGGCATCGCTGGCGACCAAATGGACCTTTCCGGACTCAAGCAAGTTCCACGCGTTGCGATAATTGTTCTCCCCGTGCGCCCCCAACAGGCTGGTCGAGTTCAATTGAAGCAAATATCCGTTGCCCAACCATTCGTCGACGATTTGAATCATCTCGTTCTCGTCGCGGAAATAACGTTCGGGATGGGCGATGACGATCGTGTCGACAACCAGCGAAATTTCATACAAGCGCTCGTTGATTTCGCGCCAATCCGCCCCGCTGCGCGAGAATTCCACAAGCAACCCGTCCACGCCTTCAAGCAAGACGAACCCTTGCTTCGAAATGCGATCCACCGCGAACTCGTTGAGATAGAGTTCGGACCCTTCCCGGATATCCAGATCGAATCCAAGGGATAAGGCAAGTTCCATCAATCCATCGACGGCGCTACGGATCGTCTCGATCGAGGCATCGTACTTCCCTTGGGGGATCATATGGGGTGTGCAGAAGATCGTTTTCATTCCGGTCGACTGCGCGGTCTGAAGAAAAAGGACGGCTTCGTCCTTTGTTTGGACTCCGTCATCGATCCCCCAGCAGCCATGGCTGTGAAAATCAACGAATCCCGTCTTCATAGTACATCATCTCGCCAAGCACCGGCAGGTTCAAGAGCGTTTCCGCATCGTTGCGGTCATGGATCGTACGGTCCATCAGCTTTTTAACCAA
>JAHFCO010000012.1 GCA_023249475.1 Bacillota bacterium | reverse complement strand
CGAAGCACCGCGGCGCCGTTGCGTTCGATGCACGGGATGATGACATAGCCTCCGACCGGGTCGCAGGTCAGCCCCAAATGGTGTTCCATCGCGATTTCGGCGGCGTACTCGATCTGTTTCAGACCCAAGTCATCCAAGTATGCGACCGCGGCCGCCGCCATGCAGCAGGCCGCCCCGATTTCCGCCTGACAGCCCCCCTGCGCGCCGGAAATCGTCGCGTTTTTCTTGATGATGTTGCCGAACATCCCGCCGACCATCAACGCTTGCATCAGTTTCGCTTTGGAAACCCCGATGTTATGGTAGTAGTGGTACATGATCGAAGCCATGATCCCGCTGGCACCCAAGGTCGGCGCCGTGACGACCATCCCGCACGAAGCGTTTTCTTCGTTGTTGGCATAGGCGTAGGAAACCAAGCGCATCCGGTCTTTCTCACCGGGGTCGTCCATTCGTTCGGCACTGAGGTTCAGCGACTTGGCGACCCGTGGCATGTTGAGTTTGCCAGGCAGGACACCGGTCGTATTCAACCCCCGGTCGACCGCCTTCAGCATGTTCGCAAGGACGACCATCATATGATTCTCGATGTCGGGTTCGTATTCCTTGACCAACATCGGGATCGAAAGATTCCTTTCCTCGCAGTAGGTAAGGATTTCCTTCATGCTTTTGAAAGGATAGACGGTCCGTTGGAAATCGAAATCCTCTTCGACCACCTTGATGCTTCCTCCGCCCAGCGAAAAGACGTTCCATTCGCCGATGACTTCGTTTTTCCAATTGTAAGCCCGATAGCGGACGCCGCTGTCGAAATCGTACTCCCAATGCAACTTGAAACTCACTTTGCAGAGTTTCGGTTTGAACGTATCGATGATGATCCGATCGGTGAAGTGTCCCCTGCCGGTCAAGGACAGCGATCCATAAAGTTCGGCATCGTAGCTGACGGCGTCGGGGAAACGATCCTTAAACAGGATCGCCGCGCGCCAAGGCGCGACGGTATGGCTGCTTGAAGGACCGGGTCCGGTTTTATAGAGTTCTTTCAGTGATTCCATACTCACCTCGTCGCTTCGATCAAGAAGAGTTCGAAGCCGAATTTTTTATCCACCAAACCCGATTTGCTCTTTTGGTCGAGTTGCGCCAAAACATTCAGGATATAAAGAAGCCGTGCGCTGTCCGCCGCCTGGGCGAGGTTCAACAACCGACTGACCCGGTAGACATCCACTTTCGTGTTGGCGTTCAGCAAGGTATTCACGATGTCTTGACGATGATAGCCTTGTTGGTGCAAAGAAAGTACCTGATACATCAGACGGATCTGACTGGCGATCAGCCCCATGAACGAGAGCGGTTCGACGTTCAATACGACCATGTCGTTCCAGATATGAAGGCTGCGGGTCAAGTCTTTATCCATCAAAGCGTTGATCAAATGGAAGGTTTCGCTATCCAAGGGTCTGGAAACCAAGGCCCGGACATCCTCCGTCTTGATCTTGTCCCCGTAGAGTTTCAGTTTATCCAATTCCCGGATCGCGTTGACCATTTGGTTATCCAACCGGGCGGCCAACTCGTTGAACGCTTCGTTATCGAACTGAAGCCCCCGCTGTTTAGCCTGGTCGCGCAAAAACGATTTGAATTCGTTGGCGTCCAGTTTCTTCTCATGGATTTCACGGCAGTATTTCTTGATGATCTTGTAGACTTTTTTATTGGTGTCGATGTTTTCTTCATGATGGATGAAAACGATCGAACAAAAATCGCTGGGTTTCGATAGATAGGCTTCCAGTTCCTTCAACTCCGGTTCGCTCAACGTGGTCCCCCGGGTAAGAAAGATGCTGTTGTTGACGATGATGACTTTGTGTTCGCTGAAAAAAGCGAAAGTGGACGCTTCCTCGATGACCTTACGGATCGAGAAATCATTTTCCGACGCATCATAGACGATGGTATTCATGGTATCCTGCACCTTCACATGATCCTTGATCAAGAGATCAAGTTTCTTTTGGACAAGATACGCCTCGCTTCCATAAAGCAAATAGTTCACGTTATCACCATTGACATTATACCAAATGAAGTCCCCTTTTACCGCCCGGATTTGGATTTTATTCAATGAACTTGCGGATTTGGATCATTCCGTCGCTGCTTGTGATCAGCGCATATCCGCCGATCAGGGTGAAGGTGATGTCCCCTTCCTCGCGGGTCGTCGAAAAATCCAGCCGGAAGGCGTCGAGGCGTTGCAGGATGGTCTGGCTGGGATGCCCGTAGTTGTTCTTGCCGACACTGATGATCGCGAATTTCGCCTTGATTCGTCCGATGAAAACCTCTGAACTCGATGTCTGACTGCCGTGATGCCCCAACTTCACGACGTCGGTGGTCAAGTCGTAGCGGTTGAGGATCCTTTCTTCACTCCGCGTGTCCGCATCCGCCATAAACAGAAAGCGGACACCGTTCAGCGATGTCGCATAAACCAAGGAATCCGCGTTCTCATCGTCGAACACCACCCCCGGATCCAGATTCTTCAGCGATAAACCGTCGCATTCCACATCCTTTCTCTTAGTCACAATGTCTTTGATCTTGAATGCCTGGCTAAACCGGTTCATGTTTCCGCGATGATCCGCATCCGCATGGGTGATGATCATCGCATCCACGACGGATACCGACTTGGAGCGAAGCGTGGCGAGCAGGGTCCGTTCTTCGTACGGGGGACCGGTATCGAGGATGACCGTGCATCGGGCGAACGAACTTCGAACCAACATCGCGTCGCCCTGAGCCGCATTCAGAAAGACCACGCTGGGGAAAGGGTTAAAATACATCCGAAACGGGGCGATCAGAAGGATCGGGATAAACAGATAGCGGAATCGGCGATGGAAAGACAGGGTGATCAAGAGGAACAACGATGCAAAAAGGAAAAAATCGGGGATGGTGCCGGTGATCGAAACCGCTTCGATCGGAAGTCGGATCAGAAGGGATTCGACGCTCCGATATACGAAGGTACTGATGTAACTTAGGTTGGGTAAAAGAAGCGAAGCCCAAAACAAACAGGAAACCAGCATGAACAGAGCGCGGAATATCGGGAAAAGAAGCAAGGCGAACGGATCGACGACCGCGTTGGAGCGCAGGAAAACCAAGGCGATGACCGCAGTACGGACAAGCAGGCGCCGTTGTTTATGGACCAGAAGCGTCGTGGCTTGATAGACCAAGGGGATCAGTAACGTCCACTGGGTGAGCGTCGCGGGTTCATAGAAGAAAAAGAACAAGACGTTCATACTGAACGAAAGGTGGCGGTCTTTGCAGAGTCGGGATGAAAGATGGAAAAAGATGAAACGGAGCGCTGTCAGCGGAAAGGCGAAAAGCGACGAGAACAGGCACAACGACCCGAAAGTGACGAGTTCCGCGACTTCTTTCTGCCGGATGCGTTGTGTCAACCGATGCATCAGTGACAAGAAGAGCGAGAATTGAAGCCCGAGTGAAATGAAACCCGTGATCGAGGGGTCTTGCGTCGTATCGTAGATCAAATCGCGCCATGCGGATACGAAGACCGTGTCATGATGCGCGACGCCTCCGGAGAAAAGATCATGCAGGATCGACTGCCGACAGAACCTGACGATGCTCGATTCGTCGACGGTCCCTTGGATCCGGTTGGCGCGTGCCCACACTTGCGCATCGAAGCCGAAGTCGCCGACCCTCGACACGATGGGCTTGAATTCTTCATCGATGACCACCCGGTCGAAGGCATGATAGATCGAGGGGTCCTCGACGCGGATCAGCACGCGGTCCAGATGATGTTGGACGACGATGGACGATGGATTGATTTCCACGACGACCCCTTCGCGAAAGCCTGTTGAACTTACGGGCAGGTTAAGTCGGAGGACGATAAGGGAAAGCAAGATGAAAACGACGATTCTCTTGCGCGAGTCCGTCTGAAAACCCACGATCGATCCTGTCGCCAAGAGTATCAACGCCGGTTGCTTTACCTGCATCGCGACAAGGGTCAATAGCGAAACCGCCAGGATCCGCTGTCTCATATCCGGATCAAGTCTTTGATTTTCTCGAACAGTTTTTCCTTGATCCCCTTCACCTTCATGATGTCTTCGATCCGCTGAAACAACCCGTACGAGTTTCGGTAATCGATGATCTTCTGCGCCATCGACGGACCGATGCCCGGCAAGGTTTCAAGTTCCTCACGGCGAGAGGTGTTGATGGAAACCTTGGCGAGCGACTGTTTCCCTTCGATGATCAAGACATCCCCGTCTTTGAGCACGATATGGGGGTTCAATGCGCTTAGGTCGCTGTTTTCGTTCAGTTTGAGGTACTTCAGCAGATCTTCGATGGTCGAATAGGGTTTCAGTTCGAAATTCCCGGGGTTCTTCACTTCCCCTCTGACCGATACCCGGATCGATTCTTTCTCTACGGGAAGGAAATCTGATGTACAGGCGCTAAGCAGAAACAAAACAAAGAGCAGGATCGGTTTCATAGACACCTCCTGCTCATTGTTACGTAGATTCGATTGACTTCCCTTAATCGATGGAAAGAATGCGGACGCGGTACGGGTTTTCGACGGCGACCGTGACTTCGTCCCCGACACGGTGCTCCATCAAGGCGACGGCCAACGGCGTGACGTTGGACAGTTTTCCGTTGAGGGGATCCGATTCGACGGAACCGACGATGATGTAGGATTCCTCTTCATTGGTCTCCAAATCGAGGATGACGATCTTCGCGCCGAGTTTGACGACTTTCGACCCTCTCATCTTATCGTCGATGATTTCGATGTTGTTCAACATCATTTCCAATTCACGGATTCTCGCTTCGACTCGGGCTTGACGATCCCGGGCGGCATCATAGTCGGCGTTTTCCGACAAATCGCCTTGGGCGCGCGCAGCCTGCAGGTCTTCGATGACTTCCTTACGGATGACATGGATCAGGTTGGCTTGTTCTTTCAGTAGCTCTTGATAACCCTCTTGGGTTACCAGCACTTTTTCTTGGGGCATGGTTACGACTCCTTTTAACTGTTGTGAATTATAGCATATTCCGATTGAATGTTAAAGCGGTATCGCAAAATCGCAACGCTCGTCGACCGGAAGGGAAACGATCGGGACATGCATGGTCGAATGCTTCTTCCCGATCGTTTGGAAAAGAAGCGGCGACATTCCCGTCGGCGCTTCTTCGTTGATCCTAGATGGCGTTATGGTTGATGATGCTTCCGATTTTCGTCACCAGCAAGTCGACGGCGACTTCGTTTCTCCCGCCTTCGGGGATGATGACATCGGCGAAGCGTTTGGACGGTTCGACGAAGGTCTCATGCATCAGGCGGACCGTGTTCATGTATTGGTTGACGACGGATTCGAGCGTCCGTCCGCGGTCGCGCACGTCGCGGGTCAGACGTCGGATGAAGCGGACATCCGCCGGCGTGTCGACGAAAATCTTGATGTCGAGGCAATGGCGCAGCGGTTCGTCTTCCAGGACGAACAAGCCTTCCAACACGATGACGTCGCTGGGGGAGATGAACTCCGTCACGTCGCTGCGGGTATGGTTGACGAAATCATAGGTCGGTTTTTCGACGACTTCCCCGTTGAGGAGGCGTTGAAGATGGCCGGTCAGAAGATCGTTGTCGAACGCGAAGGGATGGTCGTAGTTGGTTTTCACGCGCTCTTCCATCGGCATATGGCTTTGGTCCTTGTAATAGTCGTCCTGCCGGATGATCAGGACGGAATTGGTTTCTTCAAACGACTTCTTGAGCCGTTTGGCGATCGATGTCTTGCCGGAGGCACTTCCTCCCGCGATACCGATGATCACGCTTCTTCGCATAAAACGTACCTCACTTTAGATATTTTTCGATGTTGGCCAAATGCTGGGCATAGGTTTTCGCATAATAGACCGTTCCGTCCCCGTAGACATCCGCGATGAAATAATAATAATCGTTGGGGGTCGGGTTCAACACGGCGTCGATGGCGTTCTCGGACGGGTTGGTGATCGGTCCGATCGGCAAGCCGGCATACTTGTAGGTGTTGTAACGTGAATCGATCAGGCGGTTGGATTCGGCTTCGCAGTCCTTCCAACTGTCGTATTCATACAGGGCGTAACAGATGGTCACCGACGATTGAAGCATCATCCCGATGTCCATCCGGTTCAGAAAGACCTGGGCGACATTCTTCATGTCTTCGGGTTTGGACGCTTCGAACTGGACCACCGAGGCCAAGATTATGACCTGGTGGGTCGTCAAACCCGAGGCGCTGAATTCGGCTTGGTGTTGATCGTAGATTTTCTCGGCCTGGGCGATGAAACGTTCGGTGATTTTCTTCGCGCTCCAGTCCGGGTTGATGAAATAGGTTTCGGGAAACAGATAGCCTTCGAGTTTGATCCGGGTGCCGTTCTTCTTGATCGCCGGCGTGATGACGTCGAACATGGCGTCCAATTCATCCAGGTAGGCGTCGTCGTTCCACAGCGCGATCAACTCATCCGCATCGATGCCGAGTTTCGCTTCGATCTTGCCGGCCACATCGCGCGCCCAATCGCCCGGCACGATCGTCAAGAGGACGTCCTTTGAGACCGCCCCGGCGGGGTCGTTGATTTTCTCCAGAATCGCCTTCAGGGTCCAGGATCGGTCCAATCGATAGATCCCGGCCTTGACGGAAGTCAATTTCAAGTAGCGAGCGTAATACTTCGCAACCGTCTCGTCCTTGATCAGGTCCGCCTGATGCAGGACGTTCATCGCCGCATCCGCCGATGAACCGGCGACGATCTCGATCGTCACGACTTCGCTGACCTCGCTCACGGGTGAAATGGCATCGGTAACGTAGTTATACCCCAGTCCTGCGCCGACAAGGAGGAACGCAAGAAAAACAAGTACCGAAAAGGTCAGTACTTGTTTGGTTTGTCTACGCTTCTTCGGTTTCATCTTCTTCATCGGTGTGCTCATCGTTGAACGCTTCGAAGACTTCTTCGATCATCGCCCATTCTTCCTCGCTTGTCACCGGAATCAGATTGCCCTCTTCGTCGTAAGCGGAAGCGAACACTTCCCCGCTTTCATCGGTCGGGTCGTAATACAAAACGTAATTCTTATGGTTGCGATCGTCCTCGAAGGTGAATAGTATCTCCATCGTCAGTTCTTTGCCTGATTCGTCCGTCACAATGATCGTGTTTTCTTCCATGGTTCCTCCAAGATTATTTCCGGTCCAGGTATCCCTGAAGGATCTGTACCGCGGCCATCTGGTCGATGACCTGTTTTCTTTTCTTCCGGCTTAAATCCGATTCGATCATCATCCGCTGCGCGGCGACGGTCGATAAACGCTCATCCACCAGGACGACTTCCACGTCCGCGGCTTCTTCCACCAAACGCTTGAATTCCTGCGAACGGAGCGCCGAAACCCCGAGGGATCCGTTCATATGCTTCGGTAAGCCCAGCACGAGCGTCTTCGCACCCTGTTCCTTGATGATGGGCAGCAGCTGCGATATCGCATGCTGGAAATCCTCATGTTCGAAGCGAAGGGTGACCAAAGGCCGGGCGATCATGCCCAAGGCATCGGAAACCGCGACCCCCAGGGTCACCGTCCCCAGATCCAATCCAAGGACGCGCATTATTCTTTCTCGTCCAAATAGGATCGAACCAATTCTTCAATGATTTCATAACGTTCGACCGATTGGATGATGGAACGTGCATTATGATAACTGGAGATATAGGCCGGGTCGTTGGAAATCAAGTATCCCGACAACTGGTTCACCGAGTTGTAACCGCGCTCTTCCAACGCTTCCTTCACGGTTTTCAGGATTTCCTTGATGTTGGATCGGCGGAGTTCGTCGGATTTGAACGACATCGTCTCGGTCGCTTGTTTACTCATACACATTCCCTCCTTCTCATGGTTCTATTTTACTTTACTTTGATTGAAATTGAAAGCATCAAGCGAGTTTTGCGCGTAGGATGTCCAAGGCTTCGGGGAGTTTCGCGATGTCTTTCCCGCCGGATTGGGCGAAATCGGGACGACCGCCCCCGTTCCCCTGGGTATGCAGGGCGAGTTGCTTGGCAACGTCGCCGGCTTTGAAACCGCGCTCCTGCGCCTTCTTTCCGGATGCGACGACGAACATGGCTTTTTCATCGCACACCCCGGCGACGACCACCAACCCGTCGGCCACTTTCTTCTTGAGATGTTCGGCCATCGTCTTCAAGCGGTCGCCATCGCCGTCGCGTCGGATGATCAACACGTCCATCCCGTTCATCACGACGATGTTCTTGAGTTGGTCTTCGGCTTCCAACACGGCGAGTCTCTGGTTGGAAAGGACCAGTTCTTTGCGTACATTGGCATTCTCTTCGACACTCAGTTTCACGCGTTCTTCGATTTCTTGCGTCGAACCCGCCTTATACAGGTCGGCGATGGTCTTGAGTTGGTTCTTGTAGCCGACGAAATCATGGTAGGCGGCCATTCCCGTTTTCGCATTGATCCGGCGGATCCCTGAACCGATCGACTCTTCGGAATCGATCTTGAACACGCCGACTTCCTGGGTGTTGGCAACATGGCACCCCCCGCAGAGTTCCATGGAGATTTCCCCCATGGTCACGACGCGGACGACTTTATCGTACTTCTCGTCGAACAAGGCGGTCGCCCCGTTCTGTTTCGCCTCTTCGATGTCCATATACTTGATGTCGACCGGACTGCCGGAGAAGATGAACGAGTTGACCAACGCTTCGATTTCGACAAGTTGCGCTTCGGATACCTTTTCGAAATGGGTGAAGTCGAAGCGCATGTAGTCCGGTCCGACAAACGAACCGGCCTGCTGGATGTGCGTCCCGACCACTTGTTTCAGCGCGCTTTGCAGAAGATGCGCGGAAGAATGGTTGGCGGTGATGGCTTTGCGCCGTTTCACGTCGATCTTCAGTTCGACCACGTCGCCGACATTCAGGATCCCTTCATGGAGGGTGATCGCATGCAAGGCTTGCTTATGCGGCGCTTTGCGCACGTCGTTGATCGAACCGCTTCCGCCTTCGAACGTCAACGTTCCGATGTCCGCCACCTGTCCGCCGCTTTCGGCGTAGAACGGCGTCTTGTCGAAGATTGCTTCCCCGCTGCCGTCCAAGGTGTCGACTTGCACGCCTTTGACGAACAATCCGAGGACGGTCGCGCTCGCGCTGAACGTATCATACCCGACGAATTCGCTCGGATGCGTGAACTCCATCAAGTCTTTGGACTGCGACGCCATCGATTCGACTTCTTCACGGGCGTTGCGGGCCCGTTCGCGTTGTTCCTGCATGCAGCGTTTGAATCCCGCCATGTCGATGGCATAACCTTTTTCCTCGGCGATTTCCTTGGTCAGTTCGACCGGGAACCCGAAGGTATCGTACAATTTAAACACGCTCTCCCCGTCCAATTCCTTGGACGACGCCTGTTCGATCAAGTTCATCAATAACGTTTCCCCGCCGTTGAGGGTTTGGTGGAAACGTTGTTCTTCCGATTTCACCAAGCGTTCGATCAGGGGGATTTTCTCCAACAAATAAGGATAGAACGATTTCATGTTCTCCGATACGATCTGGACCAACCGGTACATGAAGGCTTCGCGGATCCCGAGTTTGATGCCGTAACGGACCGCCCTGCGCAGGATACGGCGTAAGACGTAGCCGCGCCCTTCATTGGAAAACAACGCCCCGTCGGCCAATGCGAAGGTCACGGTGCGGATATGGTCGGCGATGACGCGGTACGCCATCTTGTATTCGCCTTGGTAGGGATGTTTCGCCAAGGTTTCGCACACCCGGATGACCGGGAGGAACAAATCGGTGTCGTAGTTGGTTTCTCCGCCCTGGACGATGCAGACCAAGCGTTCGAAACCCATCCCCGTATCGATGTTGCGTTGGGGCAGTTCCTTGTATTCGCTGCGCGCCACGCCTTCTTTCCCGTCGTATTGGCTGAAGACGACGTTCCATACTTCGATGTAGCGGTCGTTTTCCCTTTCGTTGAAGAAAAGTTCCTCGCCTTCATGGTTGGGGTCGAACGATTCGCCGCGGTCGTAGTAGATTTCGGTGTTGGGGCCGCAAGGACCTTCCCCGATCTGCCAATAATTCTCTTCGGATTTCAGAATCCGCTTGGGGTCGAGTTTCACGATTTCCGTCCAGATCCGATACGCTTCCGTATCCAAGGGATGGACCGTGACATACATCCGGTTTTTGTCGAACCCGATGTAGTCTTCGCTGGTCAAAAACTCCCAGGCATACTGGATCGCGTCTTCCTTGAAGTAGTCGCCGATCGAAAAGTTCCCCAGCATCTCGAAGAACGTGTGGTGGCGTGCGGTTTTCCCGACGTTTTCGATGTCGTTGGTGCGGATCGATTTCTGTGCGTTGACGATCCGGTTGCTGGAAGGTTTGACGGAACCGTCGAAGTACTTCTTCAAGGCGGCGACGCCGGAATTGATCCATAACAGCGTCGGATCGTTGATCGGGACAAGCGAGGCCCCGGGTTCGACCATGTGCCCTTTGGAGGCGAAATAGTCCAGGAATAATTGTCGGATTTCCCAACTGTTGCGATACTTCATGTTCGTTTCTCCTTTATTGCATAAAAAAACGTTCCCGTACAGGAACGTTTGATACGCGGTACCATCCTGTTTCACTTTCGTGCAACTCAAGGCCTTAACGCGGCGAACGGGGGGTTTAGTCCTCTGCGAAGCGGCTTCGACGATCGTTTTCGGGGAACTCGCACCGACCGTTCCCTCTCTGATTCCCAAACTTTCGTCTACTCTTCTTCGTTACGATTTACGCTCGGATTATAGCATAACCGCAACGTTTTGCCAAGTGCGAAGCGTGTTCCTACGCCTTGATATCCGCGAGATACTTCTCGATGTCTTTTTTCATGTCCTTCGGCGCGGTCGTCGGCAGATAGCGCTTCACCACGTTCCCTTGGGCGTCGATCAAGAACTTGGCGAAATTCCACCCGATTTCCGATCCGACGATCGTCTTCTTCTGCGCCTTGAGATACTTGTACAACGGATGCGCACCCTCGCCGTTCACATCGATTTTCTCGAACATCGTGAAGGTCACCCCGTAGTTCAGTTGACAGAATTCCTCGATCTCATGGTTGCTGCCGGGATCTTGCTGGGAGAACTGGTTGCAGGGAAATCCGAGGATTTCCAGTCCTTGCCCTTTGTATTCCTGATACAACTCTTCCAAGCCTTTAAACTGCGGTGTCAAACCGCATTTGCTGGCGGTGTTCACCACGATCACGACTTTGCCTTTGTATTCTTCCATCTTCACTTCCTTGCCGTTCATTTTACGTGCGGAATAATCATAGAAGCCCATTTTTTCCTCTTTCCGGTCAGCGACCCGTTTTATCCTGATTCAATCTTTCCAACGTCACATCCAACAGTTTCTTGAGCTGGATGAGATCCTCGATGTCTCCCTTGAAATTCTCGGCGAGACGCAGGGGAATTTCAACCGCTTCCTTCTTCGCCTCAACTCCTTGTTGCGTCAGTTTCACCTCGACGCTTCGATCATCGTTCGGGGTACGTCGTTTGGAAATCCATCCCGATCCTTCCAGTTTCTTCACGACCGCGGTCAGTGTCCCCGAATCCAGGTGGAGGGTCGTCGCAAGATCCTTAAACAAGATCGTTTCTTTCTCCCACATCACCAGCATCACGATGTATTGGGTGTAGGTCAGTCCGAGTCGATCGAGGATCGGCGTATAGAGCTTGATGACTTCACGCGATAGGGCGTAGAGCGGGAAACAAATCTGATTCTCCAACTTCAGTGCATCGTACGAATCCATCCTGCACCCCTTTCCATTTGATTCAATTGTATTTGATTCAATTGAATTATACCGGTCGCGTTACCTCCTGTCAACGAATCGTATCCGCGAGGCTTGAAGTTGGACAAACGACATCCTATAATCAAGGTAGATCGGGGGGAAGTTATGAAATCGACCATCCATGCTTGTCCGAATTGCCATGCCGCCTGGAGCGGTCATCCGTCGGGGACCGTGAACTGTCCGGAATGCGCCACCGTGTTGGTGCCTCTTCATCTGGATAAGGATACCTGGGACCGGTTGAGCGACGAAGAGAAAGAATCGAGAAAGAACGAAACCTTCAAGTTGATCGCGGAAAAACCGGCAGAAGCCCGTCTTCTGTCCCAGGAGTATTATCTGCGCCTGATTTCCGAAGACCTCCACACCATCAAGATCCTGTTGATCTGTTTGGTGATTGCCTTTCCTTTCCTAATCTTCCTCGGACTCATCGGCTAAAAAAACCATCCGTTTTCACGGATGGTTCTTACAAGTCGGCACCGATTTTCTTTTGGACTTCCTTCAGTTTCACAGCGGCGAGGCGACTCGCCTTTTCTTTTCCTTCTTTCAACACGTCGTCGATGATCCCGGATGCCAGGATTTCCTTGTATTTCACCTGAAGGTCTCCCAACAAAACGGACACCTCGTGGGCGACCGCCTTCTTCAGGGTTCCATAGCCTTGGCCTTCGAATTCGACCACGAGGCTTTCGATGGAGCGACCGCTTAACGTGGACAGGATCGTCAACAGGTTGCTGACGCCGGGTTGGTTCTCGGGGTCGTAGTTGATCTGGTTGACCATGTCCGTCACCGCCGACATGATTTTCTTGCTTGCGACCTTCGGATCGTCCAAGAGATAGATGCATCCCTTGTTGGATTCCTCGGATTTCGACATTTTCTTGGTCGGGTCGCTCAGACTCATGATCCGGGCGCCGATCTTGGGGATCAGCGGTGCCGGGACCTTGAAGGTTTCCCCGTATTTATTGTTGAAGCGCTCCGCGATGTCGCGGGTCAGTTCGACATGCTGTTTCTGGTCTTCGCCGACCGGCACGAAATCCGGATCGTACATCAGGATGTCGGAAGCCATCAAGGTCGGGTAGGAATAGAACCCTGCCGTCAAGGCGTTTTCCCCTTTGGCGACCTTGTCTTTGTATTGGGTCATCCGGTTCAGTTCGCCTAGGTAGGTGTTGCAGCTCAAAATGAACCCGAGTTGGGCATGTTCCATCACATCCGACTGCATGAAGATCGTCGATCGCTTCGGATCCAATCCACAGGCGAGATAAAGCGCGATGGTGTCGCGCAGGTTGGTGCGAAGTTCCTCGGGGTCCTGGTAGACCGTAAGGCAGTGCAGGTTCGCGATGAACACGATCATGTCGTAGTCTTCCTGGTACTTGACGAATTCTTTGAGTGCTCCGATGTAGTTTCCAAGGGTCAGCTGACCGCTGGGTTTGATTCCGCTTAACATCCGTTTCATGGTTTTTCCTCCTTAAAATAAAAAAAGTCCGCATAGGGGCGCTTTTCGCGCGGTACCACCCGGATTGCCTTTCGGCCGCTTTTCGATAACGGTCTCCCGGAAAAAGACTCTTGCCTTCTTCGACTCCCGGACCCCACTTCGCACCGTCCCCTTGGGTTTCTCGCACCGACCGAAACCTCTCTGATGACCGGAAAACATGCTACTTCGATCCATTCGTTGTCTTTAGGATATTTAACCATGAACGGACGATTAATGCAAGCCGCAACCCTGCATCGATGGAATCGGTTGTTGAACCAAGTTTTTCCTGAGAATCCACCCGATTGGATTGGCTCGAACCATCGTTATTGGAATGAATGAATGGCAAAATCAAACGAAACACTGAAGAATATGCTTGATTCTTCCTCCCTTCACATATTTCTGCGTTATTAGGATGAAAGCGCTGTGAAAATGAGAATGATTTTCATTATTTTGACCAAATACCACTTTCAAAATGTAAGGTACATGATATAATAATGCAAAAGGAGGTCCCTCCCAATGATCGTTGTCTACACCTCGCCCGGTTGCGCCTCATGCCGCAAAGTCAAACAGTGGCTGAAAGACCGGAATTTGAAATTCATCGAAAAAAACATTTTCTCTACCCTGCTCAACGAGAACGAAATCAAGCACTTATTGATGCGTAGCGAAAACGGTACGGAAGACATCATCTCGAAACGTTCGAAGATCATCCAGGAAAGCAAGATCGACCTGGACGAACTTTCCATCAAGGAACTTGTCCGTTTCATCCAACAGAACCCTTCCGTATTGAAGCGCCCCATCATCTTGAATGAACGGAATTTCCTGGTCGGTTACGATGAAGAAGAAATCGGTGCGTTCATCCCTGCCGAACTGCGCAACATCGCCATCAGCTCCTGCGATGCCAACTGTCCCAACTACCCCACCTGCGGGCATGTCCGCAAAGGTGACGGACCCGGTGTCGCCGGTTCCCTCGGCCTTTCCAAATAAGTCATGAAACGGCGATCCCAGCGGTCGCTTTTTTCTTCCCGTCTTTATGATATAATAAACAAGATTTGAGGTGAAGCGATGAAAATACTACTTGGGTTGTCGGGAGGCGTGGATTCCGCCGTCGCCGCGTATGTGCTGAAACAGCAAGGCCACGAGGTCGAGTGCGCGTTCATGCGGAACTGGGATTCCCTCACCAACAACGATATTCTTGGAAACCCGACGATCGCCGACGATGTCTGCTCGCAGGAAAAAGACTACGACGATGCGAAGGCCGTCGCGGATAAATTGGGATTGAAACTCCATCGTGTCGATTTCGTCAAGGAATACTGGGACGATGTTTTCACCGTGTTCTTGGACGAATACCGGCGTGGAAGGACACCCAATCCCGACATCCTATGCAACCAACACATCAAGTTCGCCGCCTTCTATGATTTCGCGAAGAAGATGGGCTTCGATTGGCTGGCGACCGGGCATTACGCACGGGTCGCGCATTTTGACGACCACAGCGAATTGTTGCGGGCCGTCGATACGAATAAGGATCAAACGTATTTCCTATGCCAGATGCCCAAAGAGGCGCTACGTCATACCTTGTTTCCGATCGGGGAGATGAAGAAGGAAGAAGTGCGCAAGATCGCCTTGCATTTGGGGCTGGATGTCGCGACCAAGAAAGATTCGACCGGGATCTGCTTCATCGGGGAGCGTAACTTCCGTGAATTCCTGAAAAACTATTTACCTGCCAAAAGCGGGAAGATCATCGATATCCAAACCAAACAGCCGTTGGGGCAACACCAAGGCGTTCTCTACTATACGATCGGACAGCGCAAGGGCTTGGGGATCGGCGGGGACTTGGGACCCTGGTTCGTGGTCGGGAAAGACATCCATCAGAATGAACTCTACGTGGCGCGCAAGGAGGACAACCCCTGGTTGTTTTCCGACCAGTGCACGGTTTCGAAGCTGAATTGGTTCAACGATCTTGAGTTAAACTTGCCGGTTCACGTCACGGCGAAGTTCCGCTACCGACAGAGCGACCATCCCGTCACGATCCATACCCGTGAAGACGGCTTGCTTGAAGTCCGCTTCGACCATCCTATTTCCTCCGTCACCCCGGGTCAGGAAGCGGTTTTCTACCAAGGTGAAGTTTGTCTGGGCGGAGGCGTGATCGAAGACGTCTATCTAAACGAAAAAACACTGGATCTTCGGATCACGGAGGCCATGCATGCGTAACCCCGAACTCGATCTCCCTTCTTTGCGCTTCGGCCTCGGCCGCGCCTTCCTTTTGGCGGCGAACTATTTCATCGGCCACCAATTCGTCTATCCTTTCCTGCTCTCGTTTGTGGTCTTGGGGCTTCAACCGGAAGCCGTGGACTTCCCGCTTTGGGCTTTGATCGTACTTCACACCGTCACTTTCGTGACCACGGTGTGGATCGCCTTGCCTTTACTGAAGGAATCCTTGGTCGGTCTACGCCATAACTTCACCAAGACGCTGTTGACCCCCTGGGTCATCTTCCCGCTCATGTATCTGACTTCCATCGCGGTCGCGATGGCGACGATGTGGGTCAGCGGACAAGCGATGCCGGGCAACGAGAACGCGATCGACCAATTGTTCACCCAGTCCCCGATGTTCACGTTGGCGTTGACGATCGTCTTCGCACCGATCGTCGAGGAATTGGTCTTCCGGGGTGCGTTCTACCGTTATTTCAGGTCCAAGGGTTACTTTTGGTTGCCCATCCTTCTTAGTTCCCTATCGTTTGCGCTGATCCACATCAGCGTCGCCTTGTCGATGGGGAATTGGACCGAACTTTGGTTCCTCCCGTTGTATGGAACGTTAGGGGTCTTCCTTTGCGTCGCGTATGAGAAAACGGGGAACCTCTACGGGGCGATCCTGCTTCACTTTATCTATAATTCCGTCAGTATGATCTTGGCGATGCTGGCGTAGGGGTGGCTATGTACGAAGGCGATGAAATCACAGGGAAAATCGGGACGGTCATCTTCCGCAGCGAAAGCAATTCTTTCACCGTGGCGAAATTCCGTCTTTATGAATTGACCGAAAAGGACATCACGATCACCGGCTATTTCCCCGCACTGGTGAAGGATGTCCTTTATACGTTGGTCGGCGAATACAAGGAACATCCCCGTTTCGGGATGCAGTTCGTGGTCCAATCCGCGCGCAGGGTCTTGCCGACCGATGCGCAAAGCGTCGTCGCGTACTTGAGTTCCCCGCTCTTTCCCGGGATCGGCCGCAAATACGCTCAGACCGTCGTGGACACCTTGGGGGATCGCGCCTTGTATCTGTTGCGCGACGACCCGGACTTGCTTGACGGGATCGCCGGCACCACGCCGAAAAAGAAACAAGCGGTCAGAGAGGGGTTGGTGCTTCCGGGCGACCAGGAAGAAGCGATCCGCTTCTTCACGACCCATGGACTCGGGATACGAAACATCATGCGGCTGGACCGCATCTACGGTCCCAAAGTGTTGACCTTGATCCAGGAGAATCCGTACCGTTTGGTCGACGAGGTCGACGGGATCGGATTCAAGACGGCGGATAAGCTCGGCTTGTCGATGGGGATCGAACTCGATGACCCGCGGCGCGTCAAAGCCGCCGCGACCTCCTGCGTCATGGAAGAATGCATGCGCAGCGGGGATAGTTATGTCGTCTTCGACCGCTTGGTCGACGTGTTGGTGCGCCAACTCTACGGGATCGACTTCGATCCGGAAGCGACGATCGAAGGATGCGTCGAAGAAGGAAAACTGATCCGCGAAGAAAACCGCATCTACCATCCCACCCAGTTCGACAGCGAACTGACGATCGCGCGCTACTTCGATACCTTCCCTTTGGCCTTGCTGGACCCCTATGACCCCTATGCCTTGGAATCGGGCTTATCCGCCCTGCAGGAAGCCAAGGGCATTTTGTACGATGAAAGCCAGGTCACGGCGATCAAGACCTTTTTCGATGAACCCTGTACGATCCTGACCGGGGGACCCGGCACAGGAAAGACCACGGTCGTCGGTGCCATGATCGCCCTCTTCAAATACCTCCACCCTTCCGCCAGCGTCGCGTGCTGCGCCCCGACGGGCCGGGCGGCGAAGCGGATGAGCGAGTTGACCGGCGCGGATTCCTTCACGATCCACAGTCTTCTGAAATGGGACCTCGAATCCAACACTTTCGGAAAGAACGAAACCGACCCCTTAAGCATCGACATGATCATCATCGACGAATTCTCCATGGTCGACCCGTGGTTGTTCGCCCAATTGCTGAAAGCGGGCGCGCAGTTCAAGAAGATCCTGATCGTCGGCGACCGCGACCAGTTGCCCCCGGTCGCTCCGGGAAGCACTTTGCGCGACTTGATCCTGAGTTCGCGCTTCCCTGTCATCGCCCTTTCGCACATCTATCGCCAGAAAGAAGGCTCGGATGTCATCGAACTGGCCCACCGGATCCGCCAAGGCCATTCGGACGCTTCGGATTTCACCAAGGACATCCGTTGGATCCCCTGCGAGGTCCATGATGTCAAGAACGTCATCCTCCACGTCGTCAACGAAGCCCTCAACAAGGGATACAACGTCAACGATGTCCAGATCCTGGCACCGAAGTATTCCGGCGTGGCGGGCATCGACGGACTAAACCATGCGATGCAGAAGATGGTCAACCCGCCGGACAATACGAAACGCGAATTGAAGGTCGGCTATGTGACCTACCGTGAACAAGACAAGATCCTGCAGCTGAAGAACCAGCCGACGGACGACGTCTACAACGGGGACATCGGTACGCTGATCGAGATCGTGCCGTCGGCGTTGGATGAGAACAAGCAGAACCGGATCATCGTCGATTTCGAAGGAAGGATCGTGGAATACACTTCCGAAACCTTCATCAACATCACCTTGGCCTATTGCATCTCCGTCCATAAATCGCAAGGCAGCGAATACCCCATCGTCCTGCTTCCCTGTGTCCGCGAGTACAGCAACATGCTGACGCGCCGTCTGATCTACACGGCCGTCACTCGGGCATCCAAGGCATTGATCCTGATCGGCGAACCCGAATCCTTCGCCAAAGGCGTCGCCACCCAAGACAAACAACCCCGCGACACGACCCTGACCCAACGCCTGATTCTTGAAAATTAGGCGTTTTTTCTTGTTAATCCTTGAACAATCCTTTGAAAACGCCAAAACGGAGGTCTATAATGATTTCATGAGGTGAAATTATGAAAAAAACCACTCAGTTAAAAATCATGTATGCGATGATGGTCGGCTTCGTCGCCCTGGTCGTCTTCCTCTACCCCAGCCTCCCTGCACAACTGCCGATGCAATGGGGCTTGGACGGGAAAGTGAACTACTCCTTACCGAAACTCCCGGTCGTCATCGGGATGGTTGTCGCGAACCTCGGCTACAACGTCTACTCGGCGCGCATGCACCGCAACGAGGAGCGCATCCCTTGGCGTGATTTCATGACGTCGTTCATCATCTTCGGTGTTTTCACCGTCATCTTGGCGATGACGCTGATCCGTTTCTAGGAGGAAACCATGATTCAAATCGAAAACGTAACCAAAGTCTATTCCGGCAAAGTCAAAGCGGTCGACAACATTTCCCTGACCGTCCAGGACGGGGAGATCATCGGGTTCATCGGCCCCAACGGCGCCGGGAAAACCACCACCATCAAAATGATGACCGGCATCCTTTCCCCCGATACGGGGAGGGTGCTTCTCAACGGGATCGACATCGTCCAGCAACCCATCGAAGCGAAACGCCAGTTCGGCCTGGTCACCGACAACCCCGATGTTTTCCTGCGGTTAAAAGGCATCGAATACCTCAATTTCATGGCCGACATCTACGATGTCAGCGAAGCGGACCGCCGCGAACGGATCCAACGGTTGGCCGAAACCTTCGAAATGGCGGCTGCGCTGAACGATAAGATCCTGTCCTATTCGCACGGGATGCGCCAGAAGATCGTCGTCATGGGGGTGTTGGTGCATAGCCCCAACATCTGGATCCTCGATGAACCCTTGACGGGATTGGATCCCCAATCCGCGTTCGCACTGAAGGAAATGATGCGCGCCCATGCCAACGAAGGCAAGACCGTCTTCTTTTCGACCCATGTCTTGGAAGTCGCCGAAAAACTGTGCAGCAAAGTCGCCATCATCAACAAGGGGAAGATCTTTTATTTCGGTACCCTCGAAGACCTGAAGAAGGACTATGTCGACATGAGTCTGGAGGAGATCTTCCTCGAGGTTACACGCAATGCATAACTTCCTCGCCTTGGTGAAGGTCAACCTTAAGAACACCTTCAGCATGACCGATGGAAAACAAAAGAAAAGCGCGCTGAACCGATTCCTCCCCGTCTTCATCCTCATCGCGCTGCTGCCTTCCATCGCCAGCATGTATTTCCTCACCCAGGATCTGATCGGCATCCTCACCCCCATCCAGCAGACCGGCATCGTCGTCGCCCTGCTTCTGATGGGCGTCTCGGTGACCGTCTTCTTCTTCGCGATCTTCCTTGTCCCCTCCGTCTATTATTTCTCCAAGGACGTGGAAACGCTGCTCGCCCTTCCCCTGCAACCTTGGGTGATCGTGGCGTCGAAGTTCGTCGTCACCGTCATCTACGAATATTTCACCTTGTTCTTCTTCGCCCTGCCCGTCTTGGCCGCCTACATCGTCAAGGTCCAACCCCCGGTCGCCTTCTACCCGATCTTGTTGGTGGTCTTGGTCCTGTTGCCGGTGGTCCCCTTGATCTTCGCGAGCATCCTGATCATGTTGATCATGTGGCTGGTGCCTTTCGCGAAGAACCGCGACTTCTTCAACTACCTGAGCACTTTCTTCGCCTTGGGTCTGGCCCTGGGCATCAATTTCCTCGCCGGCTCCGCCGCGACCGTCTCACAGGATGTCTTGATCGACCTGCTGATGCGCGGCAACAATTCGCTCACCTCGGTTTTCAACCTCTTCATCCCCAACATCCGCTTCGCGGTCGAAGCCTTGGTGAAGATTTCGCTGGTGGATACCCTGATTTATGTGGGGATCGTCATATTGGCTTCCGTGGCGTTTGTCGCCCTTGCGCAGATCGTGTACTTCCGTGGTGCGATCGGCGTCAACGAAACCTCGGCCAACCGGAAACGCCTGAAGGGCAAAGCCTATTCGAAGTCGACCGTTTCCGGCAACGTCATCCTGACCTATACGCTGAAAGAATTGAAACTCTTGTTCCGCACGCCGATCTACCTGATGAACTGCGTCCTTTCCGCGGTGTTGATCCCGGGCATCATGATCGCATCCTTCTCGATGCAACTGGGCGACACAAGCGAACTCCAGCAAATCATCGACAGCATCCCCTGGGGGACGCCGCAGTTATCGCTCTACATCCTGGCCGGCGGCGCCGCCTTCGGTTGGGTGATCACGAGTCTGAACCTGATCACGCCGACCGCGATTTCCAGGGAAGGGCAAAACGCCTACTTCATGAAGTACATCCCGATGTCCTATTTCGCCCAGATGAGCGCCAAAGTCCTCAGCGGCATGGCGATCAGCCTGTTGGGGATCGTCTGTTTCATCCTGCCGGTCGCATGGTTCATCAAGCTTCCCTTGAATCTGACCATCATCGCGTTCGCGGCCTCCGTATTGACGTCCGTCTTCATGAATTATCTGGGGATGATCGTCGACATCCTGCACCCCAAACTGGTGTGGGAACAAGAAGCCTCGGCCGTCAAGCAGAACCTCAACGCGGTGTTCACGATGGTCCCCGCGGCCGGTCTCTCCTTCGGCATCTTCTTCCTGATCGGCAAGCTTCCCACCGAAGGCTGGGTCTCCCTCCTGATTTTCCTGATCCTCATCGGATCGGACTTCCTGCTTGTCTATCTCACCAAACGAGTCGCTGAAAAAGCGATGCCCCGGATGCTCGGCTGACGAAAGTCAGCCTTTTTTATCATCGGGGTTGACAGATAAGGATAGAGGCGTATAATACGGTAATGTTAATAGTTAATTTTAGTTAACTATTTATGGAGGTGTCATGTCCCAAGAAATCACGCTTGACCAATTGATGGACCAGATCCATCGTTTCTCCCGTCTCAACCGGCCCAAACCCAAGGATGCGAAACTGCGTCCCAGCGAAATGATGGTGCTGATGGTGTTGGGCCATCGCCACATGTCGGGGGAGACCAGTTTGGTCCCGTCCGAGCTCAGTAAGGAATTGAACCTTTCGCGTCCCGCCCTGACGCCGATCCTCAACGAACTGGAAAGCAAGGGGTTGATTCGGCGCGAGTTCGACTTCAGCGACCGTCGTCGCACGAAGATCGTCCTGCAGGAAGGGCCCGTGCGCGAGTTTAAAAACGGATTCGGCTGTTATTCCGACCGTGTCCGACGTTTGATGGATGCGTTCAGCCCGGAAGAAGTCTTGAGTCTGTTTACCCTTTTATCCAAGGCGAATGCCATCTTATCCGACTACAACAAGGAGAATCCCGATGAAAAAAGTATTTAGCTACCTGCGTTTCTACTGGATGCAGGTCATCGCCATCGTCGTGCTCGTCTTCACCCAGACGATGCTTGAACTCGAACTTCCGGATTACATGAGCGACATCATCAATACCGGGATCGTCAAGCAGGACATCGACTTCATTTACACCAAGGGGTTCCAGATGCTGGCGATCGCCTTGACGGTCGCGACGATTTCCGTCATCACCAGTTTCCTGTCCGCGCGGGTCGGCTCCGGTCTGTCCAACAAGATCCGCAAGGACCTCTACCTGAAGATCGAGAATTTCTCGCTGATCGAGTTCGACAAGTACTCGACGGCTTCCCTGATCACCCGCAACACCAACGACGTCCAACAAGTCCAGATGATGATCACGATGATGCTACGGATGGTCGTCGCCGCCCCGCTCTATGCGATCATCGGCTTCCAGAAAGCCAACGCTTTGAATTCAAGCATGTCGTGGATCTTCGCGGTGGTCATCCCCCTGCTGGTCTTCATGATCGCTTCGATCTTCACCTTCGTCACCCCGCGTTTCGAACGGGTGCAGAAGCTGACCGATAAACTGAACCTGACCGCCCGCGAGAACCTGACCGGGATCCGCGTCATCCGCGCGTTCAACGCGCAAGAGACGCAAGCCGACAAGTTCAACGGCGTCAACGTCGAGGTCCGCGACAACAATACGATCCTGCAGCGCATCATGTCCTTCATGATGCCGGGGATCATGCTGATCATGTGTTTCACGACGATTTTGATCGTCTGGGTCGGCGCCGAGAAGATCAACACGGGTTCCCTGTTGATCGGCGACATGATGGCGTTCCTTCAGTACGCCACCCAGATGCTGTTCTCCTTCGTCATGATGTCGATGGTCTTCATCATGTATCCCCGCGCCGCGGTTTCCGGTAAGCGGATCGCCGAAGTCCTGAATACGAAACCGCAGATCATCGATCCCGAAGAGCCGGTGCAAGCCGTGCGCGGCATCGGCGAAGTCAAATTCGAAAACGTCTGTTTCCGCTATCCGGAAGCCGACGAGGATGTGCTGCACGACATCACCTTCACCGCCCGTCCGGGTAAGACCACCGCGTTCATCGGTTCGACGGGCAGCGGGAAATCGACCTTGGTCAACCTCATCCCGCGTTTCTACGATGTTTGCGACGGGTCGATCAAGATCGACGGCATCGATTTGCGCGATATGAAACAGAGCGACTTGCATGACAAGATCGGCTATATCCCGCAGAAAGGCGTCCTCTTCTCGGGGACGATCGCATCGAACCTGACGTACGGCAGACCCGAGGCGAGTCAGGAAGAGCTCGAGGAAGCGGCGTCGATCGCCCAGGCGAAAGACTTCATCCTTGAAAAAGAAGGCGGCTATGATTATCTGATCGCGCAAGGCGCGACCAATGTTTCCGGCGGTCAGAAGCAACGCTTGTCGATCGCACGGGCGTTGGTGAAGAAACCCGAGATCTACATCTTCGACGATAGTTTCTCGGCCTTGGACTTTAAGACGGATTCCGCCCTACGTAAGGCGATCCATGAAAAACTAAGCGACGCGACGGTCTTGATCGTCGGTCAGCGCGTCAGTACGATCATGTCGGCCGATCAGATCGTCGTCCTTGAAAACGGATCGATCGCCGGCATCGGCACGCATCGGGATTTATTGAAAAACTGCCCCGTCTACTATGAAATCGCGGCGTCGCAGTTGACGAAGGAGGAATTGGCATGAGCATGAGAGGCGGCCCGATGGCTGCGATGCACGGCGGTGCGAAAGCCAAGGACTTCAAAGGTACGCTGAAAAGACTGGTTGTTTTCTCCAAAGACTATTGGGCTCAGTTGATCGTCATCATCGTGATGGCCATCCTGGGCACCATCTTCTCGATCGTCTCCCCGAAAATCCTGGGGAACATCACAAACAAGATCGTCGAGGGCTTCATCGCGATCATGATGAAAATCCCGGGGGCGGCCATCGACCTGGACTATGTACGGAGGATGTTGCTGTTGATGCTCGGACTCTATTTCCTGAGTTCGGCCTTCACCTACATCCAATCCTTCGTCATGTCGGGGGTTTCACAGAAAATCACGTTCAATCTGCGCCTGAAGATCACGGACAAGATCAATACGCTTCCGTTGAAATACTATGATACCGAGCCGTTTGGCGATATCCTGAGCCGCATCACCAACGATGTCGACACCATCGCCAACTCGCTCAACCAATCCGTCACCCAGGTCGTGACGTCCGTGGCTTCGGTCATCGGGATCTTGATCATGATGCTGTCGATCAACGTCCAGATGACGATGATCTCCATCGTCTCCCTTCCGATATCCCTCTTCCTCATCATGAACATCGTCAAACTCGGTCAGAAGTTCTTCCGTCAGCGTTCCGCGAAACTCGGCGCGTTGAACGGGATGATCGAGGAGAATTTCGGCGCCCACAACATCGTCAAGGTGTTCAACGGCGAAGAACAGGCGATCGAAGCCTTCAACAAGAGCAGCGACGAACTGACGGAGATCACATGGAAAGCCGAGTTCATCTCGGGCATGATGATGCCGATCATCTCCTTCGTCGGCAACCTCTCCTATGTCGCGGTCTGCGTATTGGGCGGCTACCTGGTCGTCGACGGCAAGATCAACATCGGGGACATCCAATCGTTCATCCAGTACACCCGCAACTTCTCCCAGCCGATCAACCAGACGGCGCAGATCGCCAACGTGCTTCAATCGACGGTGGCCGCGGCCGAACGCGTCTTCGAATTCCTCGACGAGGAAGAAGAAGTGGATGAAAGCGACGCCCCGGTCAAACTCGACCGCGTCCAAGGCCATGTCACGTTTGAGAACGTGGACTTCGGCTACAGCGACGACAACATCTTCATCCAGAACCTCGACATCGATGTCAAGCCGGGTCAGAAGATCGCCATCGTCGGTCCGACCGGCGCCGGCAAGACGACCCTGATCAACCTCTTGATGCGTTTCTACGACGTCAAGGGCGGGGCGATCAAGATCGACGGCGTCGACATCCGCGAGATGAAACGCAACGATCTGCGCGACACCTTCGGGATGGTGTTGCAGGACACCTGGTTGTTCAACGGCAGCATCAAGGACAACATCGCCTTCGGCAGCCCGAGTGCGACGATGGATGAAATCATCCACGCCGCCGACTCCGCCAAGGCGCACCACTTCGTACGGACGCTTCCCGACGGCTACGAGATGGTCATCAACGAAGAAGGCTCCAACATCAGCCAGGGCCAAAAACAGCTCCTGACGATCGCGCGCGCCTTCCTATCGAACCCCTCGATCCTCATCCTGGACGAAGCGACCAGTTCGGTCGATACCCGCACCGAAGTCCTCATCCAGAAAGCGATGGAGAAACTCATGCGGGGACGCACCAGCTTCATCATCGCCCACCGTCTTTCCACCATCCGCGATGCGGATTTGATCCTGGTCATGAACCATGGCGCCATCGTTGAAAAAGGCAACCACGAATCCCTCATCCAAGCCGACGGGTTCTATGCGAAACTCTACCAAAGCCAATTCGACCCTGAAGAATAACACGTTCAAAACGTGTTTTTCTTTGGCTTGAAATGATATAATTCGGTGGGGAGTATACCATGCGAAAAACCATCTTGTTCATCCTTATGATCACCCTTCTCACATCGTGTGCATCGCAGCGGATCCGCATCGCCGGTCCGTCGGTTTTCGTATTGGAAGCCGGCCAACCCTATCTCGAACCCGGGGTTACGCTCCTCCCCGGCGAAACGGCGAAACTCGCGGTTTCTTCCGACTTGAACCCGCAAAAACCAGGGACCTACCGCATGCGCTACCTCTTGGTCGACGGCAAGGAAGTCGTCGCGCAGACCACGCGGAAAATCAAGGTCGTCGACACCACCCCGCCCGCGTTGGTCCTCATCGGAAAAGCCGTCACCGACGTCTGCCCCGGACAAACGTATCAGGAACAAGGGGCGACCGCCATCGACCTCGTCGACGGCGACCTGACATCGACGATCGAGATCACTTCCGACGATGTCAAAATCACATATCATGTTGCGGATCTTGCGGGGAATTCCGCCAGTCTGATTCGTGAAATCCATGTACGCGACATCGACGCGCCGGTCTTCGACGCCCCCGGCGAAGTGTCGGTGCTTGAAGGCGGTCAGCTTCCGAACATCGTGGCCACCGACCGATGCGAAGGCGATTTGAGCGCTTTGGTCACGACGGATAAGATCATCGACACGTCCGTGGTCGGCGACCAGATTCTCACGTATTCCATCGTGGATTCCAAGGGCAACGCAGCCACGTTCACCCAGTTGATCCATGTGAAGAAATCGCATAGCGCCTCGACGATCTTTCTGACCTTCGACGACGGACCCAGTTACCTCACCGACGATTTCCTCGATTTGTTGGCGGAATTCGATGTGAAAGCCACCTTCTTCATCAACAAGAAATCGGGCTACGACAAGGTCATCCAACGGGCGCATCGCGAAGGACACAGCATCGGGATGCATTCCTATTCCCATGTCTATTCAAGAATCTACGCTTCGGAAGAAGCGTTCTTCCAGGATCTATACGCCGAGCAGGCATGGATCAAGAATCTGACCGGCGAAACGACGCGACTCTATCGCTTCCCGGGCGGAAGTTCCAATACGGTCAGTTCGTTCAACCCCGGGATCATGACCCTCTTGACCCGTTCGATCCGGGAGAAAGGGATCCAGTATTTCGACTGGAACCTCTCTTCGGGGGATGCCGGGAAACACGACGCGGCGTTCATCACGAACTACGTGTTGAAACAATTGGGGTCGCGGTCCAACTATGTCGTGCTGATGCATGATAGCGGCGGGCATGAAAGCACGCTGGAAGCGTTGCGGGACATCCTGTCTTATGCGAAACAAGAGGGTTATTCGTTCAGTGCCTTGAATGTCAACTCACATCCCGCCCACCATGGGGTGAAGAACTAAAGAAAAATCCGCAACGTGAATTGCGGATTTCTTTTATTCGTAGCGTAGGGCGTCGACCGGTTCCAACTGCGACGCCTTGTTGGCGGGATAGATCCCGAAGACGACGCCGATGGTGATCGAGAAAATCAGGGATAAGAAGACCGAATCCAAACCGACCGTGACTTTGAAGTCGGAGAGGTATTGGATGATGGCGGCGCCGACATAGCTGACGCCCAAGCCGATCAAGCCGCCCAGGGTGGTGATGATGACCGCTTCGATGAGGAACTGGATCAGGATCTGCGAACGTTTGGCACCGAGGGCTTTTCGCACCCCGATTTCGCGGGTCCGTTCACGGACGGTCACCAACATGATGTTCATGATGCCGATGCCCCCGACGATCAACGAGATGGAGGCGATTCCCGCCAACAAGGTCGTGAGGAGACCCATGAGGGTGTTCATGACACCCAGGATCTGCGATTGGCTGAAGACGTTGAACTCGTTGGCGGAAGGCAGGACGGAGGTCAGATAGGACTCGATTTTGCGCATCGACGTCGCGACCGTGTCTTCCGTTTCGCTGGCGAGATAATAGGTTTTCGAATTCAGACGATACGGGAACAGGGTCCCGGCGAAATCGATGGGGATGTAGGCGGTCGCGTCGAGATCGCCGTTGAAGTTGGTCCCCCGCTCCGTCAGGATCCCGATGACGCGGAACTGCACGCCTTGGATGACCATCGTTTCCCCGACCGCATCGGTCAAGGGGAAGAGTTTTTCCGCGACCTTGGGTCCGATGACCACGACCGGCAGGTTGTTGTCGAGGTCGATCTGGGATAAGAACCGGCCGCTTGTGAGTTCGAGGCTGGAGACGAAGCCGTAGTCCTGGTTCACGCCGCTGACGGAAACGTCGAAGTTCTGCCCGTTGACGACGTAGGAGGTGTTCCCGGAGATGATTTCACTGTAGGCGGCCAGTTTCCCGCTGTCTTTGAGTTCATCCAGCCAGATGGTCGGAAGCACCCCGTTGCGGTCGGTGACCCGGACGATGATGAGGTTGCTGCCGATGGCGCGGATCTGGTTCGCCGCTTCCGCCTTGGCGCTGTTGCCCAGCGAAAGTAGAAGGATGACTGAAGAAACACCGATGACGACGCCCAAGGTGGTGAGAAGCGCACGGATCTTGTGGGCGACCACCGAACGCCAGGCGATCGAGAAATATTCCTTAAACATGGTCGGCCTCCTTGCGCGAATCGTCGACGATCTTGCCGTCGCGGATCGTCAGGATGCGCGAGGCATAGGCGGCGACCCCGACGTCGTGGGTGATGACGATGACGGTCTTCCCCTGCTTGTTGAGCTGGGTCAGAAGGTCGAGCACTTCCTTGCCGGTCTTCTGGTCCAGCGCCCCGGTCGGTTCGTCGGCCAGGATGATCGCCGGGTTGTTCGCCAAGGCCCGGGCGATGGAAACGCGTTGCTGCTGTCCGCCCGACAACTCGGTGGGCTTGTGGTCCATCCGGTCGCCCAATCCGACTTTCGTCAGGATTTCGGCGGCGATCTTCTCGCGTTGTTTCTTGGGGACCCGGGCATAGGTCATGGGCATCATGACGTTCTCCAAGGCGCTGAAGGAAGGCAACAGGTTGAACTGCTGGAAAACGAACCCGATCTGCTTGTTGCGGATTTCCGCCAGTTCGTCTTCTTCGTATTTTTTGATGGGGATCTGGTTGAGGACGTATTCCCCGTCGGTGACGATGTCCAAACACCCGATGATGTTCATTAGGGTGGACTTCCCGCTTCCCGAGGGACCGACGATGGCGGTGAAATCCCCTTCGTCGATGGTCAGGCTGATCCCGTCCAAGGCACGGACGACGGAATCACCCATCTTGTAGTGCTTGGTGACGTTACTCAGCGTCAGCATTGCGGAGACCCCCGAAACCGGTGAAGGACGTCGATTCCGGCAGGATGACGGCTTCAAAGCCTTCCAACCCTTCGGCGCTCACTTCCGCGACGTCGATGTCCGCACTACCGACGGTGACTTCAAGATAGTAGTCTTTCTCAGGTTTGTTCATGTTGTCGAACCATTCCGCGCTGAGGAGGTTGATTTTCCCCCCGCTTTGGATCAAGGCTTCGACCGGTACCAGATAAATGTCTTTCTTAACCAAGGTTTCGATCTTGGCGCTGCCGGTCATCCCCAGGAAAATCGGGTTGTCTCCTTTGGCGAAGGCGACGGTGACCGTGTACGTGGTGAAATCGGTGGAGGTGTTGCCGATCAGGCTGATCTTGCTGACGGTGCCTTCAACGGTCAGGTTCAAGGCGTCGATGAACACTTTTGACTTTTGCCCGACGCTGATCTTCGCGATGTCCTTTTCGGAAATCTGGACTTCCATCTGGAGTTTATCCGGATTGGCGACGACATAGGAAGGCATCGCGTTGTTGGCGACCTGGATGACGATGCCGTCGATCTTGGCGCGCAGGTTATACACCTGTTGCATCGCGTTCTTGTATTGGCCGAGCTTGAAATCCTTCGTGACCACGTCCCCGACCTTGACGTAATTGTCTTTGAGACTGCCTTCGAACTTCACTTCCGACGTATCCGCCGAAGTGATCTTCCCTTTCGCGACGCTGTAAAGGATCAGTTCGCCCTTTTCCACGGTCACGATCGTGCTTTCTTCGACGAGTTTTTTCATCGAAGTGTTGCGGAAATTGTTCAGGAGTAAAAAGCCCGCGCTGATGATGACCGCGATGACGACGAACCAAATTACTCTACGCTTTGTTTTCTTTTTCATGTTGTTCTTGCTTTCCTTGGTTGAAATATTCCGCGACCTTCTCGATGATCGCATTCATTTTAAGACTGTCTTCTTCGCCCAGGTAATCCAAAAGACCGCTCATCGTTTCCATGAACTCGGCCTGCGCTTCCTTCACGGTTGCCTTCCCTTTGTCGGAAATCCGGACCATGACCTGGCGGCGGTCCTGCGGGTTCTCTTCCCTGACCACATAGCCGTGCATCGACATCTTCGTGATGAACTGGGTCGCGGCCGCGGCGGAGACGCCGAAGACTTCCGCCAGTTTGCTGATGGGGACCGACTCGTCCCCGCAGGCGTTGGCGAATTCGATCAAGGGAAAGATCGGACCTTCGTGGCTATGCTTGCTGCGCATCGTCTTCTGCGCCCTGCGCATCCTCTCCATCGAGGCGATCAAGTCGCAGATCCTCTTTTGTTTAAGGTTGTTATCCATAGTCCTCCTTTTACTTAAGATGCTTAATAGTTAAGTGAATTAAGTATTACATATCCGTTCTTCCCTGTAAAGCGGAATGCATAAAAAAAGCAACGGTTTCCCGTTACTTCGTGGCTTTGATGGTTTCCCAACTGAACCCGTCGCGTCCGAAGTGGCCGAAGTTGGCCGTCTTGCGGTAGATGGGTTTCAGGAGGTCGAGTTCCCGGATGATGTTGCCGACGCTGAAGTCGAAATTGCGTTTGACCCAGGCATAGATTTCCTCGAGTTCGACCAGATTCGTGTTGAAGGTGTCGATCATGATCGAAATCGGATGGGTTTGCCCGATCGCGTAGGAAAGTTGGATTTCGCAGCGTTCCGCGAGTTTGGCCGCGACCAGGTTCTTGGCGACGTAACGGGAATAGTAAGCCGCCGAACGGTCGACCTTGGAGGGGTCTTTCGAACTGAAACAGCCGCCTCCGATCCGTCCCATGCCGCCGTAGGTGTCGACGACGATCTTACGTCCGGTGGTGCCGCTGTCGCCGAAGGATCCGCCGACGATGAAGGAACCCGAGGGGTTGATGAAGTATTTGGTATCCGGGGTGATCCATTTCGGATCGACCACGCGGTCGATGACTTGCGTCTTGACGACTTCGTGGAGTTCTTCCTGCGTCATGTCCGCGCTGTGCTGGGTCGAGACGACGATCGTGTCGATCGATACCGGTTTATGGTCGCGATACAGGACGGTGACCTGCGTTTTTCCGTCGGGACGGATGCGCTTGTCTTCCCATTTCAGATCGCTGAGTCGTTTGGACAGTTTGTGGGCGGTGTCGATCGCCAACGGCATGTAGTTTGCGGTTTCGTCGCTGGCATAGCCGAACATGATCCCTTGGTCGCCGGCGGCGATTTCGTCATGTCCCGTGACCGCGTTGAAAATCTCGGCGGATTGGCCGTTGACCTTCACCATCACGGTGTATTCTTCGTCATAGCCGATGCTGCGGATGACGTCTTTCGCGATCTTCTCGAAATCGATCGTCGCCTTCGTGTTGGCTTCGCCATACACCAAAATCAGATCATCCTTGATGGTGGCTTCGACCGCCATCTTGGAATAGGGGTCCTGCGACAGGGCTGCGTCCAGGATGGAATCGGCGATCTGGTCGCAGATTTTATCGGGGTGGCCGTCGGTGACGCTTTCCGATGTGAACAGATATTCTCTCATGGGGGTTCCTCCTATGTTGTCTTATCAAAGAAAACACCTTCCGCTAAAAAACGAGAAGGTGTACGTGTCGTAAGTTTCTCCCTTATCGTCGTTAGCGGAACCACCTTGCAGTGCAGGTTGGCGTGAGGTCGTCGAGCTAACTCTCTACCTCATCTCTTGATAAAAAGACAATCTGTATTTTACACTGTTTTATGGAAAATGCAAGCCTATTCCAGTGGTTTCTGGTAATAATTCCCGATGACCCTCTCCGCGCCCGAAATACTGATGAAAACGCGGGGGTCCGCGCTCTTGGCCGCTTCGATGACATCGTCGACCTCAAACGCGTTGACGACCGTATAAAGCATGCATTTCTCCTGATGGCTATAGCCCCCCTCGCCCCAGATCCGCGTGATGCCGTGGCGGGTCGACGCATAGATGCTGCGGGTCACTTCGTCGGGGATTTCGGTGACCAGATGGATCGTCTTCAGCTTGAAGCGCATGTGGCGCTGCGAGACGACGTAGGTCGAGCAGAATTGGTAGATGATCGAATAGAGGGCTTTCTCCCATCCGAACAGGTATCCCGCCAACACCAGCACCAACGTGTTGGCGTACATGATGTAGGTCCAGACCGGGACGCGGGCCTTACTGGAGGCGTAGATGGCGATGAAGTCCGTCCCGCCCGTACTGGCGTTGGCGTTGAGCGCCAAGGAGACGCCCAGTCCGCCCAGGATCCCGCCGAAGACCGAAATCAAGAAGATGTCGCCGGTCAGCGCGATGTCGGGGAAGACCGAGGTGAAGATCGACACCAGGACGTAATGCAGGACGCTGAACAGGGCGAAACGCTTGCCGACGACCTTGTACACCAAAAGCGTCGGACCGATGTTCAAAAGCCCGTAAACCAGCCCGAACGGGATGGAGATGGAAAAGAACTGGGACATCGAGCGGGTGAACAGGACGGATATGCCGGAGAAACCGCCGGGGAACAACTCCCCTGCCCGGACGAACCCTTTGATCGCGAAGGAATACACCAAAGCGGACAGGACGACCATCAAGCCGGTCTTAAGATCTTTTTTTCTCAACGTACCCATCGCTACCTCGCTATGATCGGTCTACTCTTCGCCGATCTTCTTTTTCTTCATCGTATACGGGGTTTGACCGATGCTTTTCACCAGTTTCTCGCACCGTTTCACCTGCATCCGTATCGAACGGATGCCGATGTCGACTTCAAGTTCCCGCTGGCCGAAAACCACCAGGGTCCCCGTCGTCAACGCTTTCAGTTTTCGTATCTTCGCGTAATTGATCCATACGCATTCCGGATGCTCTTTCGACAAGGTGGGGAAAAACAGGAGCCGGTCGGTGGGGTCCACCAGGACCGGTAACTTCTGCTTGACGTCGAGATGGTGTCGAACGACATCCGCGCTGCCGCGCAGGCTGCTGCCCAGCGCCAGGCACCAGCCCGCAAGATAATCCTGCGCGGCTTCCTGGATATGCAGGGTTTGTTGCTCCGTCACCATCAAGGTACCGGTCGATGTGGGACGGAGATAGAGCACTTCGTTTGGATTCATGGGGTCACCTCATCAGACTCTTACGCAATCGATTGCGTTTTTCCTAGAAGTGAACGTGCGGTTCCTAAAAAAAAAGACGGCTAGCCGCAGCAGCAGCCGTCTTCACAAACTTGGTCGGGGGTCTCCGTCTTCTCTTCGCCGCTGCAGCATCCGTCGGCGCAGCCTTCTTCGCCGCAGCCTTCTTCGCCGCATCCGCAACTGTCGTCGCTACAGCCTTCGTCCGAACATCCGCCGCATCCGCAACCCGATTGGTTGGACACTTGTTGTTCATAGACCAAGGTGTCGATGACCAACGCTTCGATTTCGATCTTCGCACCCTTGGGCAACGCACAGACCTGGACGGTCGATCTTGCCGGATAGGGGTCGGCGAAATACGTCGCGTAGATTTCGTTCATCGCGCTGAATTCGCTCAAATCCGTCATGAACACCGTCGTCTTGACGATGTGGCGGGTTTCAAGGTTCATTTCGGCCAGGACGGCTTCCATGTTCTTCAGGACTTGATAGGTCTGTTCCTGGATATCCGAACCGGTGATTTCGTTGGTCGTCGGATCGATCGGCAATTGGCCCGACAGATAGACGAAATCGCCCAGTTTCAATGCGGGGGAATACGGTCCGAGCGCCTTCGGGGCGTTGGGTGAGCTAAAGGATTTTGTGAACATGTTCTACCTCCGATGTTTCTAGAGTTACCACTCTTTATAATATTCGATCTCTTCTTCCATGACTTTTCGACGGCGGTGATGGATAAAATTACGCAGATTGAGATACCCGAAGCCCAAGAAGAGGATCGTCATCAAAGCCAGGGAAATCAGGTCGTTCATATTCTCGATCATGTCAAATCACCTCAAAGTGTATTATATGCAATGTAGCGTCAGAATTCAAACGGATTAATCGATTTCTTCGCGTTTGATCAGGGAAAGCGCCACAAACGAAGCCAGGGTCATCGCGAACGCCTCGGTCCAGGACACGGCGACGCAGAAATAACCGAGGGTTTGAAGCAAGGCGACGGCTTGTGCCCCGCTGCCTGCATAATAGGCGCTGTAGAGCGAATATCCCGCCAGGACATAAAGAATCCCCTGCAGGGCGAAAACCCCCATGGCAGCCCACCGGATCGCTTTTTGGCGATAGCCTATGGGATGCATCGTGGCGAGATAGACGATGAACATCAGAAACAGGAATTCATGGAGGCGAAACGAGGAAACAAAAGATACGATCAGTGAATGTAGCGAAAAACTGCCTTGCAGGTAGGTGAAGAGGAACCGGGTCGCGAACATCGAAGACGCGATCGATTCCTGCGCCAACTTGAAAAGATCGGAAGTCGAACCCATCGAGACCAAAAGGTTCCCCACCCGGATCTGACCGATCCAAAGCGGGGCGCCGGTCAGGACGACCATGACGCAGAAGAAAGCGACGCGACGGGAATAGGTCGCCAACAGTCCGTCGAGCCTATGCATCGCGCACCAGCCAGTCTTCCCCTTTGATCACTTCATGGCGTGATAATCCGGGATAATCGTGTTGGCGCAGGACTTCGTAGGAAAGGATCGCGACCGTGTTGGCCAGGTTCAGACTGCGTGCTTCGGGGACCATGGGCAAGCGCAGGCAACGGTCCAGATGATCCCGCAGGATCGCTTTGGGGATCCCGGTGCTCTCTTTCCCGAACACCAGGTAAATCTCTTTCGCAGCGTCGAATCGTTCCTGATCGGGGCTTTTCTGCCCGTAGCGCGTGATGAAGTAGAATTCCCCTTGGTTTTTCGCGACGAAATCCTCCCAGTCGCGATAGACGCTCATGTCCAGTTCGCGGATGTAGTCCATCCCGCTGCGCTTCACCGATTTTTCATCCAGCGAGAACCCGAGCGGTTGGATCAGATGCAGTTTCATCTTGAACGCCACGCAGGTCCGCATGATGTTGCCGGTGTTCTGCGGGATTTCCGGTTCGAATAATACGATATGAAGCATGGTTACCCTCCGGTTCTATTTCGCGATCAAGCACAAGATGACGATATGCAAGGGATAATAGACGTAGAAGAAATATTTCCACGCCTGATACAAGACGGGGTTTTCGATCCGTTTGTTTTTCTTCGGGTCATACAAAGCGATGATCGCCAACGGGACGATGGCGAACGCCTGGACGAAATAGCGCCAATAAACGTGCAGGTTTTGTAGGATATAGAGCCATTGCGGATGGCCGATCAAGGGTGAAAAGGTGAAAAGCAGCGTCAGCATCGCAAAGGATAGGAATTGCAGGCCGCGTTTCCCTTCGAAGACATAGAAGAAATACAGCGCCGCGATCCCGTACCAGCCGTAGTCGACATGGAAATAACTGGCCGTGAAGGCCAAGGGGATGAACAGCCATCCCTGCCCGCGGTCCTGCGCTTCGAATCCGACCAAACCCAGGGCGAAGAGGAAGAGGATGTTGACGAAACCGGCCCCGACCCACTCGAACATGAGTTGGGTGACGATCGCGAAGGCCAAAATCGTTATAAACCAGACGCGGCGGTCGGATTTGGAATGACGCGCCCCTTCGGCGAAAAGGAACATGAAGATCGGAAAGGCTAGCCGACCGACGACGCGCATCCAGAAGAATTCGTCGCCGACCAAGACGAAGGCACCGATATGGTCGACCGTCATGGTCGCCACGGCGATCAGTTTCAAGACGTTGCGATTCATACGCTTTCCTTCTTACGTTGGGCGAAGAACGCCAGCACATTCACCATAACCAATGCGGCGGCGAATCCGCCGACGATGCGGAAGACCAGGGCGAAGAAGAACTCGCCCGGGACCATCAAGATCAGATTGTCGGTGTTGGGGTCCAAAAGCCAAAGGTCGTTGGTGAAGAAGACATGGTGGAACTGGGTCCAGAAACCATAGAAATCGACCAGGGCGTAGGTGGCCAGGAAGGCCAGGATGACGCCGAAGACGACGGAAGCGTTCTGGATGCCGCGCGCCAAAAGTCGCAGCGTTCTTCTACGGTACATCACACCCAGCATCAGTACGATCGCCAGGGAAAGGATCAAGGATAGGTTGCGGACAAGCATGGCGTTGTCATAGAGGACGACCACGTCGACCATATGGTCGATCTCGCGTTGGTTGAACATCGGTTCAAGTTCCCCGTCGATCGTCACGACCACGTCCATGTCGTCGCGCTTCCCCTGCAGGTAATCCAACAGGACGTCGGTGGCTTTCGTGAGGTCTTGTTCGCTCACGCCGATATTCAGGGCGACATCGAGTTTTTCGTATTGGTCCTGATAGAACCCGCGGTCGAAACTAAAGATGTCGACGCTGGTCAGCAAGAGGACCAGAATCAATAGGAAACCGAAGAAGGTCGACAACCAGGATTTAAAGTTCAGCATGTCATTCACGCCCTTTCAGTTCTTCAAGATAGCGCAGCGTCAGTTTCAAGGCGATCGCCCGGTGGCTGACTTCGTTCTTCTCCGCCAGATCATATTCCGCCAACGAGCGCTCTTGCCCCAGGGGGTAGAAGATCGGGTCGTAACCGAATCCGTTGGATCCTTGTTGGCGATGTCCGATGACCCCTTCGATCCTGCCTTCGAAGACGACGGGACGATAGAGGGGGCTCACGACCGCCATCGCGCAGACGAAGCGCGCGCTGCGTTCATTGACGCCCTGAAGCCGTTGCAGGATGATTTCGTTTTTCTCTTGGTACGGCGTGTCTTTCCCGAGATAGCGGGCGGAATTGACCCCCGGTTCTCGATTGAAAGCGTCGATCTCCAAGCCCGAATCGTCGGCGATCGTCAGTAATCCCGACCGATGCATCGCGTCGTTGGCTTTGATCAGCGCGTTCTCGCGGAACGTCGCCCCGGTTTCCTCCGGCTCGTCGCGCATGCCAAGATCGCTGAGCGATACCACTTCGTATCCTCCGATTTGATCCAAAAAATGCTTGATTTCGATTTTCTTGTGTTCGTTATGCGTCGCGATGAGCACTTTCATAGACGGTCTCGCTTTCCAGGTTGTATTTCTCGTCGAATCTCAAAACGGAGTGCGATTTGCCCAATGCAGGATATATCCAAACATCGGACCCGACTTTCCCGTCCGCCCGTTCGACGATTTTCATGTGTTTAACTCGAATTTCGCTTGCATCCAACCGATTCCTGATTTCTTTACGCACTTCTTTTCCTTTATCATCCAACTCCCCTTCTTCCCAAAAAGGTTGGGGGAAAATGGGGCTTAGCCGGTAATAGTCCGATTTCAGCCGAATCATCGGATCCGCTACGTCATCCTTGAGCGCGTTTGCGATGCACTGGAAGAAATCGCGCTGTGAATACGGACGTTTGAGTTCTCGTAACCCTTCGCCGACCTTCCGGAACAGTTCGAACGCATCCAAGCCTTCTTCATCGACCCAGACCTGCATCGTTGCATGTAACTTTTGGGAATTATACAACTTTTCGACCGCGTTCGCCACGCTTTCCACCGATTTCATGTCCTCTTCGCTCATCCAGGAGGAAGACGTGATCGGGTAGGGCGCCCGGTCGATGAACGTATAGCCATACTTTTCATGGTCACGTCGTAGACGCGTCCCATGGAGGAGTTTCAAGATCCCGACCTGGATTTCAAACGGATTCAAGGAAAACAGCGTATTGAACGATTGCTTGAAAGAATGAATGTCTTCATAAGGAAGCCCGGCGATCAAGTCGGTGTGCTGGTGCACACCCGCTTCGCTGAACTGAAGGATGACGTTTTTAAGCAGATCAAGACGTGAATAACGGCCGACTTCAAGCAAGGTTTTCCGGTTGAACGATTGGACGCCGATTTCGACGCGGAAGCGCGACTTTGCCTGAGAAGTGAAGAAGCCGATGATTTCCGGACCCAGCGTATCGCCGACCAGTTCCACATGAAAGGAGATTGAAGAAGGGAGTTGCGTCAAGCGTCGTGCGATCTGAAGCGCACGCACGGGATCGACGTTGAACGTCCGATCTAGGAATTTCACCTGTTTTACGCCTGAATCCGCCAGCCGGTCGAAGGTTCGGTCGAGATAGGCATCGCTGAAGCGACGCATCCCCTTCTCAAGCGAGGAAAGGCAATACGCGCATTCATAGGGACAGCCGCGGGCGGTTTCCATATAGAGGTAGCGCTTATCCATGTCCGCTTCGTCGAGTTCAAGAAAGTACGGGCTATCCAAGGACTCAAGCAGATTCAAGTCGACCCGCGCGATTTCACTGGAGGCTTGGTTTTTGGATTGGATGCTCGGTGAGGATTTCCCTTGCAGGTAATCCCAGAACACCGTCTCCCCTTCCCCGCAAACGACGGCTTCGACGCCCAATTCTAGCCAGGGTCGGGGGTGATAGGTGACCTCGGGTCCGCCGAGGATGATCCGTACATCGGGCATCAAGGTCAAAAGACAAGCGATCAGCGCCTTGGTTTCTTCCGCGTTGAAGATGTAGACGCTCAAGCCGACCACGTCGGGTCGATACGCCAAAATGCGTTGCGCCGTGTTCATCGGGTCGTCGCGGATGACCCCTTCGACGATCTGCACGTCAAAAGACGCCGGACGGCTGACGTATAGCCAGCGAAGCGCCAGGTTCTTATGGATGTATTTCGCATTCAACGCCGATAGGACCACATGCATCTTCATCACCTCATCCATTTTAACAAACCCGGGGGTTTTATGCTATCATATACACGAAAAGGAGGGGCTAGCGTGAACGAAGAATTCCTCAAACGCATCCTGAATGCGTCAAACGACGATGTCAAACCTCTCAACAAGGGCTATACCAATAAAAACACCTTGGTACGGCTCGATCAAACCTGGTATGTCCTGCGTCAACCCTACCCCGACGCGTCCCGCATCGTCCGCTTCCACCACGAAGCCAAAGCGCTGCAGAAGATCGCGTCGCTGGACCTGGATGTCCCGACCTTGTATTTCGACCCCGCCACCGGTATCAAAGTCACCCTGTACATCGATGCCATGAAGACTTACGACGAATGCGACGCGAACGACAAGATCGAACGGACCGCGCGCTTGATGAAGAAACTGCATGAACTGAACGCGACTTGCGGGTTTGCCTTCGACCCCGTCGCGCGTTATCGCCAATATGCAAGCCATGTCGACCACCCGATCTACGATACGAAGTTCGCGGAGAACGTGATCGAAGAGCTATTGGAACTCGAATCCTCCCCGACCCTTTGCCACAACGACTGGGTCGCGGGGAACATCGGATTCACCGATGAAAGAGACTATCTGATCGATTACGAATATGCCGGAGACAACGATCCGTTGTTCGACGTGATGTCGTTCTTGACCGAGAACCAGATTGAAGATCAACCCTCGAGGGATCGTTTCTATCGCGAATATTTCGGGGAAGTGCCGGATGAAAAGACGAAGCATGCGCTGGCGTGTTATGAAAAATTCCATAATCTGCTATGGTGCACCTGGGCGATGATGATGCATGCATCGCGGGGCGATGCGATCTACGCGGAAATCGCCAAAGACAAATACGAAGCTTTGAAACGCAATGTCAACCTTTAGCCGTCGACGACGGCTTTTCTTATGATCAAGAAAAAAACCGCGACTTTCGTCACGGTTCAGCCTAATTTCTTAAAGTACTCCATAATCTTATCCAATGAATTCATCAGGTTGACGTCGTCATCCACTTTCATATCGGCGATCAGAGAATCGATCATCGACTCGTGGAAACGGTCGTGGACCTTCAGCACTTCCTTGGCGACGGGCGTCAATTCCAAACGGATGACACGCTTGTCTTCCTTGTCGCGTTCGCGCCACACAAAGCCTTTCTTCACCAGGCGGTTGACCGCCACGGTCAGGGTCCCTTGCGTGACCATTTGGAGTTTCGCGATATCGGACATGGTCTTCGAGGAACTTTTTTCGATGTTTTCCAGCGTATGCACTTCCGTCATGGACAGACGGATGCCTTGGTCTTTCAGATTCTTTTCTTCAAGAAACAAGATGTGGTTAAAGAGATAGACCAGCAGCTCGTTGAGCGTGCGCTTCGTGTCTTTCATCGAACGTTTCCCCGAGGGCTACTTTTCGAGCGCTTTTTTCGCTTTTTCAACGACCGTGGTGAAACCCTTGGGGTCGTGGATGGCGATTTCCGACAGCATCTTGCGGTTGACGGTGATTTCCGCCAACTTCAAGCCATGCATCAGTTTCGAATAGCTGATGTCGTTCATGCGGGCCGCGGCGTTGATACGCGCGATCCACAGTTTACGCATTTCGCGTTTGAGTTGCTTACGGTCGCGGAACGCGTATTGCAGGGAGTGCATGACTTGTTCGTGGGCCGTACGGTAGATGGTGTGTTTCGATCCGAAGTAACCTTTGGCCAGCTTCAGGATTGCCTTATGGCGCTTATGCGATGTAACCGAGCTTGTAACTCTTGCCATTGTTCATTCCTCCTTAACTGTGCAGCATCAGTTTGATGCGCTTGTAATCACTCTTCGATACGAGAGCGGATTTTCTTAGGTTACGTTTTTGTTTGTGGGATTTGTTGGCGGCGAAGTGGGAAACATAGGCGTGGGAGCGTTTCAGTTTTCCGCTACCGGTCACCTTGACACGTTTCGCCAACGCTTTTTTGGTTTTCATTTTAGGCATTGTTCGTTCCTCCTGTTATTTACCGCGTTTGGGAGCAAGGACCATACTCATGGTATTCCCTTCGAGTAAGGGTGCGCGTTCCACTTGCGCGATATCCGAAATCTGTTCTACGAAACTTCTCATGACTTTCTGACCGACTTCAAGACGCGTGATCAAACGGCCTCTGAAGCGCATGTCGACCTTCACCTTCATCCCTTCCGAAATCCACGTGCGTGCTTGACGCAGTTTGGTTTCGAAGTCGTGGGTGTCGATGACCGGCGATAAACGCATCGGTTTCATTTCCGTGACATGCTGGTTCTTCTTCGCTTCACGGGTCTTCTTCTGCTGTTCGAAACGGAATTTACCGAAATCGAGAATCTTGCATACAGGCGGTACGGCAGCCGGGGCGACGCAATAGAGATCCAATCCGTACTCATACGCTTTTTCAAGCGCTTCGCGACGCATTAAAATCCCAAGTTGTTCTCCATTGGGTCCGATGACCAAGACTTCTTTGAAACGAATGACCTCATTGACCAGTTCGTCCTGTTGCGGTTTTTTGTGGCTTATAACTTTCACCTCCGAGTGATAAAAAACGGGTACGCAGATGCGCACCCGTGCTTTGTACATAGAATCGGTACATGTAGCGTCTACCCATGACTTGAGCCATCGGGTGAGAAGAGTGACTTCTGCTTTCCACATTCATTTTTAACAGCATCGCTATGATACCATAGTCGCTCCATGGTGTCAAGTCCGCTTCCTTGACGGCTTTTGTTCCGTCTGTGATAGTATAGCCGTCTTTCAGCGTTCTTGCAAGAACATGCGTCTTTTTTCAATGTAAAAATATGCTATAATGCACTAGTAACAAAATGAGGGATGGAATATGAAACTAAAAAACAGCTTTTTCTACACGTTACGCGAAAGCGTGAAGGATGAGGATTCGGGCAGCGGCAACCTGCTGGTCCGCAGCGGGATGATCAAAAAGAGCTCGTCGGGCGTCTATATGTACATGCCGATGGGCTATAAGGTGCTCAAGAAGATCGAAGCGATCATCCGCGACGAAATGGATAAAACCGGCGCACAGGAGCTTTTGATGCCCTCGTTGATCCCCGAAGACGTCTACATCCAGAGCGGACGCCGCGAAGGGTTCGGGAACTCGATGTTCTCCTTGAAAGACCGCTTCGCCAAGCCGTTCGTCCTGGGTCCGACCCACGAAGAACTCTTCGTCCTGGCCGCCGCGTCACGGGTACGCTCCTATAAGGACTTCCCTTTCAACCTCTATCAATTCCAAACGAAGTTCCGCGACGAACCCCGTCCGCGCTTCGGTTTAATCCGTGTCCGCGAATTCATCATGAAGGATGCCTATTCCTTCGATGCGGATCTCGCGGGTCTGGACATCGCCTACAAGAAGATGTTTGACGCCTATAAGAATTCGTTTGACCGCATGGGCATCGACTACAAGATCGTCACGGCCGATACCGGCGTCATGGGCGGCTTGTTGTCGGAAGAATTCCAGGCGGTGACGGAGATCGGCGAAGATGTCCTGGTGCTTTGCGATACCTGCGACTTCGCGTCCAACATCGAAGTCGCCGCATGCGTCACCCTCGAAGAAGCCTCCGGGGCGGACGAACTCCCCTATGAAAAGGTCTCGACGCCCAATGCGAAGACGATCGAAGAAGTGTCGAACTTCATGGGGGAATCCTCGAACCAATTCGTTAAAACATTACTCTATAAGACGGATAAGGAAGTCGTCGCCGTCTGTGTGCGCGGCGATGCGGAAGTCAACGAAACCAAAGTACGTAAACTGTTGGGCGCCAATGAAATCAATTTGGCCGAACCTGACGTCGTGGTCGCTGCGACCAACGCGAAAGTCGGGTTCGCCGGACCGATCGGGTTGAAAATCCGCGTGATCGTCGATACCCAGGTTTCCCTCATGCGCAACTTCATCGTCGGAGCCAATGAAACCGACGTCCACTTCAAGAACGCGAACCTCCGCGATTTCACCCCTTCTTTTGTATCCGACGTACGTCAGATCAAGGAAGGCGATGTCTGTCCGGTCTGCCGACAAGGTCATGTCGGCTTCAAGAAAGGCATCGAAATCGGAAACACCTTCAAACTCGGGGACAAATACGCCAAGGCTTTGGGTCTGGAATACCTGGATGCCAACAACCAACTCCATCCCGTCGTGATGGGTTCCTACGGAATCGGTCCAGGACGCTGTCTGGCGGCTCTGGTCGAACAAAACCATGACGACAAAGGGATTTTATGGCCGAAGGAAATCGCACCGTACCAGGTCGCGATCGTCGTCATCAATTCGAAAGTCGATCTGCAGAACGATGCGGGCAACCTCTTGTATTCGCAACTCAAACAACATGGTTACGACGTGTTACTGGACGACCGCGACGAACGCGCCGGGGTCAAGTTCAACGACATGGATCTCATCGGGATTCCCTTACGGATCACCGTCGGGAAAACGATCGAAAACAACCAAGTCGAAATCAAAGGACGCAGCGACACCGAAGTCAAGATCGTCGATGTCGACCAAGTCTACCAAAGCGTCAAAGAATTCTTCCAACGTTAACCTAAAAACAGGGCATGTCACTCGACTCGCCCTGTTTTTTACTTGTTCACGCATAGACACGCTATTTGACACTCAACCTATGATCGAAAGAAAAAGGGATTCCCTTCGGATATCCCTTTGTTTCTGTTGAATGAAGAATTACTTGAATCTTGGTTTCTGCGTGTAATGGGTATGCAGGAGTTCGTGGGAACGATGTCCGCACGGTTCATGCAGGAAGTTGTCGTAGAGCGCCTGGATCTGGGTGTTCTTGTGCGATTGGCGATGCGGCATGATGACATCCTCGTCATAGAGCGTCTTCGCACGCAGTTTCATGAAGTTGACGCCGAGTGCGTTGCGTACGCTGGCGTTGACGATCGACTGACCGCCGCCGTTGATGCATCCGCCCGGACAACCCATGATTTCGATGAAGGCGTAGGGCGATGTGCCGGCACGGATTTCATCCAACAAGGGTTTGGCCAAGGACATGCTGTGGGCGACGGCGACTTTGACTTCCATGCCGGCCAGATTCAACGTGGCTTCCTTGACGCCTTCGACACCGCGGACACCGTAGAAGTTGACATCGGTGAGTTCCTCACCCGTCAGTTTGACGGCGACGGTACGTAAAGCGGCTTCCATGACCCCTCCGGTAACGCCGAAGATGACACCGGCGCCTGAATATTCGCCGAACATGTCATGGTCGAAGTCTTCATCGGGGAGGCTATTGAAATCGATCCCGTAGATCTTGATCAGGCGTCCGAGTTCTCGGGTCGTCAGGACATGGTCGACATCCTGTAGGCCGTTGACCTTGTTTTCTTCACGGACTTTTTCGGATTTCTTCGCGATGCAGGGCATGATCGAAACGACGACGACGTCTTTGGGGTCGATGCCTTTGGTTTTTGCGTAGTACGATTTCAAGATCGCCCCGAACATCATGTGGGGGGACTTGCAGGTGGAAAGATTGGGGATCAGGTCGGGGTATTCGAATTCGAGATAACGGACCCAACCCGGCGAACAGGAGGTGATCATCGGCAAGGTGCCCTTCTCGGCGACACGGTGCAGGAATTCCGTCCCTTCTTCCATGATGGTCAGGTCGGCGGCATAGTTGGTATCATAGACGCGGTCGAAACCGATACGACGCAAGGAGGCGACCATCTTGCCGGTGACGCGGGTTCCGATGGGGTTCCCGAATTCTTCACCCAAGGAAGCGCGTACCGCGGGCGCGGTCTGCACGACGACGTGTTTGGTGGGGTCGTTGAGGGCTTGGATGACTTCGTGGATTTCTTCTTTTTCACACAGCGCGCCGACCGGACAGACGTTGATGCATTGTCCGCATTGCATACAGTTGACTTCGCTGAAGGATTTATTGAAGACGGGGCCGACGGTCGTCTTGAAGCCGCGTTCCTGGAAATCCAGGATGCCCAGGCCTTGGACATTCTTGCAGGTTTCGACGCAACGGCCGCACAGGACGCATTTGGTCGTGTCGCGGACGATGCCCGGGGCGACGTCATCGTAGGTGGGAATCGATTTCTCACCGGCGAAAGCTTGGTCGCGGACGTTGACTTCCTGCGCCAAGGCTTGCAGTTCGCAGTTTTGGTTGCGGATGCAGGAGAGGCAGTCTTTGGAGTGGTTGGAGAGGATCAGTTCGACGGTGTTACGGCGTGCGTCGATGGCGCGTTGGGAGTGGGTGAACACTTCCATGTTTTCCGCGACCGGATAGACGCAGGCGGCACCCAAGGAACGGACGTTCTTGATTTCGACCGTACAGACGCGGCATGCCCCGCTGGCGGTCGTTCCTTTGAGATAACAGAGGGTCGGGATACGGATGCCGGCGGCTTTCGCGGCTTCCAAGATCGTCGAGCCGGCTTCGGCCTCGACGTTCAAACCGTTGATTTTTAAATGGACTTTACTCATGGGTTCCTCCTATCCGCGCAAGACGGCGCCGAAGCGGCAAGCGGTCATACACGCACCGCAACGGATGCACTTCGCAGGGTCGATGACATAGACTTCCTTACCCAAGACGCCGGTGATGGCGCTGGTCGGGCAATTGCGGGCGCAGAGTCCGCATTTGCGGCACGCTTCCGCGACGATACTGTAGGTCAGCAGGTTCTTACAAACATGGGCCGGGCATTTCTTATCGAAAACGTGGGCGTCATATTCGGATTTAAAGAGACGCAGGGTGGAAAGGACGGGGTTGGATGCGGTTTGTCCCAATCCGCATAAGGAAGTATCCTTGACTTTGTGGGCCAATCGTTCCAGTTCAAAGAGGGTTTCCGCGGTGCCCCTGCCTTCGCAGATGTCCGTCAGCATTTCAAGCATGCGCTTGGTGCCGATGCGGCACGGGCTGCATTTCCCGCAGGATTCGTCGACGATGAAGTCCATGTAGAAACGGGCGACGTCGACCATGCAGTTGTCTTCGTCAAGGACGATCATCCCGCCCGAACCCATCATGGATCCCAGCGCGACCAGGTTGTCGAAGTCGATCCCGGTATCCAGGTCGGCTTCGGTGAGACAACCGCCGGAAGGACCGCCGGTCTGCACCGCCTTGAAGTTCTTGTTGTCGGGGCAACCGCCGCCGATTTCATAGATGACTTCGCGCAGGGTCGTCCCCATCGGGACTTCGACCAAGCCGGTGTTGCTGATCTTACCGCCCAATGCGAAGACTTTGGTTCCCTTGGACTTCTCGGTCCCGATGCTTGCGAACCATTCGCTGCCTTTACGCAGGATCGGCGCCACGTTGGCGAAGGTCTCCACGTTGTTGATGATGGTGGGTTTGCCCCATACCCCTGAAACCGCCGGGAACGGAGGCTTCGGGCGCGGCATCCCGCGCTTTCCTTCGATCGATTGGATCAATGCGGTTTCTTCACCGCAGACGAAGGCGCCGGCGCCAAGTCGGATTTCGATGTCGAAATCAAAGCCTGAAGAGAAGATGTTGTTGCCAAGCAACCCGAGTTCACGGGCTTGCTTCAAGGCGATTTCCAAGCGTTCGACCGCGATCGGGTATTCGGCACGGATGTAGACGTAACCGTGGTTGGCGCCGATGGCATAGCCGGCGATCGCCATGGATTCCAAAACGACATGCGGGTCGCCTTCGAGGATGGAGCGATCCATGAACGCCCCGGGATCCCCTTCGTCGGCGTTACAGATGACGTATTTCTGACCTTTGGGCTGGTTGGCCGCGAACTGCCATTTCGCGCCGGTCGGGAAGCCGCCGCCGCCTCTGCCCCGTAATCCGGATTTCTTGACTTCGTCGATGACTTCCTGGGGCGTCATGGTGGTGAGGGCTTTCCCCAAGGCCATGTAGCCTTCCATCGCGATGTATTCGTCGATGTCTTCCGGGTTGATGACGCCGCAGTTCTTCAATGCGATCCGTTGTTGTTTCGCATAGAACTTGATCTCGTCGATGTTGAAGATTTTTTCCTTGGTCACTTCGTCGATGTCCGTCAATTCCAAACGTTTGACAGGACGGCCTTTATAGATGTGTTCGGCGACGATCTCCACCGCGTCGGCGGGGGTGACATGGCAATAAAAGACGCGGTCGGGGTGGATGGCCACGATCGGTCCTTTTTGACACAAGCCGAAACATCCGGTCTTGATGACTTTGACTTCGGTCTGCAGATTCAGTTTGACCAGTTCGCTTTGGATCTGTTCGACGACTTGTGCGGAGAGCGAGGAAGTACATCCCGTCCCGGCGCACACCAATACATGCATTCTTTCCATGGTTGTTCCCCTTACTGCAAGCTATAGGCTTCCAAGAGGATGCCGTTCTTGACATGGCTTTCCAAGATTTCGACGGCTTTTTTGGCGTCGACATGGATGTAGGTGGTCTTCTTGCCGTCTTGGTCGAGGACTTCGACGATCGGTTCGTAGGTGCACATTCCGATGCATCCCGTTTGGGTCACGGTGCAGTCGTAGTGTTCTTTGGCGCACGCTTCGACCAAGGCGTTGAGCACCGGACGTGCTCCGGCCGCGATGCCGCAGGTCGCCATACCGACCAACACGCGGTAACGTACGTCCCCTTCGCGCATACTGACCCGTTTTTTGGCTTCATCCCGTAGTTTTTGTAGATCTTGCAATGTTTTCATTGGCTTTTTCCTCCATGTTGCAGCGCTTTGATATGTTCTTGGACATAGGATTGGATGAAGAGCAGGATTTCCGGCTCGTCGATCGATACATCGCCCAAGGTCGCTTTGATTTCATCACTGTCCAAACGAAACTTCTCGGATTCATAGGCATAGTCGAGCGTCAGGTGAAGCGTGGGCGAGGCTTGCAGGATCATCGCCACGCATTGCCCCACATCCCCCAACGGCGGACGGTCGATGCAGTCGTAGGGGACGATCGAACCGATGGTGGTTCCTTTGCCCGGAGTCGACTTCAGATGGAACTTACCGGCGCATTGCTTGGTCGTTCCCTCCAAAAGCGGAATCCCCAACCCCACCCGGCGCGTCGTACGCGACGTGTAGAACGGGTTGCGCGCTTTCTTGACGGTTTCCTCATCCATCCCGCAGCCATCGTCCGTCAAACTGATCTCGAAGCGGTCGTTTGAGGGAGACTCGTGGACCTTGATGAGCAAGGTCGTCGCTTTCGCGCTGATCGAATTGTGCGCCAGGTCCAGGAGATGCATGGCGAAGTCTTGCATCATGGTTCATTCCTCCAAAACGCTTCGATCTCTTCTTCGCTCATCGTTTGGCCGGCATCGTGGATGTCGATCAGGCGATGGGCGTCGGAATTCAGGAAGAACGTTTTTTTGCTTAGCCAGGGATAGCTCGCGATGAGGGTTTCCCGTTGGTCCGTTTGGGTGATTTCGATCCCGTCGAAGTTCAGGTTCTTCGGGATGAAGGCCAGTTGGCGCAGGATCCCGTTCTTGCGGTCCATCACGTGGGCCAACACGACGTTCCCGTGCGCCTTCTTGATCTGTGCGACGCATTCGTTGAGGCCGGCGGAGAGCGACAGGATCAGACTGTCGGTTTCCTGTCCCAGCACTTCGTCGTTTTCGTCCAGCAGATACTGGTTCCCGAAATGGTCGATCCGGTTCACGGTGGTGTCGCGGACCGTCCTTAGCCAAGTGTCGAAACCTTCGACGTCGGCTTCGTTTCTGAAATAGCCCAGGACATGCACTTCTTCTTTGGTTTGGAGTTCCACCCCGTACCAATACGCGATCCCGTAGGTTTTCGCCGCTTGCGCCATCGCCTGTTGGTTGGACACGCTGTTGTGGTCGGTGACCGAGATGAGGGACAACCCGTTCAAGAGCGCCATGCGTACGATGTTTGTGGGTCGCATCTCGTCGTCCCCGCAGGGTGAGAGGGCGGAGTGGATATGCAGGTCGTAATCCATGCTAGATGCCAAGCGTCGCGAGGAGTTTGACACAGTCCGCCGCGCTTTGCGGGGTACGCAGGATCATCACCCCTTCGTCCTTGGCCGATTGAAGCGTTTCTTCTTCGATCTCGCTGCCATGGGCGATGACGATGCCGGCGAGTTCGCGCAAGGACGCGACCGCCACGATGTTGGCGTGGGCCTGGACCGTGACCCAGAGTTCCCCGGGTTGGGCATGTCCCATGACCCAGCTCAGCAGGTCTCCGACGAAGACGCCTTCGACTTTCGGATCCAGTTGCGAATCGACTGCGATCTGCCACCCGGTATGGGCGGCGACTTCTTGAATGTTCATGATTTCACCTCGTGGTTGCGGATCCGGCAGTTTTCCAGGGTCGCGCGTCCGGCGGCGATTTCTTCCGCCATCATCCGGCAGGAAGCGAATCCGCACGCCCCGCAGTCATACCCGGGCAACTGTTCCAGCTGCGCGTTGACCCGCGCGTATTCCAGGATTCTTTCCTGGATGGACTTTCGTTCGTTCACTTCGTCCAACGATTCTTCGCTGGCTTCGAAGACGACCTGCGCGTTGGTGCCGCGCACCGTCTTCAAATGTTCGCTGACATGTTGGGTGGCTTCGAAGGGGTTGCCCCAAAGCAGGTTCCCGCCGACGCATCCGTTGATGCAATTGGAGAGATGCAGGTAATGCCTGCCTTTCAACTGCCCGAATTCGGCCAAATCGAGCGCCAACTGGACTTTTTCCAACCCGTCGGCCCGTAAGATGTGGGATTCATGGCCTTTGGTCGTGAAGTGGGCGCTGCTCGCCAACTTCAATCCGTCGGGTGACGGGTCGACCGATTCCCGATGATTCCCCATTTCTTTACTGATGCGGGGGAAGAGGTCGACGATCGATAAGGCATGGTCGATTTCACTCGAGGTATCGCCGTAGGGATATTTCGAGGTCGGAAGCTTCGCGATGCATTCGCAAAGCAGGAAGATCCCGACTTTCTGATTCAGTTTCACCGTTTCTTCGCGGATTCTCCGGCTGGCGAGTTCCGCCGACCGATACGGAGGCACCATGTATTCCAGCAACATGGGGTATTTCACTTCGATCAAGCGATTGACCACCGGACAGAACGAGGAGATCAGGTAGGGTTCCTTCTGGTCTGAGATCATGCCGTAGAGTTCGTTGGCGACCGCCCCGTCGTAGGGCGACAGGTCGACGACTTCGTCGAAGCCCAGGCTTTTGATCGTCCCGAAGAGTTCTTCGATCTGATCGACCGTGGAAGCGGCCGCCAGTAAGGCGGAGGGCACCAAGGCGATCTTCACGTCGTAATATTCCAGTTCGGCGAGGGTGCTCCCCTTCGCCTGCAGGCCTTGATGGACGCAGGAATCGATGCATTTCCCGCAGTTGATGCAACGGGACTTATTGATTCTTACCCGCTCGTCCTTCATGGTGATGGCTTCCACCGGACAGACGCGCAGGCATTTCATGCATTTCTGGCACTTGGCCAATGTGTATGTGACCACACTCATTCGTTCACCTTGAAAGCGATGTGTACATGCGTACCGCTTTGCGTCGATTGGATTTCGAAGGTATCCGCCATCCGTTTGATGTTGGGAAGACCCATGCCGGCGCCGAATCCGAATTCGCGCGCTTTTTCGCTCGCGGTCGACCAACCGGGCGTCATGGCTTTTTCCACGTCCGGGATTCCCGGACCGTTATCTTTGAAATTCAGATCCAAACTGTTCTCATCCATGGCCAGCGTGATTTCACCGCCGTAGGAATGGATGATCATGTTGATTTCGGCTTCATAACAGGCGACGGCGATCCGCCGCAACAAGGTCGGATCCAGTCCGATCTGTTTCAGAAACGATTTGATCTGACTGGAGACTTTGCCGGCGTTGGCATAGTCCGCATGTCCGATCGCATAGCGCTGCTCAATCATTGTTGACGGCTGAGACAAGCCCCAGCTTGTAGAGGATGCCGCAGGTTTCATACATGGTCTTCGACGTGCAGAACACGTTGATTTCCATCTCGGCGGCCATTTTCAGATCCTCTTGCGCCGGGTGTTTCCCGCGGACATAGATGATCGTGTCGATGTCGAGCATCTCGGCCGTACGCAGGGATTGTGCGTTCTGCAGGCCGGTGACCAGCAAGGTTTTCTTACAGTCGGAGTTGACCATCGCCAACGCGTCGCTCATGAGATCGGCGGCGAACACGCAGGTGTAGTCGCGATCTAAAACCCGGGGATGGCCGAGAATCAAGGTTTCGGCGTTCAATTCTTCGATCAGCGGCCGAAGATCCATACTAGTTCAACGTCACGGCCGCTTGGGCTTTGCAGTTCTTCAACAACTCGTCGACCTTGGGGTTCTTCACCGCGTTGCCGATGACGACGCCGTCGATGACGCAGACCGGAGCCAAACCGCACGCACCTAAACAACGGGTCGCATCCAGTGAGAACAATCCGTCGGCGCTCGTCCCGTTGATGGGGCTATTGGTCAGTTTCTGGATCTTATCCAACAGATCCTGTGCGCTTTTGACATAGCAAGCCGTCCCCATGCAGACGCTGATGACATGCTTCCCTTTCGGCGCGAGCGTAAATTGCGAGTAAAAGGTTACGACGCCGTAGACTTCCGCCACGGAAGATTCGGTCGCCGCACTGATCTTCAGCATCGCTTCCATCGGGATGTAGCCAATCTCATGCTGCACGTCATGCAACATCAATTTGACGGGACCCGGACGGTCGGAATGCCGTTTGACGATTTCGTCGATGATTTCAATTGCTTTCCCATTCAACTTTTCCATACCCTATTCTCCTTTTTTATCGGTAACGGCCCGATTCGCGGCCGCAAAACCCTGATGAAACAACAAATCGATCAAAAGTGAGAGAAGAATCATCCAGACGGTCCAGGCGAAGATGTCCGCCATTTCAAGGTTGACCCGTCCAAGGTAGAGTTGGTGGCCGATTCCGGTTTGGACCTGCCCGAGGATTTCCGCCATGACGCCGACTTTCAAGCCGAGGGAGAGGGAACCTCTCACGCCTTCCTTCAGGGAAGGACCCAACATCGGCAGCGTGACATGGAAGAGTTTATAGAAGAACGTCTCCGGATAAAGTCGTGCGACTTCCAGGAGTTCGGGATGAAACGAGAGGACACCGCCATAGATCGATCGATACAGGACGGGATAAAGGATGAAGAAGACAATGACGGTTACGCTACCTTCCGACCCCAGCCAGATTAGCGCCATGAACATGTACGTGATGTTGGGGATGGTATGGGTCAAGGTGACCAAAGGTTCGAAATAGTCGTGGAACTTGCGGTGGTTGGCGCTGAGAAGCCCGGTGATTAACGCGGCGATGAAGGCGACGCTGAAGCCGCCAAGCACCCTCAACAAGGTCGCCCCGAGGCTTAGATAGAGCGTGGCGTCGGAAACATGACCGACCATGCGTTTCACGACCTCGAAAACCGACGGAAGAAGGATATCGTTGCCGATCGCCATCGACCCAAGCTGCCAGATTGTTAGGATCATCAGCCAACTCACAAGTCGTCGCACGGGCATCTTCCCTTTCTTCACGTAATAAAAAACGGGTACGTTTTACGTACCCATTATAGCATCCAGCTTGCTAACTAGTTCACTAACTTTTCCTAACTTGATTTTACTTGTCAATATATTCACTAACATCCGATAGTCCGAAGAGATCCATGAACGCCTGGATTTCATCCTGCGCGTCCTTCGCCAAAACGGCTTCCACATTCATGCGGTCCCAGGCGGTTTTGATGATCGCGGCCGAGGCGATGCCCAAACGTTCGGCACCGACTTCTTCCACGGAAGACACGATCGAATCGGGGTTGGAGTTCATCGACGCGAGGAATTCCTGGATTTCGACGAAACGTGCCTTGACGGAGTTCTTCACGTCGCTTTCCGCGTCTTTCTTGATAAACAAGCCGGCTTGCGGGTAGTTTTCCGATCCGGTGACCGATTTCCACGATTCCTGCACGTCCGCCACGATGCTTAGGGTGATCCCCTGCGTCTTGGCCTTCGCGATGGTCGCGCTCAGAGCGGGTTCGGCCATCAGACCGATGTTCATCGCTTTGGTCAGGAGTTGCAGCTGCACATCGGCGACCGCGTTATAGTAGACTTCGTTGCGTACGCTGCCAAGGGAAGATTTCACGGTATTCCAGATTTTCTGCGGAACCGCCGCCTGTCCGAACAGGGCCATATCCCCTGCCTGATCCAAGGCCGACCCTTCAGCGGCGACCACATAGAGGTTGCCCCAGGTCAATACGCCATATAGGATGTAGTCGGAATTCCCTTTGGAAGCCAACGTCAATCCGAGGTTCACCGGAGCCACGATCGCGTCGTAGTCCCCTTTCACCAATTCGGCGCTGATCACGTCGGTCCCGTCGACCACGACGACTTCATCTTCGGAATTCTCGATCATCAAGGGGATCAACGCGATCGCCGGAGCGCCCGCGGGGGTAAGGACCTTGAGGTCGGTTAATTTCACTTTCGTACAACCATTCAATAGAAGTAAGCCAACCAATACGACAGATAAGATTTTCTTCATTTGTTGCTCCCTTTTATCGTTAACCGACCCGTAAAGAAAAATGGGTACGAATAACGTACCCATTATAGCACTCTCTTTGCGAAATGGTTCACTAACTTTTATGAAGCGTCTAGAGACTTCTGTTTTTGATTTCCTTTGCCAGTTCAAAGAAGGCTTCATCCACCTTCACGGTCCGGCTTTCATTCTTCCCGTAACGACGGACATTGACTTCGTTGTTGGCGATTTCACCGTCCCCGACGACCCATTGGACCGGGATCTTGTGCATCTGCGCTTCACGCAGACGATAGCCGAGCTTTTCGTTGCGATCGTCGATTTCGACGCGGATCCCCTCTTCCATCAAACGGGTCTTCAGGTTTTCACAGTATTCCAGATGGAATTCGGCGTTGACAGGAAGGATTTTGACTTGGACCGGCGCCAACCATAAGGGGAACGCCCCGGCGAAGTGTTCGATCAGGATGCCGATGAACCGTTCGACCGATCCGAAGATGACGCGGTGCAACATGACGGGACGCTTCTTTTCCCCGTCGCGGTCGACATAGGTCAGATCGAAGCGCTCCGGCAGGTTCATATCGAGTTGGATGGTTCCACACTGCCAAACCCTGCCCAAGGAATCCTGGATATGGAAGTCGAGTTTGGGTCCGTAGAACGCCCCGTCCCCCGGGTTGATCTTGCATTTCTTCCCGGCCGCCGCACAGGCTTTTTCAAGGGCGGCTTCCGATTTATCCCACACTTCGATCGATCCGATGTATTTCTCTTCGGGGCGGGTCGAAAGTTCGATGGTATAGCTCAGGTTGAACATCGAATAGACGCGGTCGATGAACTGGATCAAACGGACGACTTCGCTCTCGATCTGCTCTTCGGTCATGAAGATATGGGCGTCGTCCTGGGTGAAGTTGCGTACCCTGAACAAGCCGTTGAGGGCGCCCGAGGCTTCATGGCGATGGACCAAGCCGAGTTCACCCACGCGCCACGGTAGATCTTTATAGGAATGGAGTCCGTTCTTATAGACCAACATCCCTCCCGGGCAGTTCATCGGTTTGATGGCGAACATTTTGTCGTCGATTTCGCTGGTGTACATGTTTTCACGGTAGTTGAACCAGTGGCCGGAGACTTCCCATAACTGTTGGTTCAGCATGATGGGGGTCTGGACGAAGTCGTAGCCTTCCTTGGTGTGGACTTCATACCAGAAATTTTCCAAGGTTTTGCGTAGAAGCATGCCTTTGGGAAGCCAGAACGGAAAGCCCGGACCGTATTCGCTCATCATGAAGAGGTCGAGTTCGCGGCCGAGTTTCTTGTGGTCGCGCTTTTTCGCTTCTTCCAGCATGAATAAATGCGCATCGAGGTCGGCCTGGTTTTCAAAGCAGATCCCGTAGACCCGCTGAAGCATCTTGTTGGAGGCATCGCCTTTCCAATAGGCGCCGCTGACTTTCAAGAGTTTGAAGAACTTGAGTTGTTTGACGGTTTCGACGTGCGGTCCCC
>JAHFCO010000054.1 GCA_023249475.1 Bacillota bacterium | reverse complement strand
AAGAAACCCGGAGCGAAATACCTTTGCATCGAACCTTGGCACGGGCACACCGACCATGGGGAGGCGACCACCGATTTCTACCGACGGGAAGGGACGATCGTCCTGCAACCCCGCCACACCTACAAAACATCCTATTTCATCGAAATCAACTCATAAAAGGAGAACTACCATGTTTGAAATCCATGTCTTCGATACCTACGACCAAGTCAGCGAAAAAGCCTTCGAAGTGATGAAGGAAGTGGTCGTGTCCAACCCGCATGCCGTGTTGGGATTGGCCACGGGATCGTCGCCGGTCGGGCTATACAAGAAACTTGTCGACGACCATAAGGTCAACCGCACCAGCTACAAGGACATCACGACCTACAACCTCGACGAGTACGTCGGCATCCCCCAGGAACACGAACAAAGCTATTACACCTTCATGTTCCAGAACTTCTTCGCCCATGTGGACATCCCGCATGGAAACATCCACATGCCCGTCGGGATCTCCAAGGATCTGAGGGCGTATGCGGATGCGTATGAACTCGAACTGCAGAAACATCCCCAGGACATCCAACTGTTGGGGATCGGATCCAACGGACACATCGGTTTCAACGAACCGGGGACGTCCTTCGACATGGGGACCCACATCGTCGATTTGAAAGAGCAGACCCGCATCGACAACGCCCGGTTCTTCGACAGTCTTGACGACGTTCCGACCCAGGCGATGACCATGGGAATCCAGGATATCCTGCGAGCCAAGAAGATTCTATTGATCGCGACCGGTGAAAAGAAAGCCAAGGCGATCGCCGGCATGATCAAGGGACCCGTCAGCGAAGCGGTGCCCTGCAGCATCCTGCAGAAACACCCGCATGTCGTCGTCGTCCTCGACAAGGAAGCGGCGAAGGAACTCTAAATGTTACGTCTCATCGCCACCGACATGGATGGAACGCTTTTGTCACGCGACAAAAACATCTCCCAAAAGAATCTGGAAGCCATCCGTATCGCCCAGGAAAAGGGCGTCATCCTTGCCCTGGCTTCGGGGCGCGGCGAATTATCCCTGCGCGAATATGCCGCGCAGTTGGATATGTACCGCTATGGCGGCTACCTCATCTGCAACAACGGCCAACGTTTGATTTCACTGCGTGACGGCGTGGTCGTCGACAACCCCAAACTCGACGGGGAACTGGTCAAACGGATCTTCCGTTTCGCGAAACACCACGGGATCGAAATGATCCTGGAAGGGGACGACGGACTCTCCGTCTACACCCCCAACAATTTGGTCGTCGTCCGCTTTCTCTATCAGCGATTCATGCAGATCCTGCCGCATTTCAGAAACGACGACGGGAAGAACTCCTGGATGAGTTTTTTCGGCATCTTCCAGGAACGCCGTCTGCATCTGGTTTCCACGGAACAGCAACTCGCCCCATCCTACTATAAGATCGGGCTCGCTCACCGTAAACGTCGCCTCGACGCCATCGTATCCAAACTCGCCAACGAGTTCGGTTCGGAAGTGTCGATGTCGCGCGTCTCCGACATGTGGATCGACCTGGTGTCCCACGGCGTCTCCAAAGCCTTGGGCGTGAAACAGATCATGGATGCCCACGACATCCCCGTCTACGCCGTCATGGCGATCGGGGACTCCGAGAACGACCTCGAGATGATCACCTTCGCGGGCATCGGCGTCGCCATGAAGAACGGGATGGCTTCAGTCAGGGAAATCGCGGACGAAATCACCGACACCAACGACAACGACGGCGTCGCGTCGGTCATCCTCAAACATTTGTAAAAAGAGGGCATGCCAGGTGTATCCAAGATAAAATGTGATATACTTACGCTATGCTAAAGGAGATAAAACCATGAAAATCGTGAAAGAAAAAGAATTCGACGAAATCGTCGCCAAAGGCGTGACCCTGGTCGATTTCTATGCCGACTGGTGCGGACCCTGCAAAATGATCGCCCCCACCTTGGAACAACTTGCCGTACAATTCGAAGGGAAAGCCGAAATCATCAAAGTGAACGTCGATGAGACGGAAGACCTGGCCATGCGTTATAAAGTCATGTCGATCCCGACCTTGATTTTATTCAAAGACGGGAAGACGGTCGCTCAGACGATGGGCTATCAATCCAAAGCGATGCTTGAGAAATTCATCGGGCAGGCGCTCTAAACCCAATCCATCAACGAAAGAGGTTCAAGACCTCTTTTTGTTTTGTTTGGGTAAACATTTTGTTTAAAATTGTTGATTCCCGGCGCAGATTATGTATAATAGTAATGTTTATGGAAGACATCCGAGAAGTTTACTTCCACTAAACCGGAAAAAGGGGGCGCGATATGAATATCGGCCATAAAATCAAACGACTTCGAATCAAGAACAACCTGACCCTTGAAGAGCTGGCAAGCCGTTGCGAACTGACGAAAGGCTTTCTTTCCCAGTTGGAACGCGACTTGACCTCTCCTTCGATTTCGACCCTCAACGACATCTGCGAAGCGTTGGGCATCTCCTTGTCCAGTTTCTTCCAGGAAGAAAACGACGAGAAGGCGGTGTTCACCAACGACGACTTCTTCGTGGACGAGCGCGACGGCTACACGGTCCACTGGATCGTCCCCAACGCGCAGAAAAACGAAATGGAACCCATCCTGATCGATTTGGACCCGGGACGGACTTCCCAGGAAATCTACCCGCATGCGGGGGAAGAGTTCGGTTATGTCATGGCGGGCAAGGTGGTTCTGGTCAACGGTTCCAAGGAACACGTCATCAAAAAAGGCCAGACCTTCTACATCAACGGAACCGATTCGCATTATTTAAAGAACGACACCAACCAGACCGCACGTGTACTGTGGATCTGTACGCCGCCCATTTTCTAGGAGGAACCCATGCGCAAACTGATCGAATTTAAAAACATCGTCAAAGACTTCAACGGGAATCTCGTGTTGAAGGGAATCAACCTGACCATCCACGAAAACGAATTTGTCACCTTGCTGGGACCCTCGGGTTGCGGTAAAACGACCTTATTGCGGATTTTGGGCGGATTCATCCCCCAGACTTCCGGCGAAGTCTATTTCGAAAACATCGAAATCTCCAACGTCCCGCCGTATAAACGTGAAATCAACACGGTCTTCCAACGCTATGCGCTTTTCCCGCACATGAACGTCTACGACAATGTCGCGTTCGGATTGCGCATCAAGAAGCAAAGCGAAAACATTATCAAGCAAAAAGTCGAAAAGATGCTGAAACTGGTCGGATTGGAAGGATTCGGCGATCGCGCCGTCACCTTGATGTCCGGGGGCCAGCAGCAACGCGTCGCGATCGCCCGCGCCTTGGTCAACGAACCGATGGTTCTGTTACTCGATGAACCCTTGGGCGCGTTGGACTTGAAACTACGCAAAGAAATGCAGCATGAACTGAAGAAAATCCAAAAGGAAGTCGGCATCACCTTCATCTACGTCACCCACGACCAGGAAGAAGCCCTGACCATGTCGGATAACATCGTCGTCATGAACAACGGGGAAATCCAGCAGATCGGCGGACCGACCGACATCTACAACGAACCGCAGAACCGCTTCGTCGCGGACTTCATCGGGGAATCCAACATCATCGAAGGCACCATGCTCGACGACTTCTCGGTTTCCTTCGACGGCGCCACCTTCGAATGCGTCGACAACGGCTTCACCGAAGGGGAAGAGGTCGATATCGTCGTCCGTCCGGAAGACCTGGACATCGTCCCCCTTGAAATGGGCAAGATGGCCGGCGTCGTACGCTCCTCCTTGTTTAAAGGCGTCCACTATGAAATCGTCGTCGAGACGGAATTCCGCGAATGGATCATCCATACCACGGACAACGCCGAAGTCGACAAACGGGTCGGATTGCATTTCTTCCCGGAAGATTTGCATATCATGAGCAAGTTGAGGACCTACTAGCATGAAGGGCTTCGCCAATCTGGTTCGTCCCTACATGGTCTGGATCTTCGGGGGCATCGTCATCCCGATGTTGCTGATCGTGCTGTATGCGTTCACCAAGCACGGCAATTCGGTCATGGCGTTTCAGTTCACCTTGGACAACTTCATCAAGTTCTTTGATCCGGTTTTCGTCAAAGTGCTGATGAAATCCTTCGAAGTCGCGGTCATCACGACCCTACTTTGCATCCTGCTCGGCTATCCCATCGCCTACATCATCGCTAACGTCAACGAGAAGATCCAAACCTTGTTGTTGCTGTTGATCACGATGCCGATGTGGATCAACATGCTTGTGCGTACCTATTCCTGGATTTCGATCCTTTCCGATAAAGGCTTGATCAACAGTTTCCTGGTCTATCTCAACCTGAGTCCGATCAAGATGATGTACACCGATTTCGCCGTCATCCTCGGCATGGTCTACAACTTCCTGCCGTTCATGATCCTTTCGATCTACACCGCGTTGGCCAAGATGGACAAAGCCATCATCCACGCCAGCTACGATTTGGGGGCCAACCGCACCCAGACCTTCCTGCGCGTCGTCTTCCCCTTGTCGCTCTCGGGCGTCATCTCGGGGATCACCCTGGTCTTCCTTCCGGCCGTCAGCACCTTCGTCATCCCGAAATTCCTGGGTGGCGGACAATACATGCTGATCGGGAACCTGATCGAGAACCAGTTCATCACGGTCGGTGAATGGAACTTCGGCAGCGCCATTTCCATGATCATGGCCGCGATCATCATGTTCTCGATGTACATGACGCGGCGTTTCGACCGCGACATCGAAGAAACGTCGAAAGGAGGGGGTGTCGTATGGTAGGGGTGAAGAAAAACCGTTGGTTCGCGCCGTTGGCGATCGGATC
>JAHFCO010000038.1 GCA_023249475.1 Bacillota bacterium | reverse complement strand
TGGTCATCACGATGACGGTCAACGGATACATCAAACGTACGACCATCGATACCTACCAGACGCAAAACCGCGGAGGGAAGGGCATCAAGGGCATGGCGGTGAACGAGGACGACGTCGTCGACCAGTTCCTCACCATGAGTTCGCACGACTTCCTGATGGTATTCACCAATTTCGGAAAAGTCTACCGTATGAAGGGATATCGCATCCCGCAGGCGAGCCGGACTTCCAAAGGACTGCCGATCGTCAACTTGATCGGTTTGGATAAAGAAGAGAAAGTACGCGCGTTGGTTGCTTTGAAGCCCGAAAACACGGGAGCCTATCTGTTCTTTGCGACACTGCAGGGGATCGTCAAGCGCGTTCATGCGACGGAATTCGAATCGATCCGTCAATCCGGGAAGATCGCGATCAGCCTGCGTGAAGACGACGAACTCGTCGCGGTCAAGGCGACCAGCGGGGATGACGAAATCATCATCGCGGGAGCCAACGGGAAAGCCGTACGTTTCAACGAGAACGATGTCCGCCCGATGGGTCGAAACGCAGCCGGGGTCCGCGGATTCAACGTGGACGGCAGCACGGTCGTCGGTATGGCGACCGATAAGGAAGGGTCCTACATCCTTGCGGTGACGCAGAAGGGTTACGGTAAGAAATCCGCATTGGAAGACTACCGTTTGACCAACCGTGGCGCCAAAGGGGTAAAAACCATCCAGATCACGGAAAAGAACGGACCGTTGGTCGTCGTGAAGGCCGTCAACGGGGATGAAGACCTGTTGATCGTCACCAATGAAGGGATCATCATCCGGATCAATCTGGAAAAAGTCGGCATCTACGGACGGAATACCCAAGGGGTCAAGTTGATCACCGTCGGGGAAGACAACGGGGTTTCCATGGCGGCGGTCGTGGAGAAGGATGAAGAAGCCGAAACCGTCGAACCGGAAGTCATGGATGAACCGATCGAAGAGATCGCGGAAGCCGTCGACGATACGAATGACGTCGTAGAAGAGACCGAACAAGAATAAAGAGACCTCGCGGTCTCTTTTTTTAGAGTTGGATCCAATATCGTTGCATCCTCTTCCCATCGTTCATCACTTCGTTCTCCAACACCCCGCCTTGCGATTGGATCGTTTTGGCGGAGGCAAGATTGTCTTGATCGCAGGTGATCAACACACGATCCAGCTTGTACTCTTTGCATTTCTCCAGCGCCAGCCCCAACATTTCCTTGGCGTATCCTTTACGCCGCTCCGATTTACGGATACTGTAGCCGATATGACCTCCGAATTGAAGGAGATAGTCATCGAGGGTATGGCGGATGTCGATGATTCCGACAATCTTGCCGTCTTCGATGCGTTGGGCGAAGAAAGTGGTTGCGAGGACACGGCCGGGTCGCAGCGTTTCGATTTTTTCGTTGTCCTTGAGCGCACCCAACCATTCGTCAAAGGATGTCGCTTCGGTCAATCCTGCGCTTCCGTGGATTCTTTCATCGTTTGATTTGAACTCGGACTGATAATCCAAGGTCTCTTTCCGTAGGGTTTCATCGATTTCGATTAATTTAAGCATCGTTCCTCCTATGTCGTTTTTAGACGGTAGTTCTGTCGGGTCAGGATGACGTTATAGATGACGATCGTCGTCAAGACGATGGCGCCTCCCACCAAAGACAAGGGCTTGGGTTGTTCGCCGACCACCAGGAAAACCCAGATGGGGTTGAGGATCGGTTCGATCGTCGCCAGAATGCTTCCGGTGGTCGCGGAAGTATGTTGGATGCCCTTGGAGAAGAGAATGTAGCCGAATCCCAATTGGAACACCCCCATGAAAAGGATGACCAGCCAAGGGGTCGCACCATGGGCGAAGAGTTGGGAATCAAGAAAGACGAAGGGAAGCAACAACAAGCTCATCACGTTTCCCAAGAACGTCGCATCCATCGGATTGGCGCCGGGGAGCTTATAGGAGAAGAAGACACAGGCGAAGGCGAGACCGGACAAGATCGCCACGAAATTCCCCAGGGCGTTTCCGCCTTTGAATTGGTCGAGGAAGAATAGCGAAACACCGAAAAGCGTACCGACGACGGCCATGATGTCCCGTTTTTTCGGTTTCTCCTTCAAGAAGATCGCGGAGAGAAGGATGATGAATACCGGGGAAGTATACTGCAGGACGATCGCGTTGGCGGCGGTCGTCATTTTATTCGCCATCATGAAGAGAATCGTCGTCAGATTAAGCGCGATCGCCGCCGCGAGGGTGGATTTCGTGAGTTTGAAGCGGAACGACCGGCGATAGAGGCCGATGACGATCGCGGCGATGATCCCGCGCAGGGCGGAGATTGTCAGTCCCGACCAAGGGATCAGTTTAGCGCAGACACCGCCGAAACTCCAGAAAACGGCGCCAAGGACGATCCAAAGCGGACCGTAAGTTTGTTGTTTTTTCATAGTGACCTCGAGGAACATGTCTATTTTACCACTCAATAAGAAAAAGGGTGAGGAGAATCGAAGGAATTATATCCTAAATATTGCGTTCATCTAGAAACCTTTTGACCTTGGCTGATTCTTTCCGTACAATGAAAAATATTACAGTAAGGGGAGATGCATTCATGAGGCTTCGAAACCGCGTACTCTATTGGGGGACGTTCATCACGTCGTTGATCTATATCGTCTGGAGGACGTTTTTCACTTTGCCTTTCGGTTATGGCAACGTGGCCGTTTTCTTCGGCATTTATCTGCTTGTGGTGGAAATCCTGGGGATGTTGGAATCCGCGAACCATTTCTTGGGGATGGCGCATCCGTTGAAACCGGAGAAACCGATCGTCGACCCGGCGTTGTTCCCGAGCGTCGATGTCTTGATCCCGACGTACAACGAGCCGGTCGAATTACTGCGGAAAACGCTGATCGGTGCCAAAAACATGGAGTATCCCGATCCAACCAAAGTCCGCATCATTCTATGCGACGACGGCGTGCGGCCTGAAATGAAGGCATTGGCCGAAGAGTTGGGCGTGGAATATGCCACGCGGGTCCAACATAAGCATGCGAAGGCGGGAAACCTCAACGAAGCGTTGAAAATCTGTTCGTCGGAGTTGGTGGCCGTGTTCGATGCGGACATGATCCCCTTGAATCATTTCTTGATGGAGACCGTCCCGTACTTCTTCCGGGAGGAGAACGTCGGATTCATCCAAACCCCGCAGGCGTTCTATAACCCCGACCTCTTTCAATACCACCTTTATTCCGAACATCGGATCCCCGATGAACAGGATTACTTCTACCGCGACGTGCAGTTGGCGAAAAACAGGGACAACGTGGTGATTTTCGGCGGATCGAACACCTTGCTGTCGCGTAAGGCGTTGGATGACGTCGGCGGGTTTAGGACCGGGGTCATTACGGAGGATTTCGCGACCGGGATGCTGATCCAAAACGAAGGCTATCGGTGTTATGCGATCGAAAAGGTATGCGCCATCGGGTTGGCGCCGACCGATATCAAGAGTTTATTCAAACAAAGGGAACGTTGGGCGAGGGGATGCATCCAAACCATCCGGATCGTCAATCTCTTCGGGTTAAGAGGGTTGAGCATCCGGCAGAAGATCGGGTATCTCTCCTCGATCTGGTACTGGTATGAACCCTATAAACGCTTGATTTACATACTGGCGCCTTTGTTGTTCGCGGCGTTCGATATTTTGGTCGTTCGAACGACGTTGGTTGAAGTCTTGGTTTTCTGGTTTCCGATGTATTGGTTCTCCGGTGCCGCGTTGAAACGCTTGTCGCGCGGGATTCGTACGACCAAATGGACCAACATCTACAATACGATCCTCTTCCCCTATCTGCTCTGGCCGGTGCTTTTGGAGACGTTCGGGATCCGCATGTTGAAATTCTCGGTCACCAAGAAAGAACGGACGACCCAATCTTTGGGATTTCGGATCAAATGGGCGATCCCCCATGCGATTTTGTTCGGGATTTCGATGTATGCGATCGCACGGATCATCGAACGGATGTTCCTGGAAAACACCTTGGCCTATAGCGTCATCTTCTTCTGGTTGCTGATCAATGCCTATAACCTGTTAATGTCGGTGTTTTTCATGCTGGGGCGCGAACCGATGCGGAATTCGGAGAGATTCATCGCCGAAATCGACGTAAAATTGTCTTCCGACACCCAATGCATCCAAACGAAGACACTGGACATCAGCGAAGGGGGATTCTCGATCCGGTCTCCGTATCCGTTCTACTTCGACCCTGAGAAAACACTCGATGTTCAACTTCAAGAAAAGCGTTGGGTTTCACAAATGAAAGCCAACATCGTCAGTGTGCGGGAAATCGCGGGCGGATGGCAGTATGCCTATCGGTTCGTGGATGTTTCCCGCCAAGAAATGGACCATCTCTACTCGATTCTATACAACCGCGAGCCTTCCTTACCGACGAAATTACCCGACCATGTGAGCACGTTTGAAGATTTATCGCTGAATGTGCAGCGTCGATTCGCCAAGAACACGTCGTTTAACCGCAAGCTGGCTAGAATCCGGATCCATGAAACATTCTTCGACGACACATTGACGAATGTGGAGCTTCGGGACTTCAATTATGAATACATGCTTGTCCATGGTACCGACCGTCCCAAGATCGAATTGGATTTGGAAGGCGGATTGGTGCTGAAAGGCGAATTCTCACGCGAGCAGGGAAGTTTCGGCTCGCTATACAAGGTGACCAATGCGCAAGAATTGCGCGATCTGCCGCAGTTCCAGGCCAAAATCACCGCTTGGATCGCGAAAGAGAAGAAAGCCGAGATTCAACGCAAGAAGAGGGGGGGGCTGGAAGATGAGTTCAATGAAAACGAATATCTCTAGCGCCCTGATCATGTTGGCGTCGATGGCTTTGTGGATCCTGCCGGTCCATGCCCAGGAAAAGCAATTGACGAACGTGGTGTTCAAGTACTGGAAACAAGGGACGACGATCGAGGCGACAGGGAACGACTATTCTTTTTCAACAATCGGGTTGGCGGATGGTTATTATACGACGACATTGGCCAACGAGAAAATACGTGATTTTACAGGTGTCGCAGGAATGAAAATCGGTTTGACGACCACCGACCATGAACTTCGAGTCAATGTGATTCTCGGGTCCGATCCGACGGTCATTTTCGAGGATGGAAGCGAAATGATCGCATTGGATGAGGCGACCGGTGAGATCCATCGCCTACAAGCCGCATTCGGGACGTTCACGATACCGGCGAACTTCAGCGGGAGTCTCTATTTCCCCTTCGAATCGTTGAAATCCAATGTCGGTAAGATTGATTATTGGGGATTGACGGTCGTTCAGGAAGAAGAACAGGTTGTCGGATTCACATTTGCTTCGGTTTCGACGCTGGACGCCGAAGATGCGGCTGAATATCAAACGTATCTCCAGGCTGAATTCAACGTACCGACCTCCGTTCAGATTCCGGTTGTCGGAGAATCGATCGCGATCCTGAAAGGCCCGCAAGAGGGTGGGTTTACCCTCGATTCAACAATCCAGGGTGTAACGATCGTCGAAAACCGAATGACCTTGACGACCGAGTCACTCAAAGGGACGATCGACTACCGATACACGTATCACGACGGGAGATTTATCCGATTCAGAACGAATGTCGTCCCGTCATGGATCGTAGGCGTAAAGGATCAAGGGGTGCCCATCGCCCTTCCAACACAAAGCATTAATCTAATACAAAAATTCAGTATATTATTAGATAACAGTTTTATGCACAGTATACGCCTTGGAATCGGTGTTTTCGCGTTGATTTTCGTTGTTTTTTACCGTTTGATCCGAAGGAAGGGGGGAAACTAGATGCTATTCTCAAGCGTTACGTTCTTACTCTACTTCTTTCCGCTTGTTTTCATCCTCTATTACCTGTTTTCGTTTTCCCGTCCGATTCAAAACGCGATCTTGTTGATTTTCAGCCTCCTCTTTTATGCCTGGGGGGAACCCGTCTTCGTATTGGTGATGATCGGGTCGATACTCTTCAATTATTTCTGCGGACTGGGTGTCGGGTCGGCGGATCGAAAGAAAGCGAAAATCGTTCTGGTCTTCAATATCTTCGGGAATCTTGCGGTTCTGTTTGTTTTCAAATATCTCAACTTCACCGTGGACAATCTGGTGGGTGCCGGTTTGGTCCACTTTTCGATCGCCAAAATCGCGCTTCCGATCGGGATTTCGTTCTTTACCTTCCAAGCGATGTCCTATATCATCGATGTCTATCGCGGGACTTCCCAGGCGCTACGAAATCCATTCTATCTGGGATTGTATATTTCCTTCTTCCCGCAGCTGGTCGCCGGGCCGATCGTCCGATACAATACGATTGCGGAGCAGATTCAGTACCGTAAGGAGACTTTGCGCAAGTTATCCGTCGGAACGAACCGATTCGTGACGGGATTGGCGAAGAAAGTGGTGATTGCGAATTCCATGGCGATTGTCGCGGACCGGACCTATGCGATGGCGCAAAGCGGATCGATCCCTGCGATGTTGGCCTGGGTCGCGACCATCGCCTATACGTTGCAGATTTTCTTTGATTTCTCCGCCTATTCCGACATGGCGATCGGACTCGGTTTGATGTTTGGCTTTCAGTTCGACGAGAACTTCAATTATCCGTACATTTCACGCTCGATCACCGAATTCTGGCGCCGATGGCACATTTCCCTCTCGACCTGGTTCAAGGACTACCTTTATTTCCCTTTAGGTGGCTCCCGTTTACGGAACCAGGATAAAGTGGTTCGCAATCTCTTCATCGTTTGGCTGGCGACCGGGATTTGGCATGGTGCTTCATGGACCTTTGTCTTGTGGGGGATGTTTAATTTCGCTTTGATCCTCTTTGAACGCTTCTTCGACATCGAGAAGTCGCAGAAGTATCGGATCCTCCGCCACGCTTATACCTTGTTCGCAATCAACATGGCCTGGGTTTTCTTCCGATCCCCGTCCATTTCCTTTGCGGGTCGTATGATCAGTGCACTCTTCGGGACGGAAGGGCTCTATAGCCCGTCGGCGATGATGTTCATCCGCGAATATTCCTTCATTTTTATCCTCGCCATCTTCTTCAGTGTTCCCATCGCCAAGCGAACCAACACTTTTTTGGTCTCCAATCGATCGAAATGGGTTCGATGGTTCTTTGAACTGGCGTATCCGATCGCCATGATCGCATTACTGGCGATTTCACTTGCCTATATCGTGAAGGGCAGCTATAACCCCTTCATTTACTTCAATTTCTAAAGGAGGTTGACCATGAAACGCTATTTCAAGATGAAGTTGTTTTCCGCGGGATTGATTCTAGTCGCATGGTTTACCTTCGCCATCATGAACTTTACGCAAAGTGCGGAGGGGTTATGGAAAAAAATCGAATCGACCGGACAGTCTGTGACGGAATTCACCCTCCTACCGGATACATTCGATGCGGTTGCGAATGAAGATGTCTTTTCCAAGCTGAATTTGATCGAGACGTACGGATTCTTACAGAAGTTGATGCTGAAGAACGAAGAGAACAACTTCGAAGTGATCCGCGACACGGACGGGAAACTGCATTATGCCAATTTCGCCGACGGACCCAACGATGTCAAAGAAATCGTAAACACCGTATCCGCTCTGAACCGCGCTTTGTTTTCGACAGGATCCAAATTGACGATTTTGATGCCGCCGGATAAGGTGCTGCAGGGTGTGACGTCCTTCGATGAAGCCCTTCCTTACTCCTTTCACAACGAAACGGCGGACATATTCCTTGAAGCCATGGTGTTGCGTGGGATCAAGACGATCGATTTCCGGGATTCGATCTTGGATTCCGGTATTCCACCGCAGGACATTTTCTTCGATACCGACCATCACTGGACGATCGAGTCGAACTTCTGGGCGTTCACCCACCTCGTCGGGCAATTGAACGAAATCTACGATCTTGATTTGGATCCGGAAGGGTTCTATACCGACCCGGAGAACTATAATTTCATCACCTACGAAAAGAGTTATCTGGGTTCGATGGGGCGTAAAACCGGGGTGATTTATGCCGGTGCGGATGATTTTACCGTGATTTTCCCTAAATTCGAGACGAAATACCGTTTCGACGCAGTGAATCCCTTATATGAAGTCCATTCCGAAGGGCGGTTTGAAGATGCGTTGATCATCGGATATCCCTTCAACATCCAAAACTACGAACAAAGCATCAATACCGACAAATACTTCGCCTACCTTCAAGGGAACCAAAGCATCGTTACGATCAAGAACGAACTCAGCGACGGACCCCGTGTTCTCATCATCAAAGACTCGATGTCCGTCCCCATGGCGGCGTTCCTTTCGACGGTTTGTTCGGAAGTGGTGTTGATCGATCCTAGATACTATGTGGAGAATATCATCGCGTATGCCGTCGAGGGGGCATTCGACCATGTGATCGTCTCGATCTATCCCCAGAATCTCACCCCTGAGTTTTTCGACTATAACACCAAGTAGGGGTTGGCGGTTTCCATTGACATTGTGGTGGTCGCTCGATAAAATAATCATAGAACGTTGATGGGGAAGAGTACTGCTCAGAAGGATCCAGAGACGCGATGGCTGGTGCGAATCGCGACGGATGAGTAGGAAATCCACCCCGGAGTGAAAGTAATGCTTTCCGGTACCGACCGTTATCAGGCTTGAGAGGGAATGTTTCACGTGAAACATTTCAAAAAGGGTGGCAACACGAGGTATCGTCCCTTATGGGGATACCTTTTTTATTTCAAAGGAGGAAAAACCATGTTAGACATCAATTTAGTGCGAAAGAATCCGGAAATCGTCCGCGAGAACATCAAAAAGAAGTTTCAGGACGATAAATTGCCTTTGGTCGATAAGGTATTGGAGTTGGATGCGGAATTCAGAAGGGCGAAAACACGCGCCGACGAATTGCGCGGACTTCGCAATACGCTAAGCAAGCAAATCGGGATGCTGATGGGTCAAGGGAAGAAGGCTGAAGCGGAGGAAGTCAAGAAACAAGTCGCCGAGATGGCGGCCGAGTTGGTTGAAACCGAAGCGAAAGAAGAACCTTTGCAGGAAGAAATCCGCAAGATCATGTTGGTTTTACCGAACATCATCGATGAAACGGTCCCTTTAGGGAAAAACGACAGTGAAAACGTCGAACGATACCGTGTGGGTGAAGCGACGGTGAAGGATTTCGATGTCCCGTACCACATTGAAATCATGGAAGCCCTCAACGGGGTCGATCTGGATAGTGCGCGTAAAACATCGGGGAATGGATTCTATTTCTTGATGGGGGATATCGCGCGGCTTCATTCGGCGATTTTATCCTATGCCCGGGACTTCATGATCGACAGGGGATTCACCTATGTCATCCCGCCGTTCATGATCCGCTCCGAAGTCGTGACCGGGGTCATGAGTTTCACCGAAATGGAAAACATGATGTATAAGATCGAAGGGGAAGACCTTTACTTGATCGGCACCAGCGAACACTCGATGATCGGTAAGTTCATCGACAATATTTTGACCGAAGACCAACTTCCGCAGACCTTGACGAGCTATTCCCCCTGTTTCCGCAAGGAAGTCGGGGCACACGGCATCGAAGAACGCGGGGTCTATCGTATCCATCAGTTCGAAAAACAGGAAATGATCGTCGTCTGCAAACCGGAAGAAAGCAAATACTGGTTTGAGGTTCTCTACAAGAACTCCGTCGATTTCTTCCGCTCGCTGGATATCCCCGTACGTGTTTTGGAATGCTGTTCCGGCGATTTGGCCGATCTCAAGAGTAAATCGGTGGATGTCGAAGCCTGGAGCCCTCGTCAACAGAAGTATTTCGAAGTCGGTTCTTGCTCGAACCTTACCGACGCCCAGGCACGTCGCTTAGGGATCCGCGTCAACGGACCCGACGGCAAGTATTTCGCGCATACCCTCAACAACACCGTCGTCGCCCCTCCGCGTATGTTGATCGCTTTCCTTGAAAACAACCTACTTGCGGATGGAAGCATCCTCATTCCCGAAGCGTTGCGGCCATATATGGGCTTTAAGGACAAGATTGTAAAGAAATAATGTTCCACGTGGAACAATCGCTCATGGAAACATGAGCTTTTTTAATAAATCGCCGATCACTGAATGAAAAGAGCAGGAATCAACCGATATCAAGAGTGGAGTATAAAAATCTCTTGAAGTCAAAGTGAATATCGATATGATAAAGTCATACGGAAATGTGAAACACAAACAAAATGAAGAGTCGCGAGCGAATATTGGAGAACCTACGAAAACAGGTACAAGGAAACCACCATCTCTTGGGGGTGGCGATCGGTTCCGGATTGACGGCGAAATATGCCGAAGAGGGCGGGGCGGATTTTTTACTTGTGTTGAATTCCGGGAAATTCAGACAACTCGGGCGAAGCTCGTTCGCCGGATTCATGCCCTACGAAGACAGCAACGGGTTGGTGATGAGTTTCGGGAGTCGGGAAATCATGCCATTGGTGAAGTCCATTCCGGTGATTTTCGGACTGAATGCGACGGATCCGTTGATCAATTTGGAGACCTATATCGAATACATCCAATTCATGGGCTTTGACGGCATCAATAACTATCCTTCGATGGGATTGATCGACGGAAAGTTCAGGGAAGCGCTCGAAGAAAGCGGGATTTCATACAAAACCGAGATCGAAGCGATTCGAATCGCCCATGAAAAAGGGTTGGTCACGATCGCCTTCGTCTTCGATCCCCAACAATCCGATGAGATGGCAAACGCGGGTGCGGATGTGATCGTCGCTCATCTCGGGTTCACAAGCGGGGGGATGCTTGGCGCAAAGAAGATCCTATCGCTTCAGAACGCGAAACAAGAGGTGGATGCGATGTTCGCGGCCTGCGACGCGGTTCGAGGCGACATCATCAAGATGATTTACGGCGGTCCGGTCAAAACCCCCGTGGATGTCCAATACATGTATAAGAACACTTCCGCGATGGGGTACATCGGCGGTTCGGCGATCGAACGGATTCCGATGGAAAAGTCGATCCTTGAACTCACCAAGGCGTTCAAAACCACCGGTTCGATCAACGAAGACCAACTTATGGTAAAGATGCTGGATGGGATCACGAAACATTACGACTATGTCGATTTCGTCATGCGGTATATCGCGGAACATTATAAAGAGCCGATTTCCCTGGACGATCTGGCGCAGGTCGCGCACATCTCGGTCAATCACCTAAGCACCCTCTTCAAAAAGGAAATCGGAATCGGCTTCAAACAATACCTCGTTCAATTCCGGATATCGAAAGCGATCGAGATCCTGAAAGAACGCGATCTCCCGTTGTTCGAGGTGGCGGAACTCGTCGGCTACAAGGACTACGCCCAATTCAGTAAAATGTTCAAGAAAACGACGGGGGAAAGCCCGAAAGCGCATACAAAAATGAAGTAAACACAAAACGACAATAAAAAAAGACATATACATCGAATTAAAAAAACAGTACATTGTGTGTGAGAGAACAGTACTGTTTTTGCTTAGTTGGTCGACTGAAACAAAACCGATCATTTTGGATCCGTCGAAGAAAGGAAATGCGAAATGAAAACAGTAGCATTAGTAGGGACGTTCGATTCGAAGGGCGTGGAGTATGCCTATGTGAAGAAAATCCTGGAAGATCTTGGGCTAAAGACCTTCACCATCCACATGGGTGTCTTCCCTCCGATGTTCACCCCGGATGTATCCAACGAAGACGTCGCAAACGCGGTCGGCGTGGACATCAAGGATGTCGCGGCGAAGAAGGACCGTGCCTGGGCGACCGAAGTCTTATCAAAAGGAATGGAAAAACTGATTCCGCAACTCTACCGCGAAGGGAAATTCGACGGTATCCTGGCTTTCGGAGGAACCGGCGGCACATCGATCGCCACTCCGGCGATGCGTGCGTTACCGATCGGCGTTCCGAAAGTCATGGTTTCGACCGTCGCTTCCGGTAATACCTCACAATATGTCGGGACAAGCGACATCGTCATGATGCCTTCGGTCGTCGACGTTTCGGGATTGAACTCGATCTCAACGAAAATCTTCAGCAACGCGGCTTTCGCGATCGCCGGCATGGTGACGTTTGAAAACAAAGCGGTCGTCGAGAAGAAGCCGTTGGTCGCGGCGACGATGTTCGGTGTCACCACCCCCTGCATCAACTTCGCCCGCGAATATTTGGAAGCCCGCGGGTATGAAGTCCTCGTATTCCATGCCACCGGGACAGGTGGAAGATCGATGGAAGACCTGGTAAAAGCCGGGTTCATCGAAGGGGTCCTGGATATCACGACCACCGAATGGGCGGATGAAGTCGTCGGAGGCGTATTGTCCGCCGGTCCGCAACGCTTGGCCGCGGCCGGAAGCCTCGGCGTACCCCAAGTCGTTTCCGTCGGCGCGGTCGACATGTGCAATTTCGGACCGGTCGATACCGTACCGGCCAAATTCTATAACCGTAAAATCTACAAGCACAATCCGACGGTCACGCTGATGCGTACCACGGTTGAAGAAAACGTCGAAATCGCCAACAATATCGCCGAAAAGCTCAACGGGGCGAAAGACTACACCGTCTTGATGCTTCCGTTACTGGGCGTTTCGATGATCGACGCGGTCGGACAGGCGTTCTACGGACCGGAAGAAGACACCGCGTTGTTCGATACGCTGCGCAAGAAGATCGACCGCAAGGTCGTACGTCTGGAAGAATACGCGATGCATGTCAACGACAAGGAATTCGCCGAAAAAGCAGCCCAGAATCTCATCGAAATGATGGATCGTAAAAGAGCCAACCGCTAACAACACTCAGGTTGACAAGGAGGAACAGATGAACACGAAATCAAGACAAGAAATCATGGAAGGATACCGTAAGCAGATCGCTGACGGTAAAATCCTGCTCGGTGTCGGCGCAGGGACCGGGATTACGGCCAAAAGCAGTGAAAAGGGCGGGGCGGACATGCTGATCATCTACAACTCCGGCCGATACAGAATGGCGGGCAGAGGGTCGTTGGCAGGGCTGATGGCCTATGGCGACGCAAATAAAATCGTCGTCGAAATGGCTTCCGAAGTCTTGCCGGTCGTCGAACACACCCCCGTCTTGGCAGGGGTTTGCGGAACGGATCCGTTTAGGGTCATGCCCGTGTTCCTGAAACAACTCAAGGAAATGGGGTTCAACGGTGTCCAGAACTTTCCGACCGTCGGATTGATCGACGGCGTGTTCCGTCAAAACCTGGAAGAAACCGGCATGGGCTACGGGTTGGAAGTCGAAATGATCCGTAAAGCGCATGAATTGGATCTTTTGACGACACCCTATGTATTCGACCCAGAACAAGCCAAAGCGATGGCGGAAGCCGGAGCGGATATCCTGGTCGCCCACATGGGATTGACGACCAAAGGGGACATCGGCGCCAGAACCGCCCTGACTTTGAAAGACTGCGTCGTGAAAATCGAAAGAATCATCGAAGCGGGACGTTCGGTCAACCCGGACATCCTCGTCATCGCCCATGGCGGGCCGATCGCGGAACCAGATGACGCCGCGTATATCATTGCCAACACCAAAGGTGTCGACGGGTTCTTCGGTGCTTCCAGCATCGAACGTTTCGCCGCGGAAGTCGGCATCAAAACACAAACCGAAGCCTTCAAAAAAATAACCAAATAAGGTTCAAAGGGAGAACATCATGTCATTCTTAATCGCCGTCGGCATCAGCGTCGGTATTTTAGCCGGCTTATGGGCAGGCGTCAGCGTTACGTATGGGTTAATTACATTCGTCGGTTTCCTGTCCTGGGCGAGTTTCTATGCCGCCGGGGGGAAAACCAAAGGGCTTAAAGATAGCCTGATCCTCAATTTCAGCGGTGTCGTCTGGGGCTTCCTGATCGTGCAAATGGCCGGGATCTTCGGACCGGTCCTCGGGGCGACCATCGGATTGAGCGTCGCGGTCGTCATCGGTGCCGGCGCCATGTGCTGGCAAGCGCATCTTCCCCTGCTTGGATTCATTCCGGGCGCGTTCATCGGTTGTTCGGCGTACTTCGCCACGAATTTCGATTTCAAAGGCACGGTCATCGCGTTGATCGCCGGCGCCGTCCTGGGGTACATCTCCGAACAAGGCGGCATCCAGATCCACAAGGTATTCGGAAAGAAATAGTCGCTTCACCCGCTCATCGCAGAGCGGGTTTTTTAGAGATCATCCTCCTGGAGATGCGACAAATCCGAGATTACGGGTAGCATTTCCTTCATCAATCTTGTATAATACTGATGCTACCGCAATGGAATCCTACGAACCAGGTCAGGGTCGGAAGACAGCAGCCTTAAGAGGCTCTTTCATGTGCGGTAGCTTTTTTCTAAGGGAGGTGGACGTATGCATACACGATTCATGCTGGAAGCCATCAAAGAAGCGAAGAAGGCGGGGGCGATCGACGAGGTTCCGATCGGCGCCGTGGTGGTGAAAGACGGGGAAATCATCGCCAGGGCTCATAATTTGCGTCAGACGCGGCAAATCGCGACGGCGCATGCGGAAATCCTAGCGATCGAAAAAGCCTGCAGGAAACTGAATACATGGCGTTTGGAAGGGTGTACCTTGTACGTCACCCTTGAACCGTGCCCCATGTGTGCCGGCGCAACCATCCTTTCACGGATCGAAACCGTCGTTTTCGGCGCCTACGACCCCAAGGGCGGTAGTTTCGGGACAAGCGTGGATTTCACCACCATCAAGGCCTTTAACCATCGTCCCGTCATTTTCTCGGGGGTTCTCGAGGAAGAATGCGCGACCCTTTTGAAAGATTTCTTCATCCTCAAACGCAATAAAAATCAAAGCGGACCGACCGAGAACGACGAACTTTAACTATCCTTCACCCCGAGATTTTGGTATAATGAAAAGGCAAGAAGGGGCTGGTTCCATGGCATACAAAGCACTCTATCGGACCTATCGGCCCAACTCTTTCGAGACGGTCATCGGTCAGCAACATATCGTTAAAACCTTACAAAACGCGATCGCGCAGAATAAAATCTCGCACGCGTATTTGTTTTGCGGTCCAAGGGGCACGGGGAAGACCACGGTCGCGAAACTCGTGGCGAAGTCGGTCAACTGCCTGAATCCCGAGAAAGCACCCTGCAACCAATGCGAACATTGCGCGACGATCCAAGCCGGGATCCATCCGGACGTCATCGAAATCGACGCCGCTTCCAACAACGGGGTCGACGAAATCCGCGAATTGATCGAAAAAGTGAAATACGCGCCGCTGCAAGGGCGCTTTAAGGTCTATATCATCGATGAAGTCCATATGCTCTCCAAGGGTGCGTTCAACGCGTTGTTGAAGACCTTGGAAGAACCGCCTTCGCATGTCATTTTCATCCTGGCGACCACCGAACCCCACAAAGTGCTGCCGACGATCATTTCCCGC
>JAHFCO010000011.1 GCA_023249475.1 Bacillota bacterium | reverse complement strand
AGACATGATTTCCTCGCAAGGCATCAAGCGTTCCTTGCGTGAAATCGGGATCGAAGACTTATTGGGAAGACAGTCGATCGTGTTGGATAACGCCGTCATCCAGGATCTGATCCAGGACCGTACGGTCTTGGTGACGGGGGCGGCCGGATCGATCGGGAGCGAACTCTGCCGGCAGATCATCCAGCTCAGCCCGAAACGCCTGATCATGATCGACATCAACGAGAACGGATTGTACGATCTCCAACAAGAATTCAACATGAAACAACGGGATCATCTGCTTTCCGAGCAGATCGAATATCTCCCGCTCATCACAAGCATCCGCGACCTGGCATCGCTTGAACGGTTGTTCGATACCTACCGGCCGGACATCGTTTTCCATGCGGCGGCGCACAAGCACGTCCCCCTGATGGAAGACATGCCGATCGAAGCGATCAAAAACAACATTTTCGGGACGCACAATCTCTTGATGACCGCCGAGAAGTACGAAGTGAAACGGTTTGTCTCGATCTCCACCGACAAGGCCGTCAATCCGACCAACGTCATGGGGGCGACCAAACGGTTCGTGGAGAAGTTGATCCAATCGATGGACCCTCAATCGAAAACGAAATTCGTCGCGGTTCGCTTCGGCAACGTACTCGGATCCAACGGATCCATCATCCCACTGTTTAAGAAGCAAATCGCCAACGGAGGTCCGCTGACATTGACCGACAAGCGGATCATCCGCTACTTCATGACGATCCCCGAAGCGGTTTCCTTGGTCCTGCAAGCGGCGACCTATGCGAAAGGCGGAGAGATCTTCGTCCTGGACATGGGTCAACCCGTCAAGATCCTGGATTTGGCGGAGAAGATGATCCGCCTGGCGGGCTATGTGCCCTATCAGGACATCCAGATCAAAGAAATCGGACTGAGACCCGGAGAAAAGTTGTATGAAGAACTCCACCTCAACAAAGAAGAAGTGGTCTCGACCCCCAACAAGCTGATCTTCGTCACCAAACCGATGTCGATCCCCAAAGAAAAAGTACTGCGGGAGTTGGATGAATTGGCGCAGGTGATCGGGAAACCGCAGGTCGACGACCAGGAAATCATCGATGTCCTGACCCGTGTCGTCGATAACTACACGCCCAACCGTTCCTCGATGAAGCAGAACCGTAGCGAAGTCGAAGAGATCGATTAAAAGAATCATTGAAAAGGCACACAACGATGTCTCAAGGAGGTATACCATGTTTAGCGGAAAAACACTACTGATTACCGGCGGGACCGGTTCCTTCGGGAACGCGGTCATGAAGCGATTCATGCATACGGACGTGAAGGAAATCCGGATCTTTTCACGCGATGAAAAGAAACAGGACGACATGCGGAAACTCTACCATGACGACCGCTTGAAGTTCTATATCGGGGATGTCCGTGATCTTCCCAGCATCAAGAACGCGATGCACGGGGTCGACTATCTCTTCCATGCGGCCGCCCTCAAACAAGTGCCTTCCTGCGAGTTCTTTCCCATGGAAGCCGTGAAAACCAACGTCTTGGGGACGGACAACGTCTTGACCGCGGCCATCGAAGCCAAGGTCAAGAAGGTCGTTTGCCTTTCCACCGACAAGGCCGCCTATCCCATCAACGCGATGGGGATCTCCAAGGCGATGATGGAGAAAGTCTTCGTCGCCAAGGCGAAAACCTGCGATACGACCGTCATCTGCGGAACGCGCTACGGCAACGTCATGGCTTCCCGCGGATCGGTCATCCCCTTGTTCATCGACCAGATCAAAGCCGGGAATCCCTTGACCGTCACCGACCCCAGCATGACCCGTTTCCTGATGAGTCTGGACGAAGCGGTCGAACTGGTCCTCTTCGCCTATGAGAACGCCCAGGCCGGCGACATCATGGTCCAGAAATCCCCCGCCTCCACCGTCGGAGATCTCGCCTTGGCCGTGAAGGAACTCTTCGCATCCGATGTCGACATCAAGGTCATCGGGACGCGCCACGGGGAGAAACTCTACGAAACGCTCTTGACCCGGGAAGAGTACCTGGTCGCCGAAGACATGGGCGGGTTCTATCGCGTCCCCGCCGACAAGCGCGACCTCAACTATGACAAGTTCTTCGTGGAAGGGGATGTCCAACTTTCCCAGGACCACGAATACAATTCACACAATACCCACCGGTTAACGGTCGAGGAAATCAAAGCGAAACTTTTGGGCTTGGAAGAAGTGCGCGAAGCGCTGGAAAGCTGGAAGAAACGATGAAGATCCTGGTGACCGGTGCGAAAGGGTTCGTCGGGAAGAACCTGATTTCCACGCTGAACACACTGAAGACCCACACGATCTACGAGGTGGATTTGGATACGACAAGCGAAGCATTGGAGACGTACGTCCAATCCTGCGAATTCGTCTATCATCTGGCCGGTGTGAACCGTCCGGAGAATCCGGAAGAGTTCATGAAGGGCAATTTCGGGTTCACGAGCACTCTCCTCGGACTCCTTGAGAAGTATGAAAACAAAAGCCCGGTGTTGATCACCTCCTCGATCCAAGCCGCGCTGGATAACCCGTATGGACAAAGCAAGAAAGCCGGGGAAGACCTGATGTTTTCGTATGGCGAAAAACAGCAGGTCCCCGTCTACGTCTATCGTCTCTACAACCTGTTCGGGAAATGGTCCAGACCCAACTATAATTCGGTCGTCGCCACCTTCTGCCACAACATCAGCCACGACCTCCCCATCCAACTTTCCAATCCCTTGGCGACCGTGGAGCTTTGCCACATCGACGATGTCGTCGACGAATTCGTCCAAGCCTTAAGCGGAAACGTCATCAAGGACGGAAACTTTTGCGTCGTCCCCGAGACGACGAAGGTCACCCTGCAGGAATTGGCGGACAAACTCAACGCCTTCAGGCAAACCCGGATAAATCTCCATTTACCCGTGTTTACCTCGCGCTTCGACCGCCAACTCTACGGAACCTATCTCTCCTACCTTGAAACGGACAACTTCGCCTATCCCTTGAAAAAGAACACGGATCAGAGAGGTTGGTTGGCCGAGTTCATCAAGTCCCCGGATTTCGGGCAAGTCTTCGTCTCCAAAACCTTCCCCGGCATCACCCGCGGAAACCATTGGCATCATACCAAGGCCGAGAAGTTCCTGGTCATCCAAGGGAAGGGCGAAATCAAATTCAGAAACATCTTCAGCGACGACGTGATCGTCTATCCGGTGGACGGGGAAGTCCCGACGGTGTTGGACATTCCGACCGGCTACACCCATTGCATCACCAATACGTCCGATACGGACTTGATCACCCTATTCTGGGCGACGGAGATCTTCGATCCCGCGCGTCCCGATACCATCTACCAGGAGGTGTAACATGGCAGCACAATTGACCGTCATGACGATCGTCGGGACACGACCGGAAATCATCCGTCTGTCCGCCGTCATCAAGAAACTCGAAGAAGCGGTGTCCATCCGCCATATCCTGGTCCATACCGGGCAGAACTACGATTATGAACTCAACGAAGTCTTTTTCAAGGACTTCGGACTACGGAAACCGGACTATTTCCTCAACGCCGCCGTCGGGAGCGCCATCGAAACCATCGGGAACATCCTGATCACCATCGACAAAGTCCTCGATGAAGTGAAACCGGACTGCATCCTGGTCCTTGGCGATACCAACAGTTGCCTTTGCGCGATCGCGGCGAAACGCAAGCATATCCCGATTTTCCATATGGAAGCGGGGAACCGTTGTTTCGACCAACGGGTTCCGGAAGAAACCAACCGTAAGATCGTGGACCACATCTCCGACATCAACCTGACCTACAGCGACATCGCACGGGAATATCTGCTTCGCGAAGGCTTGCCTGCGGATCGGATCATCAAGACGGGGTCGCCGATGTATGAAGTCCTGCATTCCAAGATGAGTGAAATCGACGTATCGGACATCGTGTCCAGACTCGGATTGAAAGAAGGAAACTACTTCGTCGTTTCCGCCCACCGCGAAGAAAACATCAGCAGCGAAGAGAACTTCCTGGATCTGGTGGACACGCTGAACACGATCGCGGAAAAGTATCAACTCCCGGTCATCGTCTCCACCCATCCGCGCACACGCAAGATGGTCGAGGCGAAGGGGATCTCCTTCCATCCTTTGATCACCTTACTGAAACCTTTGGGGTTCATCGATTACGTGAAACTGCAGAAAGACAGCAAGGCGGTCTTGAGCGACAGCGGGACGATCAGTGAAGAGACGTCCATCCTGAAACTGAGATCCCTCAACATACGGCAGGCGCACGAGCGTCCGGAAGCGATGGAAGAGGGGACGGTCATGATGGTCGGCCTGAAAAAAGAGCGGATCATGCAGGGCTTGGCCTTGCTTGACCAACAGGATCCTTCATCCTTCAGACTCGTCGCCGATTATAGTATGCCCAATGTTTCCGATAAAGTCGTACGGATCATCCTCTCCTACACCGATTACGTCAACCGTGTGGTCTGGGGTAAATAATGCGCATCCTCCAGGTCAACGTGGTGTGCGGGATCGGCTCGACAGGCCGGATCGCCACCGACATCCATCAAGCACTGATCCAAGACGGTCATGAATCCATGATCGCTTTCGGGCGCAACGAGGCGAAAAACTGCGACACCACGTATAAAATCGGCCGGATCGAGAACATCCTGACCGACGTCTTCATGACGCGTATCCTCGATCGCCACGGTGCGGCAGGAAAGCAAGCGACGCGTGATTTCTGTCGTGTCATCGAACAATATCGGCCCGACATCGTCCATCTCCACAACATCCACGGGTATTACCTGCATGTGGAAACGTTGATGAAGCATCTAAAGGAAATGAACATCCCGGTGGTTTGGACGCTCCATGACTGCTGGAGTTTCACCGGACACTGTACGTATTTCGACGCGCCAAAGTGCGACAAATGGAAAACGGGGTGCGGGAACTGTCCGCGCAAAGGGGACTATCCCCAAAGTTGGCTGATGGACCGCTCACGCAAGAACCTGGTCGAAAAGAAGGAATGGTTTTCCGGTTTTGGTTCATTGACCTTCGTCACCCCCTCACATTGGCTCAAGGACCTCGTCAAGTCGTCCTATCTGTCATCTTATGAAGTAACGGTTGTCCCCAACGGCATCGACCTTCAGAAGTTCTCGCCGAAGGAATCCGATCTTCGGACGAAGCTCGGACTTGGCGACAAGAAAGTGGTCTTGGGGGTCGCGATGAGTTGGATCCCGCGCAAAGGCTTGGCGGATATGCTGAAACTGGCGGATCTTCTTGGGGATGACTACCGCATCCTGCTGATCGGGGTGAGCGAGGCGCAACTCAAGCAACTTCCGCAGCATGTTTTGGGAATCAAACGGACGTCGTCCGTCGAAGAGTTGAGCGACTATTATTCGATGGCGGACGTCTTGGCCGTCAGCAGTTACGAAGACAATTATCCGACCGTTGTGTTGGAGGCCTTGGCCTGCCAAACCCCCGTGGTTGCCTATCGTACCGGAGGCATCCCCGAAATGGCGGACAAACCTTACCTGACGATCGTCGACAAAGGGGATGTGGAGGCGATGGCTGAATCGATCCGACAACCGAACCCTTTCACCTGGGAATTGGACCCTTCCTTCATGGAACGATCGAATTCAGCCCAGGCGATCTTGGATCTATATTCGCGTATCCTTACGAAAGAGAGGCATGGGGAATGAAACAAATCGTATTATGGAGTCCTTCCGCGGGGTCGTTGAACCTTGGGGACGGGGTCATCACGGACGGGGTGAAGAAACAACTCGGCTTCATTTTGAAAGGGAACATGGTGGTGGAGGTTTCCACCCATTTTCCCGTCGACTACTATTACGGACGTTTGTTTCGCGATTTCGACTATAAATTCGTCTGCGGAAGCAACCTCTTGAAATCCTCGTTTTTGGGACTGAAGTCGCAATGGAACGTCAAACCCTGGCAGAAGAGCATCGTCGGACCGGCGATCCTGGTGGGGGTCGGGTGGTGGAACTACAACAACAAGCCCAATTTCTATACCCGTAGCTTATTGAAGGCGATCTTGTCGAAGAACCATCTCCATAGCGTACGCGACCAATACACGGAAGAAATCTTGAAGAGTATCGGAATCACCAACGTCGTCAATACCGGCTGTGCGTCGATGTGGGATTTGACCCCCGAACATTGCGCTTTGATTCCGACGGAAAAAGCGGCCAACGTCGTGTTCACCTTGACCGATTACCGTAAAGACATCCCCAACGACACCCTGTTGGTCGAAAGCCTGTTGCGCAACTACCAACGCGTCTTCTTCTGGCCGCAAGGCACGGGCGATATGAAATACTTCGAAAGTTTGGCGATCGACCATCCCCGCATCACGATTGTCGATCCGACCTTGGAAGGATACAACCGCTTATTGGAGAGCGAACAGGACATCGAGTTCGTCGGGACGCGTCTGCATGGCGGGATCCGTGCGCTTCAGAAGAAGAAACGCACGATCATCATCGCCATCGACAACCGTGCGATCGAGAAGCACAAGGACTTCAACATCCCGATCGTCTTGCGTGAAGAGTGTTCGAAACTGGACGAACTTCTGCTTCAACCTTTTTCGACTGAAATCCATCTTCCTCTCGCCGCCATCCAACGGTGGAAGGATCAGTTTAAACCATGAAGAAGAAGTGGGTCATCCTCGGTTTGATTGAAGCGTACCAACTCGGTACGCTCTTTCTGTATCTGATTTCCCCCATCCAATACCGTAGCGAACACAATGCGACGATGGCGATTTTCGTTGTGCTTTATCAGTTGATGTTCGTGGGGGGCTATCTGTTCGCGGATCGTTATCTGGTCGTTTCCCACCGCGACCATATGTATCTGCCCAAGTTCATGCGGCCGCTTCAAGACCTCCTCCATAAGGTCCATGTCCGTTTCAACCAAGTCCACCTCAACGACTACATGTGGTTCCTATGCATCCTCTCCTTCATGTTTTCATACAACTCCCTGGTCCGCTTTTCCATCTCCGTCAATCCGGTCGACATTTTCCAAGACCTGATGGCGGCGATCAAGAATCCCGACGCGGCCTATTATACCAACGTCCAGATCAGCGAAATGGGCTTGGGCGGCGACGCGGTCACGATGTTGTCGACCCTGCTTGCCCCGTTCTATTACATGATCGCCCCGTTGGGCATCTATAAGTTCAAGCAACTCACGATCTTCAACAAGATCCTTCTTTTCCTGGTGCTTCTGATGGAAGCCTCCACCTTCATCATCCGCGGACAAAACATCGGGATCTTCCGCATCGTGTTGATCCTGGCGACGATCATTTTACTTAAACTCGGCAACAAGAAGTCGACAGCGAAGAGCCGTCGACGGGTCTTATTGTTTGCAGGGATTTTGTTTGTGGGGTTCGTCTTCTATTTCGTCAACGGAACCACCGCCCGTGTCGACAACCTTCCGACCTACATCGGTCTGCGTCGCGTCGATTACGACGCCTGGGTCCTGCAGATCCTGCCGCAATCGCTCTGGATGCCGTTCCTGATGATTTCCACCTATCTTATCCAGGGGTATTACGGGTTGGCCCTCTCCTTCCGCTATCCTTTTACCTCGACGTTTGGGATCGGGAGCGGGTATTTCCTCATCGAAAACATCAAACGTTTCTTCAACTTCGATGCGTTCCCGTGGACCTATCAGGCGAAGATGACCTATCTTTGGCCGTCCCGTTCCACCTGGCACACCGCCTATACCTGGTTCGCGAACGATGTGTCGCATCTGGGCGTCCTCATGGTCCTCTTTATCATCGGCGTGATGACGTACATCATCCTCAACGAATCGCTGAAGGGGAAACTCATCGCGATCCTTCTGCTTCCCTTGATCACATTGATGATTTTCTTCCTGCCCGCCAACAACGTGGTGCTTTCCACCCCCTATACGGCGGTGTCTTTCGTCGCCTTCCTTGGCCTTTTCATCCTCTACAACAACATCGACCTGGATAAAACGAAATGGAGGAGCGACCTGAAATGGACCAAAAAATCGTCGTCTTAATCAAGAACTATCCTCCCGACATTACCGCTTCCGGCAACCTGGCGAAGAAGATCGTGGATGTGCTGGCGAAAACGCACGACGTGACCGTCATCACCCACGCCCAGGATGAAGGTACATCCAACGAGAAAAACATCGTACGCGTCAAGAGTTTCGACCGCGTCATCTTCGAAAAGATCAACCATGGTTCCGCGATGGAACGCTTCGTTTTCCGCGTCGTCAACCGGATCAAAAACAGAATCTTGAAATCCCTCGTTTCCCAAAAAGCGGGGATGAAGTACCTGAAGGAAGTACGCACCTTCCTAACGCAGACACCCGATGCGATCGTACTTCCGTTCACCTTCGACGAAATCCACGATTCGATCGCCCTGAAAGCGGAATTCCCCCGCATCAAACTGATCCCCTATGTGCTGGAAGTGTTCCCGGTGTTCGTCCAGGGACAGGAGAAAGAACGGATTCTCAATGATTTGATCAACTCCTCGCATCGGATTTTCGTCCTGCCCTATCTCAAGGATTATTTCAACGGCTCAAGCAAAGTCGTCGTCACGGAACACCCGATGGTGGTGGACAACACCCGTCCCGCGAATCCGGACCTCTTCGATTGCGTCTATGTCGGCGGCTTGGACGTCACCATCCGCAACCCCGTTTTCTTCCTGGAACTCCTGAGGGATCATCCCGTAGCGAACATGGCGACGCATTTCTATTCGTATGGGAATTGCCAAGGGATCTTGGCGGAATTTGCGAAACAAATTCCATCCTTCACTTCCCATGGACCGGTCTCCAGCGACATCGCCCAATCCGTCCTTTCGAGCGCGAGCCTCATCGTGACCATCGGCAACAAGAATTCCGACCTTGTCCCCAGTAAACTGTTCGATTGCATTTCCACCGGCAATCCGATCGTGCACTTCTACTACGACGAGAAGGATCCCTATCTCGGTTATCTGAAGAACTATCCTTTGTCGGTATGCCTTCCGATCTCATCCCGCGACCTCGCGGCTCGCTTCAGCGACTTCGCCTTGTCGCATCGCAACCAAAAACTCCCGTTCACCCTCATCCGCGAGAAATTCGAAATCTTCACGCCGGAACATGTCGTCGAGGTCTTACTCAAGGAATTGGAAGGGGAAGCCCGATGAAAAGCCGCCAAGTCGCCCTCAACATCGCGGCCAACTTCCTCTCCGTCGCGGTTTCCTTGTTCGTGAGTTTCTTCCTCACGCCCTACATCGTCGAAAGCATCGGGAAGGAAGCCTATGCCTTCGTCCCGCTCTCCAACAACTTCGTCCAGTACATGTCGATCTTCACGGTCTCGATGTCCGCGATGACCTCGCGTTTCGTGACGATCAAGCTCCATCAGAACGACGTGGATTCCGCCAGCAAGTACTATAGTGCCGCCTTCTATACCAACATCCTGCTCGCCGTGATCAGTACGATCATCTGCGTCTTCCTGGTCATCTACATCGACCGTCTGATCGATGTCCCGGGAAATATTCTGACCGACGTCCGCTATCTGTTCATCTTCATCTTCATCGGGTTCATCCTGGGGGTCTCCACCAACGTCTTCTCCGTGGCTTCCTTCAGCACCAACCGCCTGGATGTCAACAGCGCCATCAACATCTCCGGGACGATCACCCGCGTTTTGGTCATCATCGTGTGTTTCTCCCTGGCCAGCCCCCGCGTCTCCTTCATCGGCCTCTCGGTCATGCTGACGCTCTTGGTGCAGGACATCCTGCACTTCATCTCCGCCATCAAACTGATTCCGCAAGTCAAAATCAAATGGCACTACTTCCGTTGGGACTACGCCAAGGAAATCTTCATCTCGGGCTTCTGGAATTCATTCAGTCAATTGAGCAGCGTCTTGTTGACGGGTCTGGATCTCTTGATCGCCAACGTCATGTTGGGGGCTTCCGCCGCCGGCATCCTCGCGGTGGCGAAGACCGCTCCTCTAGCCTTGCAAGTCCTCATCAACGTCGTCCCCACGGCGTTCAACCCGCATCTGACGATCCTTTTCGCGAAGGAGAGCCGCGAGGCCTTCCTGAGCGAACTTCTCTATACCCTCAAGATCACGGCCGTCCTCACGGGCATCCCCATCGCGGGATTCATCGCGCTCGCGCCCGCGTTCTTCCGTCTCTGGGTCCCCTCCGTCGCCGGAAGCGAACTGAACCTCCTCGCGATCCTGACCATGGGTCAGATGATCGCCGGCTTCGGACTGATGCCCCTCTTCTATGTCTTCACCATCACCAACAAGCTGAAGTGGGCGTCTTTCTCCGTGTTCATCACCGGTTCGCTGAACCTCCTCTTGGTGCTTGTTCTATTGAAGACGACGGATCTTGGCTTGTTTGCGATCGCCGGGGTCAGCAGCGTGTTGGAGGTCTTGCGCTATCTTGTCTTCGTTCCGATGTACGCCTCCCATTGCCTTAACACAAAACCTTCCACGGTTTATCCTTCCATCATCAAAAGCCTCGTCTACATGGCTTTATTGATTGCTTCGTTCTTGGTCCTGCATCGTTTCCTTCCTTCGTCTTCCTGGCTTACCCTCGGGGCCAGCGCCATGGCGATGGCCGTCTTCGGTCTTGGCATCGGCTTTGTCTTCATGCTGAATTCAAGTGAACGGCACCGTATCCGCACCTTCAAACCGTTCGCCCGTTTCTTCAAGAAAAAAGAAGTCGAGTAATCCCGAATTTTCACTAAATCCAACTGAAAGTATGCGATTTTACTTGAAACGGAATATCGGTTAGTGTAATATGAAAATGCTCTTGTGTCTCGAACAATCCGATCAATAATCTTCGGACTAGACCGGTACTTCCCCCCCACCCATAGACCGGTCTACAACATAAGAGAAATCCCACCTCCCCCCCACATTGAGGTGGGATTTATTTTTTCAGGGAAGCTTTCCACAACCTGCCTTGATTTTTCGCATTATCGTAAGAAGAGTGATAAAATAGAACAGGATATCGAAGGCATCTTTCGCGATCCTATGAACTTGAAGGAGACACCATGAAAAACATTCCATTCTCACCCCCCGATGTAACGCAAGAAGAAATCGACGAAGTCGTCGATACGCTACGCTCCGGTTGGATCACCACCGGACCGAAAACCAAGCTCTTCGAGCGTCAAATCGCGGAATACTGTCATACGGGCAAGGCGGTCGCGATGAACTCGGCGACGGCGTGCATGGAGCTTACACTACGCTTATTGGGGATCGGCCCGGGGGATGAAGTCATCACCAGCGCCTATACCTATTCCGCTTCCGCCAGCGTCATCGACCATGTCGGGGCGAAGATCGTGTTGGTGGATTGCGAGAAGGATTCCGTGGACATCGACTACACGGCGATCGCAAACGCCATCACAAACAAGACGAAAGCGATCATCCCGGTGGATATCGGGGGGGTCATGGTCGACTATGACCGGATTTATGAGATCCTTGAATCCAAGAAGGATCTGTTCACCCCGAGCAACGAACTGCAAGCCAAATTCAACCGCGTGATCATCGTCGCGGATGCGGCGCATTCCATCGGAGCGACCTATAAAGGCAAGATGAGCGGGGAAGTCGCGGACTTTACGTCCTTCTCCTTCCACGCCGTGAAGAATCTGACGACGGCGGAAGGCGGGATGGTGACGTGGCGTCCCATCCAAGGCATCGACGACGAGGACGTCTATAAGCAATTCATGCTTCTTTCCTTGCATGGACAATCCAAGGACGCCCTGGCCAAGACCAAACCGGGTTCCTGGGAATACGATATCGTCGCCCCCTATTTCAAGTGCAACATGACGGATATCGTCGCTTCCTTAGGCTTGGTTCAATTCAAACGCTATCAAGGCATCCTGGAGCGCAGGAAAGAACTGATCGAACACTATGACCGCCGGTTAGCCGATCTGGATGTTTCCGTCCTCAATCATTATCGTAATGATTCAAATTCTAGCGGGCATCTGTATCTCATGCGTCTCAATGGTAAAGACGAAGCCTTCCGCAACGAAGTCATCGAAAAGATGGCGGAGATGGGGGTTTCCACCAACGTCCATTACAAACCCCTTCCAATGCATAGCGCCTATAAGAACCTGGGTTTCGACATCAAGGATTTCCCCAACGCCTTCAACCTGTACAAAAATGAAATCACGCTTCCGCTGCACACCTTATTGAGCGATGAAGACGTGGATTACGTCTGTGATTGCCTCCACGAAATCCTGAACTAACCGGGGGTGAACAAGGTGTACCGTAACTTCTTTAAACGCGTGGTGGATGTGGGGATCGCATTGGTCGGTCTTCCTTTCTTTCTCCTCATCCTCGTCCTTTTGGGTCCGATCCTTTACCTCGATGACAAAGGCCCTCTCTTCTACAACGCTTCCCGCTTAGGCAAGAAGGGAAGAATCTACAAGATGTATAAGTTCCGTTCCATGAAAACCAATGCGCCCGACCTGCGCAACGAAGACGGATCCACCTTCAATGCGGAAGACGATCCAAGATTGACGAGAGTCGGGAAATTCATCCGCAAGACCAGCCTGGACGAGACCCCCCAGATTTTAAACATCCTGAAAGGGGACATGTCCATCATCGGCCCCCGTCCGGATCTTCCCGAACACATCAAGATGTACGTGGGCGACGAGATCCGTAAATTGGATGTCCTCCCCGGTATCACCGGATATAACCAAGCCTACTACCGCAATTCCGCCGCATGGAAAGAACGCCTGAAGAACGATGTCTATTATGTGGACCATCTGTCTTTCGCACTCGACGTCAAGATCTTCTTCAAGACGATTGAAACGATCGTCTTGAAACGGGGCGTGTTCGTGGAAGAGCAAAAGGAGAAACAGGGATGAGCGAAAACAACGTGACCTTGCTTTCGCTGGACTGGGACACGGAGTATTTCAAGGTCCCCAGCGCACGTGTGATCCTGCATCACCCGCTCTCTTCTTCCGAGTACCGAACCCTCCTCGATTTCGCATCCACCTATGAATTCGTAACCATCACCAACCAAAGCGATGACAAGATGAATAACCGGTGGTTGGGTGAAGCGACGACCGCTTTCCTTACCGACGTCAACCTCCAGTTCGAAATGAACGTCACGCTTCCGCAAGACTCGGATCCCGACACCCTGATTTCATCATCCCTTCCTCGCGATGAGGAAATCATCGCGATCGCTTCGTCTTCCTTCCGTTATTCCCGCTTTTTCAACGACCCCTATCTTCCCCAACCCCAGGCCGGTCAAATCTATCTGAACTGGACAAAGAACGCGTTTGAGCGGGAAGACAAGTTCTTCATCGTCACCAAGCGTCAATCCCACGTCGCCGGATACACCTTGTTTTCCATCGACCAGAAGGAAAAGAAGGCGACGATCGAACTCATCGCCGTCGCCAAGGACTACCAGGGGCAACATGTCGGGAAATCGATGGTCGATGCCTTGAACCGTTTCGCCGTAGAACATCAACTCCAAAAAATCCATGTCGGCACGCAAGCCGACAACATCGACGGGATCCGCTTTTATACCCGCGTCGGTTTTCAACCGGTGAGTTGCGCCTCCGTGTACCATTACTGGCCCAAGAGGATCGTGAAATGAGAATCCTCTACATCGCCACATCCTTCCCCAGTCCCGACAAAGGGGCGACGATCTACACCGATCTCGCCAGCGCCCTCCATGAGGCCGGTCATGAGATCCTCGTCGCCGTGTCCGAACAGAAACGCAACCTCTCTTCCACCACCCTCCAAAACGAGCGTGGCTTCGACGTGCTGCGCATCGTGACGGGGAACTACTACGATGTCAACTTGATCGAAAAGGGGCTGACGATGCTTCGTATCCCTTCCCGTATGAAGAAAGGGATCAAGGAGCATCTATCAAACAAATCCTTCGACCTGATCCTCTTCGAAGCCCCGCCCATCACCAATGCGAAGCTTGTCTCCTGGGCGAAGAAGCAATTCAAGACGAAGAGCTATTTGATGCTGAAGGACATCTTCCCCCAGAATGCGGTGGATTTAGGCATGATGAGGAAGAACGGACTTCTCTATACCTACTTCCATCATCAAGAGAAATTCCTCTACCAAACCGCGGATAAGATCGGAGTCATGTCGCAAGCCAATCTCGACTACATCCTGAAACACAATCCTCAACTGGATCCAAAGAAACTTGAAATCTTCCCCAACACGAAACACATCACCCAAGCGTACCAAACCCAAGAATTTACGATGCGTAAGGAACTAAACATCCCCACCAACGCCCGTGTCTTTCTCTTCGGTGGAAACATGGGACGTCCCCAATACGTTCAACTCCTGAAGAAAGCCATCCTTCGTTTCAAAGACAATCCGGACATCTTCTTTCTCTTTGTGGGAAGGGGAACCGATCGTCATATCCTTGAAACCGCCATCAAAGACAACGAGATTACAAACGCACTCCTCATCAACAATCTCGCCCGTGACAAGTACGAACAGATCACCAAGGAATGCGATGTGGGACTCATCATCCTGGATCCATGCTTCACCATCCCCAACTATCCCTCGCGGATTCTTTCCTACATGGAGTACGCCAAACCGGTCTTGGCCGCCACGGATGAAAACACCGACCTCAAAGACCTCATCCAGGCGAACAATCTCGGGGAATGGGTGTCCTCCGCAAACGAAGATGAATTCTTCAAGAAGATCGAAGCCATGGCCAAAAGCGATTCGCTCGTATTCCAAGGCCAAAACGGACGTCGTCTCATCGAACAGGAATTCACCGTCAGCCGTTCCGTCAAGCAACTCGAAGCTTTCAAGTAACCCAAGACATCCTCTTGGGTTTTATTTCGCAACATTTAATAATGTCCAAAAATCAACCCACTTCAATAATTACTCTTGTTTTCAAATTATCACACTTATTGTATGTTCATTTAGCATCCTTCTTTGCATATTATAGGAATAACTTCGTGGGGAAGCGAAGTGTGGGGAACATAAATAGCCAACGCACCACACGGAGGTCTCTTTGTGTGCTGTGCTTATGAACAGCGCATGCTGTTTTTTATTTTTCATAGGGAATAATCCATTTATCACGTATTAGGGGGGTGTTACCATCAAAAATTGGCATGTATTTCAAGTTCTTGTGGGAAGAGAAGAGAAGATCCTGCAAAAAATCAACAGCGACTCCAAGATTAATGCATTTACACCCAAACGAGCCATCTTCCATCGTAAGAAAGGGAGTGCATTGCGGGTCGTTGAACCATTATTTAAAGGATATATCATTGTTGAGACAGATATGGATTATGTTGAGTTTAAGTCATATGCCAACGCATACATCAAACCACTTGAAGGTGTCTTGCGTTTGTTGGAACATGATCACCTAGGTACTGAATCAATCTTACCTCATGAGCGTGCATTCATTGAGAAATACACAAGTCCCGGTAGAATCATCGAACCGTCATATGGATTAATCTATGGTGACAGGGTGAGAATCACGGAAGGACCTCTTGCTGGACGAGAAAGCGAAATCATCCGAATAGATCGGCATAAGCGATTAGCAGAATTATGCGTGCATATGTTCGGAGAAGTTCAAAGAATAAAAGTTGCTTGTGAAATCCTCTCAAAAACAAGTTAAAATGAATCCCGCAATCGTTGTCAAGGCACGTTGCGGCAGATTTATGTTATAAGATTTGCCTATATTTCTTGAATAATATAATTGAAAATATGAACAGTTATGGAAATTACTACCATTACGAAATCGCTTATAGTGAAATGTCAAGATATGATAAAGTCAAACACGGTTTGCGTTGTTTGAAATAAAGCTAAAAAGTAATCTGTTGTATGTGCTATTATAGTTAAGTTAATAGCTGTTGGGATATTGTAGTACTTAATTAAATGCTTATTAGTGGAGATCGCTATATTGGTGGAGTAAATGTGATTCAACAATTGGAGGGAAATCATGAGTGAGTCAAACAGAAATGTAAGAGTGTTACTGGTTTCGCCATTACCTCCTCCTGCAGGAGGAATAGCATCTTGGACAAAAGAATTTTTAGTATCAGCCAAGAAATTCGATGTTAGCGTCAATATCGTAAATATTGCAGTTACTGGAAAAAGAAAAGAAAACATAAATGCAAAAGCTAATATTCTGGACGAAATTCTTCGAACAATAAGTGTAATTGGAAGGCTTCAAATGAAAATCTCAACCTATAAGCCCACAGTAGTTCATCTAAACACTCCTTGCGGGCGCATGGGCATTTTCAGAGATTACTTATCTGCACAAATCGTACGAATTAATAGAGTAAAACTTGTTGTCCATTATAGGTGCAACATTGAGGACCAGATTGGGAAAAGGAAATTTCAATCCATAGCCTTTCGAAAACTAGCAAAATCTGCTTCTGTCAATTTGGTGCTAAATTCAAATTCCAAAGACTTTATGGAAAGTCAAACAGGGCTTGAATCCATAATTGTCGCGAATTTCATTGAGGATGATTTTTTAATTAACGAAGATAAAGTCATCTCGGATGATATTCACAGAGTATCGTTTATAGGGCATGTTAGGAAATCAAAAGGTATTTTCGAAATAATTGAGGTTGCACGAAAGACCCCCGATATTAAATATAGCTTGGCCGGCCCAATATCAGACAGATCAATTAATCAAGATTGTCCTAGAAATGTCGAATTTCTTGGAATAATCAGCAAGGACGAAGTCAAGTCATTGCTTGACAATTCAGATGTTTTTTTATTCCCAACACACACTGAAGGGTTTTCAAATGCATTGCTGGAAGCAATGGCTAGAGGGGTTCCAATTATTACGACTTCAGTCGGAGCAAATCAGTCAATGATCGAAGACCAAGGCGGTATATTACTCAATTCGGCTGAAGTAGAAGCTCTTGTAGAAGCAATAACTGCACTCAAATCAAAAGAAAAGAGAACTGAAATTTCGAGATGGAATGTTGAGAAGGTTAAAAGGGACTACAGGGCAAGCGAAATTTTCATGAAGTTGCTAGAAATCTACAGAAATTTGGGAACAAAACAGGGGGAGAAAAAATTTGAGCTACGTCGAGAAAATTCGTAACAGAGAACTACAAATATCCGTAATTGGTCTTGGATATGTCGGCATGCCGATTGCAGTCGCGTTTTCAAAGGTTGCTGATGTAATTGGGTTTGACATAAGCGAAGAAAAAGTGGATTTGTATAAGAGAGGGATTGACCCTACGAACGAAGTCGGGAATGATGCAATAAGGAATTCAACCGTAAAATTCACTTCTGACGAAAACGAACTAAAAAAATCGGTGTTTCACATCGTTTCCGTACCCACTCCTGTAAATCCGGATCATTCGCCTGACTTAAGATCAATAGAATCAGCCAGTCAGATTGTTGGGAGAAATTTAGTCAAAGGTGCAATCGTTGTTTTTGAGTCGACTGTTTATCCTGGTGTGACTGAAGAAGTATGTATCCCGATATTGGAGAAGGTATCTGGGATGAAATGTGGAACAGAGTTTAAGGTTGGGTACTCTCCAGAAAGAATCAATCCAGGGGATAAAGTTCATCGATTGGAATCCATCATCAAGGTAGTTTCAGGAATGGATCATGAATCACTAGAAATTATTGCCAGCGTGTATGAATTGGTAGTTGTGGCCGGGGTATATCGCGCACAATCGATCAAAGTTGCAGAAGCTGCTAAAGTAATTGAAAATTCTCAGAGAGACATAAATATTGCATTTATGAATGAACTTTCCATTATCTTCAATAAAATGGGAATAGACACAAGCGAAGTTTTGAAAGCAGCAGGAACAAAATGGAATTTTCTGCATTTTTATCCCGGACTCGTCGGTGGCCATTGCATAGGTGTTGATCCATATTATTTAACTTATAAGGCTGAACAGTTAGGGTATCATTCACAAATAGTACTTGCAGGCAGACGGATAAATGATGATATGGGCAAGTATGTTGTCGAGAACCTAATAAAAAAGCTGATCAAGGCGAATGTTTCAGTCAAATCCGCGAAAATTGCAATACTAGGATTTACATTCAAAGAAAATTGCCCCGACACACGCAATACACGAGTCATTGATATTGTTAATGAACTCAATGAATATGGATTGGTACCCAAAATTTATGATCCAGAGGCTAACAACAAAGAAGTTGTACAAGAATATGGATTAGCGTTAAGTCAGATAAGCGATATTGAAAATGTGAATGCAATCATTATCGCGGTAGCGCATCGTGAGTTCCTAAATCTTGGTCAGACCGATTTTAATATGATGTTTGGGAAAACGGCGAACGAATCACGGGTGATTATGGATGTTAAGGGAATACTCGATCGAACAAAATATGAAGAATTGGGATATCATTACTGGCGTTTATAGAAAGGAGATTACTCTATGGGTTACGAAAACGTTACGTTTGCAAAAGATACTACATTCCTAGTTACCGGAGGCGCCGGATTTATTGGGTCAAATTTGTGTGAAGTTTTACTTCAACGTGGATATAGAGTAAGATGTCTAGATAATTTATCAAATGGGAGCAAAGAGAACGTAGATTTATTCTTAAATCATGAAAATTACACGTTTATTTTGGGTGACGTTCGAGATTTACAAACTTGCATTGATGCTTGTATTGGCGTTGATTATGTATTGCATCAAGCAGCATGGGGCAGTGTACCCCGTAGCATCGAAATGCCCTTAGTTTATGAAGAAATAAACATTCGTGGAACGCTAAACATGCTTGAAGCAGCACGCCACAGTCACGTAAAGAAATTCGTATATGCTTCAAGTTCTTCAGTTTATGGAGATGAGCCAAAACTTCCAAAAAGTGAGGGAAGAGAAGGGAACTTGCTTTCACCTTATGCCGTAACTAAAATGGTTGACGAAATGTATGCAAAGCTTTACTCAAATTTGTATGGACTTGACACATATGGGTTAAGGTATTTCAATGTATTTGGAAAAAGACAGGATCCCAATGGTGCCTATGCTGCAGTAATCCCCAAATTTATAAAGTTGCTTATGAACAATGAGCAGCCAGTCATAAACGGTGACGGTAAACAAAGCAGAGATTTTACGTTCATTGAAAACGTTATTGAAGCGAATCTTAAGGCGTGCAAGGCTTCCAGCGATATGGCTGGTGAGGCCTTCAATATCGCTTATGGTGGAAGAGAGTACTTGATTGATGTGTATTACTCGCTTTGTTCAGCGCTAGATGTTGATATCAAACCTTTGTACGTTTCGGACAGAAGTGGAGATATAAAACATAGTTTTGCAGATATCACTAAGGCGCGAACCTACTTAGGATATGATCCTAGTTGGAGTTTTAGCGAAGGTATCAAAGCTGTGATTGAATGGTATAAAGAGAATTTATAGATATTGCGTTAACGGTTATTGAAAACTTGACATTGTTTCGTTTTTCAAGAATACTTGACGATGTAGTTGAATGCTAAAGGTGAAAAATATTGGAGGATAACGTGCGAGTTGTAATCGTAACATACAATAGATTCCCTGATGGAGATGCCGGGGCAGTTAGAGAATTTGCTTTTTCCAGATTACTTATGGAAAACGGATTTGATGTTTTCGTAATTGGAATGGGAGCGCCAAGTCAGAACGTTGACGTTTACAAGGGGACGCAATTCGCCAGTCTCAGAATTGCTAGCAAGAATAAGGTTGAAAGAGTTTTGAATTATATGGCATACACCCGGCGATTACTAAAATATCTTGAAAAATACACGGATGAATTCGAAGTTGATTGTCTTTGGATAGTGAGCTTACCAATAGCGGCAGTAATTGAATTAGCTTCATTTGCTAAAAAAAGAAACATAAGACTAGTGCATGATAGTGTCGAATGGTATTCCCCAGAGCAATTTCGTTTAGGTTGCCTGTCGCCTGCATATATTAGAAAAGACATTAATAATCGTTTTTTGATAAACAAGAACTTTCGCGTTATTGCAATTAGCAAATTTCTTGAAGATTACTATTCAAGAAAAGGCATTAAAACTGTTAGAATACCAGTGATTCTGGATGAATTTGAAATACATTCATTTCCCAAGATGGATGAACGAAAGTTGAGAATAATTTATGCGGGTTCACCTGGTAAGAAAGACTATTTGGGCGTAATTTTGGAAGGATTCTGTAGTTTGAACGATGATCAACTAAACCGTATTGAGTTTACAATTATTGGTGTAAATAGTTCTGAAATTGAGGATTTACTCTCCAATCGAAATTGTGATATATCTAGAATAATGAAATCATTAAGAGTTCTTGGCAGAGTTCCCAGGGATGTTGTTCTTGATAATTTAGTTAAATCTGACTTCTCGGTTTTACTCAGACCATCAAAACTGAGATATGCAAAAGCAGGATTTCCAACTAAGATAGTTGAGAGTCTTATGGTAGGGACTCCGATCATATCGAATTTGACTTCTGATCTAGGTGATTATATTAAAGATGGAGAGAACGGGTTTGTCGTTGATGATTGTTCAAGCAATTGTATTAGTAAAACATTATCAATTGTTTTAGAGACAAATACAGAAGTTCGACTAAAAATGCGGGAAAATGCAAGAAGGACTTTTATGGAGAGTTTTTTCTATAAGAACTATGCTGAAAAATTGATTGATATACTCCAATGAACTCATTGTTCATGGATGTATATATTGACTCAAGTTTATAGAATCAGAAGTGTTCTCAAGATCGGAGGTGGACAAAATAATCTCATTATTTATAGTCTTAATCCTTATTTTGGTATGTGGTTTGATGATTTGGAAAGAAAGAACACTTGGTTTTGTTGCAACTATCGCAATTATCGGCTCAGATACGGACTCGTCGGGTGTAATGAATTCGATTATTCGGTTCATACCTTTCTATAAGGTTATTGTCAGAGGGTTAACCTTATTTATGTTTGTCTATGTAATTTTCAAAGTTTATGAACTATACAAATCAAAGAAAATTAAGAAAGAATTCATAGTATTCTACTTTGTTCCGTTACTGTTTACATCCGCTACAGTAGTACTAGTTAATTTGTTCAGAGGAGAGGGAATAATTCTATCGCTTTCTGAACTGATTTGGTTGGGTACTCCGTTTTTTTTCTTGTGGGTTTTTGGATCTCGTAATTTTGATTCAGAAAAATCATTTATTCGTCTACTAGTTATTCAAGCATCTATATCGATCATTGTACTAATTCTTGGCCCGATTACTAGAGAAATAAACGGGGCAACTTATTCATACATTCTTGGTGGGGATATATGGGAAAATCTTGGTCCGATAATTGTTCAAGCTAAAATATCATTTGGCAATTTCGATAAGCAGAGTCTTGATGTTATGAAATTCGCTCAATTCCATAACCCTAACTCTTTAGGAGTCTATGCAACTGCCTTTATATCAACAGGAACATATTTGTTAATAAAATCCAAACCGAAGATGACGAGTGTCCTCGTAGCTTTGTTTTTGACTCTTATCGGAATTATCACATGGTTTAATTCGCTGACAAGAGGCCCAATCTTTATGATCGGTTTGGTGTTCATTGCTATATCAATGAGATTGATTTTCTGCTTAAAGACACGCTCGAAGGTTATAGTCTTGGTCTGTTTCTTTTTAGTTTCATTTATATTTAGAGAAAAGGTTTTTGAAATTTTAAATCATTTCTTCTTGAATTTAGGAAATATATCGATTTTATCACGTTTGGATGGGTATGCTTATGCATTTGAAGCTATATTTTCTAACCCATTTTTCGGTTTACCGATAGATTTCCAAAATCCGGTTCCTCATATATTACCACTAAAAATAATGACTTACTATGGGGTAATTGCAGGCATATCCTTATCAATCCCGTTCATTCACATTACGCAACACACATTGAAAAGGTTCTCAAGAGAACTAAGCAAAATGTCTCCGCTTAATTCACTTTATCCAACATTATTAGTGTCGATTGTTTTAGGCACAATGTTAACAAACGGGGTTGTTGTATATGTTCTTTTCTGGATAATGCTAGCTGAATCAGTTGCAAGTCTTGACCTCGTCTGGAGTAACATAGAGGCACTAAAGAAGAAAGTCGAGTAATCGCGAGTAAAGAATATTGTTGAAACTCACAGGGTAGTATATGTTAGATTATGAATTGTTTCTAGAGTAAAATGTGCCATCAACACTTATGGAGGGTAAAATGAGAAGAGTCATTCAAATTATTGACCACTTGGTTCGATTCGTTTGGTCAAAAGTCGCACCGCTAAACTACGCCAAGCATTTAGGTGTGAAGCTTGGAAACAATGTTCATTTCTATGGTATGAAGCCAAATATGTTTAGTACCGAACCCTGGCTCATCTCTATTTGGAATGATGTGTACATCACTGCAGACGTAACTTTTGTCACTCATGACGGAGGGCCGCTCATTCTTAGGAAAGAAGTGCCTGATCTAGAATTGACCGCTCCGATTGCAATAGGCAATGATGTATATATTGGGATAAGATCGATTATTCTGCCTGGTACGAGTATTGGCAATCGAAGCATTATCGGGGCGGGATCTATTGTAAAAGGGAGCTTCCCAGAGAATTCAGTTATTGCCGGTGTTCCTGCGAAAGTAATAAAGTCAGTTGATGAATATCTTGAAAAAGCTAAAATTGAGTCTCTTGGATTTGGCAATTTATCAAAGAAAGAAAAGGAAAGAGCACTTAAGAAACACTTTCAAATTGGATAGATTATTTCCAGTTCTTTGGTGGAATCAAGAACTAGAACTTGGCAATCGGATATAAGGTTATGTAATTCTGACGCCATGAACCAGAAATTCATAACAAATATATGCATTCAATCAAATTTAAGTTATTATATACATTGAAAGGTTTTAATGAAATGAAATTTTTACGTAAAAATATACTTAGTATTATTCTAGCGTTTTCTTCATTGTATTTGATTCTGGCTTTAATTTACAACACATTTGTCCCTACGACTGTGGTGGTCGTTTTAGGTGCAATCTCTTTTCTAGTATTGACAGTAGGTGTGTCGAAGTTTTCAAAAACACTAAAAATTACTGTTGCCTTATTGTTTATAATAAGTTCAAGTTTTCTGTTTTATACTCAATATTCTGCAGAAAGAGTAATAAATTACACTGAGACAGAAAAGAATATAATCACTTTTGTTGTAGTGAAAGATAGTGAATTGATGACAATAGAAGACACCAAAGGCGCGACGTTTGGCTCATCGCAAACGATGGACGAGTTGACTGAAACGTTTCTAGTGGATCAACTTAACTCAAAAATCGGAGACTATACATGGGAATCTGTCACTGATGATCAGTCGAATATGGAGTTGCTTTACAATGGTAAGATTGACATTCTTGTGCTTGATAACTCAATGAGAGATTACCTTAAGGAAATGGACCCTGACTTCGAATCAAAAACAAGAATAATTTGGACGGTAGAAAAATCTACTATCAAAGAAGTCATAGTTAAGGAAGTCGACATTTCAAAAAAACCGTTTACTGTATTGATAAGTGGAATTGATATCGCGGGTTCAATCAATTTGCGTTCGAGAAGTGATGTCAATATTCTGATGGTGGTCAACCCGGGAACAAACAAAATCTTGACAATAAGTATTCCTAGAGACACATACACGCAATTAGGATGCAAGACAGGTGATTATGATAAACTCACTCATTCTGGAATATATGGTGTAAATTGTACTGTAAAAACAATTGAAAACTTGCTTGATATTGATATAAACTACTATGTTCGTGTAAATTTCACTTCACTTACAAAATTGGTAGATGTTATCGGCAATATCAATGTTTACTCAAAATATAGTTTCACAACTGAAGATGGGAGTCATTTCGTTTCAGGAATGAATTCATTGAATTCTGCAGAGGCGTTAACTTTCGCTCGTGCACGTCATCAGTTTGAGTCTGGTGATATCCAACGTGGACTAAATCAGCAGGAAGTCATAAAGGGCATTATTGGCAAACTTCTTTCTCCTTCAACATTTACCAAAATAGAAGGCATAATCAAGGCTGTGGGAAAAAGTATCGATACGAACTTCACAACCGATGACTTATCAAAGTTGATAAAAAAGCAAATCGATAATAACATAGCGTGGGATATCACGACATCAAATTTATCTGGTGTCGGAGCGATGAAACCCACATATAGTATGGGTAGTCGATTATTATATGTCATGATACCGAATCCGGATTCATTGATTCAGGTAAAGCAGAATATAAAAGCATTCATGGTTGTTTCAAATTAGTGCAATGAGTTCTCATTAGTTAGGCCATATTGCATTAAAACTAACAGTAGTCGATATGTCAAAATTAATATGATTCGTGTTTATCTCTAGCAACCATCAATTAGTCAGGCTTGTTTAACAACAGTTAGTGTAAGAATATTATTTACGGGTTCTCTTGTGAGAACTGAGTATCTATAAGGACGGGAAACCGCTTGGAGGGAATATGAGAAAAATCATCGTACTTTTGGGGGTCGTAAGCGCATTGATCCTGACGCTTGGCGGTTGCGCTGCGAAACCCAAACCCACGGAACCGATCGAAGCGTTCTTGACGGCGCTGAAGGCGGATATCAATTCGGAATTCGACGACACGCTTTACTTTACGGAAGAAGTGACGACCTTCGATACGTTCAACCAGATCGAAGAGAATCCGGAGACGCCGCTTGAGTTGCAGACGAAACTCACGGAGATGCTGAAGGCGTTCGAATATAAGATTGTTTCGGAAACGGTCGACAAAGAAAAAGCCGTCGTCGTGGTCGAAGTGAAGACCCATGACTTGGGCGGATTGTTTACCGAATGGGTAACCCTCATCTTCACCAAAGCCTTCGAAATGGCGATGAGCGGTGCGACGGAAGAAGAAATCGAAGCGATGTTCATCCAGGATTTCCTTACCTTGGCCGAGAAGTCCGAAATGGACCTGCTGAAGACGGTCGAAGTCAAACTGACCTTGGTCGACGGGAAGTGGCTGATGGATGGCGCGAATGCGAATAAGGCGTTGTTCAACGCGGTGACGGGGGACTTCCTGACGTTCGCGGAAGAGAATCCGATCTTCGTCGAAGAACCGGCTGAATAAAGAAAGACTGCGGTACAGGTTCGTGTACCGCAGTCTTTTTATAGGATCCCTTGGGATTTCATAGCCATCGCGACTTTCTCGAAGCCGGCGATGTTGGCGCCTAATACCAGATTCATCGGATCGTCGAAGGCCTCGGCGGTCCGTTTCGCATTGTCGTAGATCTTCGACATGATCTCCTTTAACTTCGCATCCACTTCCTCGAAGGTCCAAGAGAGACGCAGACTGTTCTGACTCATCTCTAGTCCGGAGGTGGCGACGCCACCCGCATTGGCGGCTTTGCCCGGACCGAAGAACACATGGTTCTGCAGGAAAAGCTCGGTCGCTTCCAGGGTGGTCGGCATGTTCGCGCCTTCCGCGACGACCTTGCATCCGTTGTCGATCAAAAGCCGTGCGCTTTTGGCGTCCAGTTCACCCTGGGTCGCACAAGGCAGGGCGATGTCGCAGGGGATCGACCAGATGTCCGTGCTCCCCGCATGGAACGTAGCCGTGGGGACATGATCCAGATATTCCTTGATCCGTCCGCGTTTGACTTCCTTGTGTTCTTTGACGACGTTCAGGTCGATCCCGTTATGATCCAGGACATACCCTTCGGAATCGCTGCAGGCGAGCACTTTGGCACCCAGCTGTTGGGCTTTCTCGATCGCATAGATCGCCACGTTGCCCGAACCGGAGACCACGACGGTCTTGTTTCTCAGATCCATCTGCACATCCTGAAGCATCCGCTCCACGAAATACACCAGACCGTAGCCGGTGGCTTGCGTCCGCACCAACGATCCGCCGTAGCCCAAGCCTTTCCCGGTCAACACCCCTTGGGTATGGATATCGCGTATTTTCTTATAGTAACCGTAAAGATAGCCGATCTCGCGGCCGCCGACCCCGATATCGCCCGCCGGGACGTCGATGTCCGCGCCGATGTGGCGCTGCAACTCGGACATGAACGCTTGACAGAAACGCATGACTTCACCGTCCGATTTGCCCTTGGGGTCGAAATCCGACCCACCCTTGCCGCCGCCCATGGGAAGCGTCGTCAGTGCGTTCTTGAAGACTTGTTCGAAACCGAGGAACTTGATGATGCTAGCATTGACGCTGGGATGCAGACGAAGACCGCCCTTGTAGGGACCCAAAGCCGAGTTGAACTGGACGCGGAAACCGCGGTTCACCTGGACCTTGCCTGAATCATCGACCCAGGCGACCCTGAAATGGATCAGACGCTCGGGTTCGACGACCCGCTCCAAGAGCCCTTCTCCGATCTGTTCCGGGTGTTTCTCGAAGTAAGGGGTCAGCGAATCGAACATTTCCTTCACCGCGGCGAGGAATTCAGGTTCGCCGGCGTTGCGACGTTCAACCTGGGCATAAACGGATTCGACGTAGGATTTGGCACTCATGGTAACATCCTCCCTGTTTAGGCCTATTATAGCGTCTTTTCGGATGAAATCGAAGAATCAATCGTACTTTCGTATCGCCTGGCAAGTGTGATAGAATGAAACTAATGAAAGAAGGATGAAGACATGCGCAAGTGGGGATTGTCTTTGTTGGTTTGTTTCTTGCTGATGGGGTGTAGCGCCAAACCGAACGATCCGATCACGGGCTTTAAGGCCGTGGATCCGATCGCGTATTTGAGTACGGGAAAAGCGGAAACGACCTCGGTGTTCACCGGGAAGACGAAGTATGGGAACACCTATGAAGCGGTCGGCGTGATGTTTGAGAACACCAAGGAAGCCAGACCCCAATCCGGGATTTCACTGGCGGACGTGGTCTATGAGATTTCGGTCGACGGTTGGGCGATTTCCAGGTTTTTAGGAATTTTTTCTTCAACATTCCCGACCAAAGTGGGACCCGTGCGCAGCGCACGTTTCCCCTTCGTACGGGTCATCCGCGAATGGGACATCGCCTTCACGCATTATGGATCAGGTGCCGCCGGATTGGGCAATGTCCGACCTTTGATCGCGGACACGTATTTCCCCGTACGCTTCGACGGTCATACCGGACTCAACGACCAATACTTCTCCCGCGACCCCTCCCGCAATGCGCCCCATAATGCGTATTGGAACGCCAAGGAGGCGCTTGAGATGATCCCCGAGATCGAAGTGAAGAGACACTTCACCTTCGACAAGAACGCCTACTATGCGGGCACGAGCGTCCATAAACTCGACCTGCGGTATTCCTCGACCAACCTTGTAAGCTACGAATACCTGCCTCAAGAACACCGCTATGCGCGCTTCATCAACGAAGCCCCGATGATGGACGCCTACACCAAACAACAAGTCAAGGTCACCAACATCATCGTCCAGCACGCCCCGCATCATGCGGTGGAAGCCGTGAAATACGTCATCGTCGAGTTCGAAGGCAGCGGCGTAGCCGAATACTTCATCGACGGGACCTACCTCAAAGGGACATGGAAGAAACCCAAGGAAGGGGAACCGACGACCTTCTATGATGACAAGGGGGAGGAAATCAAACTCCTGCCAGGGAACACCTGGATCCAGGTCGTCCATCCCGACATCGCGATCACGAAAAACTAACCGGAGAAATCCGGTTTTTTCATGCAAAGTCTACTTGACACTTTATGCAAAGCGAACTATACTATAAATGCAAAGTAAACATTGCATAAACGAGGTAACATGAAAACGAAAATCCAAGCGTTACGCAAAGAACGCAAGATCAGCCAGGAAGAACTGGCCCTGGCCGTCGGTGTGACGCGCCAGACGATCACATCGCTGGAAGTCGGGAAGTACACGGCTTCGCTGGTCCTCGCCTACAAGATCGCCACCTATTTCGGGTTGACGATCGAAGACGTCTTCGACTTTACGTCGGAAGGGGAATAACATGGAAAAATTCAAACACGACATCCAACGCCGGATCTACGGATTCGCCGGATTGATCCTGCTTTTCGTCTTAACGTATTACTTCATGAACCAAATGTACGGCATGGGGGACGGAAGCGACGCCAGCGATTTCATCCGCGGGTTCCAACTCGGCATCTTCTCGGCCATGGTCGGCGCGACCGTCGTCCGTATCCTCGTCTATAACGCCGCATTACGCAACGAGACGAAGCTCCGCAAACTCCACATCGAAGAAACCGACGAACGCAACCGGCTGATCGCTTTGAAATCCGGCGGTTTCGCCAGTTTGGTCGAATTGATCGTTTCGGTCTTGGCGACCCTGGTCGCCGGCTTCTTCAGCACCACCGTCTTCTTCACCCTTTTGGGGGTCGTGCTCTTCATCGTCTTCCTTCGTCTGATCACCAAACTCGTCTATCAGCGCATCCTGTAGCCGATTCAAAGTATACCCGCCCCTTTGAGTGTCTTCCTGATGTATAATAAAATGGACATGAAGGAAACTTCAATACGATGGAGGATCGACTATGAATCAACTCAAACGTAGCTTACTCGTCATCACCGCCACGCTTCTCCTGTTGGCCGGATGCGCGAAACCCGCGCAGAAAGATCCGGTCGTCGTTGCCACCATGTTGGACTCGGAAGGGTCGATCCTGGGCCAGATGATCCTGCAGATGCTGGAAGACAACGACATCGAAACCGTCAATAAACTCAACTTCGGGACGCCGGACATCCTGCGCGCCGCGCTGGAGAACGACGAAGTCGACCTGGTGGTCGACTACACGGGCTCCGGACAGTACTATCATCCGGAAGACGCGACCGATCCGACGATCTGGAACGATCCGGTCAAAGGGTATGAATTCACCGAGAAACTCGACCGTGAGAAGAAGAACATCTACTGGTTGACCCCCTCCGCCGCGAACAACACCGAATCGATCGCCGTCACGCGTGACTTCGCGCAGGCCAACGGGATCGTCGACATGGAAGACCTCGCCGCCTACATCAATGCCGGCAAGGATTTCAAACTCATCACCTCCGCCAGTTTCGCGGAGAATCAATTGGGTTTGCTGGGGTATGAGGAAGCCTATGGCTTCAAGCTCACCAACGACCAACTCATCATCCTTTCATCGGGCAACACGGCGGAAATGCTGCTGGCATTAAGCAACGGGACCAACGGCGTCAACGCTTCCTTGGTCTACGGCACCGACGGCGCCCTGGACAAGATGAACCTGTTGGTCGTCGACGACCCCAAGCACATCCCGCCCGTCTATCTTCCGGCCCCGGTCATCCGCGGCGACGTCCTGGATGTCTATCCGGAAATCCGCGAGATCCTGAAACCGGTTTTTGAATCCCTGACCTTGGAAACCCTTCAGACCCTTAACGCGGCGGTGGCCTATGACGGCCGCAACGCGGAAGAAGTCGCCTCCGAATACCTGATCGAAAACGGATTCCTCGACGAATGAAACCCGGCCGCATCACGACCGCGGCCGGTAGTTTCCTTACGCTTTTCGCGTTGACGCTGCTTCCCTGGGGAGAATTCAAAATCAACCGGGTCGCCCGGGGGATCCCCATCCCCGCGATGGGGTTTCTTGGATGGGCGATGTGGACGACTTCGATCGTCGCCCTCCTTTTCATCATCGCCCTGATCCGATTTAGACCGCGTTTTTTCAATGCGGTGTTAAGTTGGGTTTTCCTACTTCTGCCTTCGTTCAGCTTGATCCTGCTCAGCCGATTCATCCCCGACGGGGTCGACTTCGACCCGAAGGTCGCCCGCATTTCCCTGGGCATCGGTTTCTATCTTTTCTATGTCGGCATCCTGCTTCTTTTATCCAAAACGAAACAGCCCAAACTGAAGATTTTTCTGTCCTTCGTGTTCATCCTCGCTTTCACGGGAAACATGGATGCCTTGGGTTTGGTGCGTGAATACAGAAACATCGAGGAAACCTTCCTACGCGAACTGACGCGCCACTTGACCTTGGCGCTCTTTTCCGCCATGGCGGCGATCCCGCCGGGGATTTCATTGGGCTATCTCGCGATGCGCTATCCCAAAGCCCGTGAATGGATCTTCGGCTTCGTCCATGTCTTCCAGGTCGCACCGACGTTATCGCTGCTGGCCTTGATGATGATCCCCTTGACCGCCTTAGCCAAAGCGTTCCCGTTCTTGGCGGACCTGGGCATCAAAGGCATCGGCTTCGCCCCGGCCTTCATCGTCTTGTTTCTCTACAGCCTGCTCCCCATCACGGCGAACACCTATGCAGGCTTGAAGCAGACCGATCCGGCCGTGTTGGAAAACGCCGTCGCCTTGGGGATGAGTCCCAAGCAAGTCTTGCGTAAAGTATGGTTCCCGCTCACCTTGCCCTCGATCTTCGCGGGCATCCGTACCGCGATGACACAAAACGTCGGGAACACGATCCTGGCGGGTCTGGTCGGCGGCGGCGGAATGGGTGCGCTGATCTTTTTGGGTCTCTCGCAATCCGCCCTGGATCTGGTGCTCTTGGGGACGATCCCGGTGGTCGTCATGGCCTTGATCCTGGATGCGGTGTTTGAAGTCATCGAAGAAACGACGGTAAGAAAGTTGGGGGTGGATTATGATCGAAATCTCAGGCTTGAGTAAACACTACGGGGAGACGTTGGCGCTGGACAAGGTCGACCTGACCATCAACGACGGCGAGTGTGTCGTGTTGATCGGACCGTCGGGCTGCGGGAAAAGCAGCCTCTTGCGCAGCATCAACCGCATGATCGACATCGACGAAGGGAAGATCATCGTGGCGGGCAAAGAGATTGCGTCGTATCCGCCGCAGGAACTCCGCCGCAAAATCGGCTATTGCATCCAAAACGTCGGCTTGTTTCCGCACTACACCGTCTATGAAAACATCGCGGTCGTCCCGCGGTTGGAAAAATGGGACGAGACGAGGATCAAGGAACGGGTCGAGTTTCTCATGAACCTCACCGGTCTTCCGTTAAGTTACCTAACGAAAAAGCCCCATGAATTGTCCGGCGGGGAAGCGCAACGGGTCGGCGTCTGCCGCGCCTTGGCGGCCGATCCCGACATCCTCCTCATGGACGAACCCTTCGGGGCGGTGGATCCGATGACCCGCATCAAGATCCAGCTCGCCTTCAAAAACATCCAGAAAGAACTGAAGAAGACCGTCGTTTTCGTGACGCACGACGTCGAGGAAGCGATCCTTTTGGCCGACAAGCTCGTGGTCATGCAGGAGGGGAAGATCCTGGGCTACGACGTCCCCGAAGCCTTTGCGAAACACATGGAAGAAGATTTCGTCCGACTGTTTCTGGGGGAAGACTATCCGGTCAAACTGTTGAAGCGACACGGGGTCGACGACTACCTGAAACAAGACGGGGATTCCGCGACCACCCTGCATGAAATCCTTGGACGCTTATTGAAAAGCGAAACCGGCGTCGTCGAAGTGACGGATACGCAAAACAAGATCCACGAAATCCGCTTCGAGGATCTGACCCGTTATCTACGCGAGGGAGAAAGACGATGAAGACAAGCATTGTCAAGTCTTTGAAACCCCATCTCATGACCTTGATCTACCTGGTCTTGTTTTTGGTCTGGGTGTTCGGTTTCGATTCCTTCAAGGAAACCTTGGCGATCTGGTTCCCCGGCAGGATCGATTTGGTCTCCCGTACGACCCTCCCCGTCCTCACCCTCCAACACCTTCAAATCGTCTTGATTTCCACGGGAGCCGCCATCCTTGTCTCTTTGATCCTGGGTATGCTTGTCCATTTGACGCAGAGCGATGAATTGGAGTCGCTGGTTCTGGGCTTGGCCAACATCCTGGAAACGATCCCCTCGGCGGCGATCATCGCGCTGAGCGTCCCGCTGTTGGGCTATGGCAACGCCCCCGTCCTCTTGGCATTATGGCTCTATGCGATCCTGCCGATCTCACGTAACGTCATGGTCGGATTGCGCGGCGTGATCCCCGCGATCCAAGACGCCGCCAAAGGCGTCGGGATGACGCCGATGCAACGTCTACTCAAGGTCGGAATGCCTTTAAGCCGCCCCATGATCCTCGCCGGGATCAAGACCGCCCTGGTCATCAACATCTCCGCGGCGACCATCGGTGCGACGGTCGGCGCCGGAGGGTTGGGCGTCCCCATCATCGCCGGCATCCGTACCTACGACCCCCTATTGGTCCTACAAGGCTCCATCGCCGTCATCCTGCTTGCCTTACTGAGTGAAAGGGCGATCCGCTAAATCGTGAATCTTGCGAAAATCCATCCCCGGAGCGATTGACAACGCGCTCACGACTCGGTACACTGAAAACAAGCGAAGGGGGAATGACCATGGGGAATCATTCGTCGCAACACAACAAGACAAGGACATTTTTCGTGTCCTTTTTGTTTGAAAAGGGGAAACGATGGAAACAGGGGAAAACGCACAGAACGCATTGATTCAAACGTATTTCAGGGACTCGCCGTATCATGAGGAAGCGTTTCTACGATGGCGTGAAACGGGGGGCGCACCCTTCAATTGGGCCGCGTTCTTCATCGGAAGCTGGTGGTTCTTCTACAAACGGAACTTTTGGGTCGGGCTCACCTTGACCCTGATCCGCCTCATCGTGGCGACGATCGGCAATCCGATGGTCAGGGACGTGCTCGTGGTCGGCATTTCGCTTTTCGCAGGATCCATGGGGAACGCGATGGACTACCAACGCCTGGAAAACCTGTTGACGGAGGTCGAAACGCTCGACGACGTCAACCGGCTGGCCATCGTCAAACAAAAAGGGAAACCCTGGACCTTCGTCTACGTCCTGTTTTGCCTGGATATATTGATTTCGCTCTATTTGTTTTATCGGATCTTGGCTTGACGAACAACGTAAAGGGGGTTTCACGATGAACACGGACAACACCCGCTGGTTCTTGACGAAAAACGCCGATACCTTCCCGCCGAAACTGCGGGCGTCGTATCGCGAACAGTTGGAAACCGCGGACGAATACATCCTCAAACGTCTTTTGGAGATCGAATTCGACCCGCCCCGGAAAATGATCTGGATCTCGTTGTTTCTCGGTTTCTTCGGCGTCGATCGCTACATCCTGGAAGAGGACCGGACATGGATCGCCAAGGCGATCACGCTGGGCGGATTCGGGATCTGGTGGCTACTCGACCTGATCCGGATCGTCGGGCGCACCCAAGCCGCCAACGCCCGCAAACTCGAGGACGTGCTCCATGACCGGGAGTACCTGAAAAAAGACAAGGCGAAACTTAGCCATGGTTTGCTTTGGCTCGGTTTCGCGTTCGCCTTCAACCTCCTCTTCTTCTTCCTTTACAGTAAGTACTATTATGAATTCTTCGGCGATGCCTACGAACCCTTCACGAAAACCGTGGTCCTGGTGGTCGTCGCTTTCATCCTCTGGGTCCCGGGCACCTTGCTGACCCTCGATGCTTTACTGAAAAAGTTGGATCTCGGTCCGATCCTCCACATGCTTCTTTTGATGATCGGACTGCCGCTCTTGATCGTCGTCCTTTCGCAATCGGTCAATTTCATCACCGCCTGGTTCCTGTTGGGGAAGGAAGGCTATCTTGTCATGAGCGACTTCTCCGCCAAGACCTTCGGCTTGCTTTTCGTCTCCCTCTATGTGGGGAACGTGGGCGGGTACGCCCCGACCGACCCGCTACGCTTCTTCGTGCAGACTGTGTTCAGCGTGATCGACGTCTACTGGATGCCTTTCGTCCTCTTGGTGAGTCCGATCCTGATCACTTTCTTTCCCTACAAGATGTCCGAAAAACCAGACACCACGCATTGGAGAATCCGCTGAGTAAGCAAACTTGCGGAGAATATGCTACACTGAAATCGACCTATGAAGAGTACGGAAGAGACAGGCTCGTCGCCGTACCGCAACCTGCATACGCAAGGTGCGAAATCCTGCGGGGAAACCCGGAAGATAGGGAAAGAACGTTCGTTTTTTCTATCCCCGTCTTCAGATGGGGATTTTATTTTGGTCGGAAAGGGAAATCATGCGAATCTACACGAATTTTGACCTATGGAACGTATTGAAAGTCTACCGCGGCTTGGGGGAGGCGACCTATCGCGGGGTCGCCATCGACTTGGATCAGGAAGAAGGGTTGCGGAACGTCCTACGAAGATGCATCGAAGACGGGGTGTTCGTCTGTGACGGGTGGGAAGCTGTTGGCCCGCTTCATTGCACGTCGATCCTGCCTATCGAGTGGATCGGGGACATGGCGTTCTTGAATCAAAGCGCAGAAGGGAAGAAGGGGAACATGCAGCTGGGGACCGTCGTGCTGAACCTGATCGAAGCGAAAATCCTGGTGCGCGAGAACGTCCGCAAAAGAATATGGTTTGACGGTCAAATCAATTGATTGTCCGCAATATTTACGATATGATGCAACCATCAAATCCGCACTACGTTTCCGATTCAATCTCATTCAAGGCTTACCGTATGATTTTTTCGATACCCAAAAAGAAGGAGGTGAATCAATGAAAAAACTCACGACGCTTATTCTTACCCTCGTGTTGCTTATGGCCTTCACGTTGACGACATTCGCGCATCCCGCCGTTCCGACCCAAAGCATCGGTAACGTCAGCCCCAATGCCGCCAGAGGCTTGCATACCGCATGGGGAAACATCCAAGACAGCAACGGCATCGCCCCGCACGTCTTCCTCGGCCGCTTCTCCCCGCATTGATCGATTCATACCATGCATTCCGGGTCAAAGATTCTTTGACCTTTTTTTATGCGACGATCGTAGGTCAACCCGTGAAAAGAGCACTACCATTACGCATTAATCTATGGTACGATTTCCCCAAGGAAAAACGCCATGGGTGAAAAACGCAATCTTTACGGTCTGGATCTGATGAAATTCATCGCGGCGATGCTCGTGGTCAGCGGACATGTACGTCCGTTGCTTTCCTATTCCCTCGAATTGGACGTTTTCGTCATCCATGTGCTTGCCCGCGTCACGATCCAGTTCTTCTTCATGACGGCCGGGTATCTTCTGTTTCGAAAAATCACCTTTCCCATCAAAGACAACAAACAAAACCTAACGATCCTCTATCAATATGTCAAACGGATCCTGATCCTCTATTCGGTCTGGTTTGGGATCTATACCTTGGTCATCCTGGTGTTCTTCACCAACTCCGTTCCATTCAACCTCTACGGGTTCTACATCTTCTACAAGTTCCTGCTGGCGGGATCGCATCTCTGGTATCTCTTGGCCCTGGGGGTCGGGATGGTCGTCACGTTCTTCCTGCTTCGGCGCTTCTCGTTCAAGACCGTCTTGATCCTTGGCGCTCTCCTCTATCTGGTCGGGGTCTTCGGGGATGCGTACTACGGCGTCGCGCGCGATGCCGGGATCGCGGCGCCCTACGACCTCTATCTCAGCCTCTTCAATACGACCCGCGACGGATTGTTTTTCGGAACCTTCTTCGTCAGTGCCGGCGCGTATTTCATCAAACACGACTTCCGCATCCGCCGACCCTTCATCGGGTATTTCATCTTCCTGGTCGCGATGACCTTCGAAGTCTTCCTGCTGAGGGCGTATAGCCAACCACTCAACTTCAACATGATGATCTTCGCCCTCCCGGCCAGCGTCTGCCTGTTCTCGGGGATGCTTGAGATCCAGTTGAATGAGCGCAAGATCTACAAATGGCTACGCGACGGCAGTTTGATCGTCTATCTGGTCCACCCGCTTCTGATGATGGTCCTCCCGATGCTTTTCGCCTCGGTCGGACTTGGGAGCCTCTACCGAAACAGCCTGGTTCAATTCTTCGCCGTCGCATCCGCCTCTTACGCCTTCGCATGGGGTTTGATGACGTTGACCAAGAAATGGCCCGTCCTGCATCTGTTGTATTAACACGAAAGGAATCGAATCATGGGAAGCAAACAAAAACAAAATTACGCCAAGTTGTTGGTCCGCAGCGGACTCAACCTCCATCCGGGACAAAACGTGGTCATCGAGGTGGATGTGGAAAACGAATCGTTCGCGAAACGCGTCGTCGAGGAAGCCTATCTTGCGGGGGCGAAGAACGTCGTCGTACGCTACACCGACATCCGGGCGGACCTGCTTCGGATCCAAAACCAGTCGGTCGAGGAAATCCGCACCGTCGAACATTGGGAACGCGAGTCGATCGACGCCTACCTGCGCGACAACGGCTGCCATTTGCTTTTAACTTCGACCTACATCGGCTTGATGGATGAAATCGAAAGCGACAAGGCCAGCGCCTACCAACAACGTGTGAACGAACTTCGCAACGTCGTCCGTCACCGCATGTCTTCCCATGGCATCCAATGGTGCATCGCGCCCGTCCCCAACCGCTTATGGGCGAAGGTCGTCTTCCCGCACCTGGACGAGAAAGAAGCCTTGAAGACGTTCTGGAAGACCTTGTTCGATTTGACCTACATGAGCAAGGACCTCGACCCCGTGGCGACCTGGAACGCCCATCAAGACAAAATACGCCAGCAACGCAACAAACTCAACGCCCTGCATCTGCGCGAGCTCCGGTTCAAGAATTCGCTGGGGACCGACCTTACGGTCGGACTCAACGAACGGGTCAAATGGAGCGGCGGAAGCGACGTGTCCGACAAGAAGGTCTTCTTCAGCGCCAACATCCCGACCGAAGAAGTCTTCACCTCGCCGGATAAATTCAAGGTCGACGGGAAAGTCGTCGCCAGCCGTCCCCTCTACGTGGCCGGCAGCCTGATCGAAGACTTCAGCCTGACCTTCAAGAACGGGAAAGTCGTGAAAGTCGACGCCAAGAAAAACAAGAAACTATTGGAGGACTTGATCGCGACGGACGAAGGGTCGTGCTACCTGGGCGAAGTCGCGCTGGTCGAACATTCCTCCAGCATCTCCCGTAGCGGACTATTGTTTTACAATACCTTATTGGACGAAAACGCAGCCTGTCATCTTGCCTTAGGCAAAGGCTTCGCCGGCGCCGTCGACGGGGCGCGTGCGACCCCCGACGAGACCTGGACGAAAGCCAATCTGAACGTTTCGTCGATCCACATCGACTTCATGTTCGGCACCCCGGATCTTGAAATCAGCGCGGCCTGCGCGGACGGTACGATCGTCAAACTCTTTGAAAACGGCAACTATGCGAACTGACCGGGAAACCGGTCTTTTTTTATCGAGAAAAGATACAAACTTATTCCAATAAGTGATAATATACACTCATAGTGTATAGTTAATCCTGCTTGATTCATGTAAAACGTAGATAGTAACGCATAATATGCTTTTTTAGTGAAATGTGGGAGATTTATCGGCAAAAGCATAGGGGAGAGAGCCTAGTGGCGATGCAGAGCCGAGAAATCGGATGACCAAGGGGTCAGAAACGGGAGTGTGGGGATATGGAACAAGAAACGACAAGTTCCCAACCGGTCGTACGTCCGCAAAATGAAGACGAAGACGGTGGGGGAAACAGCCAATTGACACAGCAGTTCGGGGAAAGAATCAAGCATTTGCGCATCAGCGTCAGCCTTTCGCAGGAAGAACTCTCTTTCCGCAGCGGGCTGCATCGCAATTACATTTCGGACGTCGAGCGCGGTCGACGCAACATTTCCCTCAAAGCCCTCGACAAACTGGCGAAGGGTTTGGGCATCGCGTTGCGCGATCTCTTCTGATTCAAGCAAGACAGAAAAGGCTTCGGCCTTTTTTGTTTGTGGTATAATAAAACAGGTGATTCAATTGAAACTGATCCAACTGATCCTTACGATCATCATCGGGATGATCTTGCTTACCTACCTCTGGCCGCTCTTCCTCTTTTTTATTCTGGTGATCGGCTTCTTCCTTCTACGCATGGTTTTCGCCGTCCGCAAAGCGGCACGCGACATCGAACCGACCCCGACGCAACGGGACTTCTCGCAGGACGACGACATCGAACAACCCGTCCGCGGCGAGGTTTTCGACGCGGAATATAAAGAAAGAGAGTAATCCGCATGGACGCCAACGCTTTGGATTTCGAGCCGGTCACCGAAGAGGACTGTCCCAAGATCCTGGATTATCTGTATCGCTCCGGCATCGAAGAAAGCAACCACAACATCGTCAACATGTTCCAATGGCGACGTCAATACCCCTTATGGAAGTATGCCACCGACGACTATCTGTTATTGTTGGGGATCCATAAAGGAACCCTGTTCATGTATATGCCCCTGTGTGCGCCCGACAAATTCTGCGCCGCGATCCTGAAGGGCAAGGAGATCTTCGAAACCGCCCATGTCCCTTTCGAACTTTCGTGCTACACGAAAGAAGGGGTCGAGAAAGTATTGAAAGTCTTGCCGGATACGAAATTCGTCGAAGAACGCGATGCCTTCGACTACGTCTACGAAGCGGAGAAATTAAGGACGTTCAGCGGGAAGAAACTGCAGAAACGCCGCAACCACATCAACGCGTTCCATAAAGACTATGAAGGACGCTTCGCCTATGAAGCGATCGACACGACGAACCTCGACGAAGTACGAACCTTCCTCTACTCCTGGAAAAACGACGAAGAGCAGGACGAATATTTCAAGTATGAAAAACAAGGGGCGATGGACATCCTGGATTGTTATTCCAAAATCCCCTGGGAAGGCGGTTTGATCCGCATCGATGGGAAAGTCCGCGCCTTCGTCATCGGATCGATGACATCCGCCCGCATGGTGCAGATCAACATCGAAAAAGCCGACGATGCCTACCGTGGTTTGTATCAAGTCGTGGAGAAAGAATTCCTCAACCATCACTTCCCGCAAGCCACCTTGGTCAACCGGGAAGACGACATGGGCAACGAGCATCTACGGGCTGCGAAAATGGCCCTGGCACCGGCGTATTTCATCGAGAAATACCGTTTGAGGGAACAACATGAAACTTTACAGAGCATCGGCTACCGATAAGGCAATCCTGTATAAACAGTGGAAAGACGCTTTCGCCCATGACGACGGAGGGTCGATCGACTATTATTTCAACACGTACTACGACCCGACGGAGTGTTATCTTCTAAAGGAAGGGGAGTCGATCCTCTCCTCCCTGCAAGTCCATCGCCATACGATGGTCTTGCATGGGAAGCGCATCAGCGCTTCCTACATCGTCGGCGTCCTCACACCGATGGAATATCGCCGCAAAGGATACATGAAACACCTGATGGACGAAGTGCTGGACATGCTTTCCCATCAAGACCTCGTCACGGTGCTGCAGGGATACAATCCGGAACTCTACGAACCCTTCGGATTCGAAAAGATCTACCGGCGCAAGAAAATCATGGTCGATAACACCATGATCCCGGTCCTTAGTTCGCAGGGCATCAGCTATACGGTCGACCCGAAAGAATTCCAAGCGTTCTACAAAGAGTTCACCAAGCATTTCACCGGGTACTTCACCCGGGAAGACGGGTACTATGAGAAACGCTTCGGTGAATTGAAAGCCGAAGGCAAGAAGGTGTTGGTCCTGAAAGAAGACGGCATCGTCAAAGGCTATTGCATGTTCGGCATCCAACCCAAGAGCATCGACATCGAAGAAATCCTGTACGTGGATGCCTTGAGTTGCCTGAAGATGATTTCGACGCTCCTTAACGGAAAAGAAAAAGTCTTCCTGCATGTCAGCGAACACGAGGAACTGACGCGGATCCTGCCCGGATCCAGCGCGAATCTGGAAGAATATATGAGCGTTCGGATCAATGATTTCGATCTGTTCAACAAACTCTACGATACCCGTGTAAGCAGTGCGCGCCAAGCGATGGCGCTCAGCGGAAAACCGCTCTGGATCCACGATAGCCAATAATGAAAGCCTATTTTGACAATCGGTTCACAATTGACAAAACAGGTCGGAGTGCCTATAATTGATATGTCACATGAGGAGGACTTATCCATGACAGCAAGAATTGCGATTAACGGTTTTGGACGTATCGGACGCCTTGCTTTCCGCCTGATGGCTGGAAAAGCAGAATTCGATATCGTTGCGATCAATGACCTGACCGACGCCAAGACATTGGCCCATCTATTAAAGTATGACTCATCCCAAGGACGTTGGGATGGCCATGAAGTTTCCCACACCGAAAACGGCATCGTCGTCGACGGTAAGGAAATCCGTATCTATGCGGAAAAAGACCCCATCGCGCTTCCTTGGGGAGCGTTGAACGTCGACGTCGTCATCGAATCGACCGGATTCTTCACCGACAAAGTCAAAGCCGAAGCCCACATCAAGGCCGGCGCACGTAAAGTCATCATCTCCGCTCCCGCAAAGGGCGAAGGCGTTGAAACCGTCGTCTACAACGTCAACCACAACATCCTGGACGGCAGCGAAACCATCATCTCCGGCGCTTCCTGCACGACCAACTGTTTGGCCCCGATGGCGAAGGTCCTCAACGATTCCTTCGAAATCATCAACGGTACGATGACAACCATCCACGCCTACACCAACGATCAGAACACCTTGGATGCCCCACACCGCAACGGCGACCTACGTCGTGCACGCGCCGCCGCCGCCAACATCGTTCCGAACTCCACCGGCGCCGCCAAAGCGATCGGCTTGGTCGTTCCTGAATTGAAGGGCAAACTCGACGGAGCCGCGCAACGCGTTCCCGTCATCACCGGATCCATCACCGAATTGGTCGCCGTCGTCGCGAAACCTTGCACCAAGGATGAAGTCAACGCCGCGATGAAAGCCGCCGCCAACGAATCCTTCGGCTACACCGAAGACGAAATCGTTTCCAGCGACGTCATCGGCTGCACCTTCGGTTCCTTGTTCGACGGTACGCAGACGAAAGTCCAAAACGTCGGCGGTGTCTGCTTGGTTAAAGTTGCCGCTTGGTATGACAACGAAGCTTCCTACACGAACCAATTGGTCCGTACGGCCGCTTTCTTGGCTTCCAAGATCTAGTAAGTCCTCGATTATCAACGAGAAGCGTATCCTTACGGGTACGCTTTTTTTTATTATCATTTCACTTGAAACATACCCATGGGGGGTATATAATGCTTACGAGGTGAACGTTATGAAACTAACCACGTATTCTGTAGAAGGCATGTCCTGCATGCACTGTGTCCATCATGTCACGATGGCATTGAAGGATGTCCAAGGCGTCAACGACGTCAAGGTGTCCTTGGCTGAAAAAACCGCGTTGGTGAATGCGGACGAATCCGTCAGCTTCGAAGCCCTGAAAGCGGCTGTCGAAGACGCGGGTTACCAATTGGCTGCGAAGTAGGCTGTCGATGGAAGAAAAAACCTACATCGTCACAGGCATGACCTGTGCAAGCTGCTCGGCGGCGGTTTCAAGATCCTTGAAGAAACTCGACGGGATCGAAGCGGCCGATGTCAATTTGACGACGGAGAGGGTAACGGTGCGCGCAGAGCGCACCCTTCCTTTTAATGACCTTAAGCTCGCGGTCGAGAAGGCCGGCTATGGCTTACAGGAAATCTCGTCCGTCCGCAACGTCAGTCTCGACATCGAAGGCATGACTTGCGCCAGTTGCTCGGCCGCGGTCGAGCGGGCATTGAAGAAACAAAACGGGGTGACGCTGGCCAGCGTGAACCTTGCGACCAATAAAGCGACCGTGACCTACGACCCTGCGATCATCAAGATGCAGGCGTTGAAGAAAGCGGTCGAAAACGCCGGATACAAAGCCAGCGAATCCCAATCCGTGGTCAACGTGGACGAAGACACGCGTCGACGTGAAGCGGCACTGAAAGAGATGACCTTCAGACTCAGTTTGGCCGCTGTTTTCGCCATCCCTTTACTCTACATCGCGATGGGGCACATGTTTCCGTCGCTTAAGATTTGGCTTCCCGAATTCCTCAACCATCACAAATACCCTGAAACCTTCGCGATGGTCCAGCTGTTGCTGACGCTTCCGATCCTGTATGCAGGTCGTAAGTTCTTCACCATCGGACTGAAAACCTTACTCAAGGGTTCCCCGAACATGGACACCTTGGTCGCGATCGGTACCGGCGCCGCTTTCCTGTACGGCGTCTACAACACGATCCTCATCTACGGAGGCGACTTGGCCTTGGTCAACGACCTGTACTTTGAATCCGCAGGCGTCGTCATCACCCTGATCCTGTTGGGGAAATGGCTTGAAGAGCGCTCCAAAGGGAAGACCAGCCAGGCGATCAAGAAACTGATGGGCTTGGCCCCCAAGACGGCGCATTTGCTGGTGGGTGAAGAGACCCAGGACGTTTCCCTTGAAGACGTCGCCGTCGGCGACCTGCTTCTCGTGAAACCCGGTGAACGGATCCCGGTCGACGGCATCGTCGAGCGCGGACAATCCGCGGTCGATGAAAGCATGCTGACGGGGGAAAGTCTACCCATCGATAAGAACCCGGGCGACCGCGTTACCGGCGGATCGCTCAATCGCAACAGCGTCTTGACGATGCGGGCGAAAGCGGTCGGCGAAGCCACCGCATTGGCCCAGATCATCAAACTGGTCGAAGACGCGCAAGGCAAGAAAGCCCCGATCGCCAAGCTCGCGGATGTCATTTCCGCCTACTTCGTCCCGGTCGTCATCGTCATCGCCTTCGCAGCCGCCGGATTCTGGACGCTGCAAGGCAAAGAATTCTCCTTCGTCCTTAATAGTTTCGTGACCGTGCTGGTCATCGCGTGTCCCTGCGCCCTCGGGCTGGCGACACCGACCGCGATCATGGTCGGGACGGGAAGGGGGGCCCAACTGGGTGTCCTCTTCAAAGGCGGGGAAGCGTTGGAAACCGCGCACCACGTCAACGCCGTCATCTTCGACAAGACCGGAACCTTGACCAAAGGCATGCCGACCCTGACCGACATGGTCAGCTTCGGATGGGACGAGAACGAACTCCTCGGGATCCTAGCGAGTGCGGAATCCGTCTCCGAACATCCCTTGGCCTTGGCCGTCGTGGCGAGCGCCAAAGAAAAGAACCTGAAATTATCCGCCGTCGACACCTTCACCGCCGTGAGCGGAAGAGGCTTGAAGGCGGTCGTGGACAAGCATGACGTCTTGATCGGGAATCCGGCCTGGATGAAAGAAAACGACGTCGATTTCCCGGGAAACACCCGCTTGGACGAATGGTCCGAGGAAGGGAAGACCGTCCTCTTGGCCGCCATCGACAAGCAAGCCGCCGGGATGATCGCCGTGGCGGACGTCGTGAAGGAATCCTCGAAAGACGCGGTCGCCAAGCTCAAGAAAATGGGCATCAAGATCGCGATGATCACGGGGGACAACCAAAAGACGGCCAACGCCATCGCCAAGCAGGTCGGCATCGACTGGGTCTTGGCGGAAGTGTTGCCTCAGGATAAAGGCAATGAAGTCGATAAACTCAAACAACAAGGCTATGTGGTCGCGATGGTCGGCGACGGCATCAACGATGCGGTCGCACTGGCGAAAGCGGACACGGGAATCGCGATCGGATCGGGTACGGACGTCGCCATGGAATCCGCGGACATCGTCCTGATGCGCAGCGACCTCTCGGATGTGGTCAGCGCCCTCAAACTCTCCAAAGCCACCCTCACCAACATCAAAGAAAACCTCTTCTGGGCCTTCATCTACAACATCGTCGGGATTCCCTTCGCCGCCGGCGTGTTCTATTACTTCGGCGGACCGCTCCTCAATCCGGTCTTCGCCGGTGCCGCCATGGCGTTGAGCTCGGTCTCCGTCGTTACCAATGCGCTTCGCCTACGCTTCTTCAAACTGAGGTAACCCCATGAAACACTGTGAAATGCACCACGAAAAACACACCGACCGCGATGAAAAACAAATCCAGGACCTGACCAACCGTCTCAACCGACTGGAAGGTCAGATCCGCGGACTCAAGACCATGGTCGAAAACGATGTCTATTGCGACGACATCCTCGTCCAGGTCGCGGCCGTCAAATCCGGCCTGGACAGCTTTTCGTCCCAACTCTTCGCCCAACATCTGCGGACCTGCGTCGTACGCGACCTGCAGTCCGGCGATCCGGCCATCATCGACGAAGTGTTGACGACCATCAAACGGTTGACACGCTAAAATGGAACGCAAACTCGATATCGCGGGGATGACCTGTTCCACCTGCGAAGCCAAAGTCAAAAAAGCGCTTTTAAGCGTGCCGGGTGTAAAGTCGGCGCAAGTGTCGCATGCGACGGGGACCGCGTTCATCAAAGGCAAGACCTTACCGAGCGATAAAACCCTTAAACAAGCCATCGAAAAAGCCGGCTACGCCATGCGGAAAGAGAAATTCCCCTGGGGGTTCGTCGGTCTTCTGTCGGGCGCGGTCGTCGTGTTTTTCGCCACGCAATCCCTCTACGGATCTTTGACCTTCGACCCCACGGATTCGACGGTCACCCTGGGCTTGGTGGTCGCCTACGGGTTGGTGTCATCGCTCCATTGCATCGGGATGTGCGGCGGCATCGCCTTCAGCACCTCGGTATCCGCCCAAGTCAAGAACCCGATGCGTCGCGTCTGGCAATACCAAAGCGGACGCATCCTTTCCTATACGATCAGCGGGATCGTTTTGGGGATGATGGGGAGGGTCTTTACGATCAGCCCGATGTTCACCAACGCCTTGCTTTTGGTCGCCGGACTCTGGATGATCTTCCTCTCGTTGACCATGGTCAAACTCATCAAAGTCAATCTTCCCGAATTCAACTTCATTAAAGGGAAGAAAGATCGCGGACCGTTCTATATCGGTTTACTCAACGCCCTGATGCCCTGCGGATCCCTGCAGACCATGCAGGTGATGGCGCTGGGAAGCGCCAATCCTTTGTTGGGTGGCGGGATCATGCTGGTGTTCGGTCTGATGACCGCGCCTTCCTTGATCTCGATGCAATGGCTGGGGGCGCGCATCAACGCGATCAACGGACGACGCATCCAAATCGTCGCCGCCGTCCTGGTGGCGCTGATGGGCATCCAGATGACCCTGCGTTCGCCGATCGTCGCCGCCCCGTTGAACGACCTGGTGATGAACCTCACCGGACAGAAGACCATGGCCCCGATCGTCGACGGCTATCAAACCGTCAACCTCCATCTGGACCGCGGGACCTACGTCTTGGATTATGCGGCCGTCAAGGCGGGGATCCCCGTCAAGCTGACCTTCTCCTGGGAAGGCATCACGGGGTGTACCAATCCGGTCAACCTGACCTTCATCAACCGTCTGGTCGATATCAAGAAGAACCCCGAACCGATCATCTTCACCCCCGAAGAAACCGGGAAACTGGAAATCGTGTGTTGGATGGACATGGTCCGTACCTATCTCTATGTCAAATAAAAAAGGTCTCGCGACCTTTTTTATTTTAGCAGTTTCTCGACGATTTCCGGTAAAGCCGGTTTATGCAGGTGATAGCCCTGGCCGTAGTCGGTTTTCAGTTTCGCCAGGTAGTCCAGTTGATTCTCATACTCGATCCCCTCGGCGATGACTTCTAGGTTGATGGAATGCGCGAGGCTGACGATGGTCGCGATGACGGCGTCGATTTCGTTGGAACTGTGGATGCGGCTGGTGAACCCACGGTCGATCTTCAACAGGTCGATGGGGAGGCTGACCAGATAGGTCAGGGAGGAATACCCTTTCCCGAAGTCGTCCAAGAGGATTTTCACGCCGTTAAAGCGCAGGATCCGCAGATTGTGGAGGGCGGCCTCGTAGTTCTCGATCAGTCCGGTCTCGGTGATTTCGATTTCGATCTCGCCTTTCTTGATTTCGTATTTCTTCAACAGGCCGATGATTTTGCGGACGAACTCGTCGTCGGCGATGCCCCGCGAGGAAAGGTTGATCGCGATCGGGACGCTTTGGTGACGGACGCTGCGCCAGGCGATCACTTGCTTGAACACGCTCTCGAACACCCACAGTTCGATCTTCCCGATCAAACCGGTGGTCTCGGCCAGGGGGATGAACGTATCCGGCGGGACATGGTCGCGTCCGGTCGGTTTCCATCGCACCAAGGCTTCCATCGACGCCAGACGCCGATCGTCCAATCCATAAATCGGTTGATACATCATGTAGAGTTCATCGTTGTCGACCGCTTTGCGAAGTTCGTTGGTCAGCGCGATCGATTGAAGGCGGGAATCATGCAGGGCGTCGCTGAAGAACACGTAGGTGTTCTTCCCTTTGCTTTTCGCCTCGTACATCGCTTCGTCCGCACTCTGCATCAAATCGTCGAAGGTTTGGTCATCCTTGGGATATTGGGCGACCCCGATGCAGGCGGAGACATCCAACCATTCCCCGTCGATGCTTCTCAGTTTGCGCAAGGAAGCATAGATCGAAGCGATTCGGTTGGTTAGTTTGGTCGGATCGACGGTTTCGATGAGGAATCCGAATCCGTCCCCGCCCAGGTTCGCCACCGCTTCCGGCGCTTCGACCAAGTGCACCAGATCGTTGGCGATTTCCACCAACATCCTGTCCCCCACCGAGTATCCGTGGAAGTCGTTGATGTTTTTGAAATCGTCGATGTCCAGGTAAAGCAAGGTGAAAGGCGTATGCGGTTGCGTATGGATCCTGTCTTGGATCTTCTTCGCGAAGCCATGCCAGTTCAATAGTCCGGTGAGCGAATGGTAGTAGGCCAACTTTGTCAATTCTTCTTCGTAGTTCTTGGATAAGGTGATGTCGGTGTGCGACCCGGCCACTTTGACGAGTTTGCCGTCCTCGATCCGGGAGGTTCCGTGGGTGCGGATCCAAGCGACCGTCCCGTCGGCACGCAAGACGCGATAGGTCATCTCCAAGGTCTCCGTGGGGTGTGCGATGAACGTTTCGGTCATCTGCAGGAACCCTTCGCGGTCCTGGGGTACGATGAACTTCAGCCAATCTTCAAGCACCGTCAATTTCGCTTCTTCTTCGGAATACCCCAGATTGCGAAGCAAGGTCCGGGACATGAAATACTTCTTCGTCACCCCGTCGTATTCCCAGATCGAATCGAAGGATCCCTTGACCGCCAGTTCGAAGCGTTGTTCGCTGATGCGCGTCTTTTCAAGTTGTTTCTGCAAGTCGAGGTTGGCGACTTCGGTCTTCTTCTTCGCTTCCTCATACAAATCCAAGGTCGATACGACCAACACGTAAAGCAGGATCGCGGTGATCAGGACATAGATCCATCCCTTGATGGTCTGCAGGAAATGGTAGTACGAGGCATCGCCGAACATGAACTCCAACAGTTGGTCCGTGGTTAAAATCCAGACGACGCCGTACATCAAATAGATGAGGCTGATCCGGATCGCGGAGCGGTAGGGGGTGAGTCTTCGTTTGAAATGGAAAAGACGTGGCGTGTCGTCGTGATTTCGCATAGTGGCACACGTATCCTTATTTTTTCATTATAATCTACTTTCGCCGCGTTAGCAAAAATGAAGAAATCCCGCAGTGCGCGGGATCAGGATTGTTCGACCAAAACGAAGTTGATTTTACCGGCTGTCAGAAGATCGACCAGTTTCCCGGCCGTCAGGTCGACTTGGCCGATGACGTTGGTGTAGGGGGTGGATGGCAGGTTCTTCAATGCGATCTGCATTTCCCCTTCATAGGGTCCGGCCAGATGGTTGTCGATGGTGAGGGAAAGCCGATCCCGGTTGATGGTGTTGAAGGGTTGGATGGCGGCGTGTTGCCTGAACTGCACGGCGCGCAGGATCTGCGCCGCGCTGTCGCTTCGCGCCTTGAAGCGCATCTGCAAGAGCGCTTCCTTGAGGTGGGGTTCGAGCTCGGGTTGGAAATACACCGGGACTTCGACCACGTTGCGGCTCACGACACGGGTCAAGTCTTCCATTTCCTCCCGTGAAGCGGGGTTAACCCCGAAGCCCAAGGTATCGAAGAGGTTCATGGCGACCAGTTCGCTGGCGCTCAGGTTGGTCGAGAGGTGGCGTTGGCTTTCGATCGTCGGACAACCCTTCGCCAAAGGGAAGGCCGGTGAACTCGAAGCGAGCGTATTGACCCACACCCCGACTTCGATGCCGGTGGATTTAAACAAGCGCGTACGGTTGACGCAACTGTCATAGGAACATCCGGTATCCGGATGGACGTAATAGGGATGGACGGCGCTGTATTGTTTGAGGTTCCCCTTGGCTTGGATCGCCTTGATCCGACCGATCGGATCCTCCAGCGCCAACCCGTTGTCTTCGATCAGGATCCCATAGGTGTTCTGCGTAAGGGTGACCACATAATCGTGACGTTCGAACCCGCTTTCAAGACGTAAAGCACGGAACCCCAGGTCGGCCAAAGGTTTCAGGTCGTTGCGGTTGAATCCGACCTCGTTGAAGGTTTCCTCGGTGATCAAGGCATGGAGGCGGAAACCGGATTGACGGATCGTCGCACAGAGTTTCGCCAGCGACTCTTCCGCCTTCCCGCGATGAAACAGGGAAACATGCATGACGAGATATACCTCGCTGTATGCCAAGGCTTTCGCATCATGCAGGTAGGTGTTGATTCGATCCTGGGTCATCGACAACAAATCGATGGTGATCGCGAGTTTGGTCATTTCGGTTCCTCCTTGAATCGGTCGGCGACTTCGACCAGACGATCGGGTATGAGGATGTGTTGGGGGCATTTGGGGATGCATTCGCCGCACCGGACGCACGCCGAAGCACGCTCCGACGCATCCATCCAATTCAAATAGCGGTCCTTGCCCTGTTCAAGATTATCGTAGATGTAGGAATCGTTGTAATAACTGAAGTTGACCGGGATGTCGATGCCGTAGGGGCAAGGCATGCAGTAGCGGCAACCCGTGCACGGGACCTTGATGCGCTCCCTCATCTTGTCGGCGATCTCCAGGATCATGTTGCTTTCATCCTCTTCCATCGCGACGAAGTTCGTGAAGGTCTTCAGATTATCCAAAACCTGCAGCCGCGTGGACATCCCGGAAAGCACGGTCTCCACGTTCCAAAAGGAAGCGACCCAACGCAAGGCGAACGAAGCGGTCGACCAGTGGGGATGGTGTTCATTGAGGATCGAACGGAGTTCGGCGGGTAATCGGGCCAGGCTTCCGCCTTTGATCGGTTCCATGATGCGTACGGGGATCCCCAGCGACTCGGCCAAATGCAAGCCTCTCAAACCGGCTTGATAGTGCGTATCCATATAGTTGAGTTGGATCTGGCAGAAGTCCCAGGGATGATAGGTGAGGATGCTTTCGAAAACATCGAACTCGTCGTGGAAGGAAAAGCCGATCCGTTTGATCAGTCCGACATCCTTTGCCTGTTTCATCGCGTCGAACACACCCAAGTCCTTCATCTTCTCGAAGCGGTCTTGATCCAAGGCATGCAGCAGATAGTCGTCGATGTACGTGACCTGCAGGTTCTGAAGCTGTTTCTGAAGATACGTGAAGAAATCTTCCTTGCTTGTGATCAGCCAGACGGGGCTTTTGGTCGCCACCCTGACTTTACGACGGTCGATGGTCTTCAACCATTTTCCAAGGACGATCTCGCTTTGTCCGTCATGATACCGATACGCCGTGTCGAAAACATCCACCCCGGCCGCAAGGGCCATGTTGAAGAGGGTGAACGCTTCACGTTCATCGATCTTCCCCTTGGCGTCGCACGGCAGACGCATGCATCCGAAACCCAACAAGGACATTTCCGTTTTCGATTTACCTAAGACTCTTTTTTCCATGGGATCACCTGAATTTATCATACCACAAAGACACGGATTCAACGGAGACTTTTCGGGAAGCGGACAGACGAAACGTCCGACGGGAACGACCCAAACCAGTAGTGGACGTTTCCAAAAAACGTATGTTTCCCGATGAAGTCCATGCGGGATCCAGGAATCCGCCGCATGATCGCTTCAAATGCGTAGCATCTCGCGTTTTTCCGTGATTTTGCAAACGATTACGCCGTTTCGGACCAATGTTTTTCTTGAAGTCAACCCCTTTCATGCATACAATGGTAGCAAGGGCAATCAACGCTTCGTGTGCTTTTGATAAGGAGCGAAATGACTCGGTTTACGGTATAGATCATAACTTCGGCAGAAACGTGCGATCGAAGACGCTGCGTGGGGGCGGGGCATCCGTCAGACCACCTCGTCGGAGCGTATTCAAGAGGTTGTTTTGGTTTTATCGTATCGGAAAATCAGTACGGAGAGTTGGTCAGAGAAGCGTGGAAGCATGCTGGCGACGATGGATGCAACAGTGGAATCTACCTTAGGCCGGGGAGGAGTATGGCAGAAGACGTGACACGACGGACACAGTAATGTCAGGAAAGAGCAAAATGGACCGAATTCTCAAGCGTTCAATGATCTTCATCGCCTTATCCTTGATGTTTTCGTCATGTTCCCAACAATCGACCCTCGTCATCGGATTCGCCGGCGGGCTTAGCGCATCGAGTTACGACCTCGGAGTGTCGGGGATGTACGGCGCCATGATGGCCGTGGAGGATATCAACGAAAAGGGCGGGGTGTTGGGACGTAAACTCGAAATCATCTTCAAGAACGATGCGAACACGCCCGAAGGCGCCTTGAAAGTCGACCAAGAATTCGTCGACGAGGGGATCAAGATCATCATCGGTCACATGACCAGCGGCGTCGCGGATGCCTCGGTCCGCTATGCGAATGAAAACGGGGTTCTACTTGTCAGCCCCACGATCGCCGCGGCGCATCTCAATCAACTCGACGATGCATTGATCCGACTCATACCGGACAACCTCACCCAGGCGGATTCCATTTGGAAAGTGTTCGAGTATAAGCAATCGAAGAAAATCGCGATCGTTTTGTCTTCGACCAATTATGTTTTCGCCCAACAGATCACCGATCGCATCCGCGAGGCTTCATCCCGGGACATCATCATCGATACCTTGCTTCATCAGGGGGGTGAAGAAGGGATTTCCGCGACTTCGCGCGAACTCATCAACCAGGGCTATGACGGCGTGGCGTTGTTGCTTCCCGCCGAACAAGTCTCGAAGTATGCCCAATACTTCCGGAAATTCGACTATCATCCGACCGTCGCCCTTCCGGCATGGTCGATGACCAGCGAACTATACCGTCTCGGGGGCGTCTCGGTGGAAGGTTTTTACGCGGTGAATTATGTGGATTTCGGAGCGGACAGCCCCGATGAAACCTTGTTTATCGAACAATATGCGCTGCGCTATGGGCACGAGGCCACCTTTGCCTCGATCCTCTCGTATGATGCGGTTCAATTGGTCGTTCAGGCGATGAACGGAAGCGGCTCGACCGAACCGGAGAAAGTCAAACGGGAAATCCTACGGGGTCGACGTTATTCCGGTTTGGGCGGAGTGTTCGAGATCGATGCGTTCGGGGATACCACGCGGGCTATCGGGATTTTCGTCGTAAGGGACGGGAGGTTTGAACCATGGCAACCGTGACAAGAAGAAAAAAGACCCAAACGATCTTTTCCGGCATGGTTTCAGGACAATTCACCGCCATCTTCTCGGCGGTCATCGTGGCGTTGATCATCAGTTCCCTGTTTTATGTCAACTATACCTATCAAGAAGTGTCCAGAGAATATTCACGGATGTCGGAGAATTTCGCGATGCGGCTGCAAGACCAATTGGAAAAACCGGTGCAACTATTACGGATGCTGGACTCCGCGCTCATCCTCGAAAACGCAGACCAAGCGGATTATGCGAAAATCGGCGCCATGATGGACCGCATCAATCAAACGAATCGATTCTTCGAGAACATCGAAGTGATCGATCTGGACGGTGAGATTCTATCCACGTTTCCCCAATACGACTACTTGGTCCGGTTTGATCGCTCCGGCGAAGATTTCTTCCGTAAATCGGCGCGTTGGACAACCACGCATTGGTCAGACTTGGAAGTTTCGGAAATCACCCAACATCCTTCCTTGCGTGTGACGATCCGTTCAAAGAACGTGATGTTGTCGGGCACTTTGAAAGTGGACTTCATCGATGAGTATTGCGAAACGTTCTTGGCGGAAAACGAGAATCTTGGAAACATCGAATTGATGGATCGCTATGGCGTATATCTCTTTAGCACCGATCCCCGAAAAGTGGAAGAGCATCGTGTCGACTCGTTGTTTAGCTTGATTGATGGCGGGCGCGATGATCATGAGTTCACAGGCATCACGTATCTCGACGACCAATGGCAGCTGGTCTCGTCCGCCCATGTGGTGGGTTCGGGTTGGCATATCACCATCAAGACCCCCGTCGTCAATGCGTTCCGGGATGCGCTCTTGATCCTCGGCGGGTTCTCCTTTTTCATCTTGCTCACCATCGTGGTTTTCGGCATCATCGCCCGCAATAACGCCTTCATCTTTTCGAATCACGTGAACGTGCTGATCGGTCACACACGGTCGGTATCCGAAGGCAATTATGCCTCCGTTCCGGAGATTTCGAAGTATTCTGAATTCCAAGAATTGACACGGAACTTCAACCGGATGCTTGAATCGATCCAAACCCGCGACAGTCAGCTTCAAACCATCGCGTTTCAGGATGAACTGACTTCCTTGTATAATCGCAACTACTTGTTCTCCCGGTTGATTCCGGGCTTGATCGCTCAACCGGAAGCCAAATTCGCGTTGATGATCATCGACATCGACAATTTCAACATCATCAACGACACCATCGGCCATGAGGCGGGAGACGGATTGTTGGCGTCCATCAGCCGCAGAATGGTGGAGTATCTCCCTTCGGACGTGCATGTTTTGCGCCTTGGAGGCGACGAGTTCGCGCTGGTCGTCCCGCTAACCGAAGAAAACACCATGGACCGGATCAAATCGACCCTGAATCGAATCCAGGGGACCCCCTTCTCATGCAACTTGCGTGACATCTTCATCACGATGAGCATCGGCGTGAGTTACTATCCCGAACAAGGGGACAACCTCTATACATTGATGAAAAACGCGGACATCGCGATGCATCACGCCAAACGCAATGGACGCGGGAACGTGAAGATCTTCGATCAGTTGATGTCGGAAGGCGTCGACCGCAAGCTACATGTCGAACAATATCTGCGCACCGCATTGGAAAACCAAGAGTTTCATCTTGTGTATCAGCCGCAATACGCGATCGACGGGAAGTCCTTGCGCGGCTTCGAAGCCTTGCTACGTTGGACGCATCCGGTATTGGGGAATGTCGGACCGGCCGAATTCATCCCGCTGGCCGAAGATGCACAACTCATCGTCTACATCGAAGCCTGGGTGCTGAATGAAGCAAGTCGGGCGATCAAAGACATCAATACGATGTGGAAATCGAACTTCATCATGGCGGTGAACATCTCTCCCGTCGAGTTTCTTGATCTCAAATTCCTCCACATCGTAAAAGAAGTTTGCGCGACGACCGGATTTCGACCGGAATGGCTGGAGTTGGAAATCACTGAGAACGTCCCGATGGGGATGCATGATTCCGTTTTGGCTCAAATCCACTCATTGAAAGACATTGGCGTCAAAATATCGATGGATGACTTCGGGACAGGGTATTCCTCGCTCTCCTATCTCAGCCGCTTCCCGATCGATCTTCTGAAGATCGATCGCTCCTTCATCAGCGGGGTTGATCAAAGTTCTGAGAAACAAGCGATGGTGAAGACAATCATCGCATTGGTCAATCAGTTGGGGATTCAATCTTTGGCCGAAGGGGTCGAAACGGAAGGGGAACGAAGCGTTTTGGCCGCCATGTCCTGCGACTTTGTGCAGGGGTATCTCTACAGCCGGCCCCTTGAACTGGAGAAGATCCTACCGTTGATTCGGACGTTCAAACAAAATGACGATTACTCGAAAGAAATCCTGTAATGATTCAGGATTTCTTTCATTATGGTATACTATTGTCATCGAGGTGGCATCATGAAACTCTTTAACTCAAAAACCAACAAGAATGAAGAATTTGTCCCGCGTCATGCGGGGGAAGTCCATATGTATGTCTGCGGACCGACGGTGTACAACGAAGCGCATATCGGGAATGCACGTCCGATCATCGTGTTCGACACCCTGCGTCGGCTTTTCGAAGCGCATGGAATGAACGTGGTTTACGCCAGTAATTTCACCGACGTGGATGACAAGATCATCCAGAAGGCGATCGCTGAGAACGTGGACGAGAAGGTCATCACCCGACGTTACATCGACGCCTACAACGCCGTCCGGGACAGCCTGCATACCCGCCCGTTGACCTACGCCCCGAAAGTCACGGACACGATGGATGCGATCATCGCCTTCATCAAGGCGCTGGAAGACAAAGGGTTCGCCTACAACGTCGACGGGAATGTGTATTTCCGGGTCAATAAAGTGGATAACTATGGGGAAATCTCGAAACAGAACGTCGACGACCTGTTGGTCGGAGCACGGATCGAAGAAGAAACCGAGAAAGAAAGCCCCTTGGATTTCGCATTGTGGAAGAAGACGCAGGAAGGGATCCAATGGGATTCCCCCTGGGGAAGAGGTCGTCCGGGATGGCACACCGAGTGCGTCGTCATGATCAACGACCGCTTCCACGACATGATCGACATCCATGGCGGCGGGATGGACTTGAAGTTCCCCCACCATGACAACGAAGTCGCCCAATCCAAAGCCCTCTTCGGTCACGGGATCGCCAATACCTGGATGCACAACGGGATGCTGAACATCGACGGGGAGAAAATGTCCAAGTCCTTGGGCAACGTGATGCTGGCGAAAGACATCATCGCCAAGATCGGGGCCAACGCGACACGGTGGATGCTGTTGATGGCGCATTACCGCGCCCCCCTCAACATCTCCGAGGAAGCGGTCGTCCAGGCGCAGACGGAACTCGCGAAAGTCGAGGCCGTACTGAAACAAGCCGAAATCAAGGCGCAACTCAGCGGGTTTTCGCTGGAAGGTCCGGCGGATCAAGCCAGCATGACCGCCTTCTTCGATGCGATGGATGACGATTTGAACACCCCCAACGGCTTCATGGCCCTCTTTGAAACGATGAAACCGTTGAATCAGGCACTGCGTAGCCGCACACCCGATGCGACGATCGTCGCATCCTATTATCAAGCCTTACGCCGACAACTGGATGTCTTCGGCATCGATTTCCCCGTTGTCGAACTGACCCAGGAAGACCGGGACGATTATGAAGCCTACAATCAGGCGAAAGCGGAGAAAGACTTCGCAACATCCGACCTCATCCGCGCGAAACTGGCGGATAAGGGAAAACTTTGATGAAACAGCCAAAGGAACTCAACGGTTCTGTACTGGCGTTTGTCGGGGATGCCATCCTAAGTCTGAAGGTGCGGACCTTGCTTGTGGAGAAAGGGTATACCAAGCCCAAGGATCTACAGGAACTCTCCGTCCGCTATGTCAGCGCGAAAGCGCAGGCGAAATTCGTGCATCGGCTGATCGAAGAGAATGAGCTTAACGAAGAAGAACTACTGATCTATAAACGCGGCCGCAACTTCAAAAGCGACAGCGTTCCCAAGAATACCGATGTCACGACCTACCGCTGCGCCACGGGATACGAGGCGTTGTGGGGATATTGGTATCTTTCAAACATGACAGACCGCTTGGAACAAATCTGGAACCAAATGCAAACCCGCGTTCAGGAGGACTATGGCACAATATATCTACGGGAAAAACGTGGTGAAACAACGACTACAAACAAAAACGGGAGTACGGAAGCTGATCCTGAATAAAGCCAATCCTTGGAAAGAGGGCGAAGACCTTGCGAAAGCCGGGAAGATCGTCGTCGAATACATCGATTTGAAGAAAATGGATCAGTTGGCGCAAGGCAGCCATCAGGGATGCATGATCGAGATCGACGACTTCAAGACCTACACTTTACAGGAAATCCTGAAAGGTGCCAAAGAAGACGCGATCATCGTCCTGCTTGACGGATTGGAAGATCCGCACAATCTAGGAGCCATCCTGCGCAGCGCGGATGCCGCCGGGATCGACGGCATCGTCATCCCCAAACACCGCAGCGTCTCCTTGACGCCGACGGTCGCCAAGGTATCCACCGGAGCGATCGACACGGTCAAGACCGCCGAAGTCACCAACCTCAACCAAACCATCATTGAACTTAAGAAATTAGGGTTCTGGATCTTTGGGACGGGCATGGGGAAAGACGCGCGCGATTACCGCACGGTCGACTATAAAGGGAAAATCGCGCTGGTCATCGGATCGGAAGGCGAGGGGATTTCACGGCTTGTGAAAGAGAACTGCGACTTCATCGTCAAACTGCCGATGATGGGAAGCGTCCAATCCTTGAACGCTTCGGTCGCCGCCGGGATTTTGTTTTACGAAGTGTTGAACCAACGATTCCCCGCCAAGTAAACCGGGGGAGGAATGTCTATGCATCCGTCGTTTCCGCATGATGACGAATTGGTGTACTACCTGCGTCAAAAATGCGAATGGAGTGAAAACACCATCCTGCGCAAATACCACAGGGCCCTTTGGGCGATCATCCACTCCTGTCAACCCTCCAGCGTGCATCAATCGTCGCTGGAAGACCTCTATCAAGAAGGATGCATCGCGCTACTTGAAAGCGCGCATCACTTCCGCGAAGACCTCGGCGTCAGCTTCGGACACTTCGCCCGCGTCTGCATCGAACGGGAAATCCGTTCTCTCTTACGCCGTTACCGCAGTTCTTCCTATGCGCTGCTCTCCCACTCGCTCTCTTTATCCATGAGCGTCTCGGAAGACGAGAACGTCCTACTGATGGACACCATCGCCAACACCGACAACCACTACGATCCGATCTACATGGCGAACCTGGGGTTTTGCCTCTCGCGCATCGACAAGATCAAGGAAGAGCTCGGGGAAGACGGCTGGTTCATCTTCAACCGCCATAGCGAAGGCTACAGTTACAAGGAAATCGGAAGCATGCTGCAGATGAGCGACAAGACCGTCGACAACAACCTTCAAAGAATCCGCAAGAAACTGGCGTCCATGTTTGACTAAGACAGGGCGTTATGATAAAGTAATATGGCAAATGAAAGCAGGTGATCGAATTGGCCGATAAGAGCGAACGAGTCATCTTGACGTGTACGGTCTGTCTATCGCGCAACTATTCGACGCGACGCAATAAGAAAAACGCGACGGAACGTCTGCAATTGATGAAATTCTGTAAAAAATGCAACGAACACACGTTGCACAAAGAAACGAAGTAGGAGGAACCTCTATGTTGAAATGGTTCAGTATTCCCGGCATTATGACCGAGGTCAAGCGTGTACGTTGGCCTAAGCAAAAAGAAATGGTAAGAGACAGCCTCACGGTCGTCTCGTTCACGTTCGCATTCGGCGTCTTCTTCGTCGTCTGCGAAATCGCCGTCGCCGCTTTCCTCAAGTTGTTAGGAATCGGGGCGTAACATGGAAGAAAACAACAAAGAGTGGTATGTGGTCAACACATACGCCGGGCATGAAAACCGCGTAAAGGAAAACCTTCAACGTCGTATCGAAACGATGGGCATCGAAGACAACCTGTTCCGCATTTTGGTTGCGGAAGAACCCGAAATCGAATTCAAGAACGGCAAGAAAGTCGAAAAGATGCGTAATCTTTTCCCCGGCTATGTCTTCGTCGAAATGATCATGACGGATGAAGCGTGGTACATCGTCCGTAATACACCGGGCGTCACCGGATTCATCGGATCGTCAGGCGGCGGCGCGAAGCCGTTCCCCGTATCCCCCGATGAAATCGATTCGATCCTGCGTCGTATGGGACTGAGCGATCGCAAAGTCACCGTCAACTTCAAAGTCGGCGACCGTGTCAAGATCCTCAACGGACCGTTCAGCGGAATCGAAGGGACGATCGACCAGATGCATGACGATGCGCAGACCGCGATCGTCTTGACCATCTTGTTCGGCCGTGAAACCCCGACCGAAATCGCCTACATCGATCTCAACAAAGTCGAAGTCTAAGCGCTAGAAATAGCGCTTTTTTTAGGAAATATAGATGGGTTGGTACTATATTCGCCAAGAGATGTTCGATTCGATTCCACTGGAAACGAACACGTTGACAAGATTACGCTTGTATCCTATAATAAATAAGCCGATTTACGGCCTTTCTAGCGTGGGAGGATGCGCAATCATCCGTCAACCACGGCTACGAAATTTCCAAACAAGGAGGAAATTCTGTGAGTAAGAAAATTGCAAAAGTCGTCAAACTCCAGTTTCCGGCAGGCGCTTGCCGTCCGGGACCTGCGTTGGCATCCGCCAGCGTCAACATGCCGCAATTCTGTTCCGCATTTAACGATGCGACCAAGGATCGCGCAGGCGACATCGTACCGGTAATCATCACCGCGTACGAAGACAAATCGTTTACATTCGTCTTGAAGACAACCCCCGCTTCGGTCATGCTGAAGAAAGCCGCCAACGTAAAGAGCGGCTCCGCCAGTTCGAAAACGACCAAAGTCGGAACCATCAGCGTCGAAGACCTGCGTAAGATCGCCGAGTACAAAATGCCGGACTTGAACGCAAACGATGTTGAAGGCGCCATGGCCATCGTCGCCGGTACCGCTCGTAACATGGGTATCGTCATCGAAGGCTACAACAAATAGGAGGCAACTAAAATGGCAAAACAAGGCAAGAAGTATCTCGCGGCCGCCAAATTGGTTGACCGCACCAAACTGTATCCCGTTTCGGAAGCCATCACCTTGACTCGCGAAACGAATTTCGTCAAATTCAATGCATCCGTCCAAGTCTCTTTCCGTTTGAACGTCGACCCGCGTCACGCCGATCAACAGATCCGTGGAGCGATGGTTCTTCCTCACGGAACGGGCCGTACCCAAAAGGTATGCGTCATTACGCAAGGACCGAAAGAAAAAGAAGCGCTTGATGCCGGTGCCGATGTCGTCGGGGGAAAAGAACTCCTCGAAAAGATCAAAGGCGGCTGGTTTGAATTCGATATCATCGTCGCGACCCCGGACATGATGGGCGAACTCGGTAAATTAGGTAAGCTGTTGGGCCCGAAAGGCTTGATGCCGAACCCGAAGACCGGTACCGTCACGATGGATGTCACCAAAGCGATCAACGATATCAAAAAAGGTAAAGTCGAATACCGTGTCGACAAAGAAGGCAACATCAACGTCCTGATCGGGAAACTCTCGTTCACCGACGAACAGTTGCACGAAAACTTCAAAGCGATCTACGATGTGCTGTTGCGTGCCCGTCCGGCCGTTGTCAAAGGCGTCTTCATGAAGAACGTCGTTCTCTCCGGCGTCATGGGTCCCGGCATCAAAGTCGATACCGCAACATTCTAAATCCAACGACGCATCCGCAAGGGTGCGTTTTTTTTATACCTAAACCTTGGCGTCGGGCGTAGCGATGGCGCGGCGACGGTAAAACTATATAATAGAGATACATACCCCATACCGTAAGGTCGGCATGGGAAGGATTGGAGGAAGACAAATGAAATTACGTACGGAGATTCGAATCGACGCGCCGATCCATTCCGTTTGGGGCGCGGTCGTGACGGCCGAACGATTCAACGAGTGGACGGCCTTGTTTCATGAAGGATCCTACTTCGTCGGAGGGTGGAAACAGGGGGATGCGATCCGATTCGTTACGATGGGAAGCGACGGCAAAGAAACCGGCATCCTCTCGAAAATCCTCATCAGCGATTACCCCAACCACATCGTCATCAACCATTTGGGGATGATCGTCGACGGGGTCGAAGACTACACGAGCGAACAGGCAAAGGAATGGACGCCCGGATATGAGGAGTACACCCTGGTCGAAGCCGATGACGACAAGACGCTCTTCATCGTGGATGTGGATACGCCGGAAACCTACTTCGAAGACTTCAAGGAAGACTGGCGCAAAGCGTTGCTGAAACTCAAGGAGATCTGCGAGAGATAAACGATACGATCGAGCGGATCACCGATGCATAGAAACAAGACATGAACCACCTCTCATCAACTTTCACACAAGCAGGGTGAAAAATGGAACACATTCCTTGTAATGCGTTTTTAGTCTGTTATAATAGGTATACCTCTAAAAAGGAAACGATGATTCATGTTATCGTGAGCCGTACTTACGGATGGTTTTAGTAGCCGATTTTTGTGTCTTACGGGATATCCCACATTAGTATTGGCGGATATTGCGAAATGCGAAAAAGTGGCTTGGAATCGACCGAAAGTTGTTGACAGAGGGTGGTCGGTTTGGTATTATAAATAAGCGCTCACGGGAAACGGAAACGAAGAACGAAGGGCAGCGAGCGGATCTTTGAAAACTAAATAGGAAATCACGTCGATTCAAAAA
>JAHFCO010000010.1:44034-59963 GCA_023249475.1 Bacillota bacterium | reverse complement strand
AAGCCGCCGATCACCGTATTCAAGACGGTGTTGGGTCCGACCTTCCGTTCTTCGATGATCGCTTCGTCGATGATCCGCAGATTGTCGATCGTCATGATCGAGTTGATTTGTTCGATGAACAGCTCGACGACCGTGTTCGCCACGTCCGCCGACAGCTCGGGATCGATGGTCGTCGCCGAAATCGAAATGATTTCGGTGTCTTTGATGGAAGAAACGCTGATGGCGTTTCTCACGTCTTCGACCGTGATTTCCCCGGGCAGTTTCGCGACCACGCGGTCCAAGACGCGGTTGCTTTTCGCAATCTGCGTATACGTGTCCGTCAGTTTCTGGTTCGTGATCAATTCGTTGTAATTGACGACCCCTTCATCGACCGACGGCTTGATGTAGACGGTCGACACGCTCCGATAGGTCGGAGAGACCAGGAACTTCGTATAAGAAAAAGCCAAGCCCATCCCCAACACGGTGCAAAACATCAACAGCACCAGGTTGTCGCGAACGACTTTCAGCAGTTCAAGCAAATCGATTTCGGTACCGGAATCCTCCGGATTGTAGAATTTTTCGTCCATAGTTTCACCCCTGCCTATTTTATCATACTTTCCCGACTGATTTGTCGACGATAAGTGTGATGCAATGTATGCTAAATGAAAATCTCCCGAATGCATTGCCTTTTACTCGGTATTACCCTAAAATACACCTATCAGGGGGGATTTACAATGTCGGATCGCATACTCGTTACTTTACTGGACCAAGCCGCGCGAGGCAAGGGATATGGTTATTCCACGGATCTTTCCGAGGCATTCCGCCATCTTCGCACGAACATCGAATTCTCGAACTTCGAGAAGAAAATCAAAGTCATCTCGATCGTTTCAGCCAAACCGACGGAGGGGAAGTCGACGGTCGCCGCGAACCTTGCGGTCGTCATGGCCGGCCAACACCCGCGTGTCCTTTTGATTGATTGCGATCTTCGCAAACCGGTCGTGCACAAGATGTTCCATGCCTCCAACAAGAGCGGTCTATCGAACTTGTTGCTAGAATCTTCGTTCGAACCCGGGGTTTTCAATAAATACTGCCAGCAGATCATTCATCCCAACATCACCAACGAACTGTTTCTGATCACGTCGGGACCCGTCGTCCCCAACCCTTCGGAAATGCTTTCTTCCAAGAAGTTCAAGGACTTGGTCGCGAGTCTGCGCAACCACTTCGATATCATCATCCTGGACGGACCTCCGGTCCTTCCCGTACCGGATTCGATCCCGATCGGTTTGACCGCCGACGGCACCTTGTTCGTCATTGCGAGCGAACAGACGGAGAAAGAAGCCGCACAGATCGCGGTGACGACCCTGCGTCGCTCCAACGTCAATCTGTTAGGTACGGTCTTGACGATGATCAAGAAAGAAAGCAGTTCATATCAGTATTCATACACCGCCTATCGCGAAACCCATGCGAAGAAATCGGTGTTCAAGAAGAAAAAGGAAAAACTGGACTAAACGGCGAAAGCCGTTTTTCTTATCCCAGACGCTTGAGAAGAAAAAGTTTGGAGAAGCCCAAGTGTAAAAAAACCTCCTTGCGGAGGTAGTTAGTTATCTGGAGGCGAGTCTGTCATCCATCATGACGATGGAAATGGCGGAATTGTCGGTCAGTGCCAAACGATCCAAGATGTTGTTGAGGTTTTCCTCTTCTTCGACCTGTTCGTCCACGAACCATTGCAGGAACGAATTCGCTGCGAAATCCTTGTTGGCCTGGGCGATTTCGATCAGGTTGTTGATGCGGCTTGTGACGATGCGTTCATGCTCCAAGGCTTTCTTGAAGAGGTCGACATAGCCGGCGAATTCCGTTTGCGGATCGGGCATCCCTTTGACGGTTACCTTTTCTCCGACGGAAACCAGATATTTATACATCTTCATGGCATGTTCCTGTTCTTCGTGGACCTGCTTGCGGAACCAATGCGCTGCCCCCGGGTAGTTTTTCCCTTCCGCGAAGGCGGACATGGAGAGATAGAGATTGGCGGAATCGAATTCGAAATTCATTTGCGTGTTGAGTGCTTCTGCGAGTTGTTTACTGATCATGATGTTTCCTTTCTGTTCATTGACGATTCTATGTTTATATTATACCATAAAACCAGTCCGCCTGATGATGGATGACCCAAATCCAAAAGTACGAGGAAAAAATGCACCTAAAAGAAGTGAAGGGGATCTTGTCCGCCCAAAATGGCATGAATCTGTACCGCGGTTGTTCACACGGCTGCATTTACTGTGACTCCAGAAGCAAATGTTATTCGATGGACCACGAGTTCGAGGACATCGAAGTCAAGAGCAACGCCTTGGCGTTGCTGGAAGAAGCGCTGCGAAAGAAACGGTCGAAATGCATGATCGGGACCGGTTCGATGAGCGACCCCTACATCCATTTGGAGACGGTACTGCAACACACCCGAAGAAGTCTTGAACTGATCGAGAAATATGGATTTGGTCTGGCGATCCAGACCAAATCGGATCGGATCCTCAGGGATCTCGATCTGCTTCGCAAAATCAACGAGAAAACAAAATGCGTCGTCCAACTGACGTTGACGACGTTCGATGAAGATTTATGCAGAATCCTGGAACCCCATGTCAGTACGACCAAAGAACGGTTCGAGGTTTTGAATGTGATGCACGACCATGCCATCCCGACCATCGTCTGGATGGGGCCGATCCTTCCCTTCATCAACGATACGGAAGAGAACATCCGCGGTATTCTTGACTATTGCATCGAAGCCAAGGTGTACGGCGTCCTCTTCTTCGGAGCCGGTGTGACCTTGCGCGAGGGCGATCGCGAATACTATTACCAGAAGTTGGATGAACATTTCCCGGGAATGCGGGAAAAATATGAAAAGAAGTACGGGCTGGCGTATTCGGTGATGAGTGACCACAATGAGAAACTGACGAAAATCGTGAAGGAAGCGTGCGAAAAGCACGGCATCGTCTGCGATGTCGAATCCCTGTTCACCTATATGCATACCTTCGAATCGAAATCGTCGATCCAACAGACTTCGTTGTTTTAGCGATGGATATATTCTTTCGCTACCGCTTGGGTCGTCATACAGCCGACCACGGCGAAATAGCGCATCGAGAACCGGATTTCGTCCCCGACATCCAGGTTCTCTTTTTTTAGGTCGATGACCAGATGGTTACTGCTTGAACCCAGGATTTCCACATCGCACAAAGGGTCGAGGTCTTCGATCTTGGTGTCGATGTAGCCGATGTTCGCGATGGCTTGGTTGATCGTGCCGTCGATGGCTCGTTTCTCTTTTTTCTCGATGATCTCGCACACCAAGGTGAATGCATCCGCGGCCAAGTCTGGAATCGGGTCTTTATGGATGGCCTCGACTCCCACCAGGATTGATTCACCCAAGCGCAGATGATTGATCCGTCCGACATCTTTCGTATCGTTGAACCAATGGTAATTCGCGGAATTCCCGCCGGAAACATACGTCAAATGAAGGCTGAAGCGTCGTTCGATCTGATCCGCAAGGGCCGAGAAGCGCCGCATCGTGAAGTCATCCGGCGGCAGATGGGTCATGCAGGCGAAATTGGCGCCGATCCCGACCAGTTCGATGTTCGGCAGATCCAAGATTTCTTCGATGAATCCGGACAGGTCTTCGGGATCGATCCCTTCGCGACGATCCCCCATCTCCACCATCAGGAGAATTTTGTGGGGTTTATTCCTCTGCATTGCCACTTCCGATAATCTCTTGATGACCGCTAATTCCGTATTCAAACTGATGTCGACACCTTCGATGACGCGATCGACTTCGCTGAGCGCCGGGGTACGGATCAACATGCGTTGTACGTCGAGACCGCCTTCCTTGAGTTTAATCAGATGGTCGACGTTGCTGTCGCACACCATTTCGATCCCGCCACGAACCATTGCTTTTGCGCACTCGAAATCCCCGGCCACCCCTTTCAGGACGCCGGCGATTTCGATCCCTTTCGTCCGATACAGTTCGATGGTTTTTCGTGTATTGTACGTGATTTTCTGCAGGTCGATTTCGATTCTCGGTGTATGCATTTTTTCCCTCCATCGTCGATGTCAGTGAAACCTCACAAGCTTCTGCCTGTTTATGCATTCCAATTTACTCTCTCTATGGACTCATGATACCACATGCATCTCCTGAAGTGTACCAAACGCAGATTCATCAGTCACCGATCAGGCGAGTGAGGAAAGGATGGTGAGCAGGATGGGGAGATAAATCAAGGTCGCGAGGGTCGTCATCGTGGTGACGACCGCTGCGTATTCGTGGTCTGTCCCGCCGGATTCCGCGATGACCGAGGTGATGGTCATGGCAGGCATGGCGGATTGAATCATGAAGACGTTCTTCGTTAACAGCGGTGTCGCAAACGTGGTACACAGCCAAAACATCAATAAAGGGGAGACGATGAATTTCATCCCGAGGATCAGGAGCATCGATCGATCGAACGTGAGACGTTTGAAATCGATGCCATACAGAATGATCCCGATATAAAGCATGGAGAGCGGCGTCATGATCGACCCCATGCTTTTCAAGGGATCCATCACGAATTTCGGGATCGTCACCCCGAGTAAAATCAACAAAAACGAGAACATCAAGCCGAACAAAGGCATTGTCATGAGATTCTTGAGTGTCTCGCGAGTGAAAAACCGCGGATTCTTCTCATGTCCACCCTTCTTGATTCCGTAGACCCCCAACGTCCAGAAAAGGGAGATGTTGGCGATGAAGTAAATGAAAACAAACGGAAGGCTCGCGTCGCCGAAGAGGGCGACATTGACTGGGAGTCCGATGAAGAGGGTGTTGGAGATCGAGACGGTCGAAGCGAAGATCCCTCTGCGCTTCTCCGGGAGACGGATCAGTTTGGCAATAACGACCCCCAGCATGTAGCAAACCACCATGGAAGTGAACGGGAGGATGACTTTGGGAAGATAATCCAAGAGGTTCTCGCGGGTATATGTCGTCATTAGGCTACTCAACATGTAAGTCGGAACCGCGATGTTTAGGATGATCTTGGAGAGGAACTTCGTCGATTCCTGCGTAAACAGTCTGATGTGCGTACAGAACATCCCGATCCCCATCATCAGTACGATCCCGAAAATACTTTGCATTGAACCGAGTCGATCCATCGTTCACCCCAACCACCGTACGCGGTGTTCTTTCTTAAAGATGGTAACGGAAATCCGGGTACGGGTGATGATATTTCCTGATTTTGGTAATCCTGGAGTATTCGCACCACACCTCCTTTCACTTACGCTATAATGTATGTCATAGATAAGGAGAAGGCCATGTACTCAACAAAGTTCCCGGTGGTGATGCTTTCGATCATCGCCAGCGAGAAAGACGGTAGCGTCAACTGTCAGATCGCCAATTACATCCTTGACCATTTGAACGACTTGCAGGCGGTTTCGATCACCGAACTTGCGGCGCGTTGCTTCGTCTCCAACAGTTCGATCAGCCGGTTTTGTCGGGACATCGGGCTTCAGGACTTTCACGAACTTAAGGAAATCATCGAGACCCACACCAACCCCCTCCCCGCGTACGACGAGGGGTTGGATTCGGAAGAAACCTCGAAGGCCTTCACGCAGGATGTCGTCGCATCCTTGAACCTTGCGGTCGATTCGTTGGATGTGCAAGGGATCGAAGCGTTGGCGAAAGACATCGCGACGTACGAAGACATCGCGATCTTCGGGATGCTGAAGGCGCAATCCGTCGCCCTCAACCTACAGAACGATTTACTGATGTTGGGGAAGAAGACGACGTCGAAAGTCTCCTTCTCGCAACAGATGCAGTATTTCAAAGACCCTGAAATCAAACGTCTGTTCATCATATTCAGTTACACCGGGGTTTATTTCGACTATTCGTTCCCGGTCGATTTCTTCGGCGGTAAACGCAAAAGCAAGATCTACTTCATCACCAGCGACCCAAACGCAAGGTCGAAACCATGGTACGACCGGGTCGTTTCGTTTCGATCCAAACAAGATTACGCTTCGCATCCGTTTCAGCTTCAATTGATCGCTAGTCTGATTTCCCTCGCCTATGCCAAAGAAACCCAAAAGACGAAAGAAACCTGATTTCCCGAATTTGGAAAAATCGGGTTTTTTCTTTTTGATCCGATAGAATCATGACATGGAGGTGCGTTATGGAAACTAAGAAACGGGTCGCGGTGCTTATCGCAGAAGGCTTTGAAGAAATGGAAACCGTCACCATCGTGGACATCTTGCGTCGAGGGAACATGGTGTGCGATCTTGTCAGTCTCGAAGGGATCGACGTCGTCGGCGCCCACAACATCAACGTTCGGACCGATCTGCGTTTCGTTCAGGGTGTGACGGATTATGACATGGTCGTCCTTCCCGGGGGTCTTGCGGGGGCGATGAAGCTCTGTTCACATCCCGGCGTCATCGCGTTGCTAAAGGACAGGAATGTAAAACAAGAGTGGATCGGGGCGATCTGTGCGGGACTAAGGGTAGCGGATGCCGCCGGTCTTTTGGATCAGAGAAACTATACCGCCTATCCGGGGTATGAGAATCGGGTCGATGCGAAAGGAAACTTCGCCGACGCTTTGGTGGTTGTCGACGACCATTTGATCACAAGCCGCGGACCGGCGACCGTCTATGAGTTCGCCTTTGCGATCCTTGATCTTCTGGGTGGAAACAGCGCCCCGATCAAAGATCGGATGCTGTATCCGGATGCGTTTATCCGAAACGGAGGGAACGACCATGCGTAAGGTCGCGATGTTGATGATCGAAGGGTTTGAAGAAAGCGAGACGTTGACGATCACGGATCTTCTGCGTCGATGCGGGATTCAGTGCGACTTGTTCTACTTTGATACACCGTTTGTGAAAGGAATGCAGGGGATGTGGATCGAAGGCGATCTACCCTTCGGAGAGATCGTCGAGGAATACGACATGATCGTTCTTCCAGGTGGACGCCCAGGCGGACAGAATCTTTTGGACCACCCGGATGTCATCAAGATGGTGCAATCCTTCGATAAACGAGGGAAGGAAATCGGGGCGATGTGTTCCGGTACGATCGTTCTTGAACAAGCCGGGGTGATCCGCGGGAGATCCGTGACGGGATATCGCGGATATGCCGAAAAACTGGGTAGCGGCACCTTCCTTGAAAAGGTTGTCGTGTCCGATCAGAACCTCATCACCAGCCAAGGGCCTGCCACGCCTTACCCCTTCGCGTTTGAAATCGCACGGAAATTAGGTGTCGATCCCTCCGGCGTCATCGAAAAAACCTTGTTCTCGTTGGTCGCGGATCACGTCAATTCATAAAAAAGTTCTCCAACGAGAACTTTTCTAATCCAACGATTTTTCGATTCGTGCAATCCACGCCTTTACCGCATCACCCGACTCATTGACTCTTGATCCGTAGAATTCGATCTCGTTGACGACTATCGCATCGGGGCAGACTTTTTTGATGTCGCGCGTACTGTTCCCCAATCCGCTTCCTTCGTGGGTGCAAAACGGAAGGATGATTTTCCCTGTCGTATCGATCTCTTCGAGAAAGGTGAATACCGGCATGGGCATCGTCCCCCACCAATTCGGGAAACCCAGGAAAATCACATCGTAGGTCTCGCTCCCTAAAAGGTGACGGACGAGTTCGGGACGGGCGTTGGCGCGGAATTCTTTCTTCGCGACTTCCGTCGTTTCCTTGTATCCTTCGGGATATCCCGTGACGGATTCGATGTGAAACAACTCGCCTTGGGTGGTCGCTTGGATCATCCGGGCGATGACTTCGGTGTTCCCGATCGCCAGGTTACGGATTGAGCCGTTCACATAATTGTCGCCTCGGCGCGAATAATAGGCGATCAGGACGTTCTTTTCGTTGAGTTTCATCGAGCTTCTCCTTTGTGTCGCACTTGCGACCGTCATTTATAACTCGCTCGGATCGGGTTTCCCGTCCGATCGGCGTAATTCTTTTTCTTTCCCCACGACCAGTTTTTCGTATCGCTCCACCTTTCGGTTGAGCCGATCCAGCGTCACCTGCATTTCTTCCATACGGGAAACCAACAGATCGCGTTGTTCAAGGATCAGCGACTTGCGTTGAAGCAAGGTATCGTCGCCTTGCATGAACAGTTTGACATACTCCGTCAAGAATTCGATCGAAAGCCCGGCGCTTCGCATGCATTTGATGAATTCGACCCATTTGCAGTCTTCTTCGTCGTAGTCGCGCAACCCGCTCGCCGTGCGTTTTACCGGAGGGATCAGTCCGATCCTTTCGTAATAGCGCAAGGTATCCGGAGTCAGTGCATATCGTCTACATACTTCCGCGATGTTCATACAATCACCTCTTGTCGAGTTGATTATAACACTTGGTGTGAACTCCAAGTCAAGCCATGATTCCAACAACGTAGAGAAAAGGACAGGCGTTCATCCTGTCCTTTTCTCGTCAGATTATGTTTATCCTCGTTTTTGTTTTGATCGAACATTCTTCCAGTACGCGAACAGACCGATCGAATAGGAGTATTGGAGAATGAATTGGATCCATTCCGGTCGGGAATACCATCCGAAAGCGACATACAATGGTAAGCCGAGTGCGCCTTGCTTATGGTCCAGCAAAGTGGAAGATAAATCGAATGCCTTTTTATAGATGAAATGCCCGCCGTCAAGGATGGCCAAGTCTTTCATCGCAGACAGCCCTTCATGAACCGCATAGCCTAAGAGAAACCCTGCCTGTAGAATCAGATACGCCAAGGTCATGTTGAACAACACCCGGAGGTTCACCTTGATCAACGCGTTGTAGATCAAGATCGACAACCCGAAGGCGGCGGCGATCCCGACACCGATCGAAACGAGCGTATATTGACCGGCGAACGTAAAGATCGCGATCTCCGCCCCTTCACGGACGACCATGATGAACGCGACGCTAAACAGACCGGTCTTCGAGATGTTCCGTTTGACTTGGTCCTGCACTTCGCCGACCATGTTTTGACCATGCTTGATCATCCATACGATGAAGGTGGTGATGAGTCCCAAGGCGGCCAGACTTGCGGCGCTTTCCCATATCTTCGAGATTTCTTCCGTCTTTTGGATCGTTAGGGAAATCCAATAAAGCACACCGCCGATGAATAACGACGCGATGATTCCGCCGATCGCACCGTTGACGACGTGTTTCTTGAGTTCCGTTCTTTGGATATGGTTCAAGTATTGAAGAATGATACTGATGATCAAAAAGGCTTCCAACCCTTCGCGGAACCCCATGATCAATCCGGGAATGAATGTTTCCATACGACCTCCTTGGTACGCTAGGCACTTATCGTATCGGATTTTCGAACCAAGCTCAACGCTTATGCCTGTCGATTCGCCAAAAAAAGTCCCTAAGGACGTTAGGGTTGATTGAAGCGTTGACTACGGTCTACGATGGTCATATTTCACCAAGAGCGAAGCCGTGTTTGTCTAGACTCCCGCCAAGTGCGAGAAGTCGTGGTTGATGATTTCCAAGAGAGTGAATTGACCGTCTTCAAACGCGAACTTCAGGATGCAGCAATTCCCGAGCCTTCCCTTTTGATCGACCGGACTGTTGGCCGCCCAATAGCGCATGAATTGCCGACACGCCCCGCCATGCGAAACGGCCAACACGCATTCATGTCCATCCTGATTCATCAGGTCGACCAAGGTGTCCGCCATCCGTTGTCTGACGTCCATTTCATCCTCGCCGCCGTATTTCGCAAAGAAGTCGCCGTAAGGTAGTTTGGGGTTCAGGTCTTCGCTTTCCGCTTCAAACATCCCGAAATTCCATTCTTTCAGACCTTTCAGGCGTTTGTATTCCATCGAAGTCACCAACTCCAAGGTATCGCATGCCCGCTCCGACGTCGATGAATAGGCATGGTCGAACTGGATCCCCTGTTCTTTGAAGTAGTCGCCGGCGATCTTGGCTTGTTCGATCCCGGTCTTCGTCAACGGCGAGTCGCACCATCCCTGGATTTTCCTGCGCTGATTGAACAAGGTTTGCCCGTGCCTCATCAGATAAAGTGTTTTTTTCAATTTCGATCCTCCATCATGTTTTCGTTATCTTCCCGGATTATACCATGGCGATCGGCACCTCGAAGGAAAGCGCCTTGCCATAATCGATGCAACGGCTTGAAATTTGTACCGAGTATCCGGCGATGATGCCCGCTCTCGCATCCGAAGAGTCATCGGATGCTTTTCATTCAAGCTGGTTAGCATGTCTTAACACTCTTTTTATCCGTATCGTCAATGACTGGTTTGCCCCAGACATAAAAAAAGTCCGAATCGGACCGGGAAGGCATTGGAGCGGGTGAGGGGAATCGAACCCCCGTATCGACCTTGGGAAGGTCGCGTTCTACCATTGAACTACACCCGCATTGCTCTTCTATTTTACAATGCTTTCGTTTTGATTTCCACTAGAAAATGATGGAGAAGAAAGAAAAGCCGGATTGTCGTCCGGCTGTCTCTATTCTTGTGCGATCTTGTCGCCACCGATTTCTTTGGTCAATCGATTGAAGAGATCCATCGTGAGGGGATTGTTGTTGAGAAGTGTCGAGACGGTTTCGTCCGTCGCTTCCACGATCTTCCCGTCGGTTTGCGGCAAGCCTTCCTTGATCAACGTCGTCCCTTGGGCATAACCCGCTTCGGCGATGCCTTTGGTCAATCCTTGGGAGAGCGCCTTAAGGACGTTTTCCCCTTTGATCGAGGCGTTCAGTCCGTTTTGAAGGCTGTTATTGAGGGCGTTCACCGCGTGGGCGCTAAATGGAAGGAAGCCGAGTTTATCTTTCAACACTTCGCTTGACGCGTTGAGGATTCCCTTCGCGATCTGTTTCGCCGCGTGTTTGGGATCTTCTTTTCCCGCATTGATCCCTTCCGCCAACACCTTGGATGTCTTGTACATTAATTTCAAATTCATTCCGAATTCCTGGGAAACATCCGGTAAGGCGTCGATCGCGGCCTCGGTGCCATATTGCGAGGTTTCTATGGCGCTACGTGTCAGATCCTGGCGGTTGAGATTCAATTGTTGTTTTCTCAGCAACGTCATTTCTTCTTCGCTTCTCAATTGAAGGTCAAGACTCTTTTGTTTGTATTCTTCCAAGATCGCGTTGGCTTTTTCTTCGCTTTCTTGCATCGAAAAGTTGATTTCCTGCTTCGTTCCATCGGGGTCGCCAGTTTCTTTGGCTTTCGCAAGGTTGGACTTGATTTCTTTTAGACGTTGCCTTTCGGCTTTTAGTAGACTTCGTTTCTCCGTATCCAATCGTTTCATTTCGGATGCGTATTCTTCTTGTTTGGATTTCAACTCATCCCCTAAACGGATCGATTCTTCGGAGGGTTTGATCGCTTCCCTTCCTTGCGCTTGATACTCGATCTTTGCGTTGGCGGATTGAAGTTTCCCGCGTAGTTCAAGATCCCTTTCGTCAAGCACCCGCATTCTCATGCGGACAGGATCCAAATCATACGTCGCATCCGGATAGCCTTTCGCAATCCCGTCCAACATCGCTTTCTCTTCGCGAAGTGCAATCAATTCGGTTTGCATCGTACGGGTTTCCTCGCCGATCGATGACAGTTTCGCATTGAACGCCGTACTTTCATCCGCCAGGATTTTCTTACGCGCATCGACTTGCTGAAGCTGCGTGTTGAGATAGTCTTGATATTCGTCGCAGTCTTTCTTAAACATCAGGTATTCTTGGTTTTCGACACCATAGTTCGCTTTCGCAAACTCGTCCGTCTTCATCGTTTCGTCGAGTTCACGCTCCAAAACCGACCGGCTTGAATCCAGCGTGGTTTTGGAAACATAGTAGGCATCGTTGACCATCGCCTCTTGCCGTAGCGCATCTTCTTCCACACCCTTCGCAATGCTTCTTGAAATCGTTTGCGCGTCATCCATGAGACTCAGGACCACGGGTTCGTTGAGGTTTTTCAGATCCTGCTCGACCTTGAAACCATGCAGGATGGATACCGCGGAAGCGATGAGGGCGGCACTGACAAGCGTGTCTTGGAGAACGACCGCAAACACTTCGCTGGACGAATTGGTGACATAGTCGGCTTTGATTTTCATAGTGCGACCTCCCTTGCGTGATGAGGATCTACGGTTGGACAAAGCGTGATTTTAGGGACGATGGGGCATCCGGCATAGCAGGATGTCCGGGAAGGACAAGCGATGCATTTCCCTTCTTGAAGGTTGCGGAACGATTCGAACGGTTTACTGTTCCAAGCTTCTTCGATCGACGAATTCAGTAAGGATACGGCATATTTCGGATCCTTTTCGAAACTACAGGGGATCAAGTTGAAATCGGGGGATACATAGGCCGAGAAGCGACCAGCTTCACAAGCCTCGATGCACATCGGATGGATGTTCTTCGCGAAGTTCAGAATCGCCGGTACGCAGCAACTGTCAAACCCCAAGCGATTAGCGACTTCCGGACGATCGATCAGACTGAAGAAACGGTTAACGCGCTCATCGTCCACATCCAAGACATTGGTGTAGGAACCTAGCCCGACCGGTTTATGGAGGAGGAAGATGATGCGGTTCACACCCTTTGGAATCCGATCCTCTTCGATCATCGCAATCGCTTCGTCGATGGAGGCGTTGCTTAGCACGAAGTGGATGTTGGTTTTGATCCCCGCGTCGATCAACATGCGCAATGCCCTATGGGTATACTCGTTTCGATACCAACTCACCGCCACCGCACCGCAGTAGGCTTTGATGTGCGGGATCAACTTGCTTTCAAGTCCATATCCTGAAGTCGTGAAGTTGGGAACGACGCCGTTCGTATAAGCATATTTCAGAATCTCGACGAAATCCTCGTGTTGGTCGGGATCCCCCCTTCCACCCAAGGCGACTTGGAATGTCCGGCCTTTACATTCGTCGATCAATCGTTTGAACCGGTCGAGCGACAGGTTCGGCTCTTCGATCCCCAATCCGTTTTGGTAACATTCCACCCCGGATTGAAGGCAGAGTCCGCTTTTCCCATGCGCGCAATGACCCATGATCCCGACATCCAACAGTTCGGGGAAACTCGCCCGATAGGGGTCTTCACCGGTATCCCTTCCGTAGTCATCATAGGCGTTGCTTCTCGCCCCTTGACCGGTCAAAGGATCGAAGTAAGCATAGTATCGATATTTCTGATCGTAGAGTCGGATCATCCCGGGACCTTCGCATTCACTTTCGAAAAGACCAGAATCACGGCCAAAGCGATGCATCCCAACCCCAGGTAATAGCCGCCGTACATGCTTTTCATCAGAATCAAGGGGGCGTCCGCCAGTAATCCGATGATGAATCCGGACAAGGCGACATAGGTGTGGTTGTCCGTGTGATGGTTTTTAAGGTGAACGGCGTGGGTCACATCCGAAACAAGCAAACGTGTGAACTTGAAAATCCAATGTTTCCTTCCTTCCCCCAGCAAATAGGAGATGGTGAAGGAAATGAGGATGGCGATGAAGTATTTGTCGAACTTATTGCGCGCTTCGCTGAAGCGGCTGTACGAGGCGAAATTATTCGCGATGATCAATCCGACCCCCACGCCAAACCAAGCCAACGAGACCGCTTTGGCTCCCAGATCGGCATATGCGGATTTCAGTTCGGGGACAAGGTTTCGCACAGGCGCCATCGCTTTGGCGAACCCGACCGACTTGATCTTATTGAAGAGACGCCGGCCGAAGGTGAACAAGATCACCCAATACAGCGTCTTCGGAACGACGTCGTTATAGGTCGCCGTCAGGAAAACGATCGGTCCGTGGATGGCGGCCGGGATGATGTTGGCACTGACGTTCCACCAAAAGATCAATTGAAAGGATGCGAAGATCGCCAACTGGATCAAGAGGATCCGCATCGATTTCTTGATGTCTTTGACACCGGATGACCCGATCGATTTAATCCAAGACAAAAGCGTCTCCCGTTTCTCACTCGTCAGACTGGTTAGTGATGACTTTCCCATGGTTTCCTCCATCTTGGTTCAGGTTTCAACTGATTCCCTTACACGGCGGCACATACGAAGTGGCAAGCATATTGTGAATGGTTTCGTTCTTCTTTACTTGTATTTTATCACTCTCTACGTGTGAATGACAGCAAATAATAAGCTCCCGGTTTTCGGGAGCTTGCATGTAACATTGGACTTCAACCTCTGAACTTCGTAATCCGCCACTTCTTCCCTGGAAAATTGAACCACCAATCCGCATGGCGTAAAGTGCTATACCCCAAGATCAGATTCATCTTCGTATCGACCGTCGAGTTGATCAGCGTCAAATCGACACCTGCGACATGATGGGTAGGAAACAAGTGCCCGTCGATGCTGATCCCCTTCATTTCATAGAGCGGCGTTTGCATCGATTCACCGGTGGAATCCGTTCCGGTCGACTCGCCGATGAGTTTGAAATGGGTCGCATGGTCTGCGATGAACCCATGGTCGACCACGGTGATGCTTGCGCCGGTATCCCATACCGCCAGTACTTCCTCCTCTTCGAACTTCACGGGAATATAAGGATGATATTTCTCATCCATTATGATTTCATGGCTATCTTTCGCATAACGCGTCGAATCCGGATTGATTTCCATCGTGTTGTTTTTGAAATCGAAATAGAAGGCATACTCTTTCATGATGTTCATCCCGATCAGGTTCGTCATGCCGGCTTCCCCGTCGATCCGGTAGAATTCGACACCGGTTTTCAAGATCGGACCCAATTTGAACGACGGGATCTTGATCAAATCATCCGCGTGTTGGGCGAAGACACCGGCGGATTTCTTAACGTACATCACCGGATAATGCATCGTGAACTCGCTGTTGCGGATACTGCTTGTCCCCGCGCCGGTATCCAACAAGAACTCGAACTCGTCTCCTTCGACGGTTGCGAACACATGAACCTCGGCACTTTCGAAATCGTCTTCATCCGGTAAGATATGTAGTTTGATTTTACTCATCATGTTCTCCTTGGGGTAATCGACCGACACCATTTTACCATGCGAAGGAAGAAAGTAGTGAAATTCCCAAGGACAAATCAAAAAGGAATCCATATTTCTATGGATTCCCTCTTCGACCTTGACATTCACAGTCAAGGTGAATGCGAATCAGGGTTCGGGAAACATGTGGATGCCGTTGTTCCAGTAGTCGAACGCCATCGCCAAGGAGGTAATCGTACCTTTGTTGGTCGAAGCAATCGCCACATTCACGGCATTGATGAGTTCCGTCGTCGAGTCATACGGAGGATAGTAGTCCCCCAAAGCCGATTCATTCAGTATACCCGCAACCGCGGCTCTTAGCAGGATCTGGAGTTTTCCCTTCAGATCATTGCCACCCTGGTAGTTGAGAGCATCCATCAGCGTATCTTCTTTGCCATCTTTGTTCAGGTCGAGTTTATCACCTGTTAGGTATCTCGAGTCGAGGATGGCGAAAACACTTCTAACGGTTGTAGTCGTCATGTAATCTGTTCTAATCCATTCTTCCGGATGCGTCTTCCAGTAACCCGGAGTGAACCCATACCAGAAGAGTTTAATCGTTTCATCATCATCATCTCTAGCATCTGTTCCATCATTGTCTTCAGCGACTGCTGTGAAGGTGTTGGTATGTGTACTACCCGCTTCTCCTTCGACCCATACAGTCACTTCAAATTCACAACTTGCACCTGCGGCGAGAATCGTTCCAACCATGCAGTCCGCATCGCCTGCCAGGACTCCAAAGACACTATCATTCAAACTCAGGATCGTGACCGCCTCTTCAGAGGAAGTATTCATCACAACGAATTTGAACGTTACGTTTGCACCCGAGAAAGGAATACTCGTCGCATTCGCGGTCTTGGTAACCATGATGGTCGGAGGAACATCCGAAAAGTCTACAATTGCGTCATCGTTATCGGTGGCGTCCGATCCGTCATTGTCGACCGCGTGTGCGGTGAAGACGTCGACGTGATCCGGTCCGGAGTAGTCCCCTTCGACCCAACGTGTAAACGAGAATTCACAGCTGGCTCCCGCCGCGAGC
>JAHFCO010000010.1:0-44024 GCA_023249475.1 Bacillota bacterium | reverse complement strand
GGCGTCCGATCCGTCATTGTCGACCGCGTGTGCGGTGAAGACGTCGACGTGATCCGGTCCGGAGTAGTCCCCTTCGACCCAACGTGTAAACGAGAATTCACAGCTGGCTCCCGCCGCGAGCACGGTGCCGACTTCGCAGTCCGCATCGCCCGTCAGGGTGCCGTATACCGAGTCAGTCAAACTGGTGATCCATACCGGTTCTTCGGTGGACGTGTTCTTGACGGTGAACGTGAAGAGGACGTTGCCGCCGGTTTCCGGGACGATCGTCGGGTTGGCTGTCTTGGTGACTTCGATACTCGGGAGGACATTGCTGAAGTCGACCGTCGCATCGTCGTCGTCGTGGGCGTCCGATCCGTCATTGTCGACCGCGTGTGCGGTGAAGACGTCGACGTGATCCGGTCCGGAGTAGTCCCCTTCGACCCAACGTGTAAACGAGAATTCACAGCTGGCTCCCGCCGCGAGCACGGTGCCGACTTCGCAGTCCGCATCGCCCGTCAGGGTGCCGTATACCGAGTCAGTCAAACTCGTGAGGGTGACCGGTTCGATACTTAAGTTGTGGACGTTAAATGTAAACAATACATCTTGGCCTGTTTCAATAACGGATGTCGGCGTTGCTGTTTTCGTAACTTGGATTATTGGTAATACATTCGTCACAGTAACAGAGGCATCATCAAAATCACTCACAGGCAGGTTTTCATCATCAACGCCAGATGCCGTTACAACATCGAGTACCGTTCTAGGTTCCCCAGTCACCATTTGGCGGAAGTACACCGTCTTGGTGGCGCCAGAGAGAATCGTGAACGGGAATGCTGTAGGTAGGGTTAAGGCTTGATCATTATAGATGATTCCGGAAATGTTGAAGGGTGTTCCTCCTTCAACGACATCCGTTAGGCTATTAATCGTAATCGGATCGGTTGAATCGCTTGTATTCAAGATATCAACCTTGTACGTTACCCAACCACCGGGTTCAGCAAGACTTGTAGTTAATGCTGTCTTGACTACATCGATTGACGGTAGGGTTTCGGTTTGTTTTTCAACTCCCCATTCTTCAAATCCATCCGAGGTAGAATAGGTTATTCCATGCTCTGTAAACAATACTACATACATTTCAGTTGCATTTGCAAATGCTGCAACTGGAATTAACACGCGATATTCGCGTTTTCCGCTACCGCCCGTTGCAGCAAGTTTTAGTATGTATCCTACGGAATCATAAACTTTTCGCGCATCTGAACCAAAACTATACGTTGTAATGTCGTAATTTAGCAGATTCTCAGTGTTTGTCAACCAAACTTGGAATCGATCCATGCTAATGTTGTCATCATTCTCATTTATGTCGAGTTGGAATTCACGATACATCGCACCTGCGTACTCGACAGTGGGAACGTTACTTAATAACATTGGATCCGTAAAACTGGTCTTTTCATCAAATTGTGCATCGCTTAGGCCGTGGTTATACCCTCTTTCCGTACCATTATTTTGAACTCTCAGGAAAGAATGGAAGGTACCCGTGCCCGTTGCTGAGGTGTGGGGAACAAGATTCTCCCAAACTGCACCATTAACCGTTGCACTGGAGCCATTAGCCATCAAGTCGATTTCGGCTGCTGCATTTGCTGTAATCGATGAAAATACAAACGCAAATATCATCGAAAGAACTAAGAAAATTCCGATGACCAATCGTGAGCTTCGCGTTCGAGTCAAATTTCATCCCTTTCTTTCTATTTGTTTAATCTTCAAACCGCAATCGAAGAAAGTATGGACTCCATAAATGAAATGACTTGATAATCGAAACACTAGCTTTTACCCTAACAATGAGCAGTTTATCGTTAGCCTATACTTAAAAAACCAAAACTAGAGAAATATCATTCTCTTCTGAATAGTTTTGTCACTCACTTTCCTAAAATTTGCTACCCCCTTTCATTTGGATGGTTGACGGTAAACCATAATTCAGACTATAAAGAGGCAATAAAATCAACTCTGGTTTTTATTGCCTTAGTCTATGAGAAAGCATCCATGATGGTAACGTCTTGTCGTTGAGTCTAGGATTGGGGCTCAACACGTACTTCCCAAAAATATAAAAACCGGCTACTTGGCCGGTTACGCTATTGGCTAACTACGAGAACAAGCGTCCACATACATTCTCGTGTTGATCGCTTCCATTCGTTATTTACATTCATATTATAGTTCCGTTACACACAGAAATACAACCCTTTTACGCACGATTTAGGAGTCAATAACGAGATTTTGTGTACGATTAATGAAACTTTATCACTCTCTTTCAAAGTACGTCTTTTACGTCTGGCATTCTTTCACTATTGGAAAAATAGTCGCTAACTTGAAGTAAATCTATGACTCTCAACCATTTTCTTGAACGGTTACTTCAAACGACAATAAGATTCTCGAGATTCATTCAAACCGCTTCTCTACTGCGTCAAGATGGAAGTATTCCGTTTGTTTTTGGCAAATAGAATAGATAATTTCTGAGGAGCAAGATGCGGATGAACAACGTCGGTGGAAGAAACTTATGTATCCCTTTTTCTCATTCAAAATGCCGATAAATTTTTCATATTCTGCGATCTGTATCGAAAAGATGGGACGCTTAAAGATAATTGCATCGGCGGAAGATTTTGCGTATTGAAAAATCCTTATCCGTCGCCTAACATTATCTTCTTGCGAGACATCTTTCCCTGATGTACACTATTCTGCTTCATATTTTCTTGCTGTGAACGATTCACATCAGCTCTTCGTCTCTATGGTTGAAGATTCGTATCATTTTGAAGAAATCCTAAAAATGACAGAGCAAAAAGTGAACTGCTTAGTCCACAAAAGGGCAGGACAACCTGGATTGTCCTGCCCTTTGATTCTTGAGACTGAAGAGGGATTGGTATGGATTACGCTCGGGTGATCCTCTGAACTCGCTCTAGGCTTCTAAAAACACTTCGATTCTTTCGATCTTGCCATCTCGGATAAACAGGCTGTGACTGGTTTCAAGATCCAACGCTCCTTTAAATTCATTCACGGTCCCGTCTTTGGCGGTCACTATGATTTTCTTTTGGTCCGATAAGGTATAGATGACCGGGACGGTACAGAAGGTAAATCCCAATTGTTGCGGATTCAACCAGATTGTTCGGGATTCGTGCTTGTCTCTCGGTAAAACCCAGGCTTGCTTCTCGGTTAAGAACTCAGATTTCTCCAATAGTACCGGATCAAAATGAACAATACCTTTCTTAACGATCACCCCAAGTTCACCAAAGCGGGAGATGAAGTCTTCTTTGACCTGACCCGTCAAGCCCGGTTGTTGGACTCCGGAAAACAACGGTGTATGGGAATACGCATCGGTCGGGAAAGCTCCGTACAGCTCCGGTGTCTTTTCCACCCCAAGACCTTTTTTAGACGCCCTGTAACCGTTCATCAGGGCGATTGCTTCTTCATTCATGCCTTTTTTGGAATAGACATCCTCAAAGGTTTCCTGCGTTGCCAAAACCAGTTTCGACACCATGTGCCAATAAATCGATCCTAGCCCTTCATACTTGTAGAATGTCCCGGAACGACCCGTAAAGGCATGGTGATTGAACAATTCCGAGAACATTTCTTTGACTTGGCTGATATCTTCGTCTTTATACTCTTTCGTTTCCTTGAGCGCTCTTTCAATGTCGTATCCGTTTCTGAACCGGCCATTGAAATGATATTTCCCGTAGACATCTTTTTCGATGAAGCGGGTGCGGTTGTGCTTCAATTCTTCTTTCAACACAAACGAAGACATCACTAGAGCTTCCGGGATGATATTTTTCTCAAGGAAGCGCGGAAGTGCGCGATTGGGATACAGCATGTAGCTGTCCTGATCTTTTCGATAAACCGAACTGTTTCTGAGCGCTTCGAGGACCGCCAAACTCTCCTGGGCATCCAACGCCTTTGAACTCATCACGGACACTTGACCTTCCAACATCTCATAGAGATGGGAAATACTGCAACGCCCTCTGTCGAATCGAATCAGGTTATAGGAGTGATACAGACCATCTTCACGTTTGTTCTTTTTGATCGAATCCTTCAAGTGCTTCATGGTCAGTTCGATGAAGGCCTTCAAGTCGGCGATGGAGAGTGCGGCCTTCTTTGAGCTGAAACCCTGTGTATAAAGGGTATGCCGATAATTCTCACCGATCTTGCCCAAGGCTTTTACGATGTCGAAGCGGACTTCATCCGAGATCGGGGCGCCAAGATGTTGTTGATTGTCTTCGAAGACTTTGGCGGTATCTTGAAACATGCGAAGCACTTCGACGGAAATCTCCGTCGAATCCCATGATACATCATCGATCAGTTGATCCAAAAAAGCTTGGAAACGATGCATGTAATACAAGGTAACCATCGATAACCCGTTACCGACCAAGGCATTGTTCGCATCATTCCATTCCGGACGCTGCGTGTTCATCCAGATGCCGCCTTCGGGGACATAGTTGGAGAGCTTGGCCAACAGGGTAACCAGCAATTTCTCCATCAGGTTGACTTTATAGATCTGATCGTTCATCGCGATCAGCTTCCCGTCGGACCCAAGAACGGCCGTCTTCTGATGAATGGCTTTTTCAAGTGCGAAATCATAATCGATGCTGTTCCTCGGATCGTCAACCAAGGCATCGAAGCCTTTAATCCGATAGGGCACATTGGCATACACGAAGATGTCTTTGTGCAGGTAATCAGTGAGTTTCTGAGGATTGTAGGCTTTGGATAACTCCATCAATTTGAGTAGATAGATGATTTGATGATCCCCCCAGTATCCGATATTCGACCAGGGTTCATGCGGGTTCAGGACTTCCCAGTCCAAACCGTTTTTCGTGATCCGATACGGGTTATATCCGTCGGCCGTGGAAGCATTGACGAATTTTGCGATCATGCTTTCGGTATATTCCGGATAGGACAGCGACAAGGCTTCCCAGTTTTGGAAGATATCCCGCCAGTTCCCTTCAAAGTTCAGATTCCTGCTACCGTCTTCTTTGATGACCTCGATGCTGAACCGGTTCCATGGACGGCTCGGATCCCCATGTCGGCGGCTATAGGTCAGTGGTAAGTATTCAAGTAGCAAGCGCTCAAAATCACTGTCGTTCAACGATGCAATGCGTTTCAACAGTTCGTTATAGTCGATCGTTGCCGGCAGTTCATCGATGAAAGCGGATTGTTGAGCATAAACTTCTTTGTTCCAGACATGGACAAAAGCCTTGAAATCATCTCGTTCGATGTTATAACCGTCCGCATAGACTCCACCGCGCATAATGTTGTATAGCGTATTGGAGAAATGTCGGTAGCTGGCTTTCTTGTTGGCCGTGAATTGAAATCCGTCGGCGCTGAAGACCAGTTTCTTGAGGTTGAAATCGCCCTTGGAGACATCCGTGTTGACGTCGTCCACCAAGGATTGATTCTCGGTCAGCGCTTTGATGAGTTTAGCGACATCCACCGCGCTTTGATTCAGTTCGGCAACGATGATCCAGGTTTTGGACGCATGACCCTTCAGTTGAATCGAATCCGCAACATAATAAGATCCTCGTCTGCCCTTCACATCGACTTCTGTTTCGATGCCGTGATTCATGGAAAAAGCTTCGACTTGTTGTTCGGACAAAAGGTATTGCGGATGATCCAGTCCCTTGGACCACACCGTCGTGGCTTTCAACGATTCACTGGGTTCGGCTCTGTCGGTCAGGATCGAACTCAGATTGAAGATCCCCAAGCCTACGCTTTCAACCAGCTCGCAACGCTTATAACCATCAAGCAGCGTACTCAACGAGGTTTGTAGAGAAGTGTTGACCCCGTAAGGCAGTATATTGCGAATCCCATCCAAGACTTTGACCGTGACCGTTTTCTCACCCAGGTTGACGATGCTTGACTCTTTGATGAAGCCAAAGACATTGCTGTTTTTCCAGGTATAGGTAAAGGCAACTTCCAGATCAAGGTTGATTTCTTCGAACATGACCTTGTTGCCGATCGTATTTTTATATAGATTCCGGGTGATCATATAGACATTGCTATTATGCCTCGAGAAGGGTTGCCATAAGAAATCTTTGTCGTCTTTGGAAACGATGATGTTGGTATTGGAACCGGTCGTTTCAAAACTGTCATGGATCTTGTCATCCGTATCATATGGGAATAATGCGGACTCTGCGTTTTTTCGACCACAAGTCAATCCACCCGTGCTGGAAAAGAACATCCAGTGATCAACATCGCTCACGACCGTCATAAAGAACGGACTCATTTGATCATAGTTTTCAATCTTAAAGAAGGATTCTTTGTTTATCGTCACTGTATCAAGCGAAACATTTTTACGCTCATCGTTCAGTGTCGCACTTCCGAAGAATAAACGATTTGGTTTCATGATGGTTATCCTCTCTCATGGATCTTGTATCCCTACTAAACCGATTATATAGTGCCATTTTTGAAAGAGCAATGGGTTTACGGCGATAGTACGCGAGTTAAATGAGAGTTTTGTGAAAACGCTTTCGTAAACTCTGGATTTAGAGGAAATCGGGGGTAAACCGTGTTTTTTTTGAGAGAATTGAGGATGTGATTTTTCATCTCTTTGAAGAATTTGTATCGGTTTTTCTACAATAAAAAACGGGTTTGATCTGTCGATCCGACGTATCCAACCCGTGATTTCGAACTAAAAAACAACGCATCTTCAACTTTCCTTTGTCAACTTGGACTATTCTTAATGTGCTGTCATCTTAACACTATATTCAGAATCTTCTAGTGCGCTCGTTCCAGTAACACGGACATATCGTAACACTATGTTTGGTGACCAATCGAGAGAGAAATGAATGCTCAAGATCGACAAGATCATTCATTCTAACGCAGTCGGATCTAGGCCATGAAAACTGGTTTGAACTCTTTCGATGATGACTGTAGTTTCAAGTTTCCTTCGATCATCTTCTTATCCATTTTGTAATCAAAATATAGTAGCTCTAGCCTTTATTTCAGAACTTGACCGATTCGTATTTCATTTCTCCATGAATACGTATCTTGTTTACGCGTTGTGAAATATTCTTTTGCTTTCGGTCCATAAAGACGGCCTACAATTGATGCCAATTCTTCAACTGACTTATACTTTGACAAATAAGTGAAGCGATGTACATCAACCAAACCAACAAGCGGAATACTTGAAAAGACTGTATTGTCTCTTTGTTCAAATTCGTCAGGATAACTTGAGAGGAATATTTTCTGATCATAACTATTTGTCCCATGTAAGACATCGGTTATCTCGCCACATATCGCTTCAGGTATGGATGCCATTTGAATAATATATCCATTATTCTTCAGCACACGATATGCTTCTATGTAATTTGGTTCAGCCCATGAAAAAATCACAGCATCGAAGCTATTATCAGCGAAAGGAAGCTTATCACGATCACCATATGTGTATTCAATATTCTGAATGCCTAATCTTTGTATTTCATTTTTTCCAAAATTGATCACCGAACGATAGACATCTGTACTATTGACCTTTTTCGCTCTTTTCGATAATTCAATAGAAGATCTTCCGGTCCCGGCTCCTACATCCAAAACATGCATCTCCGAGAAGTCGATGATCGTATGTAGTTTGTTTACTAGTCCAATGGTCGATATGGCAAATTCATGATAAAGATCGGGAAACCGGCTGCTTAGCCAATCAAACTCAAAATATCCAGGTATGGGATTCTCTTCATCATATATTCTCCAACTACCCTTTTCAGCAGCTTTCATCTCATATCCGGCTGACAGAATATCTTCAATATTCAATCGTGTTTTCCCCTTTTGCACCTTAAGCTGGTGTCAATCTTTCTTGTTTGAATGGTATTTGAAGCTAATCTACAATCAAAACAATAGAAGATGTTTTCGTTAATCTCTTTTCCCATTTATAAACCTGTTTACAACCTTTTTACACTTCTCTCTGTGCAGGCAATACTTACAATAAATATATGAAAAATCACTTTTAAACGCAATAGCTAATTGTGAAATCATCACGACACAAAAAAGCCCCATCTTAAGGGCCTGAATGACATTGGAGCAGGTGAGGGGATTTAATTGTTTTTGTGTCATACATTAGTATCTCCTCTAAAATACCCCAATTCCTTCAATTTCCTTCCATTCAATTTGATTTTTTAACAAATTGTATAGTCAATTGTATAGTCAGGCAGTTTTTTGATTGAGGTTTAAAACCACTTTTTCCTCCACATTATAGGGATTTGTTATACAATGGTTTCAGTGAGGTATAACTAATGGGACTTCTCAATTTCATTAAACCCAAGAAGAAAAAACCGACAGATATTGAGCAAGCATTCTTTAACAATATCAAAGATAATGAACTTCGATTCAACAAAATATCGAAAGCTGATTTTGCAAAATTACCTAACAATGAACTACTTGATGCAATGCTATATTGGACTCTCAACAAATTATCAAGTGAGAATTGGGAGATAACAAAACTACCCGAGCCTGTTCAAATAGCTTACTCCTGTTACACGGTAAACAATGAAGTGATGAACGGTGGTTTGAATCAAGTATACTTTAATGATACAAAGCACTATGTTCATTTATGTGTGAAAGGGTATGAAGTAGTTAAATCGCCCGAATTAAGTCAACTAATCCAGAAGTCCCTAGAAATTGTTTCCGGAAATAAAGGCAGGTACGAAGCCCTCGATGATGGAACCATTGAAAGTTTCATTGAGTCCTATAACGACGATCCACTGGAAGTGTTGACGAATGAATTTATTACTGTTTCGGATAAGATAGATCTAAGTCAGAAAATTACCCATTACATTCGAGAGAACATTTCTGCATTTGGATGCTAATTAGGTCCCATGAATAAACAAAAGCCTCGTGAGAGGCTTTTTTGTTAGGCTGGAGCAGGTGAGGGGATTTAGTTGTTTTTGTGTCAAACTTTATTATTTCCTCTAAATCACCCCAAATCCTTTTGTTTCCTTCTATTCAATTCAGTTGATAAACGAATTGTATAGTCAGTTGTATAGTCAGCGATTAAATTTAAAACAGTGAATACTCAAGATTTTGGAGCGGATGATTGGCGTTCACAAATCATTCGTCTAGTTGCATTTAATGCCTATACATGTGTTTCTTTGTGGTTAGATTATCATAGAACCCATATGATCTCATTCGATTTCATTGCAGCCGTAACCGACTCATAACCATATCTTAAGATTGTTAGGATCGTGGCTTTTAGGAGAAGTAAATGTAGGACCTCAATTGAAGTATCTTCAATGTTCTTAACTAACAAAAAAACTATATATTCATCAAATTTTCGAACCAAACCTGATTATTTTTGGTAATAGCTATTTCCATTGCGTTGTACAAGTCGGTTTGAATTGAATCTCGAGACATTTTTCTCAATCGATCAAAAATAATCCTGGCACCAGGCGTTTCAAGATTCTTAATCCACCCAAGGAGTCTAGGAACAAATACATATAAGTCTCGATCGTTAGCGAGTTCAATTACCTTAGCGCAGTTTTTCCAACATTCTTCATGACCGATTGGCTGAATGTAGAGAGAATAGTCAAGTAGTTCCAATGAAGCTGTTTCCTGTATCACTTTCTCAACTTCCAAAATATCTAGCGAAGAACTCAATTTCAAGATAGCGTTGGGGCAAAAGCCACCTGAATGAATAATATCATTCTTTCTTAAATACTCTCTAAAAAATTCGTCACATGAATCGTTAATCATAAAATCCCGAAAACAACGTGGATTCTCCATAAACTCTTTTGGTCCTAGATATCTATCGAATTTCCATACTCCAGGTTCATAGCTACTCTCTGATTTCATTTTTTGATTCATTTCAATCCATCCACTCGGAATAGAATCGTCCACAATTTCTATCTCATCAAAACTGAGATACAAAAAGCCAAAATTTGTATATGACAAAACGTCTTTATGTGTTTTTAGTAATCCTTTTGACTCTATAACAGCATAAACACCTAAACAAACTTCTTCTTTATATCCTGAATTTAGAGGTCGACGTTTTCTTATAAATTCTGCATTATTTTTGATTCGCGCAATCATTTCAACCCCTCCTTGTGTTTTGAGATTAACTCTTATGTCACCAATATTGTATCATGAGAAAGATTCGCATAGATGGTCGAGAATGACTGGACTTATGTTTGATTTGTTTTATATGATTCTGTAAGAAAGATGCATTTTCAAAGCAAAAAAAGCCCCATCAAATGGGCCTAAATTACATTGGAGCAGGTGAGGGGAATCGAACCCCCGTGTCGACCTTGGCAAGGTCGCGTTCTACCATTGAACTACACCTGCGAAAATGGCGGTCCAGACGGGGATCGAACCCGCGATCTCCTCCGTGACAGGGAGGCATGTTAACCACTACACCACTGGACCATGTTTTTGAAAATGGCGGGGAAGGAGGGATTTGAACCCTCGCGCCAGTTTAACCCGACCTATGCCCTTAGCAGGGGCACCTCTTCGGCCTCTTGAGTACTTCCCCAAAGGCATTTTCAGCGCTTTTTTATGTTACCATGAAACGTATTTGAACGCAAGTACTTTAGTTAAAAATTCAGCGGCCGAGACCGCTGAATCGTATCTTCGTAAGTCTATTCGACGGTGTATCCGGCTTCCCGGATCGCCGTCTTCGCGGTATAGACCAAGTCGTTTCCGCCTTCGATCGAAACGCAATGATTGTTCAGGCTGACCGTGAAATCGATCCTCGTCTGGTTCATGGCTTCTTCGATCTTCGCCTTATCTTCCTCGGTCTTCAGATCGCGTACGATCAAGATCACTTTCATGGGATTTACCGCCTAAAGCGCCATTTCCAAGGCGATTTCCATCATCTTGGTGAAGGATAGTTGACGTTCCTCGGCACTGGTCGCTTCATGGGTGACCAGCGAGTCCGAAATCGTTACCAGGCAGGCTGCTTTCTTGTTGAGGTAGCGCGCATTCGCAAAGAGTGCGAAGGATTCCATTTCGACCGCGACGCATCCATGGTCGCGATAGATTTCCTGGAAGGTCGTCGATCCCGTGCCGCGATAGAAGACATCGCTGGAATGGATTCTCCCCTTCGACATCGGAATCCCCAGTTTCTTCGCCGCGTCTTCAAGACGTCGGGTCAATTCTTGATCGGGGTATTGGACATTTTCGGGATACCCGAACGCCGTCGATGCGAAGCTGGATTCGCTATAGGCGCTATCCGCGAGGATTACGTCATAGAGTTTGACTTGGTCGGTATACGCTCCGGCCGAACCGATGCGGATGATGCTTTCGACGCCGTATTGGGTATAGAGTTCAAAGGAATAAATCCCGATGCTGGGCATCCCCATCCCCGATCCCATGACCGAAATCGGATGGCCTTTATAGGTTCCGGTATAGCCGAACATATTGCGAACATCGTTGAACTTCACGACGTTTTCAAGAAAAGTTTCCGCGATCATTTTCGCCCTGAGGGGATCTCCCGGCATCAGGACGGTCTTTGCGATTTGACCGGACACAGCTGAATTGTGAGGTGTTGGCATGTTTTTTCTCCTATTTCCACGAATATTATAGCATACTCACATCATATTCCCCAAGAATGCCATTGCAAGGTTGAAGTAGATGATCAAGGCCAGGGCGTCGACGATCGTGGTGATCAGCGGCGAAGCCATCGCCGCGGGGTCTTGTTTGAAGACCAGGGCGACAAGAGGCAGGATCCCGCCGGTAAGATTCGCCAGGATGACGGTGAGAAACAGGGTCGACGAGATGACCAGATCCGTCATCAGCGTATCGCCGGGCATGAAGATCCAAAGACGGAAGAAATTGACCACGAAAAGGACAAGGCCGATTCCCAAAGAGACACGGAGTTCTTTCCAAAGGACGAGTCCGAAATCCTTGATGCGCATGTGGTCGATCGCGATGCCGCGGATGACCATGGTGCTGGATTGGCACCCTGCGTTGCCGCCGGTGCTCATGATCATGGGGATGGCGGCGGCCAGAGCGGGGATGGAGGCGAGTTGGACTTCGTAACCCTGGATGATGAGTCCGGTGAAGGTTGCGGAGACCATCAGGACCAACAGCCAGGCGATCCGGCTTTTCGTCATTTCCAAGACCCCGGTGCGAAGATACGAATCGGAGGTCGGGATGACGGCGGCCATCTTCTGGATGTCTTCCGTGGTTTCTTCGGTGATGACGTCGATGATGTCGTCGGCGGTGATGACACCGATCAGGCGGGATTCGTTGTTGACGACGGGAAGGACGGAAACGTCGTATTTTCGGATCAAGGCCGCCGTGTGTTCCTGGTCGTCGGTGGTGGTGACACAAACGATGTCGGTGTCCATCAGGTCGGAGATGAGTTCGTCCTCATCCGCAAACAAGATGTCGCGCAATTTGATGGAACCGACGAGGACGCGGTTGATGTCGACCACGTAGCAGTAACTGATGGTTTCGGCGACTTTGCCCTGCTGTTTGATCTTCTGAATGCTTTTCTTGACGGTATCGCTGGCTTTGAGTTCGACGAAATCGGTCGTCATGATCGATCCGGCGGAATCTTCGGGATAACTCAGCAACAGGTTGATTTCGGCCCGCTGCTCGGCGGTCGCGTTGGTGAGGATGTGTTTGACCACGTTGGCCGGCATTTCTTCCAGGAAATCGACGATGTCGTCGGTATAGAGGTTTTCAAGCATCCCGGCGATCTGCGGACCGGTGAACGAGGTGATGATGTCTTCCTGCTTTTCGCTGGAAAGATAGGTGAAAATCTCCGCGGTGATGTCCTTGCGGAGGATTTTGAAGAGAAGCAGGATCTCGTTAAGGTCGAGGTTCTCGACATGGTTGGTCAAGTCGACGAGGTTGTAATAGTCGAAGGCGTCGCGAATGGCTTGATAACGGCGATCCTTCACCAATTGTTCAAGTTCGAGGAATGTCAGTTTGTTTTCCATGGTGCGCCCCATGTTCTACAGGACCGCCGCGGCGATCATGAAATAGACGGTCAGCGAAACCGCGTCGATGACGGTCGTAATCAAGGGGGAGGCCATCGCGGCCGGGTCTTGTTTCATCGCAAGGGCGAGCAGGGGCAATAATCCGCCGACCAGGTTGGCCAGGGTGATGACGATGAACACCGTGGCCGAGACGACCAAGGCCAGGGTCCAGCCGACTTCCGGCATGAACAATCCGATGCGTAACGTGTTGACGGCGAACAAGACGCCGCCGGCGAGGAAAGAGACACGCAGTTCTTTCCAAAGGATTTTGACGAAATCCTTGACGCCCATGTCATCGACGACGATGCCGCGGATGACCATGGTGCTGGATTGTGAACCGGCATTGCCCGCCGTATCCATCAGCATCGGTATAAAAATGGCTAACGACGTGATATGTACCAAAAGTTGGTTATTCGCGTTGATGATGGACCCGGTGAAGGTCGCCGAAATCATGAGGACAAGCAACCAGGTGATCCGCGACTTGAACATCGGGAAAATCCCCGTCTCGACATAGGAGTCTTCCAACGGGATGATGGCGGCCATTTTCTGAATGTCTTCCGTGGCTTCTTCCGTCACGACGTCCAAGACGTCGTCGACCGTGATGATGCCAAGCAGGATGCCTTCCAAGTCGGTGACGGGGATGGCCGTGATGTCGTACTTCGAAATCAGTTTGGCGGCTTTCTCCTGATCGTCCTCCGTCTTGACTTGCGGTACGTCGTAGTCGATCAATTCTTCGATCATCGCGTCGTCTTTCGCAAAGAGGATGTCTTTCAAAGAGACATAGCCGATCAACTTCCCTTTCGGATCGACGACATAGCACCAGTTGATGGTTTCCGCCATCTTCCCTTGCTTCTTGATGGTGGCCATCGCCTCTTTGACGCTATCGCCGAGATTCAGCGTGACGACGTCGATCGACATGATGGATCCGCAGGAATTCTCCTTATAGCTTAATAACGCGTTGATGTCGGAGCGTTGTTCGGGGGTTGCGGAAGAAAGGACCTTCTTGACCAGTTCGTCGGGAAGTTCGCTCAGGATGTCGCTCAAGTCGTCGATGAACAGATGTTCAAGCAGACCGCCGATCTGGGCGGCCGTGAAATTGTTCGTCAATTCTTCCAAGATGTCGGGGTCGAGGTAGGACAAAAGCTCCGCCCCTTTGTCTTTGGGGAGGATTTTAAACAGCGCCGTGATCTCATCCACCGGCATACGGTCGACCAAGGCGGCCAAGTCGACGACGTTGTATTCTTCAAAGATTTCCCTGAGGATTCTGAATTGACGATTCTGAAGCAGTTGAGATAGTTCTTGGGTGGTGTAGTCCTTCATCGGTTCCATGAGTACTCTCCTTTCCTGCCAAATAAAACGAGGTTCCCCTCGTTTAGCGACCTTTGGCCCCTTTGACCCCTTTTTTATAGGAGGCGAGGAGATTGGTGTCATACGAGAAGATCATCTTCTCGCGCATGCGTTGCCGATCGACGGCTTGCTTGACCAACTGGTCCATCAAGGTCGTGAAATCCATCCCGCTGGCATCCCATAGATAGAACGCCAAAGAACCCGGTATCGTGTTGATTTCATTGACATAGACACGATGGGCGGATTCATCCAGGAGGAAGTCGATGCGGGCGACGCCGCTGCTGCCGAGAGCTCTAAAGGTTTCAATGGCATAGTGTTGGATTTCCTGCGTCTGATGTTCACTCAGAGGCGCAGGGACGATACGGGATGCGGAAGCCATCCCTTTACTGGATCCTTTGGATCCGGAGGTGTATTTGTTTTCGTAAGAAAGGATTTCATCGCTTTTGCGGACTTCTTCCAGCACGCTGGCTTTCATCTCGCTGTCGAAGCCCAACACCGAACAATTCACTTCGCGAAGATTCGTGACGGCTTTCTCCACGACGATCTTCACATCGTAGCGGGAGGCCTCACGGACGGCGACGATGAATTCTTCTTCGGTCTTGGCGACGGTGATGCCCACCGAAGAACCGAGATTGGCCGGTTTGACGACGACGGGAAAACCCAGCGCGGACGCGCGTAGTAAGAACTCGCTGGACGATCGCTCGAACTCGTAGCGATAGAACCAGAACCAATCGACGATCGGGATGCCCGAGTTTTGAAGGATGTGTTTCATGACCACTTTGTCTTGACCCACGGCCGCCGCGATGACATCGCAACCGGCATAAGGGATCCCGACGCTTTCAAACAAGCCTTGGACGGTTCCGTCTTCGCAATGCGTCCCATGGACGACCGGGATCATCACGTCGATCTCGATCGGCTTTGAAAAGAGCGATGGTTTCACCGGCACGAGGAAATATTTGGACTTTTCACGGACCAACGACACCTGGGGGAAACCCTTCTCGATTTTCTCCAAATCCCGGAACGTTTCGATTTCCAAGAATTTCTCGGACGAGAAAAGTTGATGGTGCTTACTGAGATAGACCGGGACGACCTCGTATTTCTCCCGATCGAGCGCCGCCATCGCCTGGCTTGCGGAAATGATGCTTACTTCATGTTCGACGGATGCGCCTCCGAACAATACTCCGACTTTTAGTTTCATGGTTCACCCTCCTAATCGAAATCGACATCGCGTTCCTTGCGGTAAACCGCCAACGCTTTATGAATCTCGGTCATACTTGATTTTCGCGAGACTTCCGGCAATTTGTCCACCGGGAAGAACTTCACTTCGACGGTCTCGTGGTTGGGCCTGGCTTCCCCGCCGACGATCGTCGCACTATAGTAATGGACATACTCGCTGATGAGTGTCCGGTATTCCTTGTATTTCTCCCGCTGCAATACGGCCAACAAGCGGTCGATTTTCACTTCATAGCCGGTTTCCTGAAGGACTTCCTTCCTTCCGCTTTCGCTGGAAGACTCGAAGACGTCGCACCATCCCCCCGGCACGGACCAGGTCAGGAAGTCTTTTTCCTTCACCATCAACAACTCGCCGTCATCGTTGAAGACGATCACCCGGACGGAGACGTTGGGGGTCGGATAGATATCGCGCTCGTAGATGTTGGTTTGGATGTCAGGATCGACGTTGGTCTTCAAGGTCTCGATCGCCAGCTTCTCCAACTCCTCATAGTTTTCCAAGGCGAAGGGGTCGGTGCTGAATTTCAGCCCGATGCGCGCCACGCTCAGGACTTTGCTTGTAAATTCTTCCCAGTTCATGACATCGCCTCTCTTCCGTTCCATTATACCCCATAAGCGTCGATTGGACTATAAAAAACCGCCGAGTACTCAGCGGTTGAAGGCATCCGGTAAATCGTTTTCCAGTAAGATCGTATCTTCTTTGCTTGCGATCGCATAGACCGTCGTGAACGCTTCTTTGACCGTGTCGACCACGTGGATGCTCGTCTCGGGGAACCCGACGTCTTTGAGTCCTTCGCGGATCGCCTTGGTCTGATTCTTCCCGACCAAGATCACTTCGTCGGCGCAACCGATCATGTACGAACCGAATTTGCGGTTGAGGGCGTCCTCTTGGTCGCCAAGTTCGATCATCCCCGGAGTGACGACGATGCGTTTGCCCGGCATGCCTTTTAACACTTCAAGCGACATTTTCGACCCTTCAGGATTGGAATTGAACGCGTTGTCGATGAAGGTGTACCCGTTGATCTTCTTCAGTTGCAGGCGATGTTCGACATAGTTGACCTGGCGTACGGCCTTCTGCAGCTTTTCCCAGGAAATGCCCAAGGTTCTTCCCAAGGCGACGGAAACCAGGATGTTGGCGATGTTGTGCTGACCCAGGAGGATCGTTTCGAAGGGGTATTCCCCTTCCGCGCAACGGACGGTGAACTTCGACCCTTCGGGGGAATAGCGCAGGTCGATCGCGCGATAATCCACGTCTTCCCGCTCGATGCCGTACCAGAGAACCCGGCAGGTGTTGCGGATGGGATAGTTGCGGATGTGTTCGTTGTCTTTGTTGAGGATCCCGACACCGGAAACGGGCAGGTTCTCGATCATCCGCATCTTTTCGTTGATGATGTTTTCAAGGGTCTTGAAGGTATTGAGGTGCTGAGGTCCGATGGAAGTCACGATCCCGTATTGCGGTTGGACGAACTTGGTCAGGAAGTCGATTTCGCCGACCTTGTCCGCCCCCATTTCCGCGATGAAGACATCGTGGATCGATTTCAGTTGTTCGCGGATCGTGATGGTCAAGCCCATCGGGGTATTGAAGGAGGCCGGAGAAGCCAAAACATAATATGCTTCGCCCAAGACTTCATCCAGGATGTTCTTGGTCGATGTTTTCCCATAGCTTCCCGTGATCCCGATCTTGATCAAGCGTGGATGTTTCTTCAAGATGTTTCGGGCGAGCGAAATGTAGTGGTTTTTGACCAGATCTTCGATCGGCGACGTGATGGCCGCCATTACGACCACCACCAACCAGTTCATCATCATGACGACCGGCGAGAGGATCGCGGCGACGCGCCAAGAAGCGAACAACGCCAATGGATAAAGGAGGATCAGGTCGAGGATCGCGAGCACCAGGATCTGGCGTTTGACGCGTGCCGTGACGTTGAGTTCCTTGATGTATTTCATCTTCAGTTCGCGTCGGATCATGAACGCGGCGACCCCGGAAATCAAGAGGATCGTCAACACTTGGGTCATCAGATTTTCCTGAAGATAGGCGAGCAGGATCCAGGGAAGATAGAAGAGGACGACCAAAAAGGCGTTTTTCGCCAGATGGTCCGCCCTTCCCTTCAACCACGGAAGATAACGGCGGATTTCATAACGGTTTTGCTGAAACATATGCAAGGCTTGTTTTCCGGGAACCGCGACCAGCGCGATCCAAGCGATGAACAAGACGATTTTCATTCCTTCGATCATAGTTTTCCCTCATCTTCTTTTAGAAAGGTATCCGCGATGCGTAAGAAACGATCCGGTTGATTCCAGTAGGCGAAGTGTCCGTCGTTCTCGAAGACCACCAAGCCCGCGTCCTTGATTTCCTTCTCCATCACCTTCGCCATCCACAGCGGCGTCGCGTCGTCCTTTTCCCCCCAGATCAAGAGTACCGGACAATGGATGTCTTTTAGGTAAGGCTGAAGGTCTTCATTGACGATCTTTACGAAACTAGCCCGCATGACGCCGTCGGTGTTGCGATAATCGCTGCTTCCGAAGAATTTCCGCATGGCTTCCTGATACGGTTTGAGCAGCGGGAACTTGAAAAGGTGTTTCGCCACTTTATAGGTTTTGACTTTGAGGTGGTAATCCAATCCGCGTTTGGGTTTCAAGCCCGCCGCCCCGGTGAGGATCATCTTGCGGACTTTATTGCGTGCCGCATAGCGGATCGCGACCCGCGCCCCGAAAGAATGGGCGATAAGGATCGGTTCGACGATTCCGAGCTCCCGGATGAAATCTTCCAGAAAACGGGTGTACTCGTCGACCCCCCAGGGTTCAGGCGGCAACGAACTCTTCCCGAATCCGGGAAAATCCAGGTTCGTGACCCTGAACCGATCTTTCATGTGTTGGAAGTGCGGATCCATCATTTCTTGGTTCTGCCCCCAACCATGCAGGAAAAGGACATCCCTGCCTTGCCCTTCTTGTCGATATGAAATGTTCATCGTTGCGTAGTTAAACGTTGTCATGGTTTCACGGATTCCCGACGTCGGATTTTTCGTCGGCTTTCTTTTTCTTGGGATCGGGTTTGGGACGGATGACGAAACGGACGCCGTCATCCATGTTTTGGGCATGGATCGTAAATCCGTAGGCGCTGACGACACGGTGGACGATGGTCAAGCCCAATCCGAACTGGCCGTCGGTTCCTTTTTCATACGGTTTGAAGATACTTTCCAAACGATCGTCCGTAATCCGCGGACCATCGTTGTAAACCGAACACTCGCTCGGGGAGAGTTGAAGCAGGACTTCGCTGCGCGCATAGCGCAGTGCGTTTTCCAATAGATTTTCGATGACCACGCGCCACGGTTCTTCGCTTCCCGTATAGAAACAATAGGAAAGGTCGGTATGAAGTTTGATTTCAGGCCGTACGACTTTCAACGACTGGATCACCTTCTCCACGATTTCGCGCATGTCGACCTTGCTTTCAAGTTTGTCCTCGGATGCCAGATACCCCATACGGTTCAATAAAAGCAGGCTATGGACTTTCTTTTCCAGCCGGTTGGCGTGTTCGATGATGACATCGACGCTTTTTTCCAGGGTTTCATAGGGATAGACCCCGTCTTTGATGCTTTCGCCGTAGGATTTGATGGTCGCGATCGGCGTCTTCAAATCATGCGAGATGTTTTGCACCATTTCTTCCTTGAGTAGTTCCTGACGCTTGATCTCTTCGTTCATCCGCACAAGCGCGGTCGCCAACGCCCCGATCTCATCATGACGGTCCACTTTAAGCTCTGGGTTTTCGCCGCGTCGGACTTTTTCGATGTAGACGCGGATTTGGTTTAACGGATGGATCAGATACCCGACCCAGGTCAACAGCAGGATGAAGATGACGCTGACGACGATCAACATGATGTTGATGACGGAATTGAAAAGGGCGGCTTTGAATTGATTGGTATAGGAGTTCCCGATGATGCTGACCACCACCGCGTCCGAATTGATGCGCGTGGAGGAATAGTACATGTTTTCAGGCGAGGATTGGGCGACATAGTCCTGCGGGATGGAGGTCGAGAGTTTCGATGCGGCTTCCAGCTCCGCCATCAGTTCGCTCGACAAGGTGGTCGTCGAATTGGTGAGGGGGGCGCGCGTATCGTCGGTGAAGAAGATGACATGCACGATGTTGGGGTCGTTGGCGCCGTAGAGCGCATTCCCCTGCAGGTTCATGCGGTAGTTGTAGATGACGTTGGCTTGGGTTTGGTGCAATATACCGAACATCTGTTGTTTTACGAATTCGGTGATGTTCCCCGACAGAAACAACATGACAAACAGACTGAAGAGGAAGATGAACGACAAAACCACGCTCATCAACTGTTGGGTGAGCGAAAGGTCCCGTACGAAATTGCGAAGATTCTTCATCATCCGAGGCGATACCCGAATCCATAGATCGTATGGATATTCAAATCCGGCATCTTGCGGCGCAGTCTGCGCAGGGTGTCGTCGACCACGCGGTCGCTGCCGTAATAATTGACTTCCCAAACTCTCTTAAGAATTTGTTCGCGGCTGAACGCGGTCGCCCGGTTACGCACGAACAACATCAATAGATCGAACTCCTTGGTCGTGAGTTCCAGTTCTTCCGTCGCCTTGAACACCTTGCGTTGTTCCTCGTCGATCTCGTATCCGTCGACTTTGATCTTCTCGACCGTGTCCTTGTAGGTACGGCGCATGATGTTGTTGATGCGCAGTACCAGTTCTTTCGGGGAGAACGGTTTGGTGATGTAGTCATCGCTTCCTTTTTCCAGCCCGATGATCCGGTCGAATTCCTTATCGCGTGCCGACATGAAAACCACGGGTACATCCCGGGTCTGATGGCGGATTTCTTCGATCAGATCGAAACCGCTCTTATCGTCAAGCATGATGTCGAGTACCCAAAGATGGACATCGTCGTCGCTGCAATGCATCGCCGCCTGTTCATAGGTCAAATAGGATCGGACTTCATACCCTTCCTTTTCAAGATATCGCTTCACGAGTTCGTTTAAGTCTTTCTCATCTTCGACGACGCATATGACGCGCTTCATGACATCACCTCTCGTTCATTTTACCAAAATCCCCCCTGAATGAAAAGGAAGAAGAAAACGATTGGGTCAGGATACGAAAGGTTCGTGCAAAACGTTATAATAAAGGGAGAAAACAAGGAGAAAACCATGCAAGGATCGATCATCTTCATCAATGATTTCGCAATTCCCCAATTGGATCGAAAGCGGACGCTGCGGATCTACCTTCCGCCCGGATACGAAACAAGCGGGAAACGGTATCCCGTCCTCTATATGCACGATGCGCAGAACATCTACGGCGGGAGGAACGGGTTGGGAGGAAACCCCTGGAACGTTCATCTTGAACTGGAGGCTCTGATGAGTCAAGGGTACGAGGGTAGGATCGTGGTCGGGATCGACAACGGCGGGATGGAGCGTTTCAGCGAATACTCCCCTTGGCCGGGGAAGGACCTGGATGCGCTGCTGGACATCGGCCGGATGGCTTCACTTGATTACGACCAATTAGGAGGTCGCGGTTTCCAGTACATCGATTTCCTCTGCGACACCTTGAAACCGTATATCGACGCACGCTTTCACACACGGCCCGATAAAAAAGATACCTGGATTTGCGGCAGTTCGATGGGAGGCTACATCAGCCTTGCGGCAGGTCTCTCCCGACCCGATATTTTCGGCCATGTCCTTTGTTTTTCAGGGGCGTTCTGGTTCAACGAAGAGGCGATGACGTCACACATCGTTCACTGTGGTGCCGATGAATCCATGACGATCTACATGGACATCGGGACCAACGAGACAAGCAATGCGGATCGACCGGATTTCCCCGCGATCTACGTGGAAACCAACCGCAGGATTCATGATACCTTGCGTTCCGTCGGCTTCGACGAGAACCACTTGAAATTTTTTGTGTTTGAAGGGCATACGCACGATGAGAAGTACTGGCAGATGCGTTTCGCATCCGCCCTGACCGGATCCGTTCAGTAAAAAACAGTTCGCGAGAACTGTTTTTAGATTCCTTTGTGTTGAATCAATTCGACGCATTGTCCGACATATTTCGCACAAAGTTCGTCGGTCTTGGCTTCGACCATGACGCGTACCAGCGGTTCGGTCCCGGAGGGACGAACCAGGATCCTGCCTTCATCCCCGAGTTCTTCCTGGATCTTCTTCGTCATTTCCAGCAAGTCCTGGTCGTGCAAGGCTTTCTGCTTATCCTTCACTTTCACGTTCTTCAAGAGTTGCGGATAAATGTACAGGTCTTCGGTGATCTTCGAGATCGTTTGCTTCTTCGCGCTCATGACTTCCAGAAGCTTCAACGCCGTCAGGAGGCCGTCGCCGGTGGTGGCGTGTTGCTTGAAGATGATGTGGCCGGATTGTTCGCCGCCCAATTGGTAATCGTTTTGAACCATGCATTCATAGACGTATTTGTCGCCGACCTGGGTCTGTTCATAGTCGATCCCGGCGCGTTCCAGCGCCTTATAGCACCCGAGGTTCGCCATGACCGTGGTCACGACCTTGTTTTTAACCAAGAGCCCTTGTTCCTTCATATGGACTCCGCAGGCGTAGATGATCTTGTCCCCGTCCACCAGGTTCCCCGATTCGTCGACCGCGATCAGGCGATCCGCGTCGCCGTCGAAAGCCAGTCCGAGGTTCGCTTTCACACCCTTCACCAAGGCTTGGAGCGATTGGGGATGGGTGGATCCGCAGTGGGTGTTGATGTTGATGCCGTCGGGTTGGTTATGGATGACGATGCAATGGGCGCCGAAGGATGTCAGCACCTCGTAGGCGCTCGTCGTCGCCGATCCGTTGGCCGTATCCAACGCGAGGGTCATCTCGCTCAGGTCCATCGTAAACAACGATTTCAGATGGTCCGTATAGCGTTTGAGCCCTTCGCGATAATCGAACACCCTGCCGATCTTCTCGTCTTCCGCATAGGGGATGTCGATCTTGTGGTCGATGAAGGCTTCGATCTCCGCTTCCAGATCGTTGCTGATCTTGACCCCTTGGTGGTTGAACACCTTGATGCCGTTGTCATAGAACGGATTGTGGCTGGCGGAAATCATGACCCCGCAGTCGAAGTCGTCCAACCCGGTCAGATAGGCGACCGCCGGGGTCGGTACGACCTTAAGGCAATAGACGTCCGCACCCGATGCGCTCGCACCGGCCGCCAACGCCGCCTCGAACATGCTCGAGGAAAGACGCGTGTCCATCCCGATCAGAATCTTGCCGTGTTTTTCTTTTGAGAACGCGTATCCGAGATAGCGTCCGACCGCGAACGCCGTTTCGACGCGCAGTGTTTCATTCGCTTTTCCGCGGATCCCGTCCGTACCGAAATATTTACCCATGGTCCCCCCTATTTTGTGACGATGATGTCGATCGTTTGTTTTTGAATCGTATAGCGTACAAGGTTGTTGGTTCCGACGATGTAGAGCGTCACGGTTTGTTCACCCAAACCCACGTCTTTCATGTCGATGTAGATGGATATGTCGTCCGCGGTGATGGAGTCCACATTGGACTGCGTCCCGAAGAGATCGACGTTGGCATAGGCTTCCAAAGGGTTCGCCAGCGTGAACTGATACCCGTTCACGTTGTTGCGGTAGTCGATCGGAAGGTTCTCGATCGTGCGGGTCACCGCGTCGCCGAGTTTGATGTTCATGCTGACGCGCGTGACGCTGGATTTACGGACGCCGCTGGGCAGATTGATTTCCGCCACTTGAACGGTATCGGACGTCAGCGTGGTCACGTTGATGGGGATCTGGATGGAGTCGATCGTTTGCAGGATCGATTCGGAGGCATAGAGCGTCACCGCTTGCTGGTCCAACGCGATCGATTCGATGGCCTTCCCGTTGGGGATCTCCCCTTGCGGGATGATGACGACCGAAACGGACTTGTTGGGGTTGGTGACGACGACCGTGGCATAGATGGACGCCGGGATGATGTCCACATCCATGCGGTTCCCTTGCTGGTCATAGGCGACCAACACCGCGTCCTGACTGAAGCTTGCGTCGACGCCGGTGACGTCGATCAACGCCTTGACGTTCCCGATTTTCTCGATGGTCGACTGGGAGGCGCGGATGATGACTTCGGTGGTTTCGAAGGTCGGGACGCCGAGTTCGAACTCCTGGTTCATTTTGTCGGTGTTCACGAAATCGTACCCGACGTTGAATTGTTGGGAGATTTTCTTCTTGATGGTGACGACGGCGGTGGAAGGCTGCAGCACGACATCGACGCGCGACGAGAAATTCTTCGCACTGAGATTGACTTCATGCGTGCCTTCGACCAATCCGGTCAAATCGGCGACGACGGAATAGGCTTTTTGGTTGGTGACCAACTGGATGTCCGCATACTCCCCGACCAACAACGCGTTGACCTGGGTCGGCAGTCCGGAGATTTCATAGACTTCGTCGTTGGCGATGACGGTCACGGGGATGTTATCGATCTTCCCGCCGGCCGTGATCTGCGACTCGAAGAAAAGTTCCCCGAGGTTATAGTTGATGAAAACATACATCAGGATCGCCAACACCAAGGCGACGGACTTGCTGAAACGGTTGAACAACACTTTGTCGAACGCCGTGCTGAACCAACGGATGATCCGGATGACGGTGTTTTCGATGTTTTCATAGGTACGTGCGACACGTTGGCTCTGTGACGCGATGGCTTTCGCCAACTCCAGTTTGTCTTCCTGCGGTTTACTCTGCTTCTGCACTCTTTGTCTGGCCATTAGGCTTCACCTCCCTTATCCTTGTCGGAAAGTGTTCCCTTATCCTCAAGATCCAACGATTCGGTCTGGATTTTTTTCTTCGTCTTCTTTTCCCGGATCACTTCGACGATCTCCTCGGCTTTGATCTTCTCGTCTTGTTGATCATGGACCCGGGTCGCATCCGCCAACAATTCATCGAGCAGGTGTTCCTGGTCGCTCACGGGTTCTTTGACTTCTTCCTTGGCGTCTGCTTTGATTTCGATGATGGTCGGTTTCTTTCGCTTCGTCGGCTTGGCGTCCAACTTGAACAGCTCCGCCAAGCGGCTCGTCCGTCTCGGTTCAATCGTTCCGACGTTTTCGACCGGCTGGCCGCTTTCGCCGAGTTTGATCACCGGAACTTCCGTTTTCTTTCGGATCGGGTTCAGTTCCTTCTCGGAATGCAGGATGTGTTTCTCTAAGAACTCATGCAAGCTTTCCTTCGTCATGGTCGTCAACTTCCCGTCGACCGCGACGCTGACGCGTCCGGTCTGTTCGCTCACGACGATCGTGATCGAATCGGTGATTTCGCTGATTCCGATCGCGGCGCGATGACGCGCCCCGTAGCGGGTCGGCAAATCCAGGGATGTCGGCGGGAAATACGCCGAGGCGCAGGCGATGCGGTCCCCCTGGATGATGACGGCGCCGTCATGCAGAGGGGTCGACGTGACGAAAATCGAGGTCAGGAGTTCGGAGGTGACGATCGAATTCAAGATCGTCCCGGTATGTACGAAATCATTCAGGGAATGTCCCTGTTCAAGGGTGATCAGCGCACCGGTCTGGCTCGCGGACATTTGGTCGACCGATTTTTCGATCTCTTCGACCAGTTTCACACGTTCATTGCCCGACAAGGTGGAAATGCGGGAGAAAATGCTCGTTTTCCCGAGTTTCTCCAGTAATCCGCGGATTTCAGGTTGGAAGATGATGATGACGGCCAGAAACCCCCAGGTGACAAAGATGTCCGCCACCCACGCGACCGTCTGTAAACCGAAAAAATTCGCAAAAGCGCGGACCAGCAGAATCAGGAAGATCCCTTTGAAAATCTGCGTCGTCCGCGAATTATTCCGTACGAGTTTAATCGTATAGTAAAGCAAAATCCACATGATCAGGATGTCGAAAAACATCCTAAGCAAGGTAATTATCGTTTGTATGGTTTGATAATTAAGCATGTGGCGTCCTCCTTGGCTGTTTTATTATAACATATTTTCTTTTTTTTAAACCCTAGCGCAGGGAACTTAGCCAGTCCTCGATGAAATCGAGAATGATTTCCCGCTGCTTCAGCGGCGTGATCGATGCGACCGAGTCGTCGCGCATCAAGCCGTAACTTCCAAACTGGGAATGGTTGGCGCCTCCGATGACATAGAACTCGGTGGTCGCGGGGAATTTCTTGCGGTTCTTGGCGAAATCGGCCTCCGTCATGACCGCATCCAACTGGGCGTTCAGACTCAAGGAAGGATAGGTTTCATCCGACAGATCATCGGCCGGATAGGATGCCAGATACACCGTCCCGACGATCCGTGCATCGATCGGCGCCAACTTCGAGCCGAACGCCCCGCCCAACGAATGCCCGATCAGGACCCAGCGTTCGATCGCGAGTTGATCCATGACGCGGATCCCGCTTTTCCAATCCAAAAACGCGAAATTCAACGGGAACTTCACGATGACGACCGTCGTATCGAATCGTAGCGCGGTTTCGCGCGCCAACGGTAGATAGGCTTCGGGTTCGACCAAACCGCCGGGATAAATCAAAAAACCCACCCCGTTGCCTTCGGATTTCGAAGAAACCAGGATTTCCTTTGAATTCTCTTCGATCACGACATCGACGGCGTCATAGACATCCAACGCCTCCTGACTGGGCTTATAGGAGCGGCCAAGAAAGATCACGGTCGAGAAGATCAGAATGACGATCAACGTTGTATAGAATGCGATGCGGGGACGTTTTCTTTTCATGTTTTTCACCTGTTGTTAGGGTATCATGAAACCTTGGATTTTGCACGCACCGAGAATCATTTGCACTTCGTTTTCACTTTCACTATAATGATGGAAGAAAGCAGGCCTCTATGATCGAACATATCGTATTAGAAAACAAAGAAATCTACTTGATCGGAACCGCCCATGTCTCGCAGGAAAGCGCGGACGAAGTCCGCCGGGTCGTCGAAGAAGTCCAACCGGACGCCATCGCGATCGAGTTGGACAAAGGCAGATATCAAGCGCTCACCGACGGGAAAAGTTGGGAGAAGATGGATATCACGCAGATCATCAAACAGAAGAAGGTCGGTTTCCTGTTGGCGAACATCGTCCTTTCATCCTATCAGGACCGTTTGGCCAAACAGATGGACGTGCGGGTCGGCGAAGAGATGCGGACCGCGATCCAACTCGCCACGGAGTTGAATCTTAAAGTGGAGTGCATCGACCGGGACATCCAGACCACGTTTCTGCGCATTTGGCGCTCGATGCGATGGTTGGATAAATGGAACCTCTTGGTCGCTCTGATCGGTTCCGCCTTCGATACGGAAAAGATCTCGGAAGCCGAGATCGAGAACCTGAAACAAGGGGATTTGATCACGTCGATGATGAGCGAGTTCTCGGGCAAGTTCCCCGGCATCGTCGAAACCTTGGTGTATGAACGCGACCGCGTGATGGCTTACTCGCTGAAACACAGCCGGCGCAAGAAGATCGTCGCGGTGGTCGGGGCCGCCCATGTCCAGGGAATCCTGAAGAACCTCCACAACGACTATGAACTGCAACCTTTGCTTGAACTTCCGAAGAAGTCGAACCTATCGAAACTTAGCCAATACATCGTCCCCGCCCTTCTCGTCGTCCTCTTGGTCGCGGCGGCATGGAAAGTCCCTTCGTTGGCGATGGATACGATCCTCCGTTTCATCTTGATCAACGGGAGCTTCGCCGCCCTGGGTACGATGGTCGCACTGGGACATCCCTTCAGTATCCTGACCGCCTTCGTCATGGCGCCCCTTGGCGCATTGAGTCCGTTTCTGGCCACCGGTTGGTTCGCGGGGTTGATGGAAGCCTGGGTCCATAAACCCAAGGTCGAGGATTTCCTGCGGATCAACACCGACGCCTCCTCCCTCAAAGGGTTCTGGAAGAACCGTGTCTTACGGATCTTGATGGTGGTGGTCTTCGCGAACCTCTTCGCCACGGTCGGGACGTTCGTGATTTCCGCCGAACTCCTCTCCAAAATCTTCAACTAAACAAGAGAAAACAGGCATGCGCCTGTTTTCTTATTTCCAGAGATCGAAGGGATATTTCCCGTCTTCTTTCATTTTCGCCAACATCGCGACGACTTCGGGTTTGTCTTCGCGGTAGGTCACACCGAACCAGCGTTCGGCGGAGGATAATACTTTTACTGTTAAACTTCCTTCCTCCAGGCATTCACCGATCATCGTCGGAAGGACATGTTCGCACTTCATCGGGTTGCCGGCCAGCGACCTGGCCAGGAAAAGATCGAAACGACGTCGTGCGGTTTCAAAGACTTTCGGGGTGAAGCCCCAGTAGTTCATCGAAACCAGCGAATCGTCCGCGAGTTTCGTCCAGTTCTCGCCGTCTTCGGTATAGGCCGCACCGCCGTCTTTCCGTGCGATTTTCAAACGCTCGACCACTTCTTTCAACTCGCCGTCCACGACTTCGCAAATGCCCCGCGAAACGGTCCCGGCGTCGGTCAACGTATTGTCCAGTCGATATCCGACCATTCCGTAGGCATCGTCCTTCACTTCGTTTTTAAGGAAATTGTAGATCTTTTCAAAGGCATCCCTTCCATAATAGTCGTCCGCGTTGATGATGGCGAACGGTTCGTGGACTTGGTTGCGGCACGCCAGTAAGGCATGGGTCGTCCCCCACGGTTTTTCCCGTCCTTCCGGTACCGCGTATCCCGCGGGAAGGTCGTTGAGGTCTTGAAATACGAATTCGACCTGGATGAACCGGGCGATCTTGTCGGTAAGGGCGGCTTTGAACGCTTCTTCATGTTCGCGTCGGATGATCAGGTAGACTTTCTTGAAACCGGCGATGATCGCGTCGTAGATCGAAAAATCGATGATGCTTTCCCCGTTGGACCCGACGGTGTCGATTTGTTTCAATCCGCCATAACGGCTTCCCATCCCGGCGGCTAAGATGACTAGACTTGGTTCGTGCATAAGGTATCCTCGCTTCTTGCCTTCATTGTATCTAGATTTCTCCCATGAAACAACCTTCATTCAATCGAAAAGTGAAATCCAAGAGAAAAGAACCGGGTTACCCCTGGTTCTTTGTCGGATCGATGGTCGTTTGTTCCGCTTTCTTCACGGCTTCTTCATACTTCGCTTTCCAACCCGCTTCGCTGAGTTTCACCGTTTCCAGCGTCTTGGCGGTGAGGTCGAGTTGCTTCTGCATCGCTTCCATCTGTTTGCGTGTTTCACGCTGACGGAAATGGGTCTTCACCCGTGTCGATAATCCGAAGAGGACCGTCAGGACGGATCCCAACATGACGGAGATCAGGATGATGATCGACGCCGAGACTTGATAGCGCGCGAACACGAGGTTGATCAACATCGCTTCGGCATTGAGCACCGCGAACAATGCGACCAGGATCGCCAACGCGACGAATAGGATAAACCGGATTTGCTGCATGTTACTCCTTCGGGGTGGTTTCTTCGATGTTTTGTACTTTGACCCCTAGTTTTTCAAGTGTCAGTAGTTTCATCAAGGAGGAGACGATCGAATTGTCGTTCCCTTGCGCTTCGCCGAAATTCACGATGGTCTTGGGGACGACGTCCACCGTCGCGTTGCTGATCGCATCGGCGAGCTTATCCGCGATTTCGTTGATGACGCGGTATTCCGCTCCGCCATAGGCTTTAACCTGGGCGTCGATCGCCTGGGCTTTCGCCAACCCGATGTTGGATTCCTTGGAAGCTTCCGCTTCCCCTTCGACGCGTACCCTGGTCGCATTCGCTTTCGCCAACGCGACGATCTGGTTCGCCTCTTGTTCGGCACGTGCCGCGGCGGCGGCACCGGTATTGTGTTCGACTTCGATCTGGATCTTGGAACGTGTCAGCGTACCTTGTTGTTCCGCGACGGCCTGGGCTTCACGCAAGTTCTTTTCGCGTTCGGCGGCTTCCTGTTGCTTTCCGTAGGTGACTTTCTTCTCTTCCGCGATCTGACGTTCACGAAGCTGGGTCAGGATGTTTTCGATCTGGACATCGGCGACCGGGGAGCGCGGCGTACCGATCAGGACTTCTTCCAACTGGAGGTTGTACTTGGCGAATTTCGCACGCATTTCCATGACCGCGCGTTCGCGGATTTCGGAGCGTTCCTGGATCAATTCGATCAAGGTCTTGGTCTGGGCGACGTCTTTGAAGTAGGCGCTGACCAAGGGGTCCAGCGACTGGTTGACCAGCATGTTGATGTCGCCGAAACGTTGGATGACCCACGGCGCCTGTTTGTAGTCGATGTGCATGACGACCGACAACGGCAAGGCCGGTTCGAAGGCGTCCTTGGTGATGATGTCGACTTCGGTCAGGTTTTCGTCGTACTTGTGGTCGCCGGTTTCGGCTTTGTTCCACTTCAGGATGATGTTGGTGGTCGGGACCAAAACGACTTTCCCGGCATCCGTGTTGAACGCGTATTTACCCGGCATTAACGGTTTCTCCAGGACCCCTTTGGATCCTTGCGCGACCAATTCGCCATGGTGGTAGTCCGCACCCGTGGTATCGACGCCCTCGGTCCCATAGAAGGAAACGACGATGCCGACATACCCGATGGGAACGACCGTCTTGGGACGGAATTCGACCGTCGCGAAGAGACGGTTGATGTAATACGTACCATCGGTCAAGACTTGAAGTTGTTTACCGCGTCGACCGCCGAGTTTCAAGAACGCTTCCGGATCTTGATAGCTGGCGTGTCCTTCACCGACGGAAGGGGCGATGATCTCGCCTTCGTCCAACGGTGAACCGTCATGGACGGTCACGATCCCCATCAAATCGGATGTATTCTCGGTATTCCCCATGATGATGACCGGTTGGAACGCCTTACGCGCCGCCAAGGTCTGTTGCATCGACACCATTTCATTGCGTTCCGAGCGGTTCCCCGTGGAAATCATCTTGATGTCGTTGGGGGTGATGACGATGAATTGCGCCAAGTTGATCGCATAGGTCCCTTCACGGATGATCCCGCGTTGCGGACCTCTTTGTCCGCCGTTGGTTAAAAATCCGCGGACATCTTGGAAATTGTTGGCTTCGGGGATCAGCTGACCTAAGGTCTGGGTCGGCGACAGCGGATGGCCGTCCCGTGCGAAGATATAGGCGATTTGTCCCTGGGGGATGGTAATCAGAGGATAACGATGGATTTTATACTTGAGGACGGACTTGAAATGTATCCCGCCACGCAGCAGATCCGGTGAGTAACCGGCTTCCCCGTGCAAGGCGATGATTGCGTCTTTCAAGGACCCCTTGGAACTCCACCATTGTTCGACAACGGCGACTTCGTTGGAATTGATGACGCGTAGACCGAAGATTTTAAAGATCAGCAGATAAAGGACGAAAAGCGCGATCACTGCGATGCTAGCCCACATAATCAGATCATTCATGATCTTCCTCCATTCTAGGATAAGTTCATTGTACTCTCTTGTGCATCGCATAACAAGGTGCGTGAATGAAAAAGAAAAGGGCGCCGAAGCGCCCGATTCATTCCTTATTTCTGATTCTTCTTCAACATCTTTTCGATCAATTCTTTGTCGAGTTCTTCGGCTTTCTTCTTGATCGTCCAACGGATGACGGCGTTCTTGTCGGATACCGTCTTGAAGATGTTTTCGTGACGGCCGCGGTCGAATTCGTACGGGACTTTTTCAACCGGAGGCAGCACTTTGACGTCACCGGAGACGACTTCCAGGATGGATTCGTCGCGGTCGTAATCTTTATGCATCAGACGCGGGCCGAGGTAACCCCAAGTCGTCGTGATCGTTCCGTCAGGATTGAGGGTGACTTCTTGGACTTCGGGACGCGGGCGGCGGATTAAGAAGAGGAGGAACGGAAGCAATCCAAGCAACCACCACCACGGCAAGGTCGCCTCAGGTGTCGGTTCCGGATCGACGATGATTTCTTCGCCGACGGTGATCGTCACGGTCGCGATGTTGGAATCGTCGGTACCGTCGTTCGCCTTGTAGGTGAAACTGTCATCGCCTTCGTAGTCGTTGTCCGGGACGTAACGGAAGGTGCCATCGGCATTCAGCGTTACGGTTCCGTGCGCAGCTTGTGTCACCAGGATGAAGGTAAGCGGATCGTTGTCGAAGTCGCTTCCCAAATCACCGACGGTTTCATTCAATGCGGTTTCGAATTCGGTTTCAAACGTTGCGTTTTCGACTTCAGGCGCCGTATTCACAAAGGGCAGCGCGGTGAAGTTGACGCGGATGGTGCGGATCGGGGAATAGGCTTGTCCGTCATAGACGCGGAAGGTGAAGAAATCACTGTCGAGCGTGACGCCGTCGTGGGTGTAGGTGAACTGTCCACCGGCGATGGAGACGGAACCGCGGTCCGGTCCGTTGACGATACTGATGGTGAGCGGGTCGCCATCGGCGTCGCCGCGGATGAAGTTACGGCTGAATACGGATCCGATCTGGACGGTGTACGTCGCGCCTGCGGCGGTCGGGGCATCGTTGACCGGGGTTACGGTGATGGCTACGGTTGCGGCAGCGGAGTCCACTTTTCCGTCGTTGACGGCGTAGGTGAAGGAATCGCTGGTGGTTTCGCCACCGTTATGCGTGTAGGTGAAGGCTCCGGTGGTCGCGTTGTAGCTGACCGTACCGTTGGCCGGTTGGGTGAGGATCTTGAAGGTCAAGACATCGCCGTCGGCATCCAAACCGGTGAACAAGCCACTTCCCGCGCCGCCTTCGGCAACGGTCAACGTCTTGTCGTCGGCACTCGGAACATCGTTGATCGGGTTGACCGTGATGGTGACCGTCGCGGTGTCGCTGTGTTCTCCGTCGGTGATTTCATAGACGAAGGAGTCGACGCCGTTGAAGTTCGCATCCGGGGTGTAGACGAAGGATCCGTCAGGTTGTACGACGACCGTGCCGTTGGCCGGTTGTCCGTTGCTGTCGATCGAGAAGATCGAATCGACATCGACGTCGTTACCCAGGATACCCGGGGCGACGATTACGAGTTCTACGTCTTCGTTGGTGGAGTAGGCATCGTCTTCCGCTACCGGCGCGTCGTTGATCGCATTGATGGTGATCGTGACCGTCGCCGTATCGGTCAAGGTGCCGTCGGTTAAGGTGTAGGTGAAGGAATCGACACCGTTGAAGTTCGCATCCGGGGTGTATTCGAAGGATCCGTCCGGATTCAAGACCAAGGTACCGTTGGAGACATCGCTCAACAGGGAGACATTCAGCGAGGGTCCGTCGACATCGGAGTCATTGTCCATGACGCCGGCTGCCGGAACGCTCAACGGGTTGTCTTCATCGATGATGTAGGCATCGTCTTGGGCGACCGGGGCATCGTTGACTGGGTTGACCGTGATGTAGATGTAGGCTTGCGAAGTGTATTGGCCATCGGTAATCTGATACCAGAACGCCGCCACTCCGTTGAAATTCAACGCCGGGGTGTAGGTGAAGGTTCCGTTCCCGTCGAAAGGCGCATACAATGAGCCAAACTGATTCCCGGAAACGTAAATGTTGTGGTAGATCGGGTTGTCGGGGTCGACGTCGTTGGCATAGAAGCCGGGCGCCGGGATGGTGATCGGGGTATCTTCGTCCGTCTCATAGTAGTCGTTGTTCGCGACCGGGGCGTCGTTGATCGGGTTGACCGTAATGGATACGGTGACGATATTGGAATCCGCCAGTCCGTCATGCGCTTGGTAGGTGAAGGAATCCGGTCCGAAGTAGTTCGCGGCCGGGAGGTAGGTGAAGGATCCGTCCGCATTGAGAACCAAGGTGCCATGGGCGACGTCGGTAATCAAGGTCACGGTGAGAATGTCACCGTCGTTGTCGGTGTCGTTTCCGAGGACTCCCGGAATGGCGACGGTCAACAAGGTGTCTTCATTGATGGAATAGCTGTCTTCCACGGCGACCGGGGCATCGTTGACGGAGCCAACGTTGATGGTTACGGTCGCGACATTGGAATCCACCGTACCGTCGTTCACTTTATAGGTGAAGGAATCGTTGCCGGTGAAATTCGGGGCGGGGAGATAGGTGAAGGATCCGTCCGCGTTGAGGGTCAAGATGCCGTGGGCGACATCGCTGACCAAGATCGGGGACAAGACGCTGCCTTCAACATCCGTGTCGTTGCCCAAGACGCCGGGTAGCGGGACATTGAGAAGCGTATCTTCATCGGTGGAATAGTTGTCGTCATTGGCGACCGGCGCATCGTTGATCGGATTGACCGTGATGGTGACCGTCGCGACGTTGGAATTGGCTAAGCCGTCATGGGCTTGGTAGGTGAAGGAATCCGGTCCGAAGTAGTTCGCATCCGGTGTGTAGGTGAAGGTACCGTCCATGTTGAGGACGAGGGTTCCGTGGGCGACGTCGACCAACAGGACGGCATGCAGGATATCCATGTCGTTGTCGGTATCGTTGGCGAGAACGCCGTTGGGGTTCAAGACGGTAAGGACGTTGTCTTCGTCGACGGAATAGGAATCATCCACGGCGACCGGGGCGTCGTTGACCGAACCGACGTTGATCGTAACGGTCGCGACGTTGGAATCCAAGGATCCGTCGTTCGCTTTGTAGGTGAAGCTGTCCGATCCGAAGAAGTTCGGAGCCGGCATGTAGCTGAAGGAACCATCCGCATTGAGGGTCAAAGTGCCGTGTGCGACATCGCTGACCAAAATCGCGGTGAGTAGGCTCATTTCAACATCCGTGTCGTTGCCCAAGACGCCAGGCAGTACGACGACCAGAAGTTCGTCTTCGTCGGTGGAATAGTTGTCATCGACCGCGACCGGAGCGTCGTTGACCGGATTGACCGTAATGGATACGGTGACCGTGTTGGAGTCCGCTGCGCCGTCGTTGGCTTTGTAGGTGAAGGAATCCGGTCCGAAGTAGTTCGCATTCGGAACGTAGGTAAAGGATCCGTTGGCATTCAGGGTCAAGGTGCCGTGTGCGACATCGCTGACCAGGATCGCCGACAAGATGTCCGATTCGATGTCGGAATCGTTGGCCAGTACGCCGGGTAGCGTAACGATCAACGGTTGGTCTTCATCGATGGAATACGTGTCACCGACCGCGACCGGAGCGTCGTTGACCGGTCTGACCGTAATGGATACGGTGACCGTGTTGGAGTCCGCTTGGCCGTCGTTGGCTTTGTAGGTGAAGGAATCGCTTCCGAAGTAGTTCGCATTCGGGGTGTAGGTGAAGGATCCGTCGGCATTCAGGACCAAGACGCCATGAGAAACGCCGGAAACCAGGATCGCCGATAGGATGTCGGATTCGATGTCGCTGTCATTGACGAGAACGCCCAATGCAGGGACGACCAAGGCGACGTCTTCATCCGTAGAATAGTTGTCATCGACGGCGACAGGCGCGTCGTTGACCGGATTGACGGTGAGGGTGACGGTCGCGATGTTGGAATCGTTGAGTCCGTCGTTGGCTTGATACGTGAAGGAATCGCTTCCGAAGTAGTTCGCGTTCGGGGTGTAGGTGAAGGAACCGTCGGAATTCAATACCAGGATCCCGTGGGAGACGCCGGTGACCAAGGATGCGCTTAACGCGGAACCTTCGGTATCCGTATCGTTTCCAAGCACGCCGAGCGCCGGGACGCTGAGTACGCCGTCTTCATTGATGGAATACGCATCGTTCAAGGCGACCGGGGCATCGTTGACCGAACCGATATCGATCGAAACGGTCGCGACGTTGGAATCATCGAAGCCATCATTTACTTTATAAGTGAAGCTGTCCGATCCGAAGAAGTTCGGATCCGGCATGTAGGTGAAGGAACCGTCCGCGTTCAGCATCAATACGCCGTGGGCCGGTCCGCTGACCAATACCGCATGGATCGCATCGCCGTCGGGGTCGCTGTCGTTCAATAATACGCCAGGAGCCGCTACGCTGAGCAGGGTGTCTTCATTGACGGAGTAGTTGTCGTTGTTGGCGACAGGCGCCGCGTTGACCGTGTTGACGATGACCGTCGCGCTGGCCGGTCCGGCGGTCCCGCCGTCGTTCCCCATACCGGTAACGGTATTGGTGAAGGATTGTTGACCGATGGCGCCGGCCGAGAACGTCTTATTGTAGTTGACGCTACCGGTATCGGTGAACATCCAGTCGTACGGGTCGTTGGCAGGATTGTCGTACATGTCGTCATCGACATACAGGATTTCGTCGATGATGTCCGACGGAGCCCCTTTGAAGGTGATCGCGGCGGACTTCGTGGTCTGCGGAGCCGCGGTGTTTTGAGGCAAAATTGTAATCGCGATCTTCATCGGGGAATACATGGAGGCGTTGGCGTCGCCCGGCAACGTGAAGGTTGTCGTGTAATTCTGCGCCAAGATGTCGCCTTCATGAAGGATATAGTCTTCTTCGACCGTTTCCGTCGCAAACACGTTGGATCCGCTCGGATTCGAGAGGACGGCTTGTAGATCGAAGACGACGTCGCCGTCGAAGGTCTGGGTCGGATACTCGATGTACACATAGTAGGTGATCGAGAAGGAAGATGTGGTTTGTTTGGTCGCGGTCACAACGAAGTTGACCGAACCTTGCGTACCGTGCAGTAAGTTCAAGGTCGTCGGGGTCGCCGTTTTCGTCAGGGACCAGACGTTCTTGTGCACGTATTCGACACCCCCGTTGTATTGGTCTAGGAACTTGGGGACATCGAAAATCAATTCTGCTTGGGCGGGGTCGCCCGGTCTCGCGACGGCTTCGATGTGAAGCGGTGCGACCGAGGCATACAGGCCAAACAACAGGGCTAAGGATAATGCGATTGCTTTCTTGAATAAATTCGTCATACAGTTCTCCTTTCAGGACTTGAACTAGGTATTCATTTGGAACCGAGGTGTAGTTTCCCTCGGTTGAGCCGATGTATGCTGCTTGCCGATGATCCATTCGATCTTGGTGTCTTCCTTCACGACGGTTTGAATGACGTTGCGGTGACGCCCGGCGGCGAAGTGGATCGGGATGTCCTTGGACAAGAGGAGTGCCGTCCCGCTGTGGACCAGCAGGCAACTTTCCCCGTGTTGGACACGGACAGGTTCGGACGTCGGGTTGAGGTAACCCCAGGTCACGAGGTAGGTGCCGTCAGGCATTCGTTCGACCTTGTCCACGACCGCCCGTACTTCTTTGCGGTGGCGTGAGAGGATCGCGTAGAGAATGCCGATGCCAAGCACCGAGGTCAGCCAGACCCACACTCCGTTGGTCTCGAGAACCATAAAGGCGGGGAGTGTGAAGACCAGCGCGCTTTTCGATACGAATCCGAGATGTTTGCGCATTAGGCCGCCCCTTTCATAGAATAAAAAACCGACTTCTTGAGTGTATTATCAAGGACGTCGGTTAGTGGTCGGTTAGATTTGGAATAACTTTCGGAAAATGATTTATTTATCGTGTTTTACGCCGTTTTTTCTTCTTTGTGAAGCGGTGAAACATGGTAGTGGAGCTTGATGGTTTCCGAGGTGTTGTGCTTGTGGAAGGAGGTGCGGATCCGGTTGGCGATCGTGTGCGCGTTCTCTTCCACTTTACATGGCAGCAGCAAGATGAACTGCGTCGGGTTCATCCGCGAGAAGATGTCCCCTTTGCGTAAGGATTGGTTGATGATGCCTCGTAGTCTTTCCATCGTTTTCTGCAAGGTCAGGTCGTTTTCGTCCGTTTTCACTTCCAGCAACATGACGAAACTTTTCTCGTCGGATCTTTCTTCCGTACGCAAGGCGATTTGATACATGCGTTTGAAGACTTCGTGTTCGCAATAGAACGCACCTTCGACTTCCTTGTTTTCCTGCAGGGTTTCCAGCAGTTCCCCCATCCCGATATGGCTGACTTCCTCGCGGGAAAGGATCATGTTGTAGAGGGACTTGGTGCGCAAGGACAACTGTGCGTTGTATTCCTTGTAGAAACGGCGGTTGATGCCTTCATAGTATTCGATCGCTTTACGGTACTGTTTCGTCTCGATCAGCGCAAGCAGGTAATAGTAGTGGAACTCTTCGTTGAGCGGGTCCATGCGCAGGGCCATTTGCGAAACCTGCATGACGTCGTCGAATTTCCGGTCGATTTCCAAGTCTTCCAAAAACATGAGGACGCTGCGGTTGTAGATGTGGGTGAAATATTCCCTGACCGGCAAGGTCCACAACTGCGCGGTGCTGGAACTCAGGAAGGGTTGGGGGATCAAGTCGATGATCCTCTTGAGGAGTTCCTGTTTCTCGGCACGCGTGATGTTTTCGTCGTTGATCTGTTTCCAGATGGCTTCGGCTTCTTCGGTGTCCACCCAAAGCGGTAGGTCCGGGTTGAAGGCATAGCCGTTCTTGGTGGTCTTGATGCATTCCACCCCGGTCAACTCGTCGATCTCGTCCAATAACTGGCGTAGTCGAAAGATCGAGAACTTCAATGCGCTCGCCGGGTTCATGCTGTCGCTCCAAAGGTTTTCGATCAACTTCTCTTTCGATACGTTCTGGTCGCGGTGGTAGATCAGGTACTCCAGCAGCAACATCAAATGTTTGCCAAGTTTATCTTTGAGGTCGACCTTCTTGACGTCAAACGAAAAACCCAGTTCGCCAAACATTCGAACGATTAATGGACGGTCTTTCGAGCTCAAGAGTCACTCCCCCTTTAGCGCATCTCTTTGATGCGTTTCTTCAGTATCGCAGGATCGAAACTATGCGACAGCGCTTCGGTTTCTTCGACGATGTTCTTCCGTACCAAATCCAAGATCATGCTATCCATCGACACCATGCCTTCATCGCTGGAGGCGACGATGGTGTTGTTGAGTTGGTGGGTCTTGCCTTCGCGGATCTGGTTGCGGATCGCGGTGGCGTTGGTCATGATTTCAAAGACGGGAAGCAGGTTGCCTTCCTTGGTGCGTAACAGTTGTTGGGAGATGACGGCTTGTAATACCATCGACAACTGGACGCGGACTTGTTGTTGCTGCAAGGGCGGGAACACGTCGACGATGCGGTCGACCGTGTTGGCGGCACCCAGGGTATGTAATGTGGAGAAGACCAGGTGGCCGGTTTCGGCCGCGGTCATCGCCAGGGAAATCGTTTCCAAATCCCGCATTTCCCCGATGAAGAGGACGTCGGGGGCTTGCCGCAAGGCGGCGCGCAGGGCGGACGCCGTGCTTTCGCAATCCGAGGAGATCTCGCGTTGCGAAACGATGCTCAGGTTATGGCGGTGGAGGTATTCGATCGGATCTTCCAAGGTCACGATGTGGGCATGGCGGCTGCGGTTGATTTCATCCAGCAAGACCGCCAGCGTCGAGGACTTCCCGCTCCCGGCCGGACCGCTGATGATGACCAAGCCTTTGTTGATGCGGGAGAACTTCAGGATTTCCTCGGGGATCGATAGTTCCTTGGCCGAGGGGATGTCGAAGCGTACGATGCGCAGCACCGCCGCCATCGAACCCCGCTGCATGAAGACGTTGACCCGGAACCGTGCGACGTTGGGGATCGCGAAAGAGAAATCGTCGTCCCCTTTGACCGTCAGGTTGGCTTTGGTATGGTGCAGGCTCAAGGCATAGATTTCATCGACCAACTGCTCGGTCTCTTCGCGTTTCATGTTGATGTCGTTCACCCGTCGTAATTCATTGTTGACTTTGATGGAGAGCGGACAGCCGGCGACGATGAAAATGTCCGAAGCCTTATTGTCCATCGCGACCGCCACTAGTTCTTGGATCTTCATGTCACCCTCCCCAAACCGGATCCCCATTTTCGGAATAATCCTGTCCGTTTTCTGTCGTCAATCGGTATGAGATGCGCGTAAGACGCGGACTGTCGCCGGTGTCGTTTACCCTGAGTTTAACATCCAAGCGAAGGATCGATAATTCAAGGGTGTATTCGAGTGTTCTTATTGTACTATTATACGTGATTTCCGGATGTTTGTTCAAGAAAGACGGTAGCACTTCGTCGATATTCGGCTCATTTTCCATCATTTCGGACAGTTCGGCGCTTAATGACGCGAGTTTTTCCTCCGCCATCGTCGATATCGCATACGAGGTGGCGATCAGACCGGTCGTTCGCCGCAAGGCATTGCGGTCGCTGTTCGCGCTTAGGAGACTAAGTGTGGAGAAACTGAGAACGGTGATGACGATGAAGACCGTCAATAAGGTCGGCAAGCCGAACAAGGTGACGCTTCTTGATTTCATGGTTGCACCTCCGTCAAGGTCGAGACATGCCAACCCGTCACGATGCTTCCATCCCGTAGGTCGACCAGTTCCAAGCGGCATTTCCTTAACGCCTGATCCCCGAAATTCTCGCTTTGGATGTAGACGGCGAGTTGGTAGACGACCTTCTCCTTCGCCGGTTCCCCGTTGGCGTCATATCCGAAGAAGTACGCTTTTTCACTGCTTTGGGCGGGGGAAAACGAAAGGAGGTAGGCATCGTCGCTTGAACGAAGCCGTTCGCTGTATCTCACCATCTCGTTGGTGATCTTGGTGATTGCGTTGTTGGCTTGGTCGATCTTCGCGGCGTTGGCGAACAAAAGCAGCGAGACGATCGTCGCGATCGTCAGCAGGATCAGACTGAAGACGATTTCCAGGAAAAAGGAATACAGGCTTTTCTGTTTCATGAGACCACCCCTTCGCTCATCAACGTATAGGTGATCGAGTGTTCTTCACCCTGGTCGTCGCTGAAGGTGACGGTGAGGGTATTGCCGTCCGTCGTGAAGGAAATGTCGCTCAGTCGTGCGATTTTCTGCGACGCCCCGACCATGATTTCATCGGTGAGCGAGTTCTGTTCGACCAAATATCCGTCTTCTTCATACACCAGGATGAAACTCTCCTCTTGTTTGAAGATGAGGATCGATTCGTCGCGCACTTCGATCTTCCCTTGTTCGTCGTTTTGTTTCAGACGGTTGTTGAAGTAGGAGAACGCGGTCCGGATCTGCAGGTTTTCGTTGGATCGGGCGACCATGTCGCGATAAAACCGGGCACCGTAAAGCACGATGAACCCCGTCCCCGCCACATAGAGCGTGATTAGAACCAACATGAAGAGATTGCGATAGCCATGACGGTTCATCTCAGTCCCCCTTCAAAAAGACGGTGACATCCGGACGGATGTTCGAACCGATCGTTTTATAGTAGACGCTATAGTCGTCGAAATCGACGACGATTCCGTAGTTGTCCAAGAGATAATCAAGTTTCGCGGGATAGAACCCTTCCTGGGCATAGCAAAGGTTGAGCGCACGCTGGATGGCTTCTTCGGTGCGTACCCGTCTTTCTTCCAGATTGCCCTGTTTAAGGTGATCCGCCGCGGGGATCGCGAGCGAGAGCAACGCGATGAATCCCAGGATCCAAAGGAAGCGTTTCATTTTACGACCCCAGGACGGACATGATGCCCAAGAGCGGGATCAAAAGGGAGAAGAGAACGGCGCTGACGAACGCGCTTAAGAGGATGACCAGGATCGGTTCGACCCGGTTGAGCGTCTTCGCCAGGCTATGTTCGGCATCGGCTTGCGTTTTACGGCTGACTTCTTCCATCATCAGGTCGACTTTCCCCGCCCGTGCCGCCAAACTGAGCGTCTTCTGCATCAACGGCGGATAGATATGGGCTTGGGTGATGAGTTCATAGAGACCCTCGTTTGAACCCAGTTGCGTTGCGGTGTCTTTAAGTGAATCCAAGAGTCTTCCCTCGGGGACTTGGGCGATCGAAAGGTTGAGGGCGGTACGGGCTTCCACGCCGCCTTCAAGCAGGACTTGGGCGATGAAACTGAAACGGGCAAGGTCGGCCAGGCGTTTGCTTTGGGGAAAGAAGCGCAGCATTTTTTCCGTCAAGTCTTCGCTGTCCATCCCGAGTCCATACCGGACGCTGTGGATCAAGAGCCATCCCAATACGATGACCAGCAACCCCAATCCGACCCCCGAGACCAGTTTCGCCCCGTTCAAGAGCAGGTCGGTCCAGGCGTTGTCGACCCCGCCGAGATTGGCGTAGACTTCCTGGAAGACGGGGAGCACCGCATAGCTCAAGACCCCCATGACGACGATCAGGACGGAGAGCAGCAACACCGGCATGAAGAGAAGGTCGTTGAGGAACCGTTTCGTTTCGGCCTGGCGTTTATAGTGGTTGGCAAGGTTGAAGGCGACTTTGTCTTCGCGTCCGACCGTTTCCGCCGCTTCCATCGCATGCAATAACTCCGGCGGAAACCCAGGGTCCATCGCCATCGCGGACGAAAGCTTTCCGGCTTTCCCGAGATTCTGCGCCAGTTTATCGACATCGATTTCGACGCGCGTGTCTTCCAACATGCGCAATCCATCCTCCATCGGTAGACCGGAATCGTAGATCAACCCGATTTGTGTACAAAAGGATTGGAGCGCCTCGTCGCTGTGGAACTTGTTCTTCGCCATTGTTTTTCCCTCCTCCTAGTATGTATACTTCGTCTGATACTCCCCGAAATAAATCCCGAACGAATCGTCGAAGGTCGGATCGACCCGTTTCCAGATCTTGGATTCGAAGTAGATCTTGGGGTTGATCCAGCCCGTGTCGACCAGATAGATCTCGACCCAGGCATGATAGGCGATGTCCGTATACCCCGTGACCAAGCGGGTCGGGATCCCTTGGACCCGCAGCATCGCGGTCATAAGCGCCGCATAGTCGAAACAGATGCCTTTCTTGCTGGTCAGGGTCTCATCGAGGTCCGGAAGCATGAAGACATCCTTCGCCCGATCCGCCTTGGCTTGGTCGTAGCTCAGCAAATCGATGACATAGCGGTAGATCGTATGCACGCGTTGGATGTCGGACTCGTCCTTCCGGGTGATTTCGAAGGATTTATTGACGGCCAGCGTCTGAAGGTCGTAATCCACGATCTGGTTGGGATACAGATAGATCGTCAAGTCGTCCGCCACGGTGGCACTGATCACGGTGGACGCCGTCACCGTATAGGCGTTCCCCGACGTATTCCTCATCGTCCGCACGGTGTACTCCCCCGTCCCCTTCTGCAGCGGAAGGATCGTATAGCGATCCGACCCTAAGTCATAGGTATAGGTGAACCCGTCGAACAATACCTGCACTTTTTTGATTTTGTCGTCTTGCGGTCCGATCACGCTGATGTAGCCTTGGTCGGCATGGCTATAGTCGATCCTGTAGCCGCTTTTCTCATAGACCCGGGTTCCGGGCTGGCTGGGCAAACGGACGTCCTGGATCGTCGGTTTCGGCGACGGCTTCCCTTTGGAAGGATAGGAGCGCAGCGGGTTGGCAAAACGCAACGTAACGGCCACCGCAATGACGATGACCGTTACCCCGATTGTGATTTGGATCCACATCCTTCTTCTTCGCAGTCGCATGTTTCCTATCCGTTTCTGTTAATATCGTAAGTAAGCGAGGGTCTCCTGGGCGCTATAGACGGACGCGCCTTGATCCAATGCTTTGCGAACCAGTCGTTCGACGAGATCTTCGCCCTGGTCGTCTTCGACGACCTTCAGTAAAACGGGGTCGAAATAGCCGCGGATCGATTCCTGGTCCACCGCGATCATCACGCTCTGGATCCGGCCTTCTTCCGCACGGGCCAATAAGCTCTCCAACCCCGCGACGACCTTCCCGTCGGGATGATAGATCTCTTCGTCGATCTTGGCCACGAGTTCGGCTTTGGGATCCCCGACTTCTTTCTTGATCACTTCCAAGGTATCCCGGTGCAGTTTCGCGATGTCTTTGTATTCCTCTTGATAACGCAGGGTTTCCTGCGACACGTTCGGATAATCTGAGTATTTGCGATAACGCGCCATCGTCTCTTCGACGCCGACCAACACCAAGGGATCCCTGGACCCGGCCAACGCGGCGACGACTTCCCCGTCCAGCGCTTTCAGATACCGGATCTGATCTTGCCGGGCTTCGTCGTTGTCTTCGCCCGCCCCCGTATAGAACGCGTTGGAACCCGATCCCCGGTGGGCGGGGGATGCGGCGCTGTGGAACTGCTGCCGCATGTTGTCGGAAGCTTCCGTGATTTCTTTCTTCGATTGGACAAGCTTGGCGTCGTCTAGGACCAACACATCCAGGCTTCCGTGATAGAGTTCGGCTTTATTCTTGGCGACCACCAACACATGGTAGTCCACGTCGAGGTTCCGATCGGCGACCAAATGGCGTAGATGGAAGACATCATCGACGATCGCACGGCTTTCCCATTGCGCGATGCGGTGTTCCACCCTGAAGAGATCCTCGCTGCGATAAATCAAAACGGAATGTTGGTGTTCCTGCCAGAAGAGCGTATCTTTTTCCAGCGCGTTCAAGGGCTCAAACAGCGCTTCTTCTTCGATCTGTCCTAAACGATATCGTTCGCATTGTTTCAAGGCATCCCTGACCAATGCGCGATACGCGGCGACTCCGGTCGCTAAACCGACTGCCTTGACACCGGGCGAAACCACCAAGGTGATGCACGGACGATGCTCATGTTTCAATAAGTCTTCGACTTCTGCTTTACGGATTGGTATCATACCCGTCCTCCTTCCGCGATTCGCAAAAGCGCTACTAGCCTATTCTTTGGCTTAATTATAGCACAATTACTAATTCACTGAAAAAAGCAGAGTAGTGATACAATGTGGATAGGCAGAAACGGAAAGGATGTAAAGACATGCGTACGCAAGGAAGAACAGGCAGCGGTCGTGTAAGTACCGCAAGCGGAGGAAAAGGCGCTGCGATCGGTGGGTTGGGGTTCATCGTATTGATCGCCTATACGCTTTTGACCGGAGACCCTTC
>JAHFCO010000009.1 GCA_023249475.1 Bacillota bacterium | reverse complement strand
TATCCAAGTCCGCATCGATGATCTCGCTGCGGCGCGGATCATTGAAACGTCGTTTGATTTCCATCAATTCTTCCTTGATGATCGTCACGACGCGGTAATGGTTCGCCAGGATGTCGTTCAAATCGGTGATGACGACCAACAGTTCGTTGTATTCGTCTTCGACCTTCTGACGCTCCAACCCGGTCAGTCGACGCAATCTCATCTCGAGGATGGCTTTCGCTTGGATTTCACTGAGACTAAAGCGTTCCATCAGGTTCGCTTGGGCCGACGTGTCGTCCTTGCTTGAACGGATGATCGCGATGATCTCATCGATATGGTCCAATGCGATGCGCAACCCTTCCAGGATATGGGCGCGTTCCTTCGCTTTCACCAAATCGTATTTGGTTCGACGTACGATGACTTCGACCTGGTGGTCGACATAATACTGTAGAACCGCCTTCAAACCCAATTGTTTCGGTGCGCCGTTGACCAACGCCAAGGTATTCACCCCGAAGGTCGTCTGTAAGGATGTCATTCGGTAAAGTTGGTTCAAGATGACTTCGGTCTGGACATCCCGTCGAAGCTCGATCACGACACGAATCCCCTCGCGGTTGGATTCATCGCGCAGATCGGTGATGCCTTCGATGGCTTTATCGCGGACAAGCTGGGCGATCTTCTCGACCATCATGGCCTTGTTTACCTGATACGGGACTTCCGTCACGATCAGCATCTTTTTCCCGTTGGGGAGTTCTTCGACATCCACCTTACTGCGGATAACCAACGAACCCCGTCCGGTCTCGAACGCCTGTTTGATGCCGGCACGACCCAAAATATATGCGCCGGTCGGAAAATCCGGACCGCTGATATAATTCTCCATCAACTCCAAGACGGTGATCTCGGGATTCTCCATGACCGCGATCGTCGCGTCGATGACTTCCCCGATATTGTGCGGAGGGATGTTGGTGGCCATGCCGACCGCGATCCCGGTCGCCCCGTTGACAAGCAGGTTGGGGAAACGCGCCGGCAGAACCACCGGTTCCTGTTCTTCCCCGTCATAGTTGTCTTGGAAATCGATCGTATCCTTCTGGATGTCCCTCAAGAGTTCCATCGCGATCTTCGACATGCGTGCTTCGGTATAACGCATCGCCGCCGCGCCGTCGCCGTCGATCGAACCGAAGTTCCCGTGTCCGTCGACCAGCATATAGCGGTATGAAAACTCCTGGGCCATGCGGACCATCGTATCGTAGACCGCCACGTCGCCGTGGGGATGGTACTTACCGATGACTTCCCCGACGATACGGGCGGATTTCTTAAACGGTTTGTCGCTATGCATGCCCAAATCGTTCATCGCATACAGGATCCGGCGGTGAACCGGCTTCAGTCCGTCACGGACATCCGGCAAGGCACGTGAAACGATGACGCTCATCGCATAGTCCAAGAACGACGTCTTCATCTCGGAGGTGATATTCACATGTTTTATTTTGTCAAACGTATTGTTTTCTTCCATGTCCATTCCTCCTTAAATATCCAGATTCTTGACGAAATGCGCGTTTTCGGTGATGAAGTTGCGTCGCGGTTCGACTTCGTCCCCCATCAGCATGTCAAAGACCATGTCGGCTTCCATCGCGTTTTCGACGGATACCTTGATCAACGTACGTACCTCGGGGTCCATGGTGGTCTCCCACAACTGTTCGGGGTTCATTTCCCCTAAACCTTTGTATCGTTGGATGTTGTACCGGTCGCCGATCTCCTTCTTCACTTCCTCGAGTTCGTTATCGCTGTAGGCATAACGGACGAGATTCCCTTTTTGGACTTTATAGAGCGGCGGCTGAGCGATGTAGATGTACCCTTCTTCGATCAACGTCTTCAAGAAACGGTAGAAGAAGGTCAAAAGCAAGGTACGGATATGCGCGCCGTCGACGTCGGCGTCGGTCATGATGATGATTTTGTGGTAACGAAGCTTATCGACGTCCAATTCGTCGCCGATCCCGCAACCAAAAGCCGTCAGCATCGAACGGATTTCATTGTTGTCGAAGATTTTATGCAAACGGGCTTTCTCGACGTTGATGACCTTCCCGCGCAAAGGCAGGATCGCCTGGAATTCGCGGCTCCGTCCCATTTTCGCCGAACCGCCGGCGGAATCCCCTTCGACGAGATAGATTTCACTGAGGCGCGGATCGCGGCAAGCGCAGTCCGCCAGTTTCCCCGGCAGGCTCGAAACTTCCAACACCCCTTTACGGCGCGTCAGTTCGCGTGCCTTCTTCGCCGCCAACCGGGCCTTTGAGGCGATGATCGCCTTTTCGCAGATAATCTTCGCTTCAACCGGGTTTTCAAGCAGGAAACGCTCCAATTGGTCCGCAAACACGGAAGAAACGATCTTACGGACTTCCCCGTTGCCGAGTTTCGTCTTCGTCTGTCCCTCGTACTGCGGATCCGGATGCTTAACGGAGATGATCGCCGTCAACCCTTCCCGGACGTCCTCCCCCAGCAAGCCTTCTTCGTCTTTTTTCATCAGGTTGTTGTCTTTGGCATAATTGTTGATGACCCGCGTCAACGCCAGACGGAAGCCTTCTTCATGGGTGCCGCCTTCATGGGTGTTGATGTTGTTGCAGAATGAATAGATGTTGGGGACGTAGCCGTCGTTGTACTGCATGGCGACTTCGACCTGGATCCCTTCCTCTTCCCCTTCCACATACACCGGTTCGTTGTGGATCGGCGCCTTGTTCTTGTTGAGGAACTTGACGTATTCGTTGATCCCGCCGCGATACATATAGGAAACGGTCGGATTGGTTTCGACGCGTTCGTCCGTAAAGATGATCTCGATGCCTTTGTTGAGGAACGCGAGTTGCTGCAGCCGATCCCGCAGGGTATCGTGGTCATAATCCAAGGTTTCCTTGAAAATGGTCGGATCGGCCTTGAAACGTACGATCGACCCATGCTTATCGGTATCCCCGATGATCTTCAAATCCTCGACCGCCGTCCCGCCGTTCTCAAAGCGCATGTAATGGACTTTCCCGTTGAGGTGGATATAGACTTCCAAATACTCCGAAAGCGCGTTGACAACCGACGCGCCGACCCCGTGGAGACCTCCGGACACTTTATACGCCCCTCCGCCGAACTTCCCTCCGGCGTGAAGCACGGTGAAAATCGTCTCGACCGACGACTTCCCGGTTTTCTCATGGATCCCTACCGGCATCCCTCTCCCGTTGTCCTCGACCGTAACGATGTTATTCTTATCGACCAAGACGGAAATCTTATCCGCCCATCCCGCCAACGCTTCGTCGATTGCATTGTCGACGATTTCCCAAACCAAATGATGCAGACCTCTCAGCGACGTCGTGCCGATATACATCCCCGGCCGTTTGCGTACCGCTTCCAACCCCTCCAACACTTGTATATCGTCGGCTGTATAGGAATGTTCCACATGTTCGTTCATGTTAAGTCCTCCTTTCGAATATCTTTCCGTTATCCACGACATAGACCGTCGCCTTGCTTCTCACCCATTCCCTGACATCTTCCAGGTCGGTGGTGGTGATCAAGGTCTGCAATGTCGGATCCAAGGCCATAAACAAGGCTTTACGACGGACCGCATCCAATTCGCTTAACACGTCATCCAAGAGCACGACGGGTTTTCTCCCGGTCCGTTTCTCGATCATCGCGATCAGGGAGCACTTGATGGCAAGGATCAATACCCGTTTCTGCCCCTGCGATGCGATGTTCTCGACCGCGACCCCTTCCATCGTAAACGCGATGTCGTCGCGATGTACGCCCAGATGCGTCTGTCTGAAGGTCAAATCCCTCTCCAGGCTCTTGGCGAACTTCTCCGTCAACTGCTGTTCCAGATTCTCCCGGCTATCGACCGGCGCTTTATATTCGGCTTCGACCTTGACGTCCGAAGCGGAAATCTTCGTAAAATACTCTTGCAGATGCTCGTTTAGGTCATCGATGAACCGATACCTCAACTTGATCATCTCGATTTGCGTATCGATGCACTGTTTCGTCAACACTTCCAAGTAGGAAGGATCGATGCTCTTCTCTTTCAGATACGCATTGCGTTCCTTCAATACCTTTTGATATCGGTTCAAATGACTCAAATACGGCAAGGAAATTTTCCCCATCTCCACATCCATCAACCGACGTCTCTCCCGGGGCGATGACTCGAATAAATCCATGTCGCTCGGCGAGAACATCACCGCATTCAGTTTACCGATGAACTCACTGGTCTTCTTCAACGGCTGGTTCTGATAAAGTAAGGATTTCCCTTCAGGATGCAACACCGCTCCCAACATAAAACGACCCCCTTCTTCTTCGACCTGAACCCCAAGATTCGCAGCCGATTCACCGCGCTTTATGCATTGGGATTCCTCGTAAACCCGATGGGATCGTGTCGTCGACAATAGGTAGACCGCTTCCAGCAAATTCGTCTTCCCTTGCGCGTTGCTTCCAAGAAACAACGTCACGCCTTCATTGAGGTTGATGGAGCACGACGCATAATTGCGAAAGTTACGCAGCGTCAGCGAAGTGATTCTCATTTATCGATTCGATAGGCTTTCCCTTCGACTTTGATTTCATCTCCCGGATAGAGTTTGCGCCCTCTCCGGTCTTCTTTTTCATTGTTGACGAAGATCTTCAATGTCTTCACGGCGATCTTCGCCTGACCGCCCGAATCGATCCAATCGGTCATCTTCAGAAACTGTCCAAGAGTGATGAATTCGGTTGTGATTTTGATCATCGCGTCGACCTTCCTTTCGTTTCCTACCTCTTCTATTTTACCACAAAAAAGCCCCTATTGTTAGGGGCAAATTCAGCTTAGGAGTAGGTACGTACAGGCAAGATCAACTGCAGAATCGAGTCGTCGTCGACATTGCGGATGACGAACGGTTTCATCTCTCCGCTGAACTCGATTTTCACGACCGAACCCGCCAAAACACGGATCGCATCGAAGACATAGCGTCCGCTAAACGAGATTTCGAGCGGTTTCCCGGTATATTGGATGACATCCAGTTTTTCCATGGAAGATCCGACTTCCTGTGATTTACTGGAGATGATGACTTCGTTGGAACTGGCACTCAGTTTGATGATTGATATCCCTTCGCTCTTGATGAAGGAAGCACGGTCGATCGCATTCAACATGTCCCGGGCATCCAAGGTCAATTCATACAGGAACTCGGTCGGGATCAATCGTCCGGTTTCCGGATAGAGTCCGTCGATCAAGCGGGTTTGGATGACCGTGGAATCGATCCAGAACTGCGCTTTCTTGTCCGATACGCAGATAAGGACTTTCCCTTCGCGCTCGATCGTCTTGGCGACTTCCCCCAGACTCTTGGCGGGAATCGTGATGTTGAAATGGTTCTCACCCGAGAGGATGACCGTCTTCTTCGCTAAACGATAACTATCGGTCGCGACGCATTCCAGTTTCGAACCGTCGCATTTGAAGTTGACCCCGGTCAAGACCGGTCTGGTTTCTTTATCGCTGGTCGCAAATCCGGTCTGCGTGATGATTTTCAATAAGACATCGGCATCGATTTCGAATTGCTTCGAAGGTTTCGAAAAATCGATACTGGGATATTCGGAAGCTTTCATCCCGTTGATGTTGAATTCGGCGGAATGCCCGCTGATCTTCGTCAACAGTCCGTCCACGACTTCAAGTTCGATTTCATCCGCGTCGATCTTGCGGACGATTTCAAGAATGTACTTCGCTTCGATGACGATGGATCCGGTTTCCCGAATATCCATCACGAAGTCATTTCCTTCTTTCTTCAGGACACGTTGGATGGAAATGTCCGAATCACTACCGGTCAAATAGATTTCATTCTCTTTGACGTCGATCTTGATGCCTGTCAACCAAGGAAGAGGCGAATTCGCGGCGATCGCACGGGACACCGCGGCCAAGGCTCCATAGAAGACGCGTTTTGAAATTCTGAAATTCATACCGGTTTCCTCCTTTTATATTATCCTGAAGATAATAATTATTAAGACTGTTCATAGTGTGGATAAATGCTCGAAAACCCTTTATTTACAATACTATTTTATCACTTTTGCATGTGGAAGGAAAGTGCAAAGATGTGGATAAAAAACAAGCTATTGAGTGAACTGACGCTCGATTTCCAGAAGTGCCTGCTTGAAGTTGACATCTTTTTTGATATTCTCTTCAACTTTCATACAAGCATTCATGACGGTGGAGTGGTCCCGCTTGCCGAATTCTTCCCCGATCCGGATAAAGGGAAGGTCCAGCGTCTTGCGGCAGAGGTACATCGCGATGTGTCTCGCATTGGCGATATTCTTCGTACGACTCTTCGAAATCAGTTGTTGTCGGGTCAATCCATAGTAGTCCGCGACGATCCGTTTGATTTTATTCGCGTTCAACTCGTTTTTATCGACGTTACTACTCCCTTTAAAAGCCCCTAAAGCGGTTTTGAAATCGATTCTTTCGTTATTTCCGAAATTTATGGAATAAAAAATCAAACGATTCAGCGCCCCTTCTAGCTTTCTGACGTCTTTTGAGAAGTTCGTGGCGATATAGTTCAACACTTCTTCATCGATCATCCCAGCATCCATGCTTTGGTTTTCCATTTTGAACCGTAGAATCGCCAACGATGTCTCGAATTCAGGCGAATCGATCCCGACGGACAACCCGGAAGAGAAACGGCTGACCATCCGTTCTTCCAAGCCTTTGATTTCCGAAGGATCCCGGTCGCTTGTCAGAACGATTTGCTTGCGGTTGTTGACCAATTCGTTGAAAATATGGAAGAAAATCTCATGCGACTTCTCTTTGCCTGCTAAGAATTGAATATCATCGACCAATAACACATCCAACTCGTTCATCGAACGCTTGAATTCTTCGATCGAATTGTTTTTGATGGAATTGACCACTTTGCTTACGAAATCACTGCTGGAAGTGTAATATACCCGTTTTGCCGGATCGTTTTTCTTAATATAATTTCCGATCGCATTGACCAAATGGGTCTTTCCGAGCCCGGAATTCCCAAAAATGAATAATGGGGTGTAGAATTTACCTGGATTGTAAGCACAAGCCAGCGCCGCCGAATGAACCTCCTTGTTGGAAGGTCCGACAACGAAGTTATCGAAGGTATAGAAAGGCAAGACATTGTCTTGTTCCAGATAATCATTATACGGTTCAGGTTTACTGTCTTCGATCTGTATCTTCTTGAGGTCGTTTTGCATAACGACTTCGCAACTTACGGCACGATTAAGAACCTTTTCCAAGGACTGACTAATCAAATCAAGGCGTTGTGAAAGCACCATCTTTTGAAGGTTGGTGGGAACGACGATCACTGCTTTGTCCGAATTCAGATCGATAAGTTTCGAGTCGTCGAAATATGTGTCATAGATGATTTTCCCGATGCTTTCATGATCCTTAATGATCGACTTGGTCTTTGACCAGATATCGGAGAATAAAAACTCGACTCCATTCATGATAAAACCCCTTTGCGTAGGTTCATTCTAATCGACTTTTTAGGAGATTTCCACATCAAAAAAAATAACCACAGGATTTCCCACAAAACAAACGTTCGATAAGTGCCTGTTTATGCCACTTTTGGAGAGTTTTCCACAATTCTCCACATCTTTATGAAAGTTGAAAGTTGGTGAAAATTTATACACATTGGAGAAATCGTGGATAACTGTGGAAAGTGAAGGTGATTCCACAGGGTTATCCATAGTTAACAACACAGTGAAAACCCTATGTTTTCAAGCTTTTACAACGTTTTCCACACTATCCGTTTTTCTGTGGGTAAGACATAAAAAAAACGGTGGGGAATTCCGAGGTTTATCCACAGAAAGGGGTTGTGGATAACTTAACCAAAAGGACTGTTTTCTAACAAACCAAAGAAATGTACGAATAATCAGAAAAAGATGGAGATCCATGGTAAAATGAAACGAAAATCGGCATGAAAAACCCGATGATTTGAGAAAAGTAGCGTCAGAAAAGGGTCCGAAATCAGATATTTCGGGCATCGATAAGTATTTTCTTGGATTCGTTGACTTATTTCAGTGGATTATGTATAATCATAAGGCAATTGCTCAATATTGTAACAATACAGAACTGGAGGTGGCTCTTGTGAAAAGAACTTATCAACCGAGCAAACGAAAACACCAAAAGGTCCACGGTTTCAGAGCCCGAATGAAAACGGTCGGAGGCCGCAAAGTCTTAGCCCGTCGTCGTGCTAGAGGCAGGAAGGTCTTGTCGGCGTAAAGTCACCTAAGGGTGGCTTTTTTTATCAATCCCATGAAAAAACTCTACAGGGTAAAAAAGAATGAAGACTTCCAGAAAATCCTCAACCGCAGGAAATTCTTTACGTGTGCTTCCTTCGCCCTCTATGTGAAAGAGCGTCCGGCGAACACAGGCAACGCCAGGATCGGGATTTCAGTGTCGAAAAAACTTGGGAATGCGGTCATCCGCAATAAAATCAAGCGGCAAGTACGCATGATGTGCCAGGAAATTTACAGTTTTTCAGAAAATTATGACTCGATTGTGCTTGTTCGTCAGGGTTTTTTGAAATTGGACTTCCATGCCAATAAAAAAGAGTTGGAAAACCTGGTTAAAAAAGTTAAAATGTAGTGTACCCACCGTAACACGTAAGGAGATTCGAATGAAAAATTTAAGAAGCAAAAAATTCCTGATGTACGCCCCCCTAATCTTGGTGTTGTTGAGCGGCTGTACTCGGATTACTGACAGTAAAGGCCATGTGCTTGAAGAGTACCTCATCAAGCTGTCCACGACGTTCGCCAGCGTCCTGGATGAAAGTTGGTTCACCGCGTTCTTGGTCTATCCGTTAGCGCAGGCGATCAACTTCATTTCCACCTATGCCAACGTCGTATTCGCGATCATCATCGTCACCATCGGCATCAAGTTGTTGACCTTGACTTTCACGATCAAATCCACCGTCGCTTCACAGAAGATGCAAGTCATCCAACCTGAAATGAAAAAGGTCCAAGACAAGTATGCCGGAAAGACCGACGACCGTTCCAAGATGATGATGGGACAAGAAATGAACGACCTGTATAAGAAACACAACATCAACCCGTTCGGGACGATTTTGATCACCTTCATCCAGTTACCGATCATCTTCGCGATGTATCAAGCCGTTCAACGTTCCGTCGCCGTCCAGACCGGATCGATCCTCGGACAGAGTTTGCAGAACACCCCGTTGTCCGGATTCAAGACGATTACCACCGGCGGTTGGGTTTATGTCCTCATTTTCCTCTTGATGGCCGTCTTCCAATTCTTGTCGATGAAGTTACCGACCTGGTTGGCCGAACGCACATCTAAGAAAAACAAACCGATTCACCATCCTGGCGACAAGCCGAAGAAGGGCAACTCGATGAACACCGTCATGTACACTTCATTGGGTATGATTTTGTTCCTGTCCATCAGCTGGCCGACCGCGATGTCCTTGTACTGGTTGATTTCAGCCGTCGCGCAAGTCGCACAAACCTTATACATTCAACACTACTTCATCGACAAACCGGAAGGTAAAGCCGTATGAAGAAATATTCCGGTAAGAATCTGGATGATGTACTCCAGAATGCCGCTCGCGAAAAAGGCGTCAAAGTCGATGAACTGACCTATTTCGTGACGGAAGAAAAAGCCGGATTCCTTGGATTTGGAACGTCGGTCACGGCGGAAATCTATGCCATGGTCGATGTGAAGGAATTCCTCAAGGAATACCTGGATCGTTTCTTCACTTCTTTGGAACAAAACGTGGAAGTCGACGTCCAACAGGACGGAGAAACGTTTAAAATCATGTTGAACGCCGAGAACAACGCAATCTTGATCGGTAAGAACGGGCAGACGCTGACGGCGATGAACACTGTCGTACGTGCCGCCGTGAATTCCGCGTTCAGACGTCGTTTCAACGTGATGATCGACATCAACAACTATAAGGTCGACCGTTACGACAAGGTGAAGAGTATCGCTTCACGTGTCGCACGGACCGTCCAACGCACCAAGATCAGCGCAACGCTCGATCCGATGCCCAACGACGAACGTAAGGTCGTCCACCAATTCCTCAGCGAGATGAAAAACATCCGTACGGAATCGGAAGGCGAAGGGATCAACCGTCGCTTACGCATCCACTTCGACCGCACGAAAAACAACGACGTAAAATAGACCTCACGGTCTATTTTTTTGGCTATTTTAGGAAGTCGTCGCGGCGTGGGTTGAAAATATCCAACAGTTTTCCGGGAGTCAGCGAATTGACGCAATGCGGAACGTTTCCCGGAAGGAAGATCGAATCACCGGGGGTCATCCTGATCATTTCACCATTCAGATTCAATTCGAACATCCCTTCAAGGATGACACAGATCTGATCATGGAAATGGGAATGAGGGACATCGACGAATTCGTCTGAGAAGCTGACTTCGACCGTCATCAACGACGGACCATGGGCGAGGATCTTACGGGTGATGGGTCCTTTTACCGCAATCACGGGGGAATCTTGATATCTTACGAGTTCTGGCATAAGAATTTCTCCTTTGAATTGTCTAAATTATACCGTCATCTTATCGCAATGGGTAGGGAAAAGAGAGAAGACGAGGTGAAATGTCCGATTTGGATTTGACTTTATACATGAATCGAAGTAAAGTATGAATGACAAAAGAAACACCTTTAACGATAGTCCAGTGAGGCTAAGAAGGGGAGCGTAAGAAGATCTCGGATCTTCTACTTCAATGACGCAATCACCCTCTTATCCTGGATAAGGGGTTTTTTATGGAGGGAGACAAGGTATGGAAATGGAAAAAGTGATCGTCGATTCGGAAACGATGAAGCGTGCGCTGACGAGAATCACCTATGAAGTGATCGAGCGTCACAAGAATTTGGATAATCTGGTGTTGGTTGGAATCAAGACACGCGGGATTCCCTTGGCGAAGCGGATCGCGGAGCGTTTCCGTTTGCTTGAAGGGATCATCATCCCGGTCGGGGAATTGGATATCACTTTGTATCGCGACGATATCCGCCAAACGGATGAACCGGTGGCGAAGAAGAACGAATTGCCCTTCGACGTTGCGGGAAAACAGGTGTTGCTGGTGGATGATGTCCTGTATACGGGACGTACGATCCGTGCCGCGATGGATGCGGTGATGGATCTGGGACGACCTCTCAGTATCGGGTTGGCCGTCTTGGTCGACCGGGGTCATCGTGAACTGCCGATCCGCGCCGATTTCGTCGGGAAAAACATTCCGACTTCCAAAGATGAAAGCATCAAAGTAGAGATGGAAGAGATCGACGGGATCGATCGCATCCTGCTTAAGAAAGCGATATAGATGGTTCTTTAACCGAGTACAGAGAGACCCGGAAGAGCTAGGAACGCAATCCTTTTCGTTCACACAAAGCTCTTCACTCGGGTAACTCGGGGTGTCGAGCTTTTTTTGCGAAGGAGGGGCGATATGTCCGAAACCATGACAATGAAACATCTGCTGAGTGTCGAGGCGTTGACGATCGATGAAGTCCACGCGTTGATTCGGCGGGCGAAAGAATTTAAACACGGTGAGAAAGTAGCACTGAAACGGCAGGTCTTTGCGTCGAACTTGTTCTTCGAGAACAGCACGCGGACGCACCGGAGTTTCGAGATGGCGCAGAAGAAACTTGGGATGGGCGTGATCCAGTTCGAACCTTCCACCAGTTCGGTCAATAAAGGGGAGACGCTCTATGACACCGTGTTGACGATGGCTGCGATCGGGGTCGAAGTGATGGTGATCCGTCATCCTCAAGATGAGTATTACACGGACCTCCTTCATTTACCGGTTTCGATCATCAACGGCGGCGACGGTCGGGGCCAACATCCGACACAGTGTTTACTGGATCTGATGACGATCCATGAAGAATTCGGGACGTTTGAAGGATTGAAGGTCGCCATTCTCGGGGACATCCGCAATTCACGCGTCGCCCGTTCCAATGCGATGATGTTGAAACGGTTGGGTGCCGAGATTTTGTTCGCCGGTCCGGAGTTTTGGTACGACGAAGCGTTCGACCTGTTCGGGAAGAAGGTCGACGTCGATGAAGCGATCAAAGAAGCGGACGTGGTCATGCTTCTGAGGGTGCAACACGAGCGTCATGCGGGGAACGAATCGTTTTCAAAGGAAAGCTATCACGCCCGGTATGGGTTGACGATGGAGAGATGGAAAACGATGAAACCCAAGGCGATCCTCATGCATCCCGCGCCGGTGAATCGGGATGTGGAACTGGCGGATGCGCTGGTCGAAGCAGAGAATTCACGCATCGTACGTCAGATGGAAAACGGAGTCTTCATCCGGATGGCGGTGTTGGAAGCGATCTTGAAAGGCAGGGGAGTCCTATGAGTCTGCTGATTAAAAACGCACGACGGGTTCTTGAAAACGATGAATTTGAACGAATCGATGTTTTGATTCAAGGGAATCGAATCGAACGGATCGGAGAAATACAAGAAAATGCGGATGAAATCATCGATGCGGACGGGGCGCTGATCACCTCAGGCTTCATCGATGTCCATGTCCATTTGCGTGAGCCGGGGTTTGAAACGAAGGAAACCATCCAGAGCGGGACAAGGGCGGCGGCGCATGGGGGATATACGACGATCTGCGCGATGCCCAATACGAATCCCGCACCGGATACGGTCAATCGGATGGATCATGTGATGGATCTCATCAATAAAGAAGCGATCATCCGCGTTCTGCCGTACGCTCCGATCACGGAAGGGTTGAAGAGTGAAACCTTGGTTGATTTCGAGCGACTGAAAGAACACGGGGCCTTCGCCTTCACCAACGACGGGGTCGGGGTTCAGAGCGGTCGGGTCATGTATGAAGCGATGAAGCAGGCCAAGAAAGTGGATGCGATCGTGGTCGCCCATGCGGAAGACGAAGGGTTGAAGTATGGCGGCGTGATGCATGAAGGAAAGGTCAGTTGTCGGTTGGGGGTCCCGGGGATTCCAAGCGTTTGCGAATCGTCCCAAGTCGCCCGCGATTTGCTTATGGCGGAAGCGACCGGCGTGCACTACCATGTCTGCCATGTTTCGGCGAAAGAGACGGTCCGGGTGATCCGGGATGCGAAGAAAGCGGGGATCCGCGTGACGTGCGAGACGACACCGCATAATCTGGTGTTGACGGATACGGACATCCTGGAACTGGATGCGAATTTCAAGATGAATCCTCCTTTGCGTTCGAAAGAAGACCAAGACGCCCTGATCGAAGGGTTGCTGGACGGGACCATCGATCTGATCGTCACCGACCATGCGCCGCATACAACCCAAGAGAAGGCGAAAGGGATGCTTGAGGCGCCGTTCGGGATCATCGGGATGGAAACGGCGTTCCCCGTCCTGTATACGAAACTGGTTAAAACCGGCGTGTTTTCTTTGAAACAATTGCTCCTTTGGATGAGCGAAACCCCGGCGAAAACCTTTGGCTTGACCGGAGGGAAAATGGAGGTCGGCGAAGTCGCGGACCTTACCTTGATCGACCTGGAAAAAAATACGATCATCGACGCGACTCGGTTCGAATCGAAATCGTCGAACTGCCCCTTTATCGGCTGGGAAGTCTACGGGGAGACCGTCATGACGATCGTGGATGGCAAGATCGTCTGGAGGCGAGGATAAATGGAAAAAATACTGTTGTTGGAAGATGGAACGATGTTTCATGGCGAGGGATTCGGTTATGAAGGGGAATGTGTCGGGGAAGTGGTGTTCACCACGGGGATGAGCGGGTATCAGGAAGCCATCACCGACCAATCGTTCAACGGACAAATCCTGACCTTCACCTATCCTTTGATCGGCAATTGCGGGATCAACCGGGATGACAGCGAATCGATCCATCCGACCTGCCGGGGGATCATCGTGAAAGAAGCCGCGCGACGTCCGTCCAATTGGCGATGCGCGATGGATTTGGATACGTTCCTGAAAAACAAGAAAATCCCGGGGATCCAAGGGATCGATACACGTAAACTCACGAAAATGCTGCGGGATAAGGGGACGATCAAGGGATGCATCGTCGATGCGGGGATCGATCTAGACCAGGCGTTACTGGATCTGCAGAACAGGAAACTGCCGACCAACCAGGTATCACAGGTCTCGACGCCGACCGCCTATCCCAATCCGGGAACCAAACGACGGGTCGTCGTGGTGGATTTCGGACTGAAGCACAGTATTTTGCGCGAACTGGCGAAACGCGGATGCGATGTCGTCGTGCTACCCTACGATTCAAGCGCACAGGATGTGCTTAGCCAACTTCCCGACGGCGTGATGTTGACCAACGGCCCGGGGGATCCAAAGGACGTCCCGGAAGCGGTCGCAATGATCAAAGAAATCTTAGGGAAAGTCCCGATCTTCGGGATCTGCCTCGGTCATCAGTTGTTCGCCCTCGCCTGCAATGCAGATACCTATAAACTGAAATTCGGACATCGCGGGTTCAACCACCCCGTCCGGGAAGTCGCGACGGGAAGGATCGATTTCACCTCCCAGAACCATGGCTATGCGGTCGATCCCGAAAGTCTCACGGGAACGAATTTGATGGTGACGCATCTGGAAATCAACGACAATACGATCGAAGGGATACGGCACCGCGACGTTCCGGCGTTCAGTGTGCAATTCCATCCGGATGCGACCCCCGGACCGCACGACGCCGTCCATCTCTTCGATGATTTCATGGAAAGCATGGATACATGGAAGGAGGGGAAACATGCCTAAACGTACGGACATCCACAAGATCCTGGTGATCGGCTCGGGACCGATCGTCATCGGACAAGCCGCGGAATTCGATTATGCGGGGACGCAGGCGTGTCTCTCGCTCCGGGAAGAAGGGTATGAAGTCGTCTTGATCAACTCCAACCCCGCGACGATCATGACGGATAAGGAAGTCGCGGATAAAGTGTACATCGAACCGATCACCTACGAATTCGTCACGAAAGTCCTGCGGAAAGAGCGACCGGATGCGATCCTGGCGACCTTGGGCGGACAGACGGGTCTAAACATGGCCAAAGAATTGGCCGATTCCGGGATCTTGCGTGAATTGAAGATCGAATTGTTGGGGACGAAACTGGAAGCGATCGAACAAGCCGAAGACCGCGAGTTGTTTAAGTCCCTGATGGAAGAAATCGGCGAACCGGTTCCCGTCAGCGCGATCGTCCATACCGTCGAAGAAGCGCTTGAGTTCGCGAAGAAGATCGGGTATCCGGTCATCGTCCGTCCGGCGTTCACCTTGGGGGGCACCGGCGGCGGGATGTGTGAAAACGCCGAGGTCTTGGCGGAAGTGGTCGAGAACGGGTTGAAACTCTCGCCGGTCACCCAATGTTTGATCGAAATGAGCATCGCCGGATACAAGGAAATCGAATATGAAGTCATGCGCGACCGAGCCGACAATGCGATCGTCGTCTGCAACATGGAGAATTTCGACCCGGTCGGAATCCATACGGGGGATTCGATCGTTTTCGCCCCGAGCCAGACGCTGACCGACGTCGAATACCAACTACTACGCGATGCTTCCTTGAAAATTATCCGAGCCCTTAAAATCGAAGGCGGATGCAACGTCCAATTGGCGCTGTACCCCGACTCGTTCGACTATTTCATCATCGAAGTGAATCCACGGGTATCCCGATCTTCCGCCCTGGCTTCCAAAGCCACCGGGTATCCGATCGCCAAGATCGCCGCGAAGATCGCGGTCGGGTTGACCTTGGACGAAATACGCAATCCGGTGACCTTGACGACCTATGCCCAATTCGAACCGGCCTTGGACTACGTGGTCGCGAAAATCCCGCGATGGCCCTTCGATAAGTTTGAGAAGGGGGATCGCAAGCTCGGCACGCAGATGAAGGCGACCGGGGAGGTCATGGCGATCGGAAGGACGATCGAAGAATCCCTTCTGAAAGCCGTGCGTTCGCTTGAACTGGGGACGACGCATTTGTCGATGAAGAAGATCGACGAAGCCGATGATTCCTTTCTGACAAGCAAACTCGTCAAAGCCCAGGACGACCGTCTGTTCTATCTGGTCGAAGCGATCCGCAGGGGCTACGACATCGAAGAAATCCACAGTCTCACCAAGATCGATCTCTTCTTCCTGGATAAACTGCAGCACATCGTCGAACTTGAACGATATGCCATGAGTCATCCGATGGATCTGAAGGCGCTGAAGAAACTGAAATCCTACGGTTTCAGCGATCCGACCATCGCAGCCTATTGGGATAAGAATACGCTTGAGGTTGAAACCTTCCGAAAAGAAAACAAACTGATCCCGGTCTACAAGATGGTCGATACCTGCGCCGGCGAATTCGCCAGCAGCACCCCGTACTTCTATGCGATCTACGAAGAGGAAACCGAGAGTTTCAAATCAGGGAAACCCTCCATCGTCGTGTTGGGTTCGGGTCCGATCCGGATCGGGCAGGGGATCGAGTTCGACTACGCGACGGTGCATTGCGTCAAAGCCATCCAAAAAGCGGGATACGAAGCGATCATCGTCAACAGTAACCCGGAAACCGTGTCGACCGACTTTTCGATCGCGGATAAGCTCTATTTCGAACCTCTAACCACGGAAGACGTGATGCATATCCTGGATTTGGAGAAACCGTTGGGGGTCATCGTCCAGTTCGGAGGGCAAACCGCCATCAATCTCGCATCATCCCTTTCGTTACGCGGCATCAAGATCCTCGGCACCGCGTTGGAAGACCTGGATCGCGCCGAAGACCGCAAAGCCTTTGAAAGCGCGTTGCGTGAACTAAAGATCCCGCAACCCTTGGGGGCGGCCGCGACCAATCCTCACGAAGCGCTCGAAATCGCAGGGCGGATCGGATATCCTGTCCTCTGCCGTCCGAGTTACGTCATCGGGGGGAGGGCGATGGAAATCATCGATACGCCGGAGATGCTGAATGCATATATCCAGAACGCCGTCCAGGCGTCGCAGGAACATCCGGTCTTGATCGACCGCTACCTTCAAGGGAAAGAATGCGAAGTCGATGCGATCTGCGACGGGGAAACCGTCTTGATCCCGGGGATCATGGAACACATCGAAGGATCGGGTGTCCATAGCGGCGACTCGATGGCCGTCTATCCTCCGCAATCCCTCAGTCAGAGAAACATCGATACGATCGTCGATTATACCCGTAAACTATCTTTAGGTTTGAAATGCATCGGGATGATGAATGTCCAGTTCATCATCCATCAAGACGAAGTGTATGTCATCGAAGTCAATCCGAGGTCTTCCCGGACCGTCCCCTTCCTGAGTAAAGTCACCGACATCCCGATGGCGCAGATCGCCACCCGGGTGATCCTGGGTGAAACGTTGAAGGACATGGGGTATAAGGATGGATTGGTCGAAGCGGGGGATCGCATCCACGTGAAAGCACCGGTGTTCTCTTTTGCGAAACTACGGAGGGTCGATACGACCTTGGGTCCGGAAATGAAATCCACCGGGGAAGTCATGGGGTCGGACACAACACTGGATAAAGCGCTATACAAAGCGTTCGCGGCGAGCGGATACAAACTGCTCGACCACGGGACGGTGCTCTTTACGATCGAAGACGCGAAGAAAGAAGAAGCGATGAAACTGGCGAAACGCTTCATCCAGATCGGGTATGCGATCCTGGCGACCCCGGGGACGGCCGCGCTTTTCCGCGACCATGGCATCAGCGTCGTCGAGGTCAGCAAAATCAACGTCGATTCCGACTGCAACATCCTCGAGTTATTACGCAAAAACAAGATTTCCTTGGTCGTCAACGTCCTTTCGCAAGACCGTAGCGTGACGTCGGATGGTTTCCTCATCCGCAGGGAAGCGGTCGAACACGGAATACCGCAAGTCACATCGATCGATACGGCACGCGCCATCGTGCATGTCCTGGAGTCGCGTTCCTTCGCGACCCAGACCCTTTAGGAGGAAACATGATTCAAGAAAAACAGACGATCTTATGGAATAAGGAAGTCGCCCCGGACATTTTCGAACTGACCTTACAGGGCGAGATGGTGGATGCGATGGTCCCCGGACAATTCGTCCACATCCAAGTCCCGCGGGAAGACCTACTCCTGCGTCGACCGATCAGCATCGCGACGATCGATGCGGAGACCGGATCCTATCGCGTCTTGATCCGCGTCGACGGCGAGGGGACGCAGTCCATCTGCGCCCAACATGCCGGAATGACCTTGGATGTCCTGGGCCCGCTTGGGAATGGGTTCGACATTTCTTTCCTCAATCCCAAAGACAAGGTCTTGATCGTTGGGGGAGGGATCGGCGTGCCTCCGCTTCTTGGTTTGGCCAATTTACTTCACGAGAAAGACATCGACATGGACATCGTGCTCGGGTTTCAAACCCGCGGCGCCATCGTCTATGAAGAGGAATTCAAACGACTCGGACACGTGACGATCACGACGGACAATGGCTCCTACGGAATCCACGGGTATGTGTCCACGGTCATCGATACGTTGACACAACCCTATCATGCGATCTATGCCTGCGGTCCCAAGGGGCTTAACCGATACATCAATCTGAAGTTCGAGGATCATCCCCATGCCTACATTTCTCTGGAAGAGCGGATGGGGTGCGGGATCGGGGCATGCGCCGCCTGCGTGTGCCAAAAACGGAAAGAACCGCGTGAAAACATCAAGATCTGCCAGCACGGACCGGTGTTCAAGACCGGCGAGGTAATCGTATGAACCGCTTACGGGTGAAACTTCCGGGTCTAGACCTAAAAAACCCGATCATGCCGGCAAGCGGTTGTTTCGGGTTCGGAGGGGATTACGGAAAACTCTACGACTTGAATCTGCTGGGGGCGATCATGGTGAAAGCCACGACCCTGGAAGAGCGGTATGGCAACGAAACGCCGCGGGTGGCGGAAACCCCCTCGGGGATGCTGAACGCGATCGGACTTCAAAATCCCGGATTGGAAGATGTATTGAACGAGAAACTTCCGAAGTTGATGAAATATGACCTCCCGGTGATCGCCAACGTGGCGGGTTCCACCGAAGAGGAATACATCGAAGTCGTACGAAGGATTTCCCAGGCGCCCAACGTCCATGCGATCGAGCTCAACATCTCCTGCCCCAACGTGAAGCACGGGGGGATCGCCTTCGGGACCGATCCGATCGTCGTCGAGCGGCTCACACGGGCATGCAAAGACGTATCGCGGGTGCCGCTCTACGTCAAACTTTCTCCCAATGTTACCGACATCGTCGAGATCGCGAAAGCCGTCCAACGGGGCGGCGCCGACGGGATCACCATGATCAACACCCTCTTGGGGATGCGGATCGATGTGAAGACACGCAAACCGATCCTGGCGAATCTGACCGGCGGTTTGTCCGGTCCCGCCATCAAACCGGTGGCCGTACGGATGGTCTATGCGGTGTCCCATGCGGTGGATCTGCCGATCATCGCGATGGGCGGCATCAAAACGGTCGATGATGTCCTGGAGTTCTTCATGGCCGGGGCAAGCGCGGTCGCGATCGGGACGATGAATTTCCACGACCCGATGATCCTTCCGAAACTGATCGACCAACTCCCGAGACGCATGGACGAGTTGGGGATTTCCTCGATCGAAGCATTGATTCAAAGCGTCAAGGAGGCACGTGCCCATGAATAAACCCATCATCGCCCTGGATTTCCCGTCGTTCCGCGAAGTCGAGGCCTTCCTCAACAAGTTCGAGGGCGAATCCTTGTTCGTGAAAGTGGGGATGGAACTCTACTATCAAGAAGGACCGGACATCGTCCGTTATCTGAAAGACCACGGACATGAAGTGTTTCTCGATCTGAAACTCCATGATATCCCCAACACCGTCGAAAGCGCCATGCGCGGGTTGGCGAAACTCGGGGTCGACCTTACCAATGTCCATGCAGCGGGGGGAAAAGCCATGATGGAAGCCGCATTGAAAGGACTTAAGGAAGGGACACCGGAAGGGAAGGCGCGTCCGAAGTTGATCGCGGTGACGCAATTGACGTCGACCACCGAAACCGCCATGCATCAGGAACAACTCATCCCTGTCAAACTGATCGAAAGCGTCACCCATTATGCCAAACTCGCCCAGGAAGCGGGATTGGACGGGGTCGTATGCTCACCGCTTGAAGCGGATGCGGTCAGGGAAGCGACATCCGATGAGTTCCTGCGGGTCACGCCTGGGATCCGCCCCAGCGACGCGGCCGTCAACGACCAAAAACGCATCACGACCCCCTCGATGGCAAAACGGATCGGGTCGACGCATATCGTCGTCGGTCGTCCGATCACACGGGCCGAGAATCCGATCCAAGCCTACCTTGACATTCTTGTGGAATGGAATGGAGAAACACGATGAACACTTCACAACGCATCGCAGGGCACTTACTGAATGTCGAAGCCGTCAGTCTACGGCCGGACTCCCCTTTCACTTGGGCGAGTGGGATCCTCTCCCCGATCTATTGCGACAACCGCATCACGCTAAGTTATCCGGAAGTGCGCCGCGACATCGCTGCCGAACTCGCAAAAACCATCCGCGAGAGCTATCCGGAAGTGGAAGTGATCGCGGGGACGGCGACGGCCGGGATTCCCCAAGCCTGTTGGGTGGCGGAGATCATGAATCTCCCCATGGTCTACATTCGGACGAAAGCCAAAGACCATGGGAAAGAAAACCAGATCGAAGGTCGCATCACGGCCGGCCAAAAAATGGTCGTCATCGATGATTTGATCTCGACCGGGGGAAGCGTGCTGGATGCCTGTGAAGCCGCACGGAGGGAAGGCGCGGATGTCCTAGGTGTCGCCGCGATCTTCACCTATCAACTGCCCAAAGGCATCGCCAATTTCGAAGAACATCGACTCAAGTTGGTGACCCTCAGCGACTATACCACCTTGATCCAGGTCGCCCAGGAACAGGGATATATCCAAAAGGAACACCTTGACGTGCTATTGGAGTGGAAAAAAGACCCCCAGAACTGGAAAAGATGAACTGAATCGTCATTATAATAGAAATAGAATTTAATATAATAGAATACATAAAGAAAGAAAACGATGCGTCTCGGCATCGTTTTCGCTTTATTCGTCCGTCGTTAAGGGAGGGAAACGCATGGACTTGGATGGATGCAATTGTTGTCGACTATTCCGTTAACGTCCCGACCAACTTCGCACGGTTCAGGATGCCTTTTCCGTGAGGGGATTTACTGATGAGGTCGCTCAGGTCGACACCGGCCATCGCCCCGTTATAGTGCGCCCCGCCGGTCCATTCTTCAATGTTGGTCACGTCATAGACTTTGCCATCGACGGCGACATAGGCTTTCGCCCCGTCCTTTCCGTCATATTCCGCAAGTTCGGTTAAGGTGAATGTCGGTAGTTCTTCGGTCTTCGGCGCGGCACAGCCAGCCAAACCCAAGAAAAGGATTAGAAGGATAACTAAAAAGAATCGTTTATTTCTCATAGATAAGGTCTCCGTTTCGGTATCTTCAAGTAAGTAGATTGTATCTAGTTTGCGTTATGTTTCAATGAAAATGCCCGAAAGAAAAAATGCTTTCGCATGTCTTCGTGTCATTGTTTCGTGAAGGGGATTCCTTGCGATAAATCCGATATCGTTTTATCCACATCATAGGTCAGCCCCATCTTTGTCGTGTCGTTGCCGTCCGGCAATACCTTGACCTCGAAATCCCTCGTGTACGTCCCTTTGTCGGTGGTGATCTCGATCGTGAACTGAACGACGAAGTTCAGATCGCCCTGCGAGACGCCCATGGCGTTGAAGAACGCTTCCTTGTTTTCCGAGTAATCCATCGTCGTCGGATAACTGCCGATGCCTTTCTGGCGGACGACGAACTGCAAATCACCATATCCTGAGCATGTCTTGGTGAAGTTGTCCGTCCCTGCAGCGTAGGGATCGTTGGCGATGCTGAGGTTTCCGACCCTGGAACCGCTCTTGATGCGAACGTTCTTGACCGTGCAGGACAGGATGACATCGGTTTGATTGGTGAGTTTAACCCCGGGGTTGACGGTGTACCACAAGGAAGCGATGTAGTTTTCCCCAAGGTCGTCCGCCGCATAATCGTAATTGGCTCGGATGAAATACCCGACATCGCGGACCCCCGAGACAAACACGGAATTCCCCTTGATCCCATAGATGAAGACCGCGGTTTTGTTTGTGGCATCATAGGTGAAATGGATGCTTTCCCCGGCATCGTTGTAGGCGGCGTAGCTATAGAAATTCGTTTCATAATTGTAATTGACGGAGACCTTGAATTCCGACTCGTAAAGCGTCGCGAGGAAGGTGTTGACCGCGGCGACTTCCACGTTTTTGAACTGGAATTTCACTTCATTGCTGGATTTCGATTTACTGACCACGGTGAAACCGGGATCCGTAATCCCCGCCATTTCATCTTGAACCCATTTTTGGCTTGAACTCTTGGATGAGCAACCCGACACTACGAGTAAAATACATAACCAGCACAGGATGTTTTTTATCGTTTTCATCAATCGCCTCCCGATGTCGACGCATCTTGATTTCATTATACACAATGAGTGTTGGGGTTCAAGGGGTAGAGGTGAGACAGGGATAGGAGTTCTTCGCGTTCGATTTGAAAAGGTCGGTATCCACATTCACATCTTTGGTATTGATGATGGCATGCCGATCCGACGTCCACATGATTGCGATCCCGCTACAATGGTCGATGAAGATGAATTCTTCACGCAAGACGACACCCGAGGACGATTCAAGGTCGATGCGAATGGTGTTTGGGCAAAACAAGTCACATTCGCCACGATAGGCCACCAGGACATCCCCCGAAACCGGATCGACGACACGCAAGACCTCGGAGTATTCGAGATACGTACGATAAAAGAAGATTTTGTGCAGGTTAAACCCGCCTTGAATCAAAAGATAAACAAGAAAGACGGAAAGAATCTTGTGGGATAAAACCCATTTTTTCATAGTGCCCCCAAAATCGTTTCAAACGACTCCCACGATCTAATCCAATCATAATCCCGTCGATGGACGAAGTAAAGCACGCAAGACAAGCCCGTCCTTTATCGTGTATAATATCTAGGCAAGAAGGTGATGGAATGAAAATGATCGTCGGCCTGGGGAATCCGGGGAAAACATATGAACAATCCCGTCATAACACCGGGTTTATGGTGTTGGACGAAGTGTTGAGGAAAGTCGGGAATCCGTCGTTGGTCCGCAAATTCAAGGCGAAGGTCGCCACGGTGACGATCGGGAACGAACAGGTTCTCTTGATGAAACCCGAGACCTACATGAACCTTTCGGGGGAAGCGGTGGTCGAGGCGGCGCGCTTCTATAAAATCGAACCGAAGGACATCCTGGTGGTGTACGACGATTTGGATCTGCCGGTCGGTAAAGTGCGGTTACGTGAAAAAGGGAGCGCCGGGGGGCAGAACGGGATGAAGAACATCATCCTTCACCTGCATACCCAGGAATTCCCGCGCATCCGGGTCGGGATCGATAAGAACCCGATGATTCCGACCGTCGACTATGTCTTGGGGAAAATCGAGAAAGAGAAACGCGACCTCCATAAGAAAGCGATCGAGCATGCGTCCGACGCGGCGATCGAGTTTGCGAAACAACCGTTTTTGGATGTGATGAATCAGTTCAACAAGAAGGTGGAGTGATGGAACGGATTCTCAAGCACTTAATGAAAGAGGCTTCCGTACGGGCGCTGTCGAAGGGACAGGGCTCTTTTGCGCATTTGTCGCTGGTTCAGGAAGCGGCTCTGTTGGCGGCGACCTACCGTGTACGCCCCCAACCGATCTTCGTGGTCAAACCCAACCTTTACCAAGCCCAGCACCTGCATGCGAAATTGCAGACCTGGTTGAGCGACGAGGAAACCGCACTCTTCCCGAGCGAAGAGTCGCTGCGTGTCGAAGCGATCGCGTCGTCGCCTGAAATCAATGTCCAGAAAATGGAAACCTTGAGCCGATTGAGTTCGGGGAACCCGATAATCTGCGTGACCCATGTCGGAGCCGCGCTGCGGCACCTCCCCAGTCCTGGGTATTTTCACGACCAAACGATCCGACTCGCACTGAACCAACGCATCGAACCCAAGGAACTGGCGGAGAAACTCCGTGTCATCGGCTATGCCCAGGTCAACCGTGTCGACCAACCATGCTGTTTCGCGATGCGCGGGGGGATCGTGGATGTCTATCCGATCAATACCGAGGCACCGCTGCGGATCGAGTTTTTCGACGTGGAGATCGAGAGTCTGCGTACCTTCGACCTGAGTTCGCAGCGCTCCGTCCAAACGCTGGATGAGGTGGAAATCCAACCGGCGACCGACCTCCTGTTGACGGATCGGCAGATCGCCAGAATCGTCGACCAGGCCGAGGAAGCGTTGGTTCGCGAGAAGAATCGGCGTTCCGCCGATGAATACGACGTGCTTGAAAACAATGTCCAACGGGACTTGGATAGCATCAAAAACCACATCAAAGAGAACGTTCTCTATCGTTATACCGCATATCTCGAAGACAACGAATCACTCTTTTCCTATGCCCATGATCCGTTGGTGCTCGTTTCCCCGATCCAGGACGTGAAAGACCATGTCCGCCACCTGATGGAAGAAACGGTCGACTATCTCCAGGAGAAGAGCCAGGACCAAGAAGCACTGACCACGTTCTCCGTTTTCCATGACCTGAACACGGTGTTGGCGACGCATCGACGGATCGATTTCGAACTGTTCGAGACCCATGGGAAAGAAATGCGCTTCCCGCTGCGGGATGTGCATTTCCCCCAGGAACCCTTGGCGCAAGCCGTGAAGCTCATCGACATCGAACGCAAGAAGAAACATGTGATCCTCTGTCTCAAGGATGCTGAAATCAAAAGCGTCATCGATGTACTCCTGACCCAGAAGATCCCCTATACCCTAAGCGAGAAACCGTTGGATGAAGCCGGGTTGATGATCGTGCACGAAGAGCGGGACGAAGGCTTCGAACTGATCGAACCGCCCGTCCTTGTCCTCACCTCGAAAGAATTGTTCCAGCGCCATATCCCGATCGGGAGGTATGCGAACAAATTCAAGGAAGCCGAAACGCTGAGCACCTACCAAGATTTGCAGGTGGGGGATTATGTCGTCCACCATCAACACGGGGTCGGGAAATACCTCGGCATCCTGACCAAGGAAGTCGACGGGGTCCACCGTGACTTCCTGCATATCGTTTTCCGCAGCGACGACCAACTGTTCGTCCCGTTGGAACAGTTCCAACTCGTCCGTAAATTCGTATCGAGGGACGGGGTCGTTCCGAAGCTGAATAAACTGGGGTCCAACGAGTGGACCAAGACGAAGGCGAAAATCAAAGAGAACGTACGCGACATCGCCGACCGTTTGATCGCGCTTTATGCGACACGGGAGAAAGACATCGCCTATGCGTTTGGACCCGATAGCGAGTTACAGGAAGAATTCGAGGAAGAATTCGAGTATCCTTTGACCCAGGATCAGGCGCAGGCGATCCAAGAAATCAAAGACGACATGATGCGGCCGAAACCGATGGATCGTTTGTTGTGCGGGGATGTGGGGTTCGGGAAGACCGAAGTGGCCATCCGGGCGGCGTTCAAAGCGGTCGCGGAACACAAACAAGTCGCGTTCCTTTGTCCGACCACCGTTCTTTCGCGCCAACATTACCAGACGTTCCTACGCCGGTTTGCGAACTATCCCGTCACGATCCGGGTCCTCAACCGTTTCGTCATCGAGAGCCAGGTCAAAGAGATCGTCCACGATGTCCGCGAAGGGAAAGTCGATATCCTGATCGGGACCCACCGCATTTTATCCAAGGATGTCCGGTTCAAGGATTTGGGTTTGTTGGTGATCGACGAAGAACAACGCTTCGGGGTCGAACATAAAGAGAAGATCAAGGAAGTCAAACAGAGCGTGCACGTGCTTTCCCTCAGCGCCACGCCGATACCACGTACGCTACAGATGTCGTTGATCGGGGTACGGTCGCTTTCACAGTTGGAAACCCCGCCCCAGAACCGACTTCCGGTCCAGACTTACGTCTTGCATAAAAACAAAGGGGTCATCAAGGAAGTCATCCAACGCGAACTGGCACGTAACGGACAGGTGTTCTACCTCTTCAACAACGTTTCCCAGATTTTCAGCGTCGCCTATCAGATCAAGCAGGACATCCCGGAGGCGAAAGTCGCGGTCGCCCACGGGCAGATGCATCGCGAAGAGATCGAAGATGTCATGTATCGCTTCACCAACAACGAATACAACGTCCTGGTCTGTACGACGATCGTCGAGACGGGCATCGACATCCCCAACGCGAACACCATCGTGATCGACCAGGCGGACACCTTCGGCTTGTCCCAACTCTACCAAATCAAAGGAAGGGTCGGTCGGAGCGACCGGCTCGCGTATGCCTACCTGATGTATTCGCCACGCAAACAACTCTCCGAAATCGCCCAGAAACGCCTGCAGTCCATCAAGGAGTTCACCGAGCTCGGGAGCGGCTATAAGATCGCGATGCGGGATTTGACCATCCGCGGCGCCGGGGAGATGCTTGGGGATTCCCAATCGGGATTCATCGACACCGTCGGCATCGACATGTACATCGAACTGCTTGCCCAGGCGATCCAGGAGAAGCGTTCCGGGATCCCCTATGTCGATAAAGAAATGGAGATCAAACAGAACATCCAGGTCGATGCGTACATCCCGCAGACCTTCGCACCCCAGGATTTCGAGAAGATTTCGTTGTATCAGCGGATCGATAAGACCGACACCGAACATGAACTGAAGAAACTGCAGGATGAAATCATCGACCTCTACGGGAAACTGCCACGGTCGGTCGTCCTCCTGTTTGAAAAGAAACGCTTGGAATTGTTAGTCAAGGACCCGAGGGTCGCAAGTTTCAAAGAACGAAAACAGAACGCCGAGTTGGCGTTCAGCGTCGAATGGTCGAAAACGGTCGACGGGGTGAAACTGTTCAAGTTGATCTCCGACCTCTCCACGACCGTGACCTTGAAGTACACGGGGGGATCGATCATCGTGACCCTCCCGAAAACCGGTGAATGGCTGACCTTGGCCGTATCGATCCTCGAACGTAGCGCCAAACTCACCCCGAAAGGAAGCTCCCATGCGAATTGACAAATACCTTAAAGTATCCCGAATCCTAAAACGCCGTACGATCTCGAAGGAATTGGCGGACCAAGACCGCGTGCTTCTCAACGGGAAAGTCGCGAAACCCTCCAGCGAAGTCAAGCCCGGGGATGAAATCGAACTGTTCTTCGGCCATCGCCGCTTGAAGGTCCGTGTCTTGTCCATCGAGTTCTCCATCCGGAAATCCGACGCCGTCTCGATGTACGAAGTGTTGGATGAATCGATCATCCCGCACACGACCAACCCATAATCGTTCACAATTCGTCGCAACTGACACTCTTGCATTTTATGAAATTGTCAGTATAATGAAACTACACGAGCATTTCAACGATAAAGGAGACTCTTCATGGACAAGAAGCGAGTTTTGCGTCCCAAAAAATCAGTACAGCGAGTCATGAATGTAATCCTGTTGAGCGCGAGCGCGTTTATGTTGTTTCAGGTGGGCACGGAAGTGGCGGCGACGATCGAGTTGCGCCAACAACTGACATCCGCCCAGGGGCAACTGAGCGAACTCGAGGACGAGAACGCCGCCCTGGTTCAACAAAAAGAAAAACTGATGGATCCCGACTATGTGCGTAGCTATGCACGCGCGGCATACATGTTAAGCAAAGAAGGGGAACAGATTTTCTACCTTCCCAAATCCGATGAGGATGAATAAGGCGCCAAGCGGCGCCTTTCTTTTGCGATCGTTCATTTCATGTGCGAAAATTCACGAAAAATGGTAAAATGATACAGTTAAACAAGGAGACTCACTATGACAAAAAGACCTGTCGTCTTAGTTGTGATGGACGGCGTCGGATTATCCGACAACGCCTATGGCAATGCGGTTAAAAACGCGTATACCCCTACATTGGATACCCTCATGGCTTCCTATCCCAACATCACCCTGAAAGCCCACGGAACCGCCGTCGGCCTCCCCAGCGATGAAGACATGGGGAACTCGGAAGTCGGTCATAACGCCTTGGGTTGCGGACAAATCTACGCCCAGGGTGCGAAACTCGTCAACGCCTCGATCGAATCGGGGGACATCTTCACATCGCAAACCTGGAATGAACTGAAGGCGTTCGCGAAAGACGGAACCGTCCATTTCATCGGCTTGTTGTCGGATGGCAACGTCCATTCCCACATCGACCATCTTTTCGCCCTCGTCAGACAGGCGAAGATCGACGGATTGAAAAAAGTACGCGTCCATATCCTGTTGGATGGTCGCGACGTTCCGGAAACCTCCGCGCTGATCTATGTCGACCAGCTTGAAAACGTACTGAGCGAAGTCAGCGACGCGACATTCGATGCGAAAATCGCTTCGGGCGGCGGTCGGATGCGCGTGACCATGGACCGTTACGAAGCGGAATGGGGCATGGTCGAAATCGGCTGGAAAACCCATGTCTTGGGTGAAGGCCGGATGTTCAACAGTGCGAAAGAAGCGATCGAAACCTATCGCAGCGAAGGCGGGTTCACCGACCAATTCCTGCCGGCGTTCGTGATCGCGGAAAACGGGAAAGCGGTCGGAACGATCGAAGACAACGACGCCGTCGTCCTGTTCAACTTCCGTGGCGACCGTGCGTTGGAACTTAGCCGTGCATTCGAAGAAGAGAAATTCACCAAATTCGACCGTGTACGTAGACCCAAGGTGTTCTACGCCGGGATGCTTCAATACGACGGCGACCTCAAAATCCCGACGAACTTCCTCGTCACCCCGCCGAAAATCAAACACACCCTATCGGAATACCTCGTCGCCAACAAGATTCGTCAATACGCGGTTTCCGAAACGCAGAAATACGGACACGTCACCTACTTCTGGAACGGCAACCGGACCGAGAAGTTCGACGATGCGTTGGAAACCTTCGTCGAAATCAAATCCGACGTCCTGCCGTTTGAACAACGGCCGTGGATGCAATGCGCGCAGATCACCGACACGCTCATCGACGCCCTCAACAGCGGAAACTTTGATTTCCTACGATGCAACTACCCCAACGGCGACATGGTCGGACACACGGGCAACTACGAAGCCACCATCATCGGCGTCGAATCCGTCGACCTTCAGCTCAAACGCGTCTATGATGCGGTACAAGCCGCCAACGGGATCCTGATCGTCACCGCCGACCACGGGAACGCGGATGAAATGTACGAGAAATCCAAGGACCCCAAGGCGACCCCCAAAGCCAAGACATCCCATACCCTCAATAAAGTCCCGCTCATCATCACCGGAGCCGACGTGACGTTGAAGGAAGGGGATTTCGGTCTTGCGAACATCGCGGCGACCGTCACCGAACTGTTGGAACTCGAACCCGATCCGATCTGGTTGGAAAGCGTCATCAAATAAACCGAAGCACCGAGGGAAACCCCCGGTGCTTTTTACATGTACGCTTCTTTTTGTCTTTGTTTCTTAAAACAACCCATCGACCATTCAATCGTAAACACGATTAAAAAAAAGAGGGAAGATTCCCTCATTGTTGATTTTGTAGATAATGGCTTAGTTTCAAGGTCAAGGCGATGGTCTTGCCATCCATCAAATCCCCGTCCATCGTGGCTTGGACCAAGGTGGCGAGTTCGACCTTCTTCACGTTCAGGAATTCCCCGTCATCCAGACGTTGACCGACGAATTCAAGTTCGGGGGCGAAGTAGAGATAGATGACTTCTTCGAGATAGGCTGGCGAAGGGATGAACTCACCCATCGGGATCATGACTTTCGCCCGATAACCTGTTTCTTCTTCCAATTCCCGCATCGCACAGGAAAGCGGATCTTCCCCGGGCTCTCTTTTCCCCGCCGGATATTCGGTGAAGACACGCGAATGGGCGTAGCGGTATTGTTCGACCACCAGGAATCTCCCATCGTCAAGACGGGCGGCGATGCAGACGCCGCCGGGATGTTCCACGATCTCGCGCAGGGCTTCGCGCCCATCGGGCAAGGTCACCTGGTCGTGTCTCAGATTCACGATTTTCCCTTGAATCAAAGGCTTCGACGAACGTTTGGTTTCTTTTAAATTCATACGAATCCTCCTCAACACGCATCTATTATATCATAGCAATTTTGCGTATAATAGGGATGGAGGATACGCTATGAAAACTACACGTCACAGAAGACCCGGTATCCGATGGGGTAGGGTCGTACTATTGCCGATACTGGTGGTGGCGGTCGCCGTCGCCTTTATGGCGGTCATCTATATCAATGATCAAAAGAACCTGAAATCGATCGAGGATCGAGTGAAACAGTTGCAGGAAGAGTTGCAGGAATACCTTAACGGACATCAGAATCAAGAGTTGGTTCAAACGGTCATCGCGAGCGCCGACGGGTTGGCATTGCGGTATGAATACGACGAGGCGTTGGCGGTGCTGAAACAGAACGAGTCGATCCAGGATAATGCATCGATCAAAGAGAAAATTGCCACTTATCAAGCAGCCATGGATGCCTTGGTCACCTATTCGGGAAAAATCAACAATCTCTTCTTTCACAATTTGATTACGCAACCCAAGATCGCGTTCGGGAAAACCAGTCACGATCCGGAAGAATACCGCAGTTGGAACATCACGACCTATGAATTCAAGGGAATCATCCAGCAATTATACGAACGGAACTATATCCTGGTCGATATGTATGATGCATATGAAATCGTGGACGGAAAGATGGTCCGCAAAGAATTGAAATTACCGGCGGGGAAGATCCCGTTCATCTTGTCCGTGGATGAGATGTCCTATCCGGACCCCAAACCCTTAGATGGATTCGCTCGCGGGATGACGCTTCGCAACGGTGAAATCGTGACGCGTGTCCAAACCGCCGAAGGTATCGAGATCACCACCGACGGGGACATCGTTCCGATCATGGAGGATTTCATCAAACAACATCCCGATTTCTCCTATCGCGGCGCAAGGGGGATTCTTGCGGTGACGGGGTATGCGGGGACGCTTGGGTTCAGGTTGACCAACGACGGTGAAATCGAAGATGCGAAAGTGCTTGCCGCCGAGTTGAAGAAAAGAGGTTGGGTGTTCGGGTGTAGCAGTTACGGGAATCAATTGGACATCTATTCTACCTCGATCGACGCGACGAAGATCGACGCGGATTTAGCGAAATGGGATAAAATCATCAAGCCGATCGTCGGGGATTCTCCTTTATTCGTTTCGCCTTTTGGAAACATGATGAATCCGGAGACGATGAACGTCTTGAAGAAATACGGATATACAACCTTCTTCACACTCGATCGTACGAAGGATTTGACGGAAAACACGGGGATGTTGGTTCTCTCGCGCATCAGTATCAGCGGAATCACCATGGCCAACGAAAAAGAGTACATTACCGAAACGTTCTTCGATGTGGATAGCATCTTGGATCCTCTACGCTAAATCGATGAGCATCTACAGACCGGAAACGGTCTTTTTTATCGCGGATCAAGATGATTTTATGGAGAATGTGATTATAATAGGTTCGAAGGAGTACTTTATGAAAACGGTACATCGCAAGAGACGTCGCATTCGTTGGGGAAGGGTGTTCTTGATTCCGGCACTCATCCTTTTCCTCGTGTTCGCGCTGATGACCTTGAAATATAGTCAAGATCAAAAAATCCTACAGGAGATCAACGATAAAATCGTCGAAATGCAGAACCAACTTGAAGAGTATTTGAATTCGCACAAGGACGATGCATTGATCGAAAAGACGATCATCGAAGCGAACGCCATGGGCGAGGGGTATGCCTATGAAGAAGCTTTGGCGATATTGAGGCAGGAACCAAAGATACAGGATGATCCCAGAATCAAAGATCGGATCGCATATTTTCAAAACGCGATCGATTCTTTGGTAAATTACGATTCCCCGGTTCGTCATCTCTTTTTCCACAATCTGATCATCGACCCTTCGATTGCGTTCGGGGAAGGCAGCCACAACGCGGCGGGCTATAACAGTTGGAACATCACCGTCTACGAGTTCAAACGAATCCTAGAGGAGATGTATGCCAGAGGGTTCGTCGTCGTGGATTTCTACGACGTCTATGAATACAAAGATGGCAAATACATCCGTAAACCGTTGAAACTTCCCGAAGGAAAGATCCCGTTCATCTTTTCGATCGATGATATGTCCTATCCGGATCCAAAACCGGCGGATGGATTCGCCCGGGGGTTGACCCTCAAGAACGGCGAGATTTACACCCGTGTCGAAACGAAAGACGGAGAGATTCTCACGAAAGACGGGGACATCGTCCCCATTCTGGAGATTTTCCTCGAAGCCCATCCCGATTTCTCCTACAAGAGCGCACGCGGTATCCTCGCGTTGAGCGGACATGCGGGGACGCTTGGATTCCGCCTTACAAACAACGACGAGATCGAAGCGGCGACCCAGGTCGTCGAAGCGCTTAAGTCAAAGGGCTGGATTTTCGCCAACCACAGTTACAGCCATGCGGACGGAGCGTATTACTCGTCCTCTTCCATACCGGAGAAAATCGATGAGGATTTTGCGAAATGGACCGCGAAAATCGGTTCGATCGCCGGGGACACGACCTTGTTCGTGGCACCCTTCGGATACAAACTCACCGGAGACAGCCTCCAGGTCGTTAAGGATTACGGGTACAGCGCCTATTTCATCGTCGATCGCCGAGGGGATGTTTCAGTGATCGACGGGATGACGTTCTTCGCCCGCGTCGACATCGACGGGGTCAGTATGACCAAGGACGCGGCTTACCTCAACGAGCATTTCTTTGATGTTCAACGTGTTCTCGATCCCGCCCGACCTTGATTTGTTTGCATGGGGTTGGCATGGTATAATAACCCAGTGAGGGCTTCGTATGCGAAACGGACTTTTTATTACGTTGGAAGGACCTGACGGGAGTGGCAAAACCACCGTCAGTCAATATTTAATGAAGGCGCTGGTTCAGCGCGGATTCGACGTGGTCGTGACACGTGAACCGGGCGGGATCGAAATCGCGGAACAGATCCGCCATGTCATCCTGGATCCCAAGAACACGGCGATGGATGTGAAAACCGAAGCCTTGCTTTATGCCGCTTCACGGCGTCAGCACCTGATCGAAAAAGTGCTGCCTGCCCTATCGGAGGGGAAGCTGGTTTTGTGTGATCGCTTCGTCGACAGTTCACTCGCTTATCAAGGCGTCGGACGCGGAATCGGCTTCGATGAAGTCCTATCCATCAATGCGTTCGCGATCGAAGGGCATTTCCCCGACATCACCCTCTATTTCGATTTACCGGCGGAAGTCGGGCTGCAACGGATTTCCGGACGGCGTTTTTTGGATCGTTTGGACCAGGAAGAAGTCGGGTTCCATCTCCGGGTCGTCGAAGGATACAAAGAAGTCTTGAAACGGTTCGGCGACCGGATCACCGTCATCGATGCGAACCAAAAGGTCGACACCGTCTGCGTCGAAGCGTTGGACGCATTATTGAAGAGGATCGAAGACCATGGGGAAAAATGAGCTTAGCGCACGCCAGCCGATCGCGTTCGCCATTTTAACCAAAGCGTTTGAAAGCAAACATCTCTCCCACGCCTATCTGTTCAGCGGGAAACGGGGAAGCAAACAACGGGATTTGGCGATCTTGTTCGCACAGACCTTGGTTTGTCCTAACGCGAACCCCTGGGCATGCGAAGAGTGCGAATCGTGTCAAAGAGTCTTGCACGGCAATTACGCCGACATGATCCTGATCGACGGCAGCGACCGTACGATCAAGAAGGAAGAAATCCTGAAAATCCAGGATCAATTCTCGAAGACGGCGTTGGAAGGCGCGGGAAAGAAGATCTATATCCTCGACCCGGCGGAAAACGCGACGACCGAAGCGCTGAATAGTCTGCTGAAGTTCCTGGAAGAACCCTCGGGCAACGATACCCATGCCATCTTGATCAGCGAACAACCCGAACGTCTCTTGGAGACGATCGTCTCGCGATGTCAAAACATCCCCTTCACCACGTCGATGAAAGACTTGTTGGAGGAGAAACTTGCGGTGATGGAATTGGATCCCTTCGATGAGAGGATGCTTCGTCAATTCGTCAACGACCCTGAGGAAATCAAGGAAGTCTCCGAATCGGATGATTACCAAAGCGCGGTTTCCTTGTTCGGCCAGTTCATCGATGAGTACCTAGCCCAACCGTTCGCGGGCGAATTGTTTTTCCAAAGCCAGGTGTTGCGCGGGAAAGACCCCGCAAGCAACCGGAAAGCCTTGGCGTATTTCCTAAGGATCGGCATGCTTTTCTTCAAAGATGTGAAATATAACGTCGATTTCAAGAATGAATCCTGGAATCGCCGGAAAGACGCGGTCAGCCGACGGTTCGACTGTGTCAAAGTCTTCATGCTATTCAACGAGAGCGAATCGAAGATTTCCGGGAATGCGAATCTCGGTCTGCTTATCGATTCGATCCTCTATCAACTCAAGGAGGTTACCGTATGAACGAACATCAACCGGAGCATCTGAATCACGATTCGGCTCCGCGCTATAAGTCCGCTTTCTCCATCCGATTCAAAGGCAATAAGAAAGCCTATACCTTCGGCACCACCCATGAAGGATATGCCTATGGCGACCATGTGGTCGTCGAGACCATCCGCGGGATCGAACTGGGCGAAATCATCAGCGAAGCCCGGGACATCGCGACGATCGACCATGCGCTAGAATTGAAACCGATCTTGCGCAAAGCGACCCGCGAGGACATCTCCAACTACGAACGCAATAAAGAATTGGCGAAAGAAGCCATCCACAAATGCAACGAAGCCATCAAGAAATGCAAGCTCGACATGAATCTGATCAGTGCGGAATATACGCTGGATCGATCCAAAGTCATTTTCATCTACGTCGCCGATGAACGCGTCGATTTCCGCGACCTGTTGAAAGAGTTGGCGATGGTCTTCAAATGCCGGATCGAACTGCGTCAAATCGGTCCGCGCGATAAAGCGAAAATCGTCGGCGGATTGGGTCCCTGTGGAATGGAAACCTGCTGTTCGCGTTATCTGAGCGATTTCGACGTCGTGTCCATCAACATGGCGAAAAACCAATTGTTGGCCCTGAACATCCAGAAACTCTCCGGACAATGCGGAAAACTCATGTGCTGTCTGAAATACGAAGATGCCAACTACAAACAACTTCGCAAGGGTTGTCCGAAACTCAACGAGCAGATCGATTACAACAACAAACGGTACAGAGTGACGTCGATGAATCTTTTAACGCGCCAGGCGAAGTTGGAAAGCCGCGAAGAAGCCTTGTTCCTTCCGTTTGACGAAGCGTTCAAAGACCGCGTGGCACCTGAAGATAAAAAGGATGATGAGAAATGAGAAGACAGAAGAGTTTCGACAATGACCGTCCCACCTGTTACTTGGTCGCGACCCCCATCGGGAATCTCAACGAGATGACACCGCGGGCGATCGAGGTTTTAAAGCAGGTCGATGTGATCGCGGCGGAAGATACACGCAATACCATGAAACTCTTGACGCATTTTCAGATTGAAACGCGGATGATTTCGCACCACGAACACAACGAGACGCAGAGCGCCAACGGGATACTGCAGATGCTGGAAAACGGGCAGAACGTGGCCTTGGTCAGCGATGCCGGTTACCCGCTGATCAGCGATCCCGGCGAACACCTGGTCAAGAAGATCGTGGAGGCGGGGTTCAACGTCGTTCCGATCAGCGGAAGCAGCGCCGTGTTGGATGCCTTGGTCGCCTCCGGTCTCTCCCCGCAGCCCTTTCTGTTTTTCGGGTTCTTGCCGGTCAGCGACAAAGTATGCCGGGCGCAACTCAACCAATTGAAAGCCTACCCCTATACCGTCATCTTCTATGAAGCGCCGCACCGGATCCAGAAGTCCCTCAAGAAAATCCATGAAGTCTTCGGAGACCGGAACGCCTGCATCGCCAGGGAACTGACCAAACGTCACGAAGAGTTCCTGCGCGGTACGCTAAGCGAACTGATCGAAGTCGCGGACGACCTCAAAGGGGAGATCGTACTGGTCGTCGAAGGGAACAAGGATGAGCATCAACCCGATGTGGATCTGAGCGAAGTCAACGAAATGATCACGTCCTACATCAGCAACGGAATCTCCGCTTCCCAGGCGATCCGTAAGGTCAGCGAGGAAACCGGGATTTCGAAAAATGAAATCTATTCGCATTTCCATCAAAAAGGACAAAGCTAGGGTTGCATGCGACCCGGGGTGGAGTATAATTAAGACGATAATGATTCCCATTATCAAAAAAAGAGGTGAATCGTGAACCATAAGCAATCGAAACAAAGAACGCGTTTACTTGAGATGTTGCGTAACCACTACGGGCACCTCAGTGCGGAACAGGTCTATAATAAACTGAAGGAAGAAGACAAACGCATCAGTTTGGCGACCGTCTATCGGAACCTGAACCTCTTGGCCGATCAGAACAAGATCAACAAGATCGAACATCCGACGGTCGGTTCGATGTATGACGGAAGGGAATATCCGCACTACCATCTCCATTGCGAAGCCTGCGACGGATTGTTCGATATCCAAGGTCTGTATCTGAACGAACTCAACGACAAGGTCGAGACGCAGATGAAAGCCCGCATCCTGACGCATCGGATCGTTTTCGAAGGGATTTGCGAATCATGTCTTAAGAAGGGATCAAATGTCGACGGACATTTGACATAAGGAAAGGGAAACAACCATGAATCTAAAAGGAAGCCGTACCGAGAAGAATCTGGAAGCCGCGTTCGCCGGAGAATCGATGGCCCGCAACAAGTACACCTACTACGCCATGAAAGCCCGTGAAGAAGGCATGGAACAAACCGCCGCCTACTTCGAAGAAACCGCCCGCAACGAACAGGAACATGCGTTCTTGTGGTTCAAAGCCCTCCATGAAGGTCTGCCGACCACCGATGTCAACTTGGTCGACGCCGCCGCCGGTGAACACTATGAATGGACCGAAATGTACAAAGGCTTCGCCGAAGTCGCCAAGGAAGAAGGCTTCGACAAGATTTCGTTCCAGATGGAACAAGTCGCCAAGATCGAACATCGTCATGAAGACCGCTATAATGATCTTCTGAAGAACCTCCGTGACGGCAACGTCTTCAAACGCGATGAAAAAGTCGTGTGGGAATGCGATATCTGCGGTTACCAGTTCGAAGGCGAAAAAGCGCCGGGGGTCTGCCCGGTTTGCGGATACAAGCAAGCGCATTTCGCGATCGACGTTAAGAACTATTAATCCAAACCGGGGCAACCCGGTTTTTTATCGTCCGATTTGAATCCGATGAAGCAAGAATGGTATGATGAATGCATACGGAGGATACTATGAACTATTTCATCATCGGCGATGTCCACGGATGCCTGAATACGTTCATCGAAATACTGAAACGTTGGGATCCAGAGACCCAACGCTTGATCCAGGTCGGCGATTTGGTCGACCGCGGACGGTTCATCGTGGAAACCGTCGCCTACGCGCGTCAACTGGAAGCACGTTATCCCGACCGCGTGACCTTCGTTCTCGGCAACCATGAAGACGAAGTGGTTTCATTGGTCCTTTCAAGAGATTCCAATCCCTGGTTTCATTCGATGGGAGGGGAAACGATGAATCAATACCGTAAATCCGGGAAAAGCATCGAAGAAGACGCGGCGTGGTTCGCGAATCTTCCTCTATTTTACGAAGACGACTTCGTCTTTGTCTCCCATGCGGGCTTATCCGCCGTCGCGGACGATCCGTTGGAGCGCGAATCCCTGATCTGGCATCGCTCCCCGATCAAGGATATCCGCAAGACCCAGGTCTACGGGCACACCCCCCGCTTTGAACTCACCCCGCTAAGAGACCCCCTTACCCACAGCATCGACATCGATACCGCCTGCGTCTATGGCGGAAAACTCAGTGCGATCGTCCTCGATGAGAAAGGTCAAGAGATCGACTTCATTTCGATCAAGGTCGACAAACGGGACATCAACGTATCCTATTTCACCGGCTTATGATAAAATGAACGCCAGAGGTGCCCCATGACCAATCTCTTCTCCACACGCCAACTGATCCGTCACCGCGAACCCATCGCGATCGACCGAGTCTTGTATGCCCGCATCAACATGATCTTGACGGTGATGTTTTCCGTCGCCTCCGCCGGACTTCTTGTCGTGTTGATCGCCCTCCCCGATGAATCGGGGCTCGTCTTTGACATCATTTTCATCGGAATCCTGCTTTTGCGCGAATATCTGAAACGCAAGTACACGAAATACATCCTGAACACCAACGAAAGAAGCGAGAAGGTCGAAGTACTGGCGATCCTAAAGCAGCGCGACCGGTTCGGCATCAGTCTGGTCGAACAAGTGTTGATGTGGGGATTCGCCACGACGTTGAGATCCTATTGGCCGATCTTCATCGTCCTATGGATCACCGTCATCCGTCTCGCCCTTCAGTATCGCAAGTTGACGGGGAAAACGATTGTCGTCGATCGACGTTCGACCAAGAAATAGACATTCCTGCAAGGGAGTGTTTTTTGTGTCGTACGTCGAATCGCTCAACCCTTTACAAGCATCCAATCCCCCCGTATAATAAGGGCATTAAATGTGATGACGGGAAGAGTAGCTTGATCCAAGGGCAAAGAGAGTCGGCGAAGGGTGAAAGCCGAACCTTACGATGAGTGAACATGAACCCCGAACTGCCGACTCGGCCGCGAACTGGCGTTACAGTAAGAGTGCACCGCAAGGTGAACTAAGGTGGTACCACGCAGAAGCGTCCTTAGACAGGGCGCTTTTTTATTTCCAAGGAGGAAGAACCATGACCAAGCCAACCTATTACATTACCACGGCGATCGCCTACACATCGGGTAAACCGCATATCGGAAACATCTATGAGATCGTATTGGCGGACAGCATCGCACGCTACCGTCGCCAAGAAGGTTACGATGTCTATTTCATGACGGGGACGGATGAACACGGACAGAAAATCGAAGAAAAAGCGAAAGCCGCGGGGAAGACGCCGCAGGCCTTCGTGGATGAAGTCGCCGGGGTGATCCGCGGTCTTTTCGACTTGATGAACACCAGCTACGACAAGTTCATCCGGACGACCGACCCGTACCATGAACTCCAGGTACAGAAGATTTTCAAACGTCTCTATGAACAAGGCGACATCTATAAAGACATCTATGAAGGATGGTATTGCACCCCCTGCGAATCCTTCTACACCGACACGCAGTTGGTCGACGGGAAATGTCCGGATTGCGGCGGCGATGTCCACCGTGCGAAAGAAGAGTCCTATTTCTTCAAGCTCAGCAACTATACCGACCGCTTGGTGAAATACATCGAAGACAACCCTTCCTTCATCCAACCGGAATCCCGTAAGAACGAAATGATGAACAACTTCATCAAACCGGGTCTTCAAGACCTCTGTGTTTCCCGTACCTCCTTCAAGTGGGGGATCCCCGTCACCTTCGATCTCGACCATGTCGTCTATGTCTGGATCGACGCCCTCTCCAACTACATCACCGGGATCGGCTATGACGTGGATGGAAACCATGGGGAAATCTTCAAGAAGTATTGGCCGGCGGATGTCCATCTGATCGGCAAAGACATCCTGCGTTTCCATACGATCTACTGGCCCATCATGCTGATGGCGTTGGGGATCGAACTCCCGAAACAAGTCTTCGGCCACCCCTGGTTGTTGGTGGGCGAAGGCAAGATGAGCAAGTCGAAAGGCAATGTCATCTATGCGGATGATTTGGTCGGACTGTTCGGCGTGGATGCGGTGCGGTATCTGATGCTGCATGAAATGCCGTTCGCACAGGACGGAACATTGACCTACGACTTGATGGTCGAGCGGATCAACACCGACTTGGCGAACATCCTGGGGAACCTGGTCAACCGTACGCTGACCATGACCAACAAATACTTCGGAGGGGTTGTAAACAACCCGCGCGTCAATGCGCATCCGGATCAGGAATTGATCGACCTCGCCTTGGAAACCGTGAAGAAAGCCGATGCCCACATGGCCAACCTCCGTGTCCAGGACGCGATCGACGATGTGCTGGATCTGTTGCGCCGTTCAAACAAATACATCGACGAGACCCAACCCTGGGTCATCGCTCGGACGCCGGACGACCTGCCGAGACTGCAAACCGTCATCTATAACCTGTTGGAAGCGATCCGCTTCGCAGCCGTTCTATTAGAATCCTTCATCCCCGAGACATCGAAATCCATCCTCGACCAACTGAACACGGCACAGCGCGACAAGCAAAGCCTGGCTACGTTTGGCAACTTGGAAGAAAACACGAAGGTCACGGAACAACCGACGATCCTGTTCGCCCGTCTGGATCCGAAGGAAGTCTTCGAGAAATTGACGCCGGCGCCCAAGAAACTGGAAACCAAGCCTGAAATCACGATCGAAGACTTCGCCAAGATCGATCTTCGCGTCGGCAAGATCCTTTCCTGTCAGAAACATCCGTCCGCCGAGAAACTGTTGGTCTCCCAAGTCCAGGTCGGTCCGGAAGTCCGTCAGATCGTCAGCGGGATCGCGACGCACTTCACTCCCGAATCCCTTGTCGGTAAGAAAGTCATCGTCGTTGCGAACTTGAAAGCCGCGAAACTAAGAGGCGAACTAAGCCAAGGGATGCTTTTGGTCGGCGAAGAAGGCGAAACGCTGGAAATCCTCAGTGTCGATACGTTGAGCGAAGGTTCGATCGTCCGCTAATGTACAAAACACTCACCGTCTCGCAGGAAGCGATGGACGGACTCAGAGAGAGGGACGAACGTCTGGGTGCCTACATCGACACCGTCGGTCCGCTGTCCCGCGAAGGGATCACGGACCCCTATCTTGCCGTGTTGGATTGCATCATCGCCCAACAAGTCTCGACCAAAGCCGCCACCTCCATCTCCAACCGTTTCTTCGAACGTTATCCGCTCGGGAATCCCGACAAGATCGTCCAAGCGTCGATCGATGAGCTTCGCTCGTGCGGCTTGTCCAACTCGAAAGCCAACTACCTTCGAGGCATCGCACGGATCAAAGCGGAGAACACCCTCGATTTTGAAGAACTGGGGAAGAAAAGCACCCAGGAAATCATGGATACCCTTTTGCCCATCAAAGGGGTCGGACGCTGGACCGTCGAGATGCTGCTGATCTTCACGTACGAAAAACAAGACGTGATGAGCTTCGGCGATCTGGCCATACGCCGGGGGATCGAACGACTCTATCCTGAGAACGAGTGTACGAAGGAGTTCTTCGACATCCTCTATCAACGCTATGCACCCTATCAGACCGCCGCATCCTTCTATCTCTGGCATGCGTCGCACTTGGCGAAACCCAACGAATAAACACAAGAAACCTCCGGAAACCGAAACCTCCGGAGGTTTTCTCTTTTCGTTCACTTCAGCGACCGAATTCCGCCACATCTCCTTGGTATAACAGGACAAGACAAGGAGAATCGTATGGAAACATTCTTGAATTATGGTTTGGCATGGATTTCGATCGGCTTGGCGCTCTATCTCGCAATCACGTACATCACACGGAAAATGATAAGATATCAACCCAAGAGACGGTCTTTCTGGATATCCCTCAACCGTTCGCTTCGTAAACACCACAAGGAAGTCGGGGTCGCTCTGGTGACGACCGGGCTTCTTCACGGACTCAACTCGTCGATGAACGTCATCGACCTCAACTTGGGGACGTTCACCTGGATCCTCTCGATTCTGTTAGGATTGACCTACATGTTTCGCGTCCGACTCTCGAAAATCAAGAGCTGGCTCGCCATCCACCGTTTCTTAACCCTAGCGTTCATCCTTACCCTCGCCTTACACATCAACGATGTCGGGGGCATCCGGATCCTTGAGATTCTCAGTTCGGGGACAAGCGGTAGCGAAGTCTATACCTTGGATCCCGCTACCTTGGATGGACAATTGATCTACGGTGAATTCACGGACGGGATCTATTCAGGGTCGGCGACGGGTTATGGAAACAACTTGACGGTCGAAGTCGTCCTCCAGGACAATACGATCACTTCGATCTCGATCGTAAGCCACAACGAACGGAATTCCCGTTACTACCAAAAAGCGTTCAATTCGATCCCAGAGGCGATCATCGCGGCGCAGAGCCTGGATGTGGATAGCGTCTCCGGGGCGACCTTCACGTCCGTCGGGATTGTGAACGCGGTGAACGATGCGTTAAGCGAAGCCTTGGTCAGCGGGAACCTTCCTTCAGCGTTATCCCTACCGACAAAAAGAGGGCATTGAAAAAGCGAGGGGTGATCCCTCGCTTTGGTTTAGTCCGATACTTTCTTGAATTCGAAACTGATGGAGGTCGAGACACCCAGGAAATTATGGGTGAAGGACTCACCGCTGGGATCGACGTTCCAGAGTGCGCTTTCGATGGCGATCGGCTTGGTGTCCGGGTCTTCGGAAGAGCGGTATTCGATGATGATGTGGTTTCCACTCGCATCGATGTAGTACTCGCACTCATCGTAGAGTTCGCCGTCATAGTACTTGGTGGCACGGTTGCCTTCGAAGACATACTCGGCACGACCCGAGGTATCCACGAAACGACCGGAGAGCAGGTTGGTGTCGGTGAAGAAGTTGAACCCTCGGCCGATCTCACGCGGATTGTCGGCGACGATCGCCAGGACTTCGTCCACATGTTGGGCTTGAACCAAGAGGTTCATCAATCCCATCGGATTGTAGGCTTCGCTGTTGGAGACGTCCCCCTTCACCACGTTGTTGACGGTGAAGACGGTGGGGAGCGCGGTTTCGCTGAACCCCGAGGCACTGAGATACGGAGCGATCTTCACCATTTGTTCCGGCGTCAAGCGGACGTAGACGACTTCGGATTCGTTCTCGGAATAGGAATAGATCGATGTGCTGGCGTTGGCGATGAAGAAGATGGCGTTCTTGGTGGCCGTTTTCGGCAGAACCAGGACGGCGGTGTCTTCGTCATAGCGCGCTTGCGGAATCGCATAGCCTTTGGAAGAGAGCCATGCCAAGGTGTTTGTGAAGCGTGAATCGATCGCGATGCGGTCGCTCACGGTCAATGCATTGGAAATCGTGAGTTTCTTGACGGCGCTCAGTTCAAGGTAAGCGACCAAGGTCGACGTCGGTTCGATCGTCCCATCGGCCGCGATCGCCTCGATGTCTTTCAGGTATTCACTCACGAAGTCTTCGAAATCGAAACCGGGGAGGTTCGCGTTGACGTTGGTCATCAAGGCGTCGTGGAGTTTGAACCCGGAGATCGAGTCGAACAAGCCGCGGTTGGAAATCAACGGCGCGCTGAGTTTAACCATTGTCTCGCTAGCCAACAATGCGGTCAGATTCTTCGACCACATCGCCGAGGTTTCATAGCTGCGACGGAACTTCGACCCGTCATTCAGACGATAGGTGAAGGTCACGGTCGTGGTGCCATAGTCCAGATTGTCGAAGGGGAAGGGCTCGTACGACGGGGTATAACCCGGAATCTCGTTGAGCACATCGCCCGCATACCCTCTGGCGGGATAGGATTTGGTGGAGTAATCGACCCACTTGTATTCGCTCAGGACGATCTTGTGGAAGTCGATGACGGCTTGGATATCCGCTTCGGAGTCAAACACCAAGTTCGGGGTCTGAAGCGCCTTCAGGATCCGCGCCGCTTCGGCGGTGTATCCGTCGAAACTGTTATAGGTATAGGACAGGTTGTTGGTGGGGAAGAACAGACCGGAGGAACCGGTGAGGTTCAACTCCACGCTCTTCACGTTGGTCGCTTTCGGAACGCGGGTCACATAGCCGAAGCCACCCGTCAAGGTGCTCGGGATGAAGACGGATAAGGTGATCGCCGCGACCAATGCATAATTCAACATCGCTTTGCCAAGGTTCTTGGTGGAACGATTGGCGATCGTATCCATGATCAGATAGAGGATTCCGGCGAACATCAAGGGGAAGATCAAATTCGGGATCGTGAGTAAGCTCGTACTGCTATTGGTGTTATAGATGAAGTTATAGAGAAGGATGAGCGTCAACACCGCATAGGTCGTGCTGATGATCGGGAAGAAACGTTTGTTGACAAACGGGTTCTCCGCTTTTTCGCTGGGACGGATCGTATAGAGGTAACTGGAAACCGCACAGAGGACCAAAGAAATCATCACCCAGTATAGGCCGTAGGCCATCGGGGGGAAGAGAAGGTCGCTCGTGGCGAAGATCGTGTTGAAGATCGCCCAGATCGGGGAAATGAAATTCAGGATGCGGATGCTGTTGATGTCGCTGAACCCCAGCAACATGGAATAACCGAATAAAATGTAGGCGCCGTAGGCAAGGAAGGGGATCAGGTGGACGCCCAGGCTATAAAGGAAGGCATCCAAGGTCGTCCCGGTATTCATCATCGTGAAGACCACGACCATGTAGATGGCGGATCCGATCAAGATGGCGGTGATGAAGGATTCAAAGAGGATGAACAAGGAGAGATTCGCATAGATCATCGCCAACAGTCCGCCGGTCCACCAGGTGAGGGCGAAGGGGATCAACAGGATGAAATACCCGGCCCAGCCCGTGGTTTGAAGCATCTGTTCGCGTTTGATGGGTAACGAGAAGTAGACATCCAGGTCGCGCTTGTTGTTGAGGTAGCCAAACATCAGGATCGGGACCAAGATCGAGAAGAAGACGAAGAAGAGGATCGCCAGGATCCGACCTGTCAGGAACAGTTCGTTGGGGGCGGTGAAATCATTCAAGGAGAGGATCGTCATCACGAAGACCGGATAGACGACCATCATCGTGGCGGTCATCAAGCCGATGAAACGCTTGTTGCGACCGATCAGAAAACGGAAATAGAACGTCTGTATCCGAGCGCTAAACAATTTGACCATAGCCTTTACCCTCCATTTCGTAGACGAAGACTTCTTCCATCGTGATGGGGATTTCATCCAACAGGACGGGTTGGGTTTCGCTTAATTGTTGCTTCAATAACTCGGCGTCGCCTTTGATGACCAACACCGCGACGTTACCGCGCACTTCAAGATGCATCGGGTTGAAGCTTTCGAAAACACTGTGTTCAGGCAAGCGGGAATAACCGACTTGGAATTTGTGATACAAGGCGCGGATGTTTTCGATCTCGTCGTTGAGTCCGACTTTCCCGTCCGAGATCAAGGCGATCCGGTCGCAGATGTCTTCGAGTTCACGCAGGTTATGCGATGAAATGACGACGGTGAACTTCCGTTCCAAGAGTTGGTCGGTCAAGATCCGCTTCAGTGTCAAACGCATCACCGGGTCCAGTCCGTCGAACGCTTCGTCCAACAGCAGGACTTCGGGCAAGATCGACAAGGCCAGGATGACGTTCGCCTGACGTTTCATCCCTTTGGAGAACGTGTTGATCTTCGCATGTTCATTGATCGGGAAGTTGTTCAACAGTTTACGGTACATCGATTCCTTGAAACTCGGATAGAAGATCTCGTAGAACTTCTTCATTTCCGCCAAGGTCGTCTGCGGCAGGAAATACGGGTCGTCCGGAACGAACAGGATTTTCTTTTTCACGGACGGATTATTATAGACGTTCTGGCCGGCGATGGTGATTTCGCCTTGGTCAGGTAAGAGTACGCCGCTGATCAAACGCAGGATGGTACTTTTGCCTGCACCGTTAGGACCGACCAATCCGAAGATGCTTCCTTGGGGAACTTCCCAATTCACATCGTCGAGGACCTTCTTGGTGTCGAAGGATTTAGAAACATGGCTGAGTTGAATCATCGGGTTTCCTCCTCACGATACATCAATTCGACTAACTTCATGATTTCTTCTTTCGTTATGCCATAGGGGCGAAGTTTCGAAAGGACTTCCCTGACTTCCGCCAATTTTTCCTGGCGGATCACGGAAACATCCCCGTTGGGTTCGCTGACATACGAGCCTTTTCCTGCGACGGAATAGATGAATCCCTCGCGTTCCAGTTCCACATAGGCTTTCATGACCGTATTGGGGTTGATCCCCAAATCGATCGCCATACTTCGGACACCGGGTAGTTGTTGATGAGGAGACAATAGCCCGCACGCGATCTGTGCCAGCACCTGTTCACGGATTTGCTGGTAGATGGGCGTACGACTGGTTTGGTTGAGTGCGATCATAGTGTACCTCCCAACTGTACTATCTACACTAATACAGTAGTACGGCAACGGCATATTGTCAATCGATTTGATAATAAGCGTGTGATACAATGATGAAAACGGAGCGAATATGGAAAAGTACCACGAAATCTGGTTGGAAGAAGAACGAAAAAGCATCGAGGGATGGGATTTTTCCATCCTCGACGGTCGGTGGGAGAGCGAAGCGATCCCCTGGGAGTATATGGCGGAAGTCAAAAAACATCTCAAACCGACCGACCGTTTATTGGATCTCGGGACGGGCGGTGGCGAGTTTCTTCTTACGCTGAATCATCCCTTTGAATTGACCAGTGTCACCGAAGGGTATCCCCCGAATTTGGAAATCTGTAAGCATAAATTGGAGCCGTTAGGGATCACGGTCAAAGGGGTGGATGAAACCAACCATCTTGATTACCCAAACGCTTATTTCGACGTGGTGATCGACCGCCATGAAGCCTATGACATCCATGAAGTGATGAGGGTGTTGAAACCCGGCGGATGGTTCATCACCCAACAAGTCGGCGGGAGAAACAACGAAGAACTCTCACGATGGTTCATGCCGGAGTTTCTGAGCGAATATGCGGACTTCAGCGGCTCATCCCAAAAGACAACCTTCATCGAAGCGGGGTTTAGCGTCGAGACATATCAGGAAGCTTCGCTGAATCTAAAGTTCTTCGATGTCGGTGCCGTCGTGTTCTATGCGAGAAACATCCCCTGGGAATTCCCGGGATTCAGTGTCGATGCGTATCTTCCTCGACTTGAAGCGCTTCAAGCGCTGATGGATGAGAAAGGCTATATCCAAAGTACGGAATACCGATTCATCATCGTTGCACGCAAAGTATAAAAAAATCGGAATGACTCCGATTTTCTTTTTAGACTTCGATTCCCAAGAACTGTTTGACGATGATCCCGATGATGAAGGCGATCGTGGCGACCGTCAGCGAAATCGCGGCCATTTCCACGAAACGTTTCTTGAACGGCAGATCCTGCGCGACGGAGACGTAGTAGGTGAAGATGAAGATGATCAGGATGACGATCACCAACATACTCAGCAAGGCATAGAGGTATTGGTTTGCGGGGAAAATCAGATACGGCAGCACCAACATGACGACGGCCGCGATATACATGATGCCGGTATAGGATGCGGCTTTCAATGGATGTTGGGCCCCTTCGCTGCGTGCCGAGAGATATTCGCTGCTCATCATTGATAGTGTCGCGGAAATCCCGGTGATCAATCCGCTCAATGCGATGATTTTCGTGTTCTGTAATGCGAAGCTTAAACCGGCCAAGGTCCCGGTCAATTCAACAAGCGCATCGTTGAGACCCAGCACCATCGAACCGACATAACGCAATCTCTCCTCATCCAACATCCCCAAGAGGTCTTTCTCGTGGGCTTGTTCATCTTCGGCGACGCGGGTCGCTTCCGGGAAGGTCTTCGCGATTTCCTGATAGACATCGTTGGCTTGGTCTTCCCCCTTCTCCATCAATTTCAAAGTGAAGGTGAATCCGAAAATCCGACTCAAGGCTTTAAACCAGGCGATGCGAAGGTGGTCCACTTTCGCTTCCGTCTTGGTGTGTCGTTTCCAAAGATTGCTATGCCCTTTCTCTTCATTGGCGATCCGCTGTAAGATCGCCTTGTTGGGGTCGCCTTCTTTCAAGCGGTTCGCCAACGCACTGTAAACATAATGTTCCGTCATTTCCCCGTCCTGCATCTTGCGCAGAACGTCCAGTGTTTTTTGATCGTAGGTTGTCATACTCTTCCTCCATATCCATTAGTGTAGCACTTTTTCAGACGCATATCGAAGCGAGGTCATCGAATTCCCCCAATTTGACAGGGTATGTTAAAATAAGTGGGCAAAGGAGGGCGAACTATGTTTGATGTATTGGTCGTCGGTGCGGGTCATGCGGGTGTCGAAGCCGCGCTGGCGTGTGCCCGTATGGGTGTAAAGACCGCCCTTGTAACAATGAATAAAGACAGGATCGCCATCATGCCCTGCAATCCTTCCGTCGGGGGTCCCGCGAAAGGGATCGTCGTTCGTGAGATCGATGCGTTGGGTGGACAGATGGGGATCGTCGCCGATGCGACGGCATTACAATTCAAGATGCTGAACACAAACAAGGGACCGGGTGTCCAATGTTTACGTGTCCAGTCCGATAAAATCGCCTACTCCCGCGAGATGGGACGAATCGTCAATCATACCGAGAATCTGACCGTGGTCGAAGCGATGGCGGAAGAGATCCTTTTCGAAGAGAAGAAAGTGGTCGGACTTCGCTTGGGGAACCAGGAAATCCTACCCTGCAAAGCATTGGTTCTGACGTCGGGGACCTATATGTCCGCAAAGATCCTGGTCGGGAATACGGCGACGGAAAGCGGACCGGAGAATCAGAAGACGACGAAGAATCTATCGCAATCCCTCCGTGATGCCGGATTGCGTACGTTTAGATTGAAGACCGGGACACCGGCTCGAATCAAAACAAACTCGATCGATTTCTCGAAAGGGTTGATTCAACCCGGGGATGAAGAATTCATCCATTTTTCCTCTCTAACCAAGAAAGAAAACGTCATTAAAGAACAGGTCCCCTGTTACTTGATCTATACCCAACCCGAAACCCACCGGATCATCAAGCTCAACATCAAACGCAGCGCGATGTATTCCGGCTTGGTGGAAGGGGTCGGTCCACGGTATTGTCCGTCGATCGAAGACAAACTCGTCCGTTTCTCCGATAAGGAACGTCATCAGATCTTCCTTGAACCGGAATCCCTCGAGCTCGACACCACCTACATCCAAGGGTTCTCCACCTCGCTCCCGCATGACGTCCAAGACGAGATGTTGAGGAGTTTACCGGGAATGGAACAGTGTGTCATCGACAAGTACGCCTATGCGATCGAATACGATGCGATCGACCCGCTACAATTAACGGCCGACCTCAAAGTGAAGGATATGGAAGGTTTCTATTGCGCAGGGCAAATCAACGGCACTTCGGGCTATGAAGAAGCCGCCGGACAAGGATTGATGGCAGGCATCAACGCGGCACGATGGATCCAGGGGAAAGACCCGGTCATCTTGAAGCGGGATGAAGCCTACATCGGGGTCATGATCGATGATCTGGTCACCAAAGGCACCAAAGAACCCTACCGACTCTTAACAAGCCGTGCGGAATACCGACTCTTGCTTCGCCATGACAATGCCGAACAACGGCTCTCCCAGATCGGAAGGGACATCGGGCTATTGGATGATGAAAGATACGGCTTATACGAAGAAGCCACAAGACAACGCAACGAATTGGTCGAACGCTTAAAAACGACGCGGTTCCCGCGAAGTGAAACACTCAACGCGATTCTAGCGAATCACGGGTATGAACCCTCGATCGAAGGGATGTTGGCGGAAGACCTACTCAAACGTCCCAACATAAAACTCGATGATTTAAAACCGCTTATGGATCTTTCGATGGTCGACGAGGAAGTTCTCAACCATGTGGAGATCGAAGTGAAGTATCAAGGATACATCGTCAAAGCGAAAAAAGAAGCAGAACGTTTAAAAGCGATGGAAGATCTGAAACTCCCGGAAGAGCTGGATTATCATGCGATGGACCACCTTTCCCTGGAAGGCCGACAGAAACTGACGGCGATCCGACCATTAACCGTTGGCCAAGCGAGCCGGATTTCCGGTGTCAATCCGGCCGATATCGCCGTACTGGCGATGGTGATCGGACAGAAACAAAAGGGCGGTCATAATACTTGAAACATCAAAGCATCTATCGTATACTTCAATCATGATAAAGAGGCCGCGGTGCCTCTTTTTCCTTGGTCGAATCAAGAAAACTTCTTGGGCAAATCAGTTGAAGAATTAAAGGTTCGATGGCATACTTGAATCATGATAAAGAGGCCGCGGTGCCTCTTTTTCCTTGGAGAAACGTATGATTGAAACAACACGACTTAAATCGATAAAAAGCCCTCAGGATTTTGCGGACAACATCAACGCCCAACCCACGGCGATCCTTTATTTCACCACACCGACATGCAATGTCTGTAAGGCGGTGTTTCCGAAATTGACGGAACTCAGTTCGAACTATGCTTTTCCTCTTCTAAAGATCGATGGATCGATGCATCCCGACATCGCCGCCCAAAACAATGTGTTCACCGTACCGACCATCCTTGTGTTCCACGAAGGAAAAGAAGTGCTGCGTGAAAGCCGCTTCATCGATTTCAACAAGATCCAACGGATCCTTGATCTCCTATCGTAAAAGAAATCCCGAACCACGGGATTTCTTTTCTTTTCGATTACTTAAGGAAGTATCCGAGTGCGTTGTATGAAACCACCGGTCGAAGCTGTTGGATTCGTTCGATCTCTTCTTCATGAACCCCGGCGATTCCATGTTGAAGCAAGAAGGTGGAATAGCCCCGCTCGACCGCACCGTTGTAGGTAAAGAGAACACAATACTCTGCGGCGAATCCACTCACCACTACACTATCCACATCCTGTGATCGAAGCAAGGTATCCAGTTCGGTTTGCCAGAAAGAATTACTGAATCGTTTGTGGATATGGAAGTCTGATTCTTCCACGATCAACTCGTCGACACAATCGAATCCTTCTTCCCCCGGTCCGGCGTCTTCTAAATCTTGAATGATCACGACCGGTAAGCTCTTCGATCGGAAGATCTTGCTTACTTCATTGATGTAGGCGACGGCGGAGAGAAATGAATCGGTCGACGATGCATTGGTTTTACAATTCTTCTGCATATCCACGATCAATAAAGCGGTTTTCGACATAGGTTTCTCCTTTGGTTGATTAACTTACATGAAATTCGTACTAATCATGATTCACAATAATGGTGAATTTACGACCCGCGAACTCATCGCGTAACTTCATTTGGTCTTCATTGAGATCCGTCCAGATGATCCGCGTACTCGCAAGGATATATCCACTTCCAAGATCAACCCCGCTGGTGGCTTCTTTAGAATAGACCGCATACCCCGTGATGAATTCGATCTTCGAGGCATCATGGAAGAAGAAATCGATACTCGTATCCGTTTCCGAAACGAAGACATATTCCGGTAATTGTCCTTCGACTTCGATCTGGACATTGATTTTGGTCGGGGTGACGATCGTGACATCGCGCGCACTGTCATAATAAGATAAGGAAAAATTCTCACCGAGAATGGATGCACTATGATCAACCAAATAAACCTCGGTTAAATTCGCCAGTTCGGTGATTTCGCTCGTCATTTCATTGATCGACGTTTCCTGAATGGCGATTGAAAATTGTTGGGACTCCAACGTGGATTTCAATTTCGTAAGTTCTTCCGACTCTTTTTGCGTACAACCGCCGAAAACGAGTAGAAGAAGGACGACGACTGCGATGGACGTGTTCTTCATGGTTACTTACCGAGCGTAACGGTGAAAACCAGCTTCTCGAAGTCTTCCCTGATTTTAAGCGAAGATCCGGTCAGTTTGGAAGGTTCCCCATTCACCCTCACCAAAGCCATCCCGTTTCCAAGGTCAAGCACGATATCTTTGATCCCGGCGCGTTCAAGCGCAAGTTTGCTTACCGCTTCGTAGCCGAGAATGAATTCTTTCGTTATGTTTCCATCGCTTCCCAATTCCCCGTTGAAATAGAAATGGACCAACCCTCTCTGTTCGTTCATCGTGATCTGAACCGGCAGTTTCCCTTTGAATTCGATGCGGATGTTGGTTAACGCCGGGGTGAGGATCATCAGGTCTTTCGCCTCATCATAATATTCGATCCCGGTGTCGCAGCAAAACGCCGAACCCCGTTCTAGAAACGTAGGGATATAACTGTCGACCTTTTCTTTCATTTCCTTCAGCAAAGCATCGAGTTGAATCATTTTGTTTGTGTTTGCCTGAAGGGTCGCCTTGTTTTCGTTGATCTGATTCGTGATTTCGGTAAGATCATTCTGAGATTGACAGCCGGACAAGACCAGAATAAAAGCAACGATGAAGACAATGATGAATTTTCGCATAGAAATTCCTCCCAATAAGTTTATTGTATCCCAATTCAAAAAGCGTTCAAGGATAAAATGAGGGATGACCCTTGAAACCTTGGGGAAGATCGATTTAAGTTCAAATCCACAGAAACGTACAGTTCGATGCCCACGTAAGATAATACGCATACACCCTTACGCTAGGGGGGCATCTATGATAAAATAGCAACACGGAGGAACGACATGAATCAATCAGAACTCGCCGAAGCCCTCGGTCAACGTAAGATTCCTTTCACCGCGTCGCAATTCGCGATGCTGGATCGCTATCATGAACTTCTTTCGGAATGGAATCAACGCATGAACCTGACCGCCATCACGGCGATCGAGGAAGTGCGTGAGAAGCATTTCCTGGATTGTCTCTGTCTGGTTCCTCTACTTCAGGAATCGAAGAGTCTGGTCGATGTCGGATCGGGAGCCGGGTTCCCGGCGATCCCCTTGGCGATCGCCCTGCCTGACTTGAAGGTGACGATGGTCGAACCGATCGGGAAGAGAACCACCTTCCTCAACGAAGTCGTCAAACAACTCGGATTGAAGAACGCTATCGTCGTCAATGAACGCGCCGAGGATTTCGTGAACCGTAAACTAAGATACGACGCGGCGACGGCACGCGCTGTCGCGGCCTTGCCGATCTTGCTTGAATTGTGTGCGCCCTTGGTGAAAGCCGACGGGATCGTCATTGCGATGAAGGGGAGTTCGGGGATGGATGAACTGCAGGAAAGCGTCCATGCGATGGAAGTGTTGAGGCTGGAGAGAAAAGAAATCCAAAAGGAAGTACTGCCGAGCGCAGGCCTGCGTTATAATATAGTATTGAGGAAGACCGGTGAAACACCCAAGGGATATCCCCGGAATTTCGCCCAAATCAAGAAGAAACCTTTGTAGGAGGAAGCATGAGAGAGACCTTTGATATCCCTGTGGAACTGATTAAACCCAACCGCTATCAACCGCGATTGGATTTCAATCGGGAATCGTTGATGGAGCTTGCCCAATCCATCCGTGAGAACGGCTTGATCCAACCGATCACCGTACGTAAATCCGGGCTGCAGTATGAAATCATCGCCGGGGAGAGAAGGTATCGCGCCATGCAGATGGCGGGATTCATCACGGTTCCCTGTTTGATCAGCGAAGCGGACGAGACGCAGATGGCGGAAATGGCGTTGGTCGAGAACCTTCAACGCGAGGATTTGACCGCGATCGAAGAAGCGAAAGCCTACGTTAAAATCATGGCCGAGAGTCAATTGACCCAAGAGAAGATCGCAAGCAAGGTCGGGAAGTCCCAATCGGCGATCGCGAATAAGATCCGTTTGCTTCAACTCCCCGAGGACATCCAGCAAGCCGTGAGCGAAAGGGTCATCACCGAACGCCACGCGCGTGCATTGTTGAACGTCGTCCCGGAAGAGCGTCACGATATGTTCAAGAAGATCGTCGGGATGAACTTGAATGTTCGCCAGACCGAACAATGGATCAACGGTAAAGTCAAAAAACACGAAGAAGAGATGAAGAAACCGAGAACCAAGGGCATCACACGCAACCTGAAGATCGCACTGAATACGATCGAGGCGGCGGTCGGGATGATCCTGAAGACCGGGGTCGACGTCCATAAGAAAGTCGAAGAAGACGAGAAGGAAGTCCGGATTACATTACGTTTCCCAAAATAGATGAAAGGAAGTGGGTTCATGGGTAAAATCATCGCCGTAGCCAATCAAAAAGGAGGAGTCGGAAAGACGACCACCAGCATCAACCTGGCTGCCGGTCTCGCCTATTTAGGGCGGAAGGTTTTGCTTGTGGATTTCGACCCGCAGGGGAATGCGACCCAAGGGGTCGGCGCTTCCCGTCAAAACATCAAACACAGTGCGTATGACGTACTGTTAAGCGATATCAGTGTCAATCAGGCGAGTGTCGCCATCAAGATGCCGCCCCTCACCTTGGTTCCGGCGACCATCGATCTGGCGGGAGCCGATCTGGAGATGGTCGAATTCAAAATCGGAAGAGAAAGATTACTCAAGAATAAACTGGACATCGTGAAGCCGAACTACGATTTCATCATCATCGATTGCCCTCCGTCGCTGGGCTTACTGAACACCAACGCATTGACGGCCGCGGATTCGGTCATCATCCCCGTCCAATGCGAATACTACGCGCTTGAAGGCTTGACCCAGTTGTTGTCGACGATCCGTTTGGTCCAGAAGCTGTTCAACGATAAACTCTTCATCGAAGGCGTCTTGCTGACGATGTTCGATACCAGGACACGGCTGAGCGTCGAGGTCCAGCAGGAAGTGCGTAAGTACTTCAAAGAGCGGGTCTATAAGAGCTTCATTCCTCGTAATACACGCTTGTCCGAAGCGCCTTCGCGCGGACAATCGATCTTCGAATACGATGTACGATCCGAAGGGGCGCGGGCTTATGCCGCGCTTGCGAAAGAAGTCATCGCCCAAAACGAAGGGGAGGTACAATCATGAGTGATCGAAGTCGTTTAGGGAAGGGTCTCGGTGCGATCTTCGGTGAAGATGTCACGTCGATGTTGGAAGAAATCCAGAAAGGGAACGATAAATCATTCCCCAAGGAAGAAATCGACCTCTCGATCATCCATCCCAACCCCTATCAACCGCGGCTGCATTTCGACCCTGAGAAAATCGACGAACTTGCCCAATCCATCGCACAACACGGGGTGTTCACTCCGGTTTTGTTGCGTAAGGCGGTCTCCGGTTACCAATTGATCGCCGGTGAACGTCGTGTCCGTGCGGCACGCATCGCGAAACTCGCCACCATCCCCGCCATCATCATGGATTTCAGCGAAGAAGAAATGATGGAGATCTCGTTGATCGAAAACATTCAGCGCGAAGACCTCAACATCATCGAGGAAGCCGACGCCTATGGATTGTTGATCGATCGCATGGGCTTGACCCAGGAACAACTCGCCCAGAAGGTCGGGAAGAGCCGGGAACATGTCACCAACATCCTGCGTCTTCGCAAGCTTCCGCAGAGCGTTCAAGAAATGGTCCGTGACAAAAAGTTGACCATGGGCCATGTCCGCCCGTTGATCACGTTGGAAGAAGATGCGGAGATCGAAGAAATCGCGAAGAGAATCGTCAAAGAGAATCTTTCGGTCCGTGCCGTCGAACAACTCATCAAAGAAAGAAACCAACCTAAAAAACCCGAAGTCGAAAAAATAAAGAAGGACTACCGTTATGTGACCGATCTGCTTCAAACCAAGCTTCAAAGCAAGGTGAAGGTCGATGATGGAAAGATCGTCATCGCGTTTAGCGATGATGAGGATTTAAACCGCATCCTGGAAGCTTTGGGATGCTTGGAAGAAGAAAACTGACACGGGGAAACCGTGTCTTCTTGCATCGGAGGTGAATGAATGTTCAGCGATACCATCGCCGCGATTTCCACCGCACTAAGCGAACAGGCGATCTCCGTCATCCGCATCAGCGGGGATCGGGCAGTCGAGATCCTTTCCCGTCTCACGGGACGGGATTTCACGACGATTCCATCCCATACCGTCAACTATGGCTTTATCCACGATCCGCAAACCCACGAAGTCCTGGATGAAACCTTGGTTTTCGTCATGAAGGCACCTCGGTCGTATACCAAGGAAGACGTGGCGGAAATCCACTGCCATGGCGGCGTCTACATCACGAAACGGATCTTGGCCGCCATCTTAAGTTCAGGAGCGCGCTTAGCCCGACCCGGTGAATTCACCCAACGGGCGATGCTGAACGGAAGGATCGACCTGACCCAGGCGGAAGCCATCCAGGACATGATCGAAGCCGACAGCTCGCAAAGCGCGGCCATGGCCGTCCAAGGGATCAAAGGATCCTTGAAACGGTTGATCGAACCCTTGATGGACGACCTCTTGTCCATCATCGCCAACATCGAAGTCAACATCGATTATCCCGAATACGACGATGTCGAACAGATGACCCGCCAACTCATCCAACCCTTATGCCAGGAATGGAAAATCAGACTTGAACGCATCTTGAAAGATGCGTCCTCCGGAAAACAGATGAAAGAAGGCGTCAAGACCGTCATCGTGGGGAAACCCAATGTCGGGAAGTCGAGCCTGCTGAATGCGTTGCTTGAGGAAGACAAGGCGATCGTGACGGAAATCCCCGGAACGACCCGGGATTTGGTCGAAGGGACGATCCGGCTTGAGAATGTCACCTTGCACTTGATCGATACGGCAGGAATCAGGGAGACCGGCGACTTCATCGAGAAGATCGGGATCGAGAAATCCAAGAAAGCGCTCGAAGAAGCCGAACTGATCCTTCTGGTTTTGGATGCATCGAGCGAACCGGATGAAGAAGATGAAACGTTACTCAAACTGGTCGATCCGGCGAAACGCTTGGTCGTCTACAATAAATCGGACTTGAACACATCTCAACAAGACATCGAAGTCAGTGCGTTGAAAGGCGAGATCGACAGTTTGATCCAAGCGATCAACCGGCGGTTCGCCGATCACCAGGTCGTCCTGAAAACGGGGGCTTTGGTGAATGAGCGGACGATCGGATTGGCGTCACAGGCGCTCGATGCGATGGAATCCGCACTGAAGGGACTCGATGAAGGGGTCCAACTGGACCTCATCGCGGTCGACCTTCAAGAATCCTTCTTACGATTAAGCGAAATCCTTCATCCCGTCGACAAGGATTTCCTGCTGAACGAACTGTTCAGCCGTTTCTGTCTCGGAAAGTAGGTAACCCCATGGAACTCGTCATTCGTCGCATTCTCGCCAACATCATCGACCACATCATCATCGCGATCCCGACCTTCGTCCTCGGCATCTTGCTCTTTGTCTTTTCCGTATTATTCCGAGTACTCTTCTGGTTCCTTCCTTGGAACTGGATGATCAGCAACCCCTTCTGGGCGTTCACAGGATCCGTGTCGATCCTCTACATCCTCTATGAAACCCTCTCGCTTTACTCGATGAAAACCACGATCGGAAAGAAACTGATGAACCTGGAAGTCCGTGCGATCGACGGCACCTTGGATGGCTGGACCTGCCTGCTTCGTTCCACCGTCAAAGAACTGATCTTCGGCGCGTCGAAATCCCCTTTATTCCTTTTGGGCATCTTGTCGATCGTCTACACCCTCATCGCCGACAATCATTCCTCCTTCCATGACATCGCCGCGAAAACCCGCATATGGTAGGCTGGATCGATAGCCACGCCCATCTGACGTCCGAGGATTACGATCTGGACCGCGATGAAACGATCGCACGCGCGAAAGCGGCGGGGTTGAGTAAGATCCTTTTGATCGGATGCGGGGTCGCGAATTCGAAACAAGCCATCGCCTTGGCGGAGAGCGACGACCTGTTCGATGTGGCGGTCGGATTTCATCCGCAGGAAATCGAAGAAATGAACGACGAATCCTGGGAAGAAATGCTGAAGCTATGGCGACATCCCAAGATCGTCGCCATCGGTGAGATCGGACTGGACCATTACTGGCATGAAGCACCGGAACACCGGGAGCTTCAACGCGTCGCGTTTCTCAAACAGATCGACATCGCCAACCAACTGGACCTGCCGATCCTGATCCATACCCGGGATGCGACCCAGGAAACCTTCGAAATCCTGAAAAACCACCCCTGTGCCCGTGCCGGCATCATGCACTGCTATTCAGGCAGCGTCGAGATGGCGCGCGAGTTCATCAAGTTGGGGTATGTCATCTCACTGGCCGGTCCGGTGACCTTTAAGAACGCGGTCGTCCCCAAGGAAGTGGCTAAACAAATCCCCTTGGAATCCCTCTTGATCGAGACGGACAGTCCGTATCTGACACCCATGCCCTTTCGGGGGAAACGTAACGAAAGTTCGTACGTCATCCACGTCGGCGAAGAGATTTGCCGACTCAGGGAAATCGATGTGGCAACCTTGCAGAGCGTCATGAGTGTCACTTATCAAAGACTCTTTCATTCGAAAAACGGCTAAAGTAAGCCGTTTCATTGTGCTTAGTGCCCTAATCTGACAACGAAAACAGTCGAAAATTTGCCAGATTTTAGGAAGTGTGCTACAGTTAACCCGATGTGAAAGGAGACTATCTCTTGATCAAACTCAAAAAGATCATCTTAGTTTTCTTGGTCATTTCACTTTCCGCGTGCAGCTGGGGCATCGAAGAAGACAAAAAAGTCGTCTTGCAGACCCTCTCGAGCGAGGATGTTACGCTCACTTCCGAAGATGGGTTCATCATGGAAGAAGTCGTGGAAAGCACAGTACTCGCAAAACAAGTTTCCGTGGTCAAACCAGCCACAGCCTCAAGAACCGGAATCCCTTGGTTGATATCCAAGATCAGTGAAGGTTCACCCAAGACACAGTCGTCGACCTACCGGATCACCTATGACGGGTTAGGGAACGTCTTGTCGAAAATCGCCGTGCCCGGATCGACCGTAACGAAAGAAGCGGTTCCAACGATCTGGATGTATGGTGCCAAAGTCGCCAAAGGCGCGTATTTCAATGCAGGCTTCTCCCGATACGGGGCCGACTGCGGTGGATGCCAGCCTTATGCGGATGGTACGGCCGGAACAGCTTCCGGCATACGCGTGTCCACGACCGCCGTCCGTCAACGTGACGGAACGTGGAAAGACGGAATCACATTCAATGGCTATTATCTTGTCGCTTCGAGCCCCAGTCTGCCGATGTGCACGATCCTGGAAATCTCAAATCATACCTATTCCGGAATGGGACTTACCCCGGGCAAACCGTTCAAAGTGATGGTTGTCGACCGCGGCGTCTCCGGATCGTTGTTGGATCTCTTCGTGGGATCCGAAAAGAATTTAAGTGCGGTGCGGATGATCGGGAAACATGCCCCGGTCGCGACCATCGTCGGTTTTGCGAAATGGACCAGGAATTCGCTTGGACAAAGAATCTGTAAGTAAGAACCGCGCAAGCGGTTTTTTATTGGAAGCGTGATATAATATTCCAGTCAAGGAGGAAGAAACATGCCCATCCGTGAAGTGTTGGTCGTCGAAGGCAAGCATGACAGCGCCCTCCTGAAGTCCGTAGCCGACTGTGAAACCATCATCACCAACGGTTCGACCTTAAGTCCAACGACCCAAAAACTCATTATCGAAACGGCGCGTCAACGCGGCATCATCGTCTTCACCGACCCGGATTCGACCGGTGAAAGAATCCGTCGACAAATCACCAAGCTTGTCCCGGAGGCGAAACATGCGTTTCTCCCCCAACATCTTGCCTTGGGGAAAGGCAAGATCGGGGTCGAACACGCCAAGGCAAGCGATATCCTCGCCGCCCTTGAAAACATCAGAACCTTTGAAGAAACGACGCAAACCCTCGCATTATCCGACCTTGTCGGCCTTGGGTTGGTGGGCGGACCGGAAAGCGAAATGCGCCGAAAACGCGTCGCCCATCATTATAACATCGGGGATTGCAACGCCAAGACGTTCTTGAAACGTTGCGGGATGTTGCGGATCACCCCCCAAAAACTAAAAGACACCGTGGAGGAGTTATGGAAAAACCGATAAGCGCCAATGCCCGTACGCTGGCCATCTTGAAACGATACGGGATGAGCGCGAAAAAAGGATTCGGACAGAATTTCATCATCGATCCGTCGGTCGTCGAAAAAATCGCACGGGTCAGCGGAATCAACGAAACGACGAACGTGATCGAAGTCGGACCGGGCATCGGGGCGCTGACCGAACAGCTTGCCTTAAAAGCGAAATCGGTGACCGCCTATGAAATCGATCCGCGTTGCATCGAAGTATTGGCCGATACGATGAGTCCATATCCGAATGTGAAGGTCATCCTGAAGGATTTCCTTGAGGTGAGAGCCGAAGAATTGCCGGAGGGCGAATTGACGCTCTGTGCCAATCTTCCGTATTATGTCACCACCCCGATCCTTTTCCATATCCTGGAGAATCTCCCTAAGATCACTTCCTTTACGATCATGGTGCAGAAAGAAGTCGCCGACCGTTTCGTGGCGAAACCTTCCACCAAAGACTATAACGCCCTCAGCATCATCGTTCAAACCCTCTATGAAGTCAAAAACGTCATGAACGTCCCCAAAGGCGTCTTTTTGCCTCGTCCAAACGTGGATTCGGCCGTCGTCCGATTCGTACGCCGTAACATCCTTCCGATCGAAGACCCCGACCGTTTCTTCAAACTGGTCAAGACATCGTTCACCCAACGCCGCAAGACCTTGGCGAACAATCTAAAGGAACTTGGGAATCAAGAGAAAATCCAGGCTGCGATCTTGAAAGCGGGATTATCGGAGAGCGTCCGTGCGGAAGCGCTGACCTTGGCTGAATTCGTCAAACTCTATGAGGTGTGGTATGAAAACGAAAGCGTACGGTAAAGTCAATCTCTGTCTGGATGTGGTCGAAAAGCGGGCGGATGGCTATCATGAACTCGACAGCGTCATGGCGCCGATCG